>NZ_DAJPEN010000001.1:0-630466 GCF_025993685.1 Bacteroides mediterraneensis | reverse complement strand
CCATACATGGTAATAAGTTCACCTTTAGCATAATTAAGCCCACCTCCGACATGAGGTGATAGTGTGAAGTATTTGTAAGCCGGATATTCAGGATTGGATTTTATTCCTCCAATATAGCTATACATCCATTCACCTATTGCCCCGTAGGCATAATGATTGAAACTGTTCATACCCATAGGATGGAAAGAACCGTCAGGCAGTATGCAGTTCCATCTTTCCCATATTGTAGTTGCACCTTTTGTTACCGGATACAACCAGGATGGATATTCTTTACGCATCAATAACATAAAAGCCAAATCATCCCGACCAATATCAGACAAAACGTTACACAATAATGGGGTTCCTACAAAACCTGTAGTAAGATGTTTGAACTTTTCCACATCCTGAGCAAGATAATTTGCTGCTTTTGGTTTAAGAGAATCAGGCAACATGTCAAAAGACAATGCCAGCAGATATGCTGTCTGGGTATGTGATACCAATCGTCCGTTTGGAGTGACAAACTCTTTAATAAAAGCACTCTTCACGTTTTCTGACAATTCAGCCCACTTTCGTGAATCCTCATGTTTTCCTATAATAGAGGCTATTTTTGATAACAGCATTGAGCTGTATCTGAAATAAGAATTGGCAATCAAGTCTTTTTCTGTTGTAGCTCCAGGATAATCTGACCTTGTTGATGTGAAAGCAAGCCAGTCTCCCCAATGGAAATCATTTTTCCACAGATAACTTTTACCAGCCTTTTTCGCCATGTATTCCACCCATTTTACCATGCTGTCATATTGTTCTTCAAGAATACGTATGTCACCATATACCCTATACATTGTCCATGGAACTATTATCACAGCATCTGCCCAGGCGGCACTTCCTTTTAATTTTGGAACTACGTCAGGTATTACAACGGGTACCCTACCATCTTCAAGCTGGTCTGCAGCCAGATCTTTAAGCCATTTGGTATAGAATGTCGCGACATCAAAATTATATGCAGCAGTCATACTGAATACCTGAGCATCGCCTGTCCATCCCAACCGTTCATCTCGTTGAGGACAGTCTGTAGGCACATCAAGGAAATTATCTCTCTGTCCCCATTCAATATTTTTCTGTAGTCTGTTCAATAAAGAATCAGAACACTCGAAATGACCGGTTTCTCTCATAGGAGAATGTATGGCAAGACCTGTCAAATCATCCTTGGGAAGTGGATTACGCAGTCCCTGCAAATGAACATATCTGAAACCATGAAAAGTAAAGTTCGGTTCATAAACGACTTCCGACTCATCTTTCAATATCAAATAGTCTGTTGCCTTAGCACTTCGAAGATTTGCTGTATAGAAATTTCCTTCATTATCAAGGACTTCGGCATACTTCATTACTATAGTATCTCCCGGAAGTCCCTTAACTTTCAGACGAATGTTACCGACTATATTTTGTCCCAAATCTGCTATTAATTCCCCTTTAGGAGAAATAAACACATCTATTGGTTTAAGTTCCTTTATAATCTTAGGAAGTTCATTAACATTGGCTACAAGATTGTCTTTCGTAACATCCAATAGTTCTACTTTATGCCACTCTCCGTCATTGTAATCAGCCAGATTCCAACCCGTAAGTTCTTTGTTCAAATCATAACATTCTCCATCATAATGATCTGACCACATAATCGGTCCGTAAGACCATTTCCAATCCTTATTTGAAGTTATCCATTTTTCAGTACCATCTGAATATATAAGATGCATCATAAAAAGCAATCCCAACCGATTGCCATAATATGCCCTGTCGTTCTGCCAACCCATACGTCCGCGATACCATCCGTCGCCAAGCATAACACCTATAGCATTATCTTTATCCAACATTTCCGTTACATCGTATGTCTGGTATTGTAAACGTTTATGATAACTTGTCCAACCTGGACCAAATATATAATTGCTTACTTTTGAACCGTTCAAAAACAACTTATACGTTCCTAATGAAGTTATATAGACTCTTGCCTGCTTAACTTTCTTCTCAAGATTAAAATCATAACGATAGTATTGTGAAGGAAGTGAAGTTGTTATTTTACCTTCATCATGTACTGAAATCCATGATGCCCTATTCCATTGTCCATCATCCATAACTCCGGTCTCCCATGTTGAGGGTTCACTCCAAGATGATAACTTTCCTTTATTATCCCATATTCTTACAGTCCAATAAACTTTCTTAAAAGATGGTATTGGCTGACCTTGATATTGAACATGAATAGAAGCAGAAGACTCAACCTTTCCTGAATACCATAATAAATTATTGTTTGCTTTAAGATCTTTTTCAGAATATGCGACCTTGATTTCATACGCTTTCTGAGAAATATTGTGTTTATCAGATATCAGCTTCCAACTGAGCCTCGGCGTTTTTATATCTATTCCTACTGGATTATGCATATACTCGCAAACCAAGTCTGTAACCTTGGTTTGCGATGATGCATGAACAGCTATAAAACATGTAATAAAAACCAAAAATAATCTTGATTTGCCAATCATAAATAAATATTATTGTTACCTATTGAAAACTATTTTACAGTCAATACAATCTGTTTAAGATCCTGCTCACGAGATGATGAGCCAACAAATATTGTAAATGTTCCTGGCTCAATTGTCTTTTTCATATTAACGTCATATAATTCAAATTTATCAGGAGTGAGCTCAAATTCTACTGTTTTGGTCTCTCCTTTCTTTATATGTACTCTATCGAAAGCCTTAAGCATCTTATTATATCTGCCTACAGAAGCATAATCATCTTTAATATATACCTGAACTATTTCGTCACCATCATACTCACCAATATTCTTAACGTCAATCTTAAGTTTTACACTTTCACCGGCCTTTATTCTTGATGAAGATAACACAGGCTTTGAATATTCAAATTTGGTATAACTCATACCATAACCGAAATGAAATAAAGGTTCTTTGGAAGAATCCTGATACTGACCTTTACCTGAACCTACAAAATCAGGCTTCTGCAAATATGTTACAGGAAGTTGTCCTACATTTCGTGGGAAAGAAACTGTAAGCTTTCCACCCGGATTATAGTCTCCAAAAATAACATCTGCCAAAGCATCACCGGTACGCATACCAAGATACCATCCTTCAATCAAAGCATCGACCATTCCTACTTCTTTCTCAATATCCAGAGGACGACCATTTATCATAATCATAACAATAGGTTTGCCTGTTTTTGATATTGCTTCAATTAATTCACTCTGTACACCTACAAGATTTATATCATCGCGGTCGTGACCTTCACCACAAGTCAACGAGCAACCTCCAACTGCGAGAACAACAACATCCGAATTACGCGCAGCATTTACAGCCTGTGAAAATCCTGCTTTAGAATTTGAAAAGAAGTCACAACCTTCTGCATAGTTTACTTTAACTTTATCGCCAACTTTATTCCTGATTCCTTCCAGAACAGATGTATAATAAGGTGGCATACCGGAATAACTTCCAGTCTGAATATATCTGTTATTCCTTATGGTTTCTGAAGCATTAGGGCCAATAACAGCAATAGACTTTATTTTCGATTTATCCAAAGGAAGAATATTATTATCATTCTTTAGTAGAATAACTGCATTACGGGCAACATCAAGTGCACATTGCTGCGCTTCTTCGCTACTTTCAACAATCATATCATTTGAAATTGCAGGGGCACTTTCAAACATACCAAGACGATATTTTGCAGTAATGATACGCTTAACATTAGCGTCAACATATTTCATTAAAGATCTGTCTTTAAGAATAGTATCTTCCAGGACATCCATTGTATAAGAAAGTTGATCCGGATTTTTTCCTATAACCAATTCCATATCAACACCGGCTTTCATAGCCAAAACGGCAGCCTCTGTTTTGTTGCTGGCAATCTTATGCATTGTCCGTAAACGTCCAACATCTGTGTTATCAGATATAAGAAAACCATCAAAGCCCCATTCCTTGCGCAATACATCATTAATCAGCCATGAATTAGCATGACATGGTACACCATTTAAATCCTGATGTGCCGGCATCAAACTTCCAACTTTAGCTTCCTTTACAGCAGCCTCAAAAGAAGGAAAATGAATTTCATATAATCGACGTAAAGACACATCTGAAAAGGCACCATTTAATCCTGTACGATTTTCCGGATATGCAACAAAATGTTTGGCTGTGGCAATTATATGATTCTCATCCAAATATTCATCTCCTTCTCCTTGAAGACCTTTTATAAAGGCTACTCCCATACGACTAACCAAATAAGGATCCTCACCATATGATTCTTCAATTCGTCCATATCGTGCATCTCCTATGCTGACATCCAGATTCGGAGAATAACAATGAGTAACACCAATCCCTCTTGCTTCTTTAGCTATATATGATGTCATTTTTTTTATCAACTCAGGATTCCAAGTAGATCCTAAAGCTATAGCCTGAGGGAAAACTGTAGCGCCATCCAACCATAATCCATGCAGGCATTCACTATACATCATTCTTGGAATGCCAAGTCTTTCATTATATGGAGCATCCTGCACCATTTGCTCTATTTTTTCATCAATGGTCATTCTTGAGACAATATTCTCAACGAATTCATTCTCTTGATTTACCTTTTCTACTTTACTTTCTGTACAAGCAGAGAGCAGGATCAAACTCACTATTAATACCGTAGTTTTCATAATACTTTATTAAACATTTATTTTGATAACAAATATCAGAAGTAATAAAGTCTTTTACGAATACGATACGGGCAAAAGATAGAAAATATCACTCAAATATGTACAAATCATACACTATGAACGAAAAATACATATAGTTATAAATATAAACACAAAAAAATCCCGCAAAGAATAAAATATTCATTGCAGGATTGATAAACAAACTAATATGGGTGTAATTACAAAGTCTTCTTGTAAAGTTCAAGGATTATCTCTTCTGTCACCTCACGCGGATTACCAGGAGTACATACATCTGCATATGCTGCCCTCGCAAGGCGAGGAAGATCTTCAGCATTAATTCCCAATTCTGAAAGATGCTGAGGTATTCCTACACGTACTGACAATTCCTTAACCGCTTTGACAGCTGCATCTGCAGCTTCTTCCTTTGTCATTCCGGCTGAATATACATTCATAGCCTTGGCAATATCAACATACTTATCCAAGGCGGCCGGAGCATTGAATTCCATAATTGTTGGCAATAAAAGTGCATTCGCCACACCGTGAGGTATATCGAAGATTGCTCCCAATGGATGAGCCATACCGTGTACTACTCCCAAACCTACGTTAGAGAATGCCATACCGGCTATGTACTGTGCAACAGCCATACCATTACGTGCTTCGGCATTATTTGGTTCATTCACTGCTGTTTCAAGATAGCGTGCTATCATCTCGATCGCCTTGATTTCAAACATGTCACTCATCTCCCATGCACCTTTAGTGATAAGACCTTCGATGGCATGAGTCAAAGCATCCAAACCTGTTGCTGCTGTCAGACTCTTTGGAAGAGTGTACATAAGTTCGGCATCGACTATGGCAATAGCAGGGATATCATTAGGATCGACACAAACCATCTTCTTGTGGTTTTCCTCGTCAGTAATAACATAGTTGATAGTAACTTCTGCAGCTGTTCCAGCTGTAGTTGGAAGGGCTATGATAGGAACTGACTTCTTCTTTGTATCGGCAACTCCTTCCAGAGATACTACATCGGAGAACTCAGGATTATTGGTTATGATACCAATAGCCTTGGCTGTGTCCATTGACGAACCGCCACCAATGGCAATAATGAAATCAGCACCTGAAGCTGCATATGCTGCAAGACCAGCCTTAACGTTAGAAACCGTAGGATTAGGTTTGATCTCGCTGAAAACTTCGTATGGGATATTGGCATTACGCAAAACTGATAATACTTTATCGGCAACACCAAACTTTATCAAATCCTTGTCTGTTGCTACAAAAGCCTTTTTCAAGCCAAGACGTGATGTTTCTTTTGGAAGAACTTCTCTGGCTCCGGGACCAAAGTAAGATACTTCGTTCAATACAAATCTATTTACCATAACAATGAATTTTACAGGTTAAACACTCGTTTAAGTTCGTCCATTTGTTCGTCTGTCATTCCTTTTGGTACAAATCCCATTGAACAAGCAGACTCATAGATTTTGGCTGATTTTGATAATGTATCTATCATATCGAATGCCTCAATCAAATCCCCACCAACAGCTACGGCACCGTGTTTTTCCCACATTACGACATCATATTCGTCAAGCTGTTTGATAGTTTCCTCTGCAAGGACTACCGAACCTGGCAACTGATATCTAGCTATTCCTAAACCTTTCGGACAGAAAGCACGTGTCTCCGGTATCATACTCCAAAGGATCTTGCTCAATACATCTTTCTCTAGGAAAGCCGGATTATGAGTCATAGCTACAAGTTCTATAGGGTGTGTGTGAACAACGACCTTATTATTTCTACCTTTTCCGATAAGATAGTCATGTATCATCAAATGTGAAGGCAATTCTGAAGTAGGACGTATATATTCTTCTGCAATGATGTCATAATATGTACCGTCAGCAGATATACGTATTATTGACATATTTTTCATCGGATTAGAATGTACATAACGCATTCTTTTACCTGTACCTGTCACTATAAAATAATTACTGCACAAGTTCTTTACAGGCTGAGGAAGTACAATTGCTTCTCCAAGTGGTTTGAGGGAAGTAATTGCCTCATCCACTACATCTGTAATATTATAAGATATATTACCACCATTACGTTCAGCCCATCCGCGTTCCCAAAGGTAACCGGCTACTTCAGCTATCTGAGAGATAATTCCTGAAATTGAATTGTTGTAAACCATCGTTAAGTTATAATTAAATACTGTTTAAACATCATTTTAATAATCTTCTATACCAGCGACGAGAAGAAGATTGAGAATATCAAAATCAATAAACCTATACCTAAAGTAACAAGAGTCTTGCGGTCTGCCCCTGCCCATTCGCGCAGGATAATTCCCCATAAATTTGAAAAGACAACATTAAACGACATAAGTATGCTCCAAGCAAATGCCATAAGGACAGCATTGTCAGTAAAGAAGCTTTTACCCATTTCCAGACCGAAGAACTGTGAATACCATAATACTCCTGCAAGCATGCAGAACAACACATTGTTGATAAACTGTGAGGGAGAGACCTTGAAATAGTCTTTTGTTGTTCCATTCTTTATATTCTGCCAGAAACAATAAACTGCATTGGTAAGGAAACCACCAAAAGTAACCAACAGAATGACCGGTAATCCGGCATAAAGAGGATTGACACCGGCTGATAAGGCAGCCTCCTTAATAGAAGTTCCAGCATCAAGCCCAAGTGCAAAACATGCACTCATAACTCCTGCTAGAAGAGCTACAAGAAGTCCCTTGGTAAGGGCAAAGTCTTTAACTGCCGCTTTCTTTTCTTCTTCACTCATTGACTGCGAACGAAGAGAACCACTATAACCGATAACAGCTATACCGGCAAGAGTGATACATACACCTAAAAGAAGTACAAGTCCTTCGCCATGAAACAAATCAGTACCGGCCATAAGAGTAGGGAACAACGTACCGAAAGCTGCACATGTTCCTAAAGAAATAGACTGTCCCAAAGCCACGCCAAGATAGCGCATACTTAGCCCGAATGTAAGTCCGCCTACTCCCCACAACACTCCATATACTATTGCCTTCAGGGCTCCTCCTGACGATAGTAACGAAAAAAGGAAACCACCCTCGGGCACCGCCAAGAGTGCTCCGAGAAGTGGAAATACCAACCAGGCAAATATGCCTTGTACCAACCAGAAGTTTTCCCATTCCCAAGATTTGATTTTCTTGATTGGAACATATGAACTGGACTGGCCAAAACTGCCTATGGCTATTATTAATAAACCTAATAAAACATCCATTTTATCAACGTTTTGAAGTAACTTCAGCTTCGTACTTTTCGACTTCTGCTATAAATTCATTGCCTACAGGCACCCCATTCTTCAGGCAGAACATGTCGTAAACTGCATTCCAAGGCAATGCCTTAGCTTCTTCAAGAAGAGCCAGACGCTGGAATCCCATATCATTAGCTTCATATCCACGAAGTTTAGCCAATGGTTCAAGCAATGCACGTACCATACTCTTCTGTGCAGCACGGCTACCAATCACATACGCACCTATACGATTGATTGAAGCATCGAAATAGTCGAGACCGTAATGAACTCTGTCGAGAGCGTCACAACGAACGATTTCACTGAACAAATCAAGTGTAGGATCGTCCATTATAGTTACATGGTCTGAGTCCCAACGAACAGGACGGCTTACATGAAGCATCAGTTCTGGAACATAAAGCAAGAGAGAAGATACCTTGTCTGCCACGCTTTCTGTCGGGTGAAAGTGCCCAGTATCAAGAGTTACCATTTTATTGTTCTGTGCTCCATAAGCTACATAGAATTCATTTGAACCTACAGTGTAGCTTTCAAGTCCGATACCGAACACTTTTGATTCGATACAGTCCTTCATGTTCTTGTATTCAGTTGCGAAAATCTCGTCAAGAGAGTTCTTGAGGTTTTCACGATACTTCATACGGTTTACAGTAATATCCTTGCTACCGTCGTGTACCCATACGTTCATGATACATGGATCGCCCTGAGCCTTACCCATATCTTCCGCAATGGCACGACAACGCTTGCTGTGTTCAATCCAGAAATCACGAATACCCTTGTCTGGATTTGAAAGTGAAAGGTTTCCGCTCTTCGGATGACCGAAACATGTAGTGTTGAAGTCAAGCTTCATATTGTTTTCCTTACCCCATTCTATCCAGCTCTGGAAATGAGTTGTGTCAACTTCATCACGGTCTACTACCTTACCCTGGAAATCACCATATATTTCGTGAAGATTCAGACGGTGTGTTCCCGGAATCATTGATTTAGCCTTTATGATATCAGCACGAAGTTCGTCAATGTTTCTTGCCTTTCCAGGATAATTACCTGTAGCCTGAATTCCTCCGCTAAGCTGTCCTGCCTGTACTTCAAAACCGGCTACATCATCAGCCTGCCAACAATGAAGTGAAAGGTGGAAATTCTGCATCTGTTCCAATACTTTGTCTGTATCTACACCTAATGCTGCATAACGTTCTTTTGCAATCTCGTACGATTTTACAATTAATTCTTCTTTCATGGTTTTTAAGTTTATAAGTTTATGATTTTTATTTTATTACTTGTTTATGATTTCCAGATACTTCTGATATGCTTCACTCCAGCTTTCTGAATCCATAGGATTATATATGGAAAGCTCTACGTTTGCTGAAATTACATTTCTCATTTCCTGAAGCGAATTTACAATTCCGGCAGCTTTAGCCTGTAGCATGATATTTCCTACAGATGAAGCCTCAGCAGGGCCTGCAATAACAGGAAGTCCTATAGCATTTGAAGTAAACTGATTAAGAAGTACATTTCTTGAACCTCCTCCTATAACATGAAGTTTTTCAATGGGATTCTCTGCCAATGTATTGAATACATCAAGTATCTCACGATATTTCATTGCAAGACTCTCGAAAATCATTCTTATATAAGCTGCATGAGTCTGAGGTGCAGCCTGTCCTGTTCTTTTACAATATTCATTGATAGCCTCTGGCATATCTGCAGGATTGACAAACAGAGCATCATCAGGATCGATAAAGCATTTGAAGCCCTCTGCTTCGGAAGCCATCTTTACCATTTCAGGATAAGAATATTCTATACCGTCCTTCTTCCAGCGCTTCAGACACTGTTCCACAATCCACATACCAGTAATATTTTTAAGAAGCCTGATTGTGCCGTCCACACCTCCTTCATTTGTAATATTGTATTCAGTAGTTTTTTCATTTACCACCGGATGTTCTGTTTCAATACCCATAAGTGACCATGTACCTGAACTAAGATAAGCAAAGTTTTTATCCAAGGCTGGGATTGCAGCAACAGCTGAAGCTGTATCGTGTTCTGCCACAGCAACAACAGGAACAGGTCGTATTTGGAGTTCTTCGGCCAGTTCGTCAGTAATATTTCCAATCACAGTACCAGGCTTTACAATAGAAGCCCACTTTTCTCTATCTACTCCAACACTCTTAAGTAACATATCATCCCAGTCTCTTGACTCCGGATTTAACAAACCTGAAGTAGATGCTATGGTATATTCTGTAACTTTCTTTCCTGTAAGCATATAGTTCAACGCATCTGGAATAAAAAGTATTTTATCTGCGTTCTGCATTGAATTACATTTACGCCCATTCATCACATAAAGTTGGAAGATTGTATTGAAATTCATGTGCTGTATGCCGCTGCGCATATACACATATTTAGAACTCATCACTTTATCGAAATATTCTTCTTTCTTTCCTATAGTCTGTGGGTCTCTGTATGCGTATGGTATACCACACAATTCTCCATCGGGACTTACACATACGATATCCACTCCCCAGGTATCAATACCTGCAGATGTTACAGGAACTCCCTTACGGGCTACTTCCGAAAGTCCTTTCTTCAGATTTTCATACAATGAATAAATATTCCAATAGAAATGTCCGTTCCACTGCAACATTTGGTTAGGGAAACGTGTTATTTCTTCTAAGGTTAGCTTCTCTCCTTCCAGTTTTCCCAGTATGGTTCTGCCACTTGTAGCACCTAAATCGAATGCGATAAAATAGTATACTTTCATAAAAACAATGGTTAACTTTATTATGCGACAAAAGTAACCATATAACAAATCAAACTATATGTAAAATATGATATTTAAAATGGAAGATTTGATGAAAATACATACCTTTGCAAAAATTCCCATATCATGAGAAACGAAATAAAAAAAAACTATAAATACCTTATCAGCAGCCAAAAAGACAAGGACTGGGGAATAACGGTAAATACTGTAGGATATGAAATTATTGAAAAGAACTACGAAACATATCCACCACGTACAGGTCATCCGGAACAATTTTTCTTTACCCCATCACGTGGTAGGAAATTGGACAGCTATCAACTTCTATATATAATAAAAGGTAAAGGGATTTTTTTTACCTCACCTGAGGATAGCATAGATATTAAGGAAGGCGACATGATTATACTTCGCCCAAACCAATGGCACAGTTACATGCCTGACAAAAAAACAGGATGGACTGAAATGTGGATTGGTTTTGAAGGTGTAAATATGGACAGTAGATTCAAAAACAATTTCTTCAACAAAGAACAAATAATATATAGGATAAGCGTACAAGACAATATCGTAAACCTGTATAATCAGGCTATAAAAGTAGCCAACGAAGAAAAAGCGGCATGCCAACAATATCTTGCCGGCATAGCAAATCTGATTCTTGGCATGACAATGTATTATGACTATAACAGATGTTTCGATACAGTTACTGAAGAACAAATAGACAAAGCCAAAATTATAATAAGAGAAAATCTACTGAAAGGAATAACAGCTAAAGATGTAGCTTCCCAAATAAACATGAGTTATTCATGGTTCCGCAAACTATTCAAGGACTACACAGGTGTATCACCTGCACACTATATTCAAGAACTGAAAATACAAGAGGCCAAACAATTATTGGCTAGTAATAAAATTAAAATAAAAGAGATTTCATTTTTTCTTGGATTTGATGATATAACATATTTCTTAAAAGTCTTCAAAAAATATACAGGATATACTCCCCTTGAATATAAAAAAACATTCTATAATAGTTAACACATTATTTATCACCTCTATATAAACAAACATTAACTAAATTTTAAAACTAATTACAAGCAATAATATTAACAATTAAATTCAATTTAAATGTTATGAGAGCCATAATGTATATTACAGCTCTTCATGTATGATAAAAATATCATCTACCTTTAGATTCCATTTATGACAATTTTCCTTTGATACATCTGTTTTCTTTACATCTTTATCAAAAATACCAACCCATTTTATTGACAGATTTTTGTCTGATACGTTTACCAGAACATATTCTAGCTTACTCATAATATCCCTCAGTATTTTTAATGCCACCACATTTAGGTTGAAGAAATCCACACCGTTATCCTTGTACTTTAGCTGGTTACCCTGAATACATACATCCTGCCCATAAAAAACATCTCTCAACTTTGGCTCTTCAACCTTACCATTATCACTGTAACAATTTTTTTGACCTAAATCTACTATAGGATACTTCACCTGTGAATAGCCCATCTGTATGCAAACTAAAACAATGGACAATAAAAATATTTTATATCTTTTAATTTAAATTTATCTTTATTATTTGACAACAAAATATACACAACAATATTATAAAAAATACATTACATAAGAATGTGATGGTAAACGCACATTTTTTAGTAATTAAGGACTTGTTGAGACTATAATCTCTCACAAAACTTAAAACTCAACACTCTCACTACATAAAACTTTTCGTGATTAAAATTTTAGTTATCCCTTCCATCAAAGATAAATCCCAATCCTGCTTTGCCAGCCACATTTATTCCTTTTTTCAGGAGAATTTTCCTTATGGCTTACGCCATGAAAATTCACCTGAAAAAGAATGCGGCGGCAAACGGATTAGAATTAAAGAAAAGATTACAGGGATTAACTGCGACCGACGTGACGCATAACCGTAAATCTAAGGCGGCTATCCTTATATTTTATATATGGCCTCACAAATACTGTGAATATCCACCTTCCCTAATAAAAAACATAGACTGCCTATCAACTCCCGAAATAAGACAGGGATTTCAGCTCACTCCGATCTGCATAGTCCGGTAGCTTCGCTATGCTTTTACACCTATTACACCTATTTTTTCTACTTCTTTTCATCCTTTTTTTCTGCTGTTTCTGCGTTCTTTCCTATCCTTCGTATGACATTTGATGACATCTAATGACATCTAATGCCATCCGTTTGTAAATCAAATGTTTACTCAATTTATCATCTTACATTTGGACTGTGAAACAAATCAAGTAGTCACTCAAAACAAAAGATTATGGCACAAGAAAACAGTCCTGACAAGGAAAAAAGGCAAGGCCGGACAAAGAAACCGGAAAAGCCTTATGTGGAACAAATTGACGAACTTCTGCTGGTACATAACAAGAATGACCCAAAGGAGGGTTTGGGAGTGGTCAGCAAGGCAGACGAGAATGGCAATTATCAGACGGTTACACCAGAAGAGAAGAATGAGAACTCATTCTTGAAATTCGACAAGAATTCAAGTATACTCGAAAACTTCATCAAGAATTTCTGGAGCCAGCTGAAGGAGCCTACGCATTTCAGGCTTATCCGCATGACCTTCAATGATTACAAGCAGAACAAACAGGCGATCAAGGAACTGGCCGAAGGCAAGAAGACAGATGCGGTAAAAGAATTCCTGAAACGCTATGAAATCGTACCGAAAGTAAACAATCAGAAAAACAGTCAAACAAAAGAGGAGGAAACAACAATGGCAAAGAAGCAGGAACAGACAACGCAGGCTCAGCCTGAACAGGTATCACAGGTGGAAGCTGCCGCACAGGGGCGCGAACAGCAGGAACCGCAACGCCAGCAGACACCCACGTACCGCTACAACGAGAACATGATTAACTGGGAGGAGCTGAGTAAATTCGGCATATCCAAGGAAATGCTGGAGCAGTCCGGACAGCTTGACAGCATGCTGAAAGGATACAAGACCAACAGGACCATGCCGCTGACACTCAACATTCCTGGGGTACTGACTGCCAAACTGGATGCGCGTCTTTCATTCATCTCCAACGACGGGCAGGTCATGCTGGGCATCCACGGTATCAGAAAGGAGCCGGAACTGGAACGTCCTTATTTCGGACATATCTTCACGGAAGAGGACAAGAAGAACCTGCGTGAAAGCGGGAACATGGGACGCGTGGCTGACCTTAACCTGCGTGGCAACACGACAGAGCCGTGTCTGATTTCCATCGACAAGAATACCAACGAACTGGTAGCCGTCCGACAGGAGCATGTCTATATCCCGAATGAAATCAAAGGGGTAACCCTGACTCCGGACGAAATCCAGAAACTGAAAAACGGAGAACAGATATTCGTAGAGGGGATGAAGTCCAATCAGGGTAAAGAGTTTAATGCCAATCTGCAATACAGTGCGGAAAGAAGAGGCATCGAATTTATCTTCCCGAAAGACCAGGCCTTCAACCAGCAGACGCTCGGCGGTGTACCGCTTTCTCCCATGCAGCTCAAAGCGTTGAACGAAGGACATACCATCCTTGTAGAGGATATGAAGAGAAAGAACGGTGAACTGTTTTCTTCCTTCGTTACCATGGACAAGGTTACAGGAGGGCTCCAATATACGCGACACAATCCGGAAACGGGAGAAATCTACATACCGAAGGAAATCTGTTCGGTACAACTCACACCGGAGGACAAGGAAGCGTTACGCAAAGGACAACCCATCTATCTGGAGAACATGATCAACCGTAAAGGTGAGGAATTCTCGTCATTCGTCAAGCTGGATCTGGTAAGTGGCAGACCACAGTATTCCAGAACTCCAGACGGTTTCAACGAACGACAGGCACCGGCCATTCCTGCTGAGGTTTACGGACACCTGCTTTCGGCACAGGAAAGAGCAAATCTTCAGGACGGAAAGTCTATCCTCGTAACGGGTATGAAAGGCCCCAATGGTAAACAGTTCGATTCATACATAAAAATCAATGCCAATACTGGACAAATGCAATTCTTCCAAGAGAATCCAGATGTCCGTCGCAATACTTCACAGCGTGCTTCACAGACTGACAATACCCAGCAGCAGGAACAGAAGAAGGGAGCAAAACAGGCTGTCTGAGCAAAACAGAATTCAAATCATCAACTACTAAAAAAGGAAAGAACATGAACAAGACCAATCATCATATCTACAAGGCTGAACAAATCGACTGGGAGAAACTGGAATCGGTAGGTATCAGCAGATCGCAAATTGAAAAGGACGGAAACATGGACCTGCTCCTTCAGGGAGAGGAAACCAATGTCATGTCCATTAAAATCAAGACTCCTGTATTTTCACTTACAATGGATGCCACACTCAGTCTGATTGAAGACGAGAATGGAAATCCGGTCATCAGCATAAACGGTATCAACCCTTCAGGTGAATAAATAAAAATCCATAATGTATCATATCTCTCTTTCCATACGGACTTACCGTATGGAAAGATATAAAAAACAGAATTTATCATGATTGCCATATTAACAGACAAACCAAGTGTAGGAAAAGAAATCGGAAGAATCATCGGTGCAACCAGAGTAAGAAACGGATATGTGGAAGGAAACGGCTACATGATAACGTGGACTTTCGGGAACATGCTGTCACTGGCCATGCCGAAAGACTACGGAACCCAGAAGCTGGAACGGAATGACTTTCCTTTCATCCCGTCCGAATTTGAACTGATGGTACGTCATACACGTACCGAGAACGGATGGATACCGGACATTGATGCCGTGCTCCAGCTTAAGGTAATCGAGAGAGTGTTTCAGGCATGCGACACCATCATTGCGGC
This sequence comes from Bacteroides mediterraneensis, assembly GCF_025993685.1. NCBI lineage: Bacteria > Pseudomonadati > Bacteroidota > Bacteroidia > Bacteroidales > Bacteroidaceae > Bacteroides > Bacteroides mediterraneensis. The sequence continues at coordinate 614,960 of NZ_DAJPEN010000001.1, read as the reverse complement.
TACCGATGCCAGCCGTGACGGGGAAATGACATTCCGCTATGTCTATCAATACCTGAACTGTACACAGCCCTGTTTCCGTCTGTGGATTTCCTCTCTCACCGACGAATCTGTACGTCAAGGCATGGAAAATCTGAAACCGGACAGCTGTTACGACAGCCTGTTCCTTTCTGCCGACAGTCGCAACAAGGCAGACTGGATTCTCGGAATTAACGCCAGCTATGCCATGTGCAAGGCGACTGGCCTTGGCAACAATTCCCTCGGACGGGTGCAGACACCGGTACTGGCTGCCATCAGCAGACGCTACCGTGAGAGGGAGAACCATATTTCATCGGACAGCTGGCCCATCTACATCAGCCTGCAAAAGGACGGCATCCTCTTCAAGATGCGCCGCACACAGGATCTTCCCGACAAAGAATCCGCAACAATGTTTTTTCAGGACTGCAAGCTGTCACATCAGGCACAGATTACCGGTATCAGTCACAGCGTAAAGGAAATACTTCCACCGGATCTGCTTGACCTGACACAACTTCAGAAGGAAGCGAACATCCGCTATGGTTTTACCGCATCAGAGGTGTACGACATCGCCCAGTCCCTTTATGAAAAGAAACTGATTTCCTATCCGCGGACTTCCAGCCGTTATCTGACGGAGGATGTGTTTGACTCGCTTCCACAAATCATGGCGCGTCTGCTATCATGGGAGCTGCTCCCTGCAGCTAAAGGAACTGGAGGTATTGATATATCCAATTTGTCCCGCCACGTAATAAGCGCAGAAAAAGCCAATGTACATCATGCCATCATCATTACAGGTATCCGTCCAGGAAATCTGTCCGAAAAGGAAATGCAGGTTTACAGACTTGTAGCCGGAAGGATGCTTGAGACATTCATGCCTCCGTGCCGTATAGAAACGACAAATGTTGAAGCGGTTTGTGCGGCACAACATTTCAAGGCCGAACAGACAAGAATCATTGAAGCCGGCTGGCATGACGTGTTCATGCGTTCCGACATGGTCCAAAAATCAGGATATTCCGTCAATGAACTCCCCGAAGTAAAGAAAGGTGATAACCTGAATGTATGCGGATGCAACATGGTACACAAAAAACAACTGCCGGTAGATCCGTTCACGGATGCAGAACTGGTGGAATACATGGAACTGAACGGACTGGGCACGGTATCTTCACGTACCAATATCATCCGTACACTGGTTAACCGTAAGTATATCCGTTATTCAGGGAAATATATCGTTCCGACCCCGAAAGGTATGTTCACCTACGAAACCATCCGTGGAAAGAAAATTGCGGATACTTCACTTACAGCAGACTGGGAAAAACAGCTGGCCGGACTTGAAAGCGGAATGATAACCGGGCAGGACTTTCTTAATAGAATCAGGACTCTCGCCAAGGAAATGACCGATGACATTTTCAACACCTATTCCACAAAAGAAGAATAACATCCATATCAATATAACCACAAGAATGCAGGCCGTAAGGTCTGCATTTTTTGTGTCCGTACAGAAAAGAATCTGTTTTTCCGCTTTTAAGCGGCAAAGGTCTTGGATTGCCTGCCTTTTGCCGCAAGGCTGCCCTGAAGGGCTTGGCTGGACAGGAAAAAATCATCCTCGCTACGCTCCGGTATTTTTTCCTGCCAGGCCTTGCGCAAAAAGGCAATCCAAGAGGCCGGAGGCCTATAAAATCGGGAAAACACATCCCGATGGGATTATTCATTCATAAAATTAAGGATTATGGAACTACAGATTATCGAAAGTATCAGCAAGCATGCGGTAACCCTGGTACTGGTTATCGGAATACTTATGCTGACAGACAAAGGTATCATGCCTACAGGTATGATTGCAATGCTCCTGCTCACCGGAGGAATCATAGGATTTCTTTTCAGAGCTCTTCTACTGATTGTCAGGATAGCATTTATCTTTTTCATTGTCGGACTCCTGTTTTTCTAACCAATAAAACCAACATATATGAAAACAAGTACATGTATATCTTCTGCTCCTGTCATGCCGGCTGTATGGCCACAGAACGAACATATCAGACCGGTCAAAAGACGCCTGTCCAATACAGTTGATGAACCTAAAAACATCGGCTACTATCTGGAATCTCTGCGTGATATTGCAAGCAGACCGGACAGAAAGGATGTCCTGAAAGAATTCTTCAAGGAAACTTATGTATAACCATAAAATTTTTCAATTATGTTTTTTCAATCAATTTATCAGATGATTACAGCAGGAACGGATTTGAATATCAATATCCGTAAAGTGGACAACAGCCTGAGCGTAGCAGTCATGCCAAGGCGGAACAGTCTGAAAGAGGATACGCGGCAGAACATGGTGCCGCTGGTAGTGAACGGAACACCGACAGAACTGGATATGGGTTTCCTGCAGACCATACTCCAACCGATACAGAAGGTACAGGGACTGCTTGCCAATGCGGAAAATTTCGAGAAACAGGCAGAAAAGGCTACATCACAGGCCAAATCATCCAAGGCTCCAACAGTACCAGCCGAATCAAAGGAAGCCAAGGAAAAACGGGAAAAGATGGAAAAGCTCCTCAAAAAGGCTGATGATGCAACTGCCGCAAAAAGGTTCTCCGAAGCAATGACATGGCTGAAACAGGCACGGGTTCTGGCTTCTGCCGAAAAACAGAAGGAGATTGATACCAGGATGCAGGAAGTACAGAAACAGGCCAGCGAAGGAAGTCTGTTCGGTATGGCAGAGGAACCGGCGCCGGTAATTCCCCAACCACAAGGCAGCATGAACGGTCAGCCACAGCCCGGTATACAAACAAGCATATTCCCGGAGCAGCAGACCCATACTATGAATCCTGAACCTGTCATGCAGTCTGCTCCACAACAGATTCCACAGGAAATGCCTCAACCGGTATATGGAACGAACGGAGCATATATCCAACCTGCTCCAAACCGCCCCGTAATGCAAGGAACAGGTATGCCGCAAGGAGCTACAATGCAGCCCTATCCGCAGCAGCAGGCTTACCAGCCTGAGACGGCTCCTTATCCACAACAACAGGTACGGCAGCCGACAAACGGCCATATACCGAACGGAACAGTACAGGTACAGAACGGAAACGGACGGGAATACCAGACTGCGCCGGCTACACATGAGACATTCTGCTTCGATCCGGAAGACGAGAATGACAGGGAACTTCTAAAAGAGGACCCGTATGCGGAATATCCGGATTTTCCGGCTGAATACCGTATGAAGGACGAGGCACAGGTAGAAATGGTATACTGCTGATATATAAAAATAAATGATTTGTAAAACCAATAAACAATAAACAATATGGCACTGGAAATTAAAGGAATGAAAAGAGTATTCAAGATGAAGAAGAACAGTCAGGAAATCGTACTGGACGATCCGAACGTAAACATGTCTCCGGCTGAAGTGATGGACTTCTATTCAATGAACTATCCAGAACTGACCACCGCGACCGTACACGGACCGGAAATCGAAGACGACCGGGCGGTATATGAATTCAAGACAACCATCGGAGTAAAAGGGTAAGGACATGAAAAAAGGACAACGTAAAAATAAAAAACCATGTACACAACTTACGGAACGGGCTTTGGAAAATTTAGCCAGACTTATCATATCGGAACTCGAAAATACGGACATAAGCCGGGGCATCAGGAGCAGAAAGAAAAGAAAACTCCCTCCAGCAGAAAGCCTCATGGTTTTCTGAACACGAGAATACCTTCCATCGCTCCCGACCTGTATGTGGAGAATGACAGGGATGTAACGGTAAATGTCACCACCAAAGAGAATCTTGATTTCCTGTACCGTTCAGCCATGAAATATGCGCAGCTCCTGGATGTGGAGCTGCCATACCATCCTACAGGCAGGACTTCCATAAGAGAAAAAATATGCCTGCTATATAATGCGCTGGATTCCATAGTATCTCATCATGTAAATCTGGAACTTGTCGGTGACAGGCTCCAGTTCTGTATCTATCACTTCCATGAATGGCCTGATTACACCCTGTTCCTGATACCGATAGATTTTACAGAAAGACTGAAAGGTGAAATCAAAAGGATCACACTGGAGTTCATCAGAAGGTTCATCAAGTATCACAGGATGATGGATATAACCGATACCCCTTATTTTGAAATGTCGGAAGTCTGTATCGATTATGTGGACTTTGAACAGCTTGATGAGGAAGAGAAAAAGGATTTGTACAGAAAGGAAAAGCTTTTCAGGTCATATGAGAAAGGGAGAATCCACAGGAAGCTGTGCCGGATGTACTCCAGAGCTTTCTGTAGGAATCTGGAAGAACATATCCGCAACTGTAATCCTTCCAGCAATAAGGAAAAAAGACTTTTGGAACTGATTACCGAAGGGCTGTCCCTGATTGCAAAGGACAGCCCTTATATCTTGAATTATGACTATGATTATGCAAGCGAAAAGGAAAGGGATTTCGAGCCACCACCACTCGAATATCAGATTCTGCTTACATATTCCATTACGGATACGGTTACCAAAGACATGGAAAGCTGTTTCAGTACTGACTGTCAGGAAACATATAACCAGACTCCCGTATCATTTACATTCATCACACCGGAAACTGAAAAACTGTTCAGACCAGAGAATTATCCGGAACGGTTCTCAAAATGGTTTGAGAAATTTGTAGAACATGTTACCTATAATTTATAAACATCATGAATGAACTGACCCAAAATATTCAAAAAATGATGGTGCCGAAGGCGGCTATCATAGCCTACAAGTATGAAGACAGAAGAAATTCTGACACCAGGTACTTCATAGAATTGCGTCCCATCGGGAAAAGCGGACAGATGGGGGCAGGTATCCCCGTCACATACGAATTCATGAATACCCTGCTGGAATCCTACACGGAAGAAATGAGCGGGATACCGGCAGGAAGAGTCCCCGATAACATGCTGGCCTGCAATCCGAGAAAAGGACAGGAAGAATATATCTGGTACAATCCGCCCGGAAAGAGACAGATGTTCTTTCACAAGGATCTCAATATACAGGACGGCATATTCAATCTGCCGGGAATTGTTTATCATGTAAAAAACGGAAGCATGGACGTATTCGCCTTCAAGGGAAAACGTCCAATGGAGACGACTCCACTGTTCCGTGCCCCGTTCTTCAACGTGACCGGGTCAAGTGTCTGCCTTGGCAGCAGTTCTCTGGAAAAGCCACAGAACCCGACTTTCCTTTCCCTGCTGGAATACTGGGAAAAACGGTTCTGGCTGACTGAATTCTCCCATCTTGGAGGAAATGTCAATCCTACCGTTTCAAATCTTGTCATCGTCACCGAGAACATAAGAAACAATCCGTTCGATATGAACGAACTCAAGCCCATGAATAAAAAACTTAAAGACATACTTCCATGAAAAAAATACATTTTACCGACCGCTACCTGCTCAATCCGCGTCATCCAGTAACAGTATTCGTCATCGGAGCCGGAGGTACAGGCTCACAAGTGATAACCAATCTGGCACGCATGAGCATGGCACTTCAAGCATTGGGCCATCCGGGACTGCATGTCACCGTATTCGATCCCGACACAGTAAGCCAGGCCAATATAGGACGCCAGCTTTTCAGTGAAACAGAACTGGGACTAAACAAAGCCGTATCACTAGTCACACGCATCAACCGTTTCTTCGGATACACATGGACTGCCGAAGCGCAATGTTTTCCTACCAGGAATTTTTCTGAAGACAGCACAGCAAATATCATCATAACCTGTACGGACAATATACGTTCACGTCTTACGCTTTGGAAGTTCCTGAAGAAAGTCCGCAAAGAAAACTTCAGTGACCATTCGGCTCCCATATACTGGATGGATTTCGGGAACAGCCAGACAAAGGGACAGGTCATCATCGGGACGGTACGTGAGAAAGTTCTCCAGCCTTCTTCACAGGAATATATTCCCATGCCTAAAATGAATGTCATCACTGAGGAAGTGGACTATGCAAAAATCAAGGAAAAGGAATCGGGGCCGAGCTGTTCTCTGGCAGAAGCCCTGGAAAAACAGGATCTGTTCATTAATTCCACACTGGCACATATCGGATGTGATCTGCTCTGGAAAATGTTCAAGGAAGGAAAGACACTGTATCGCGGTGTCTATGTCAATCTGGAGACATTGAAAGTGACCGCAATCCCGGTATAACGTCACTATTGGTACAGTAAAACTTCATATTATCATAAAACTGATAATACCAAACCATATATTGAAGAATTATACAACACAATCAATAATACAGCACTTGACTAATATACTAATGTCTGACATATAACATACAGATACATGAAGCCCCTAGCAGTTACTCCGTTGGGGACTTTTTATTTACTCTGTTATTTCTACAGAGTTTACTTCCTAATCTGCTACAACACTTTCGTAAAGGCCGTTCCCTATTGTCCGAAGTTCACTTTATATCCGTCCTTCCTTAATTTTTCAGTAAACAGATTTACTTTATCTTTGCAGCCAACAGATATTACAAAATGTGCAAGTCCTTTATAAATCTCCTCTACCTGTCGGTGTGTTTATCCCAGATTTATATATCAGTTCTATTCTGCACTGTTTTTGTCGTAATACAAGAAATATGAAGTAAAGTTTTTAATCGAATTATTATAAAACTCACTCGCTTCAAAATTGAAATAATATATAAAATTTTAAGTAATTATATATCATCTGCCCCAATTGCCAGACATTCTATTTTCATACTATTGCTTATAAATATTTATAATTCTGTTTTTATCTTTATTTTTCTCTATGGCCTTTTAAACTATTTGATATTTTACATACAATACAATTCACAAGGTTTACCAGTTGATTTGTGATCAATGTTTATTAATATTTTCAGTTGAATATTTTTTTGCTTTCCGATACATGAGAAATCAACATTCTCTATTACATGGCAGCCATTAGCTTCACAAACCTTGTCAAATTCTATATGTCTCTTTCCTTTTTCTGCTATTCCATGCGAATCTATAATAATAAAAAGAGGTTTTTTTTCTAAAATAGAATGAAGGACTTCTTCACATAGAAAAGTGTCTGTAGCGAAATACATATCCGTTCCGTATTCGTTTTTCTCCAAATTAGCTGTATGTAATAGTAAAGCCATATTTTCAAGAGTAGTAAAACTTTTAACATTATCCAGTTTGGGCATTCCATTCTGACAATCAAGAACCATTGCTGTGATATTGTATTCAGATTTTTCCGGAACTGTTGTATAACAATCCAAGTGAGTACCGACATGTCCTCTTGCTCCTATTCTGTCGGCCTGTGCATCAGCCCATTTGATAGGAGGAGAGTTTTTATCTAATTTTATATGTAGCGATTTCATGTATTTTTTCGTTTATTCTTAATTCAATGAGTAAAGGTATATAAAAAACTATAGTTTCAGACTGTTTCTAGTGAGAAAATTATAATTTGTCACAATAACACGGATTCATAAGATTTGCCAAACAAAATTATTTATATTAGTTCTGTTACATATATCTATGTTAACAAAACCAGATATCTTTCTGTGTGGCTTCGTTTACTAACACTAAAAGCGAGAAAAAATAATAAAATATAATCTCACTACAATGCATAAGTGACCGTATGATCTCTTTATCAGAATAACGGCCACTTATTGTTTTAATTAGCTACTTATTATTTACTATATTCTTACCTCGCTGGAGCAGGAAACTCTGTATCTCTGAGGCGAGATAGAATGATTTCCCGTTCTTTTCCACCGAGTAATATTTAATCTTTCCCTCTTGCCTGTAACGTGCCAGAGTTCTTTGTGACACACCAAGGAGTTCTGCCAGATCCACATTATCAAGAAGTTTATCCCCGTTCATACATTCTTTCAAACGGTTCATCTGGTCCAGTTTCTTTTCAATGCGGGCAAACCCCTCTACCATGGTTCCTATCAGTCTTTCGAGTATCTCATTATCTATATATGACATAATTCCAATGTTATTAAGTGAATAAATCGATACTCTCTTCGTGCGCACTCTAAGAGTATGTACTTATAGTAGTGAAAATAGTATGCCACATAGTTCATATTTATTTTATATTACCACTTAACTGCTGATAATCTGAAACATACAGAATAATGTCTAAATATTAGTGTAAACCAAAAGTGTAAACTATATAATACGGAAATCAAGTATCGGTTAACATGATTAACTTTCATGACATCTAATGAATTTTGATGCTATCTGATGAAGCAATCAAACATAATATATATTGCAGCAATTACCTTTATCCCAACAATCCTAAAATACCAAATATGGAAATAGTCAATATTGAAGCAAAAACATTTCAAGAAATGCTAGATGCATTATTTAATCTAGAAAAAGAAATCAATTTATTGCGAAATCAACACCCTAATTGTCAGCTAAATGAATGGTTAGATAATCAAGAAGTATGCGAAATACTAAATATTTCACTCAGAACATTACAGTACTTAAAGAACCGTGGGAATATTACATTCACTCAAATTGGCCGCAAAACGTACTATCATAAACAAGAAGTCATGAATCTAATTAAGGGACAGCAATATGGGAAAAATACTGACAAAAAATGATAAAGAAATCATCGATTTCTTTAACCGAATCCAAGATTTAAAGGAGATTTTAAAATCACTTAAAACTTATCAATTGAGAAGTCTCCAAAATGAACAGTATATAACAGACTCTGAACTTGCGGAAAAATTAAAACTTTCAAAACGTACTTTATCCGAATACAGGTGTAATGGAATATTACCTTATTATCAAATTGGTAAAAAAATTCTTTATAAAGAAAGTGATATTGAAGAGTTATTAGCTAAGAACCGGACAAACATATTCGGCACCCAATTTTAACTGATAAATTTAAAATCACAAGAAGGAATAGCTTGTAAACAATTCCTTCTTGTGCCCCTTTTTTCATTGTCTAAAGCTCCGTTCAACATTTTCCATATCATTCAATATGGACTGATCCAAAACTTTCGCATAGTGTCTTGTCATATTAAGATTGGCATGTCCAAGGATCTTTGCAACATTCTCCATCGAAACTCTATTTGCCAAAAAGACTACTGTAGCAGCTGTATGCCGTGCAACATGTGTTGTTAATTTCTTCTTTATACCACAAATATCAGCTATTTCTTTCAAATATGCATTGGTTTTCTGATTACTGGAGACCGGCAATAACAACCCCTTAGCATTTGTTGATGCAAAATCCTTATACTTTTCTAGAATTTCTTTTGCAGCACTAAGCAAAGGAATGTTACACATTTCCTTCGTTTTCTGTCTCATTTTTCGAATCCACATATTTCCCTGGGCATCTTTAATTAAATCCTCAGCAGTTAATTGAGAAACATCCACAAAAGCCAAACCCGTGAAGCAACAAAACACAAAAATATCACGAATACGCTCCAGTCTTGGTATCGTTATTTTCTTTTGTCTGATACGTTTCAATTCATCGTTAGATAAAAAATCTACATTAACTTCTTCAGCTTTAAAACGAAGTCCAAAAAAAGGATCTCTTTTAATCCAATCATTACCTATAGCTATACGTATTACTTTCCGGAAATTTTTTATATGCTTAAGAGCTGAATTATTCTGACACGACTTCTCGGTCTTTAAGAAAAATTCAAAATCTCTAACAAATTCCTGATTAATCTCGGGAAGGGGGATATCATCTTTACGATACCTCTGTTTAAGAAACTGCTTTAAATATAACAAAGTCGTATCAAATTTTCTAACCGTCCCTTCCACATATTCTTTACCAATAAGTGCACGACATTTATCATTGTGATCTTCGAAAACTTCCAACAACATCTTTACATCATTACCACAATATCGATTTATTATAGCATTTGCTGTAACAGGAGTAGACATGTCCAAAACTAATTCTCGATGTATCTGGTGCATTTTTAAACGGATAGCTTCAAGATAACTATTCAGTTCTCTTGCAACTCTGTCTTTTCCAAGAGCACACCCTTTAGCTGGACTCCAACGATTAACCAAAATACTGCGTTTAATTCGGATCTCTGCTATTTGCTTATTCAATGTCAAACGCAAACAAATTGGTGCTTCACCATTTTTTAGAAGTTTTGTCTTCTTAATAAAGAACAAAATGCTCATTGTTTCTCTTTCTTCTCTTGCCATAAACCAATTTCTTTTGTTTCTACAAATTTAATTTATTTACCACAAGATGAATTCATGCAAAACACTGATAAATAATGAAATAGAATCATATCCGTGGGACTTTTTTAGGGGCTAAAAAAAGTCCCACGGATAAGTCCTTTCTTTCTTTCCGAAAACCACCTTATTCTGCATAGTAAAAAACAAAAAAGTTCTGAAAATCAATTGATTTTCAGAACTTTTCTACTTTTTGCACTAATTTGTTGTACACCCTCAGGGATTCGAACCCTGGACCCACTGATTAAGAGTCAGTTGCTCTACCAACTGAGCTAAGAGTGCATCTTGTTGTTTGGAGGTTCCTGGCGGATTCGAACCGCCGTACACGGTTTTGCAGACCGCTGACTAAGCCACTCATCCAAGGAACCGATGTTCTCTCTTTCTAATTTGCGAGGTTCCTGGCGGATTCGAACCGCCGTGCACGGTTTTGCAGACCGCTGACTAAGCCACTCATCCAAGGAACCGAAATGTTCGCCGCACTTGTTTTTCTCAAATGCGTTGCAAAGGTACAACTATTTTTGAAACTTACAATACCTGAGGAAAGGAATTTGTGATTTTCTTTACAAAAAGCATCCAATATTCCCTTTCCACCTTAATGATAATAGGCAGAAACTTTGAGTTCTCACAAAAAACTTTTTTCTTTGCAGCAAACTAATTAAAATCATTCAACCATGAAAGGTATTGTTCTTGCAGGAGGGTCGGGCACTCGACTCTACCCTATAACCAAAGGGGTCTCCAAACAACTTCTTCCAGTTTTTGACAAACCCATGATTTATTACCCGATATCTGTGCTGATGCTGGCAGGGATACGTGATATTCTGATTATTTCTACTCCTTACGACCTTCCCGGATTCCGTCGGCTGCTAGGAGACGGAAGCGATTTCGGCGTACATTTTGAATATGCAGAACAGCCTTCCCCCGACGGACTGGCACAAGCATTCCTGATTGGAGAAGAATTTATCGGAAACGATGCGGTCTGCCTGGTCTTGGGTGACAATATTTTCCATGGAAACAGCTTCACGGTGATGCTGAAAGAAGCGGTCCGTATGGCCGAAGAAGAAGGAAAAGCGACCGTTTTCGGCTATTGGGTGAGCGACCCGGAACGTTATGGAGTGGCTGAATTCGACAAGGAAGGAAATTGCCTGTCCATTGAAGAAAAGCCTCAGCACCCCAAGTCCAACTATGCCGTGACAGGCCTTTATTTCTATCCAAACAAGGTGGTGGAAGTAGCCAAACAAATCAAGCCTTCCGCCCGCGGTGAACTGGAAATCACTTCGGTGAACCAGCGTTTCCTGGCCGACGGAGAACTGAAAGTCCAGACTTTGGGAAGAGGATTCGCCTGGCTGGACACCGGCACACACGACTCGCTGGCAGAGGCATCCACCTACATCGAAGTAATTGAAAAACGACAAGGACTGAAAGTTGCCTGCCTGGAAGGAATAGCCCTGCGACAAGGCTGGATTACCCCCGAAAAGATGAGAGAACTGGCCCAGCCCATGCTGAAAAACCAATACGGTCAGTATTTACTGAAGGTCATCGACGAATTGCAAAAGAACAACCGATAAATGATATTAATCATTCACACATGGAAGTAATAAATACAGAGATTGAAGGGGTGGTCGTTATCGAACCCCGCCTGTTCAAAGATGAGAGAGGATATTTTTTTGAATCTTTTTCACAAAGAGATTTCGACAAGCAAGTACGCACCATCCATTTCGTACAAGACAACGAGAGTAAATCCAGTTACGGGGTATTACGCGGACTGCATTTTCAGAAACCACCGTTTGCTCAAAGCAAGCTGGTAAGAGTCATCAAGGGTTCTGTACTCGACGTGGCGGTGGACATCCGAAAGGGTTCTCCCACTTTCGGACAACATGTAGCTGTGGAACTGACCGAAGACAATCACCGCCAGTTCTTCATTCCACGAGGCTTTGCCCACGGATTCAGCGTACTGAGCGACGAAGTCATCTTCCAGTACAAGTGCGACAATTTCTATGCCCCCCAAAGTGAAGGAGCCATTGCCTGGAACGACCCGGCTTTGAAGATTAACTGGAAGATACCTGCCGAAAAAGTCATCCTTTCGGAGAAAGACAAACACCATCCGCTATTGGCAGAAGCCGACTGGCTGTTCGACTACCACGAGGACCTTTACAAAGAATAAGACACAAAAATCCCCGGATAACGAGATTGCCGTCCGGGGATTTTTTATCAATTATTTTCCTGTGCGTTCTTTTTCATACGCAATTCATACAAATCATTCCGGCGGTCACGCAGGTTACGCACACTACCATAGGTGTGAAGTTCATTCAATAAGTCCAAATCTACATCTGAAACCAGAATCATTTCGGTATTCGGAGTAGCTTCCGCACGTTTTCCGTCGGTCGGGAAAGCAAAGTCACACGGCGTAAAGACTCCCGACTGGGCATACTGGATATCCATGTTGTGCACACGAGGCAGGTTGCCCACACTTCCGGCAATCACCACGAAACATTCATTTTCAATGGCACGTGCCTGTGCGCAGACCCGTACACGTGAATAACCGTTCTGCGTATCGGTCAGGAACGGCACAAACAGAATCTGCATGCCCTGATCGGCCATCAGTCGGGAAAGTTCCGGGAATTCCACATCGTAGCAAATCAGCACACCGATTTTGGCACAGTCGGTGTCAAAGGTCTGTACTTTCTTACCGCCGCTCAACCCCCAGCTCTTCACTTCATCGGGGGTTACATGAATCTTCTCATACATTTCGTAAGTTCCATCACGACGGCAAAGGAATCCCACATTATAAAGTCCGCCGTCCTCTTTCACGTAAGGCATACTACCTGTGATGATATTGATGTTATGCTTGATAGCCAGGTTGATGAAACGGTCTCTGATATCTTCCGTATATTGAGCCAAAGCACGGATAGACTGGGCCTCTCCCATATTGTTGAATTTGGCCATCAACGGAGCATTGAAATATTCCGGGAAAAGTACAAAGTCGCTCTTGTATCCGGCCACCGCATCGATGAAGAACTCCACTTGTTCAAACACGTCATCCAATGTCTGATAGGAACGCATCTGCCACTGCACCAACCCGACTCTGACTGTGGTCTTCTTGTCAATGTACGAATCTGTAGGCGGCTGATAGTAAATATTATCCCACTGCAACAACGTAGCGCAATGCTTGGATTCCTCGTCGTTCGGCAGGTAATTACGCATCACACGACGTACGTGGAAATCATTCGAAAGCTGGAAGGTCAGCACCGGATCGTAGATTTCGCGCGAACGGACCTTCTCGATGTATTCCTTCGGACGCATCTGGTCGGCATATTTGTAATAGTTCGGAATACGTCCACCGAACATGATGGCTTTCAGATTCAATTTTTCACACAATTCCTTACGATATTCATACATTCGGCGGGCCAGGCGCAATCCCCGGTATTCCGGATGGATAAACACTTCAATACCATAAAGGATATTCCCTTTCGGATTGTGTGTGCTGAAGGTCTCATCTCCTGTCACCTTCGCATACGTGTGGTCTCCCTTGACCAAATCATAATCCACGATGATAGAAAGTGCGCATCCCACAATCTTGTCATCCACGACGGTTACAATCTGTCCTTCGGGGAAAATACGAATCAGTTTTTCTATTTGTGCATGTGTCCAGAACACATCCTTGTCTGCATAAACGCGAGTAAACGACTGGGCAAGCTGTGCATAGTCTTCAATCTGCAAATTTCGAAGCTCTACCTTGTTAATCTTCTTTTGAGTCGGTTCCATAATTTAACTAATTTTGTCCGTTATTTTTCTCGGGCACAAAAGTAATCATTTCCTCAGGTAGGGTGTATCGCTTATTCAGGATTATTATACTATCTTTGTGACAAAAACTAAGCCCCATGAAAAAAATTAAACTAGGACTCCTTGCCCGCATCATCCTAGCTATCGCTCTGGGTATTGGTGCAGGTACAGTTTCGCCGGCACTTCCGGTACGCATTTTTGTGACATTCAACGCGCTTTTCAGCCAGTTTCTGAACTTCATCATTCCCCTGATTATTGTAGGACTGGTCACCCCGGCCATCGCCGACATCGGGAAAGGAGCCGGAAAAATGCTGGTAGCCACCGTGTTGCTGGCTTACGGAGCCACCCTGTTTTCCGGATTTCTTTCATTCGGCGTGGGAGAGACCTTCTTCCCCAGCCTCATCACCCGAAACATTCCACTATCGGAAATCAGTGAGGCACAAGGAACTACCCCATTCTTCACCGTAGCCATACCCGAACCGCTCAACGTTATGACCGCACTCGTCATGGCCTTCACCCTCGGACTCGGACTGGCTCATCTGGATACCACCTACCTGAAAAACGTCTGCAACGATTTCAAGGAAATTATCGTCAAGACCATACAAGCCGTGATACTTCCCCTGTTGCCGATTTATATCTTCGGCATTTTCTTCAACATGACTCACTCCGGACAAGTGTTCCACGTACTGGCAGTGTTTATCAAGATTATCGGCATCATCTTCCTCCTGCACATCTTCCTGCTGATTTTCCAATACTGCATCGCGGGACTGTTTGTACGCAAGAATCCATTCCGTCTGCTGGCAAGAATGATGCCGGCCTATTTCACCGCCTTAGGAACCCAGTCGTCTGCCGCCACCATTCCTGTGACCCTGAAACAGACCATACAAAACGGTGTACGCGAAGGGATTGCCGGATTTGTCATCCCCTTGTGTGCCACCATCCACCTGTCGGGAAGTACCATGAAGATTGTGGCCTGCGCCCTGGCCCTGATGATGATGCAGGATATTCCCTACGATTTCCAGATGTTTGCCGGATTTATCTTTATGTTGGGAATCACCATGGTAGCCGCCCCGGGTGTACCGGGAGGAGCCATTATGGCCTCGCTCGGCATCTTGTCGTCCATGCTGGGGTTTGACGAAAACGCGCAAGCCCTGATGATTGCCCTCTACATCGCCATGGACAGTTTCGGTACGGCCTGCAACGTAACGGGCGACGGAGCCTTGGCACTGCTCATTGACAAGTGGTTCGGGAATTCAACAACGAATACGTCCAGTACATCCCATCAAGACTGACCGTAAGCCTACATCCTACAATTCAGCGACTTACGAAGAACAGACAATCGCTTTATCACATGTCCAAGAGCTATAACTGTAGTTATAATTCCTATTTTATAATGCCACAATCCAAGTGGAGAGTTTGCCCCATTTATACCCAATAGTGCAAGACCCGTAACGGATAGCAATAAAAATATGACAGACAGGACAACTGTAACTTTACTCTTTCTGCCTATTCCTTTTTGCATAATTCCTTTATACCATCCCCGATGCGTGACCACGTGGAATATTATGGCAACAAAAAATAAGACACTACCCAAAACATGAAAAACAGCCCAGTTATGCCAAATTACATGACTGCCACCATGTCCGGCCACATGCAAACCAAATCCTGAAATGGCAGATACGATAAATACAACAATCAATATCCAATCTATTACAAAAATTCTTTTCATACGTTTCCGTTTTGATTACGTGACAAAAATCGCTACTTTACCGGAAATGAATGATAACAATTGTAAAGAAATGGAGTTTAACGACGATTTCTAATACGGGACAGTGAAACAGGCGTAATACCAAGATAAGAAGCGATATAATGTAGCGGTACCCGTTGGACAATAGTAGGGTATTCCTTCAACAATTCTTCGTATCTCTGTTGTGGCGTATTCTTGATACGGGACAAAAACAAGTGCTGGTAAAGGCTGAATCGCTCTATAATTTTCTCCTCGTATAGCAGTCTCAAGGCAGGATCACTTTCTATTTTATGATAGAAATCTTCTTTTTTAATTGACACGACCTCAGACGGCTCAATACTTTCTAATGAGAACAAGCTGGGTGTACCTTTATACAGACTATCAAATGAGGACACAAAATCACCTTCAAAAAAGAATTGAAAAGTTATATCCTTTCCTTCATTGTAGAAAAATAATCTTAGACATCCTTTGCGGATAAGGTATATCTCATTCGCAATCTTACCCTCTTCCAATAATACCGTTTTAGACGGAATGGATAGGGCTTCAATTTCTTTTACATTAAAAATATATTATCTGACATTTCTTTCATCAAATCTGTTTTACATATGATATTTACTGTTCTCTAAATTCGGCCGGCAGACAGCCCACATACCGCTTGAAGAACTTGATGAAATAAGACGGGTCCTCGAAGCCAAGCTGAAAGGCGATTTCCTTCACTTTCAGGCTGGAATGAAGCAACTGGCGCTTGGCTTCCAGTACAATGCGATCGTTTATGAGCGCAAGCGGTGTGCTGTGCGAACTTTCATACACGCAATTAGTCAGCGTCTTGGTGGACACGTTCAGGTGGGCGGCATATTCCTTCACCGTATGCATCGAGCGGTAATGATGTTCCAACGACTGGCGGAAGCGGACGAAGGTGCGGTTGGCGGCATTGTTGATACACAGTGGTAGCCCGTGTCCCCTTTCTCCTGTCCGCTGCACGTAAATCAACAACATCTTGATGAGGTACTTCAATAAATCGCTGTGCGCAAAAAGTCCCTCATTGCGTATTTCTTCCTCCATTTCATTTACGAGAAGTGCCAGTTTCCCTGCGTTCTCCCGGCGGATGAGATAGTAGGGCGAAGCGTCGAACGCATTGAACACATTGTATTTCAGAAAGACGTTCTCGCTACTTCCCTCGTCCGATAGGAAACTTTCATTAAAATGTATAACAACGCCTTCCACCTGTCTGCCAGTCTCGAAGTAATGGATTTGCCCGGGGGAGATGAAAAACATCGTGTTGTCCGCCACCGGATATTCCTTGAAATCCACATAATGCACGCCCGTCCCTTTCCGGAACCATATTATCTGATAAAAACTGTGTATGTGCGCCTCGTAAGGGTGAGAACCGTTTTCGGCAAAAAGCCGGGAAAGTTCCGTCATCTCAAACTGCATCTGCGAGACGGAATCTAAATCGTATTGGGTGAACACTTCTCTTTTCATACTCCTGTACGTTAATTTTCTATGTGCAAAGGTAACATATTAAGTTTTTCAATAGGAAAAAACGAAAAGAAATAGGGTAAATTTGGGAAGACAGATAACGTCTTTATATTTTGATGCCTGAATTTACCATTCATTTTCCCAAATGGACACCGCACGTATGCCTGCTGCAAGCTAACTTTGCAGTGTCTAATAAAAAAACAAAAGATATGGCAACAGAAAAGAAGACAGGTGCATTCCTGCAAATCACCATGAACATCAAAGAAAGCGACCGCACGGCAGCCGCAGCAGTGTACAACAAATATCGCCAGCCGTTCTTGGACGGCATCCACGGGGCGACTAGCAAGCAGCTTCTTGTGCGCGAGAATGATGTACAGGTGCTCCACGGGTTCGTTTCCGCAGCTGACGCCGAGAACTACCTGAAGTCTGACTTGTTCACACAAGATGTGTTCGTAGAGTTGAAGCCTTACTTCCAGAGTGACCCGAACGTAAGAATCTACAGTGTGGTAGGTTGAGTCTGAAGCAAAACAAAAACGAACTGAAGGCAGCTACATATTGAGAGTGTCTGTCTTCGGTTTGTCCTCCGTTAAAACGCTCAATATTATAAACTTATCTTCTTCCCCTATTGTAAAAATATCGGTTTCTTCCTTATTGATGTGAATAGTTTATCAGACTGTTCTTTGAACCACTCGGTAAGGACTTTCGGTAATGCTGCGCAGAACGCCGCAAAATGAAACATTCTGCAATTTTCTCCGAACCCTCTAATAATCAAATTCTGTTGTATTAATCTGGTGTAATTCAGCGGTTATTCCAGAGATTTTCCGTAAGTTTGTTATCAGCTCAAGCTAAAAAACATACTTATGAAAAAGAATCCTTACAAAGAGGCTCCGGCCAGTTTTTCCATCTGCTTACATACTGACTGTACCTGCGCTTCCAATTGCCTGCGCCAGCTTGCCTATCCGGTACTGCTGGAACGGGAGGCATTCCTGCACCTGGCCAATCCCGCACGATGCACCAAAGATACTTCCTGCCCGTACTACCGCGATGCCACTCCGGTGACCTACATGCGCGGTTTCAGCCAAATGAAAAAGCAAATGTACCCCGACCAATACCAGAAATTCATGAATATCCTGATTGCCCACTTCGGACGAAATCCTTATTTTGAAAGAAGAAGAGGGGAAAGAAAACTGCCTCCCAAGGAACAGGAAATCATCCGCAAGGCCTTGAAGCAGGCTGGAGTGACAGACAACTTGGAATTCGACCTGAAGGAAGACGAACTCAACTGGTACGATTAGCCAGTACTTCCCCGAAAGTACTGCAGTACTGGCAGGAAAGTACCCCAGTACTGCAAAGGAAGTACTGCGGTACTCCTTAGGCAGTACTCGCAAAGCATAATAATTCTGTTTATCAATCTAATAAAAAAGCACAAGAAAGGCCTGCCAATGTAAAAAACGAGGCAGACCTTTCTTGCATTTATTTCATACCACGTGCCTTGAAAATCCGCTCCTTCGCATCATTGATGCGCTGGAGTTTTTCTTCGGCAGCTTTCCGGATGTCTTCCCCCAACGTAGCCACGCGGTCAGGATGATGCTTCAACACGAGACTGCGATAAGCCTTGCGTACTTCTTCGTCCGAAGCGGTAGGTTCGATTTCCAGCACCTTGTAGGCATCCTCCAGTGAATTGCCCTTCAGGTTCAGCATGGAATCCACTTCCTGTAAAGACAACTGCATGGACTGAGCTACTTCCTTCAGCGCGTCAATCTCTGCCTGACACACATTGCCGTCACTCTGGGCAATCTTTACCAAGAAATCGAGCAACTGCAGACGCTGTTCATAGGTCAAATTGGCAGCAATCTGCGCCCCACATTCCCGGATGGTACGACGAAACGCAGAAGGGTCATTCCGCTCCATCTGCTTGCGCTGTTCAAACAGATTCAGCAAAATACGTTCACCCTCGTCCACTGCATTGACACCAAAATTAACCCGCAGGAACTGACGTACAAATTCCATCTCACTGTGCATGATGCGACCGTCTGCACGAATAATATACGAAGCCATGACCAGCATGGAGAACAAGAAACTGTTACGCTGCCCGGCATAAATATCCTCCTGCGTATAAGTTCCGGAAGTCTCTCCCATTTCATTCTGTGCAGCCACACTTTTGTCAAACAAAGAGCCGATGGCAAATCCCGCCAAGGCCCCCAGAGGTCCCATGGTCATGAATCCCATGATTCCCCCAATCCATTTTCCGTATCCCATAAACGATTGATTCTATTATTCTACTATCTTAAAACAATGTACACACTTCTGCCTGGCTCACTTTAATCAAATCGGCCGGAGCCAGCTTCACCTGCAACCCTCTCACTCCTGCACTGACGTAGATATAAGGAAAATCATTGCAAGTGTGATGGATGTAAGTGGGGAAATGTTTCTTCATTCCGATGGGAGAGCATCCCCCACGGATGTACCCCGTAAGCGGAAGCAGTTCTTTCATGGGTATCAAGTCGCATTTCTTGTTTCCGGAAATCTTGGCCGCCATTTTCAGGTCGATTTCATGTTCCCCCGGAACCACACAAACAAAATAGCCCGATTTATCTCCCTGCAAAACCAGTGTTTTGAACACCTGTTCGATATTCTCTCCCAATGTGGCAGCCACATGCACACAACTCAAGTCGTTCTCGTCGACCTCGTATGGAACCAGTTCGTATTTCACCTTGTCCCGATCCAACAGACGGGCTGCATTGGTCTTTGCAATCTTATCTTTTGCCATCTTTAATCACTCCTTTCAATTCTTCCTTCAAAAATCCTGATGTATATCCTTTACCCGATTCGGCCACCTCTTCCGGAGTGCCGCAAACCAGCAACTGGCCTCCTCCCTTTCCGCCTTCGGGGCCCATATCAATAATATAGTCTGCCATTTTAATGACATCCAGATTATGCTCTATCACGATAACCGTATTTCCTTTGTCCACCAAACGGTTCAGCACATTCATCAACACCCGAATATCCTCAAAGTGTAATCCGGTGGTAGGTTCATCCAGAATATATACGGTCTTTCCCGTGTCCCTTTTCGACAGTTCCGTAGCCAGTTTCACGCGCTGGCTTTCCCCTCCCGACAAGGTCGTGGAAGGTTGCCCCAACTTGATATAACCGAGTCCTACTTCCTGCAACACCTTGATTTTATTCAGAATCTGCGGTACATTCTCGAAAAATTCCACCGCACGGTTGATGGTCATATCCAACACATCGGCAATGGACTTTCCCTTGTAGCGCACTTCCAGCGTCTCGCGGTTGTAGCGCTTGCCATGACACACCTCACACGGCACCAGCACATCCGGCAGGAAATTCATCTCGATAGTCTTGTAACCGTTCCCGCCGCAAGCCTCACATCGTCCGCCCGACACATTAAACGAGAAACGCCCGGCCTTATAGCCACGAATCTTCGCCTCCGGAAGGCCGACAAACAGATTACGGATATCAGAAAACACGCCCGTATACGTTGCCGGATTGGAACGGGGCGTTCTTCCCAGCGGAGACTGGTCCACATTCACCACTTTATCAATGTATTCCAAACCCTCAATGCGGTCATACGGCAAGGGGTCTTGCAACGAACGGTAGAAATACTGGGATAGAATCGGCTGCAACGTATCGTTGACCAACGTAGACTTTCCACTACCGGAAACGCCTGTCACGCAAATCAGCTTGCCCAATGGGAACTCCACATCATCCCCTTTCAGGTTGTTGCCACGGGCTCCCCGTAGAATCAAAGAATACCCATTGCCCTTTCTCCGCTCCGCCGGCACTTCAATGCTCATCTTCCCGTTCAAATATTGTGAGGTCAGCGTATCGGTTTTCAGCATTTCTGCCGGAGTACCGGAAAAGACTACCTCTCCTCCCAACCGACCGGCTTTCGGCCCCATGTCTACAATGTAGTCTGCGGCCAGCATCATATCCTTGTCATGCTCCACCACTATCACAGTATTTCCCAAATCCCGCAGTTCTTTCAAGGAATTGATTAACCGGATATTGTCACGCTGATGCAACCCGATGCTGGGTTCATCCAAGATATACAGCACATTGACCAACTGGGAACCAATCTGAGTGGCCAGACGGATACGCTGACTCTCTCCGCCCGACAAAGTGACCGAAGAACGGTTCAGAGAAAGATAATCCAGTCCCACATCCAGCAAGAACTTCAAGCGGGTACGTATTTCCTTCAAGATTTCCGTCGCAATCAGACGTTGCTTTTCTTCCAGAAAATCCTCCACATGACACACCCAGTCATACAGTTCACTGATATCCATGGTGGCCAGCTCGTAAATATTCTTGTCATGAATACGGAAATGCAAAGCCTCCTTGTTCAGACGTGCCCCTTTACATTCCGGACACACATCCGTCTTGGCAAACTGTTCCGCCCATTTCTGTGCGGTAGCCGAAGCCTCCTTTTCCTGCATCATCTGGATATACTTGACAATACCTTCATACACCACAAAATAATCGGAAGTGGTATGAATCAATGTACTCTTGATTTTCAGACGCTCATCGCATCCGTACAGGATTTCATTGATGGCATCTTCCGGCAATTCACTTACCGGAGTTTTCAGCGTGGCCTCATAACGTTCCAACAAGGCTTCCAGCTGCCAGAAAATCATCACATTCTTGTATTTTCCCAACGGGGCGACTGCTCCTTCATAGACAGACAACGAACGGTCGGGAATCACCTTGTCCTCGTCAATCAAATTGACATACCCCAATCCCTTACAACGCGGACATGCTCCCTGTGGCGAATTGAACGAAAAATTATGCGGTGCAGGTTCCTTATAGGACAATCCTGTCACCGGACACATCAGTCGCTTACTATAGTGGCGTACACTCTCGGTCTGTGCATCCAATATCATAAGGAGGCCGTCGCCCTGCTGCATGGCCGTAGACACACTTTGCTTCAACCGGCTGTCTTCCTTGTCCGTCACCACCGTTTTATCAATCACCACCTCAATGTCATGGTTCTTGTAGCGGTCCAGTTTCATACCGTGAACAATCTCCTTAATCTCACCGTCCACCCGTACATAAAGGTAACCCTTCTTGCGCACCTGCTCGAACAACTCCTTATAATGTCCTTTACGTGTCCGCACCAAAGGAGCCAGAATAAAAATTCGTTTTCCCTTATAATCCCGGTGAATCAAATCCAGAATCTGCTCTTCGGTGTACTTCACCATCTTCTCTCCCGACAGATACGAATAAGCCGTGCCTGCCCGCGCGAACAACAAACGCAGATAATCATATATTTCCGTAGTGGTTCCTACCGTAGAACGTGGATTCTTATTGGTCGTCTTCTGCTCGATGGAAATCACCGGACTCAGTCCCGTAATCTTATCCACATCCGGACGTTCCATTCCCCCCAGGAAATTACGGGCATACGCCGAAAAGGTCTCTATGTAACGCCGCTGCCCTTCCACAAACAAGGTGTCGAAGGCCAAGGACGATTTTCCACTTCCACTTAATCCGGTTATCACCGTCAAACTATCACGGGGAATTTCTACATCTATATTTTTCAAGTTGTGTACCCGGGCTCCCTGCACACAAATCGTTTCAGTTCCTTCAGTCATATAATCCTTCAATGATATCTTTGCAAAGATAGAGATATTTACTTTTCCATTTTCATCCTACAATGCAATTTTTTTTGTACTTTTGCCACTCAACAAATCATATAAATGACCATGAGATTCTTTCAAATAGCGTGTCTTGTACTGGCATTCACCATTGGAAGTGCCATAACGGCCCTCCACGCACAAAACGGGAACAATAATTATTTTCTACATACAGTAAGTAAGGGACAAAGCCTTTATTCCATAGCAAGCATGTATCATGTGACAGTAGACGACATTGTACGCCTGAATCCGGGAAGCGACAAACAAATCCGGGCCGGTGAATCTCTGAAGATACCACAGGCAAGCCATACTTCTTCCGGCGAAAACGGCACTTTTCATACCATACAAGCAGGAGAAACGTTGTATCAGCTGACCGTAAAGTACAATGTCAGTGCACAGGCTATCTGTGATGCCAACCCGGGACTGAGCGCCAGCAATTTCCGAATCGGACAAGTCATTTCCATTCCGACAGGAAATCCTGCGGCTCCTGTTTCCAAGCCGGCCGAAACTCACCCCACAACTACTCCAGCCACATCCCAAAAAGACTGGAAAGAAATGCACAAGGTAGAACGGAAAGAAACGATTTTCAGCATCTGCCAAGAATATGGAATAACCCAAGAAGACCTTCTGGCACTGAATCCAGAACTGAAAAACGGGAAACTGAAGAAAGGGATGTTCCTCTTTATTCCTTATCCGAAAAACAGTCGGCCCAACAAACAAACAGTTGCGACGCCTGTCACCATCCCGTCCAACGAAGAACTTTTCAATCAAAGTAAGACAGCGCCCAAAAATTTAAGAACAATCCAAGCCGCTGTCATGCTTCCGTTTACAACTGCCAACAATGCCAAAGCCGAAGAGCAAAGCCGGATGATAGAATACTACGAAGGGTTTCTACTGGCTGTGGACAGTCTGAAACGGCAGGGAGTATCCATCAATCTGTACACTTACGACACCAAAGGAAGCGGAAACACCATTTCCAGTATCTTGAATAAACCGGAGATGCAAGACATGGATATTATTTTCGGTCCTGTCCATACAAACCAAATAGGACAGTTATCCGACTTTGCCAAACGTCACAAAATACGTTTGGTCATTCCTTTTGCACCTAAAGTGGATCAGGTCTTCACCAACCCGATGATTTATCAAATCAACACTCCTCAGTCTTATTTCTATTCAGAAGTCTATGAACACTTTCTGCGAAAATTCAGCCGGTCGAACATTGTTTTCATAGACATAGCCAATGGAGACAATGACAAGACAGAATTTATCAACGGACTCAAGAATGAACTGAAAGACAACCGTGTGAAGTTTAAACAAATTCAGTTAGGAGCCACTCTTACCCCGGAAAAAGTGATTGCAGCCATGGATACACTTCGGGAAAACATCTTCATTCCAACCTCCGGACGGAGCAGTGCCCTGACCAGAATCATTCCACAACTGAGCAATGTGTTGCGTGCACACCCTGCTTTCAACATGCATTTGTTCGGCTATCCGGAATGGCAGACCTACACGCAGGAACATCTGGCCAGCTTCTATGAACTGGACACGTATTTCTATTCGTCCTTCTATACCAACAACCTGTTCCCGGAAGCGGTACGCTTTACCCAAAACTACCGCCGCTGGTATAGCAAAGACATGGCCAACATCTTCCCCAAATACGGCATGTTGGGCTTTGACACGGGATATTTCTTCCTGAAAGGCCTTTCGCAACAGGGCAACAAACTGGAAGAGAATCTGGATAAAGTCCATGTCACCCCTATCCAGACCGGATTCAAGTTTGAAAGAGTCAACAACTGGGGAGGATTCATCAACCAGAAAGTCTTTTTTGTACACCTGACCAAGAACTACGAACTGATCAAACTTGATTTTGAATAAGATGAAAAGATACCGACAAATCCTATTTATATGCGGTCTGCTCTGCCTGCTTCCGCAATTCATCCATGCCCAGCTACAAGACGAACGGCATAATCTTTCTGTGGGAATCAACGGAGGAATCAACCTGAACTCTGTCAGCTTTACTCCCAGCATCAAGCAGACCAACTTCATTGCTCCGGAATTCGGACTCACCATCCGCTATATCTCCGAAAAATATTTCAAGATGATTTGTGGTATCCAAGGCGAAATCAACTTCTCCCAACGAGGATGGAAAGAGGTTATAGAGGATGGCAGTAACAACACCTACCACCGGGCCATGAACTACATAGAAATTCCTCTGCTGGCCCATCTTGCCTTCGGAAAAGACCAAGGTAACGGAGCCCGATTCATCTTGAACCTCGGCCCTCAGGTCGGATTTCTGATAAGTGAAAAAGAATTCTATAGTGACCCCTCCACCTGGAATACGTCCAACCGTCCGCAAGGTACCGATGAACAATATGGAAAATTTGCTGACCGGAAATTCGACTACGGAATTGTAGGAGGCGGAGGCGTGGAAATACGCACCGGTATCGGACATTTCCTGCTGGAAGCCCGCTACTATTTCGGGCTGAGCGACTTTTATAACAACAGTAAAAAAGACTATTTTTCACGTTCCGCACATTCTTATATTGGCGGACGTCTCACCTATTTATTTGACTTGAAAAAATAACCCGTATGATCAAACTGATATCTTGGAACGTAAACGGACTGCGTGCCTGCTGCGACAAAGGTTTCCGCGATGTATTCAACCAGCTTGATGCCGATTTCTTCTGCCTGCAAGAAACTAAAATGCAGGAAGGGCAGCTTGACCTTTCTTTCGAAGGCTACACTTCCTACTGGAACTATGCCGAGAAGAAAGGCTATTCCGGCACGGCTATTTTTACCCGTCACCAACCCCTACAAGTGACTTATGGTCTGGGAATTGACGAACACGACCATGAAGGCCGTGTCATTACTTTGGAAATGGAAAAATTTTTCCTGGTAACGGTCTATACCCCCAATTCGCAGGACGGACTGAAACGCCTGGACTACCGCATGACTTGGGACGATGACTTCCGGGCATATTTACAAAAACTCGACCAAATAAAACCGGTACTGGTATGCGGCGACTTGAATGTGGCCCATAAGGAAATTGACCTGAAGAATCCCAAAACCAACCGGATGAACGCCGGATTTACCGATCAGGAACGCGAGAAATTCCAGCAGCTGCTGGATGCCGGATTCGTCGATACCTTCCGTCATTTCTATCCCGACCAGACCAACATCTACTCTTGGTGGTCTTACCGTTTTAAGGCACGCGAAAAGAATGCCGGGTGGCGTATCGATTATTTTCTGGCCTCGGCCAGCCTTTCCGACAAATTGAAGGGAGCTAAAATACATACCGAAATATTCGGTTCTGACCACTGCCCTGTGGAAGTCACTGTCGAAATTTAAGTTTTATGAGATGAAGAACGAAGGATTCACTTTACGAAAACGGTTGCGGAGCTTTAAGTTTGCCGGCAACGGCATCCGTCTGCTCATTGCCCATGAACACAATGCGTGGATTCATTGTTTTGCCGCTGTATGTGTCACGATAGCCGGATGGCTCATCGGGCTATCATCCATCGAATGGATTGCCATTGTATTCGCCATCGCCATGGTATTGGCGGCAGAAGCCGTCAATTCTTCCATCGAGGCACTGGCCGACTTGGTTTCTCCCGGTTACAACGAAGCCATCAAACGTACCAAAGACCTGGCTGCCGGAGCCGTATTGATTCTGGCTATCGGTGCTGCTATCGTCGGGCTCATCATCTTCGTTCCTAAAATTCTTCTTTTGTTATGAAACAGCTTATACTTTTCCTGACAGCTCTCTGTCTCACTGTATCCCTTCATGCCCAACAGCTCGAAATCAGTGAATCACGAAAAGCAGTCCGTACTTCCGGCGATATAGGAGCCGTGTTACTGCCCGTAGCCGGACTGACCGCCATTCTAATACAAAAGGATTGGAAAGGATTGCAGCAAGGAGCCTTGGCCGGAATCACCACTCTGGGAGTGACCTACGCACTGAAATATGCGGTCAAGAAGGAACGGCCCGACCATAGCGACAACCATTCGTTCCCCTCCATGCACACCTCCGTTTCTTTTACCGCCGCTTCCTTTATCCAGCGACGCTACGGCTGGAAATGGGGCTTGCCGGCTTATGTCGTATCTACGTATGTAGGCTGGAGCCGGGTGTACGGAAAAAAACATGACTGGTGGGATGTGGCTGCAGGGGCTGCCATCGGTGTAGGAAGTTCCTATATTTTTACCCGTCCGTTCGCCCAGAAACATGATTTGGCAATCAGTCCCATGGCAGGCGACGGATATTGCGGATTCTATGCCTCACTGAAATTTTAAACAAAAAAAACGGAAGTAAGCAACTGGCATGAAGCCGCTCACTTCCGCAATAGCTTTCCTTATAATAAGGTATTAATTGAAATAGTACAAGAAAGTAGCAATACCTTCCAGTGCTTTTTTCTTCTGGTCCTTGATTTCGATAGAGAACTTGATTTCAGCCTTTGCTACTCCGCGCAGATTGACCAATGAATGCAAAGTGGCAACCAGACGTACACTTTGTCCGGACAATACCGCCTGTCCGAATTTCATCTTGTCCATTCCATAGTTCACCATCATTTTCAGATTGTTCACCTCGATAATCTGATTCCACAGATAAGGAAGCAATGAAAGGGTCAGGTAACCATGTACAATCGTACTCTTGTAAGGACTTTCTACCTTTGCACGCTCCGTATCTACATGAATCCACTGATGATCCAGTGTAGCATCGGCAAACTGATTGATACGTTCCTGTGGAATTTCCAGCCAGTCGGATACGCCAATCTGCTGGCCTACCAACTTCTCAAATTCTTCGTAAGAGTTAATAATTACTTTGTCCATACTTATCGTTATTCTTTAAAAAGCATAAAATATAGACAAAGATAAGTATATTTTCTTATTTCTTTCATTTTCCACCCAAAATAAAATAGACTATACTTCACGATAAATAGACTATTTCTCTGATTTACTTAGGTAAAAAATGTATGACACGTCACTCAATACTTCACCATACGTTTCGGAGAGCCATGCCATGAACAACCCAAGCAAAACACTTCTTCCAGATTAAAACCTTCAAGCGATTCACCTTCCTTTTTCGGAACGACTTCTCCCTCTGAAGTCACATACACCAGCCTGCGCTCTTCTGCCGCATTCTTCACATACATTGCCGCTATCTTGCACTGCGGACATACCAATTTCTTCATTTCTTTTCTCTTTTTGATTAACTACAAAAATAAAGGTTTCCGGTGAAACCACCCGAAGCCAGCCTCGTTTTCAACCTCTTCCTGCAACCAAGTTGTTATTATTACACACAGAGTACAAGATAGAAGAAAAGAACTTAACTTCGCAGTCAAAATAAAACAAATTACTTATGTCACATGTTCATTCACACGCCCACGCACATCATCACGTCATAGAATCCGTGGGCACTACACTCATTGTCTGCATTCTGCTAAACCTGCTGTTCGTCATCGTAGAGGCAGGCATCGGATTTGCCTATCATTCACTGGGACTGCTTTCTGACGCCGGCCACAACCTGAGCGACGTGTTCAGTCTCCTGCTTTCACTCTTCGCCATCCGGATGGCCACCCGGAAAGGAAACAGCCACTTCACCTACGGATACAAAAAGAGCACCGTACTGGTCTCGCTGGTCAATGCCGTCATTCTGCTGATTGCCGTGGGGGGTATCCTGATTGAAAGTATCTACAAACTGAAAAGTAGCACCCCTATCTCCGGCGAAGCGATATCATGGACAGCCGGTGTGGGTATACTGATTAATGGGGCTACCGCTCTGCTGCTGATGAAAGGTCAGAAAAACGACTTGAATATCAAAGGTGCCTTCCTGCACATGGCCATGGATACGCTGGTCTCCGTAGGAGTTGTCGTATCGGGCATCCTCATCAGTGTCACACAATGTTACCTCATCGATGCCTTCATCGGTATGGCCATAGCCCTTATCATCCTGATTTCTACCTGGAGACTGCTCAAGGAAAGCCTTTACCTGTGCCTGGATGCCGTACCCGAACAAATCCAGCTGGAAAAACTGGAAACAGCCATCGGACAGACTCCCGGCGTTGACAGCTGGCACCATTTACACATCTGGGCCGTCAGCACCACCGAAAATGCCGCTACTCTTCACATCGTAGTCCGTCATCTTTCGGATATGGAAGCCACCAAACATGAGCTGAAACAGCTCTTCTCCACCTATGGCATTACTCATTCCACCATTGAGTTTGAAACATCGGATGCCCCCTGCTGCGACACCTCGGAAGGATGCTACAAACAAACATCCCACTAAATAAAAAATGCGCCGAGAAGAGTTGTCTCCTTCGGCGCATTTTTTATTTCTTGAAAGAATTATTTCAGTCTTACAAACAATTCTCCGTCCACTTCACTTGTTTCAATCTTATCCTCTCTCAGCAACCAGCCTAATCCAAGAAACAAATCTTTGTCTGCTTTCAATTTAATTTCCTTTTTCAGTTGCTTCTGAGTTTTGCCTTCTGTTTCATTCAGTGCCTCCCAGATTTGTCCGGCAATGACACCCGCTTTTTCTTTTAACATAATCTTTTTGCTTTTATAATTAAACATCCTCAATTGACGTTTTCAAACCGGGAGCAAATTTAACAAAAAACAAGATAAATGCATAAAGAAAAACTAGAAACTTTCATTTTAAAACTGAGAAAAGCGTATCTTATTACAATTTTCCTTCATTTTCCAAGAAATCTCCCCAAATTTTCGCTGCTGTTTCCACCATACGAACACATGGACGCTTGGCATAATACTGCGGAGTACGGGCTTCCGGTGTAGAAACAATAGGTTCTTTTTTAGAAAGTCCCAACAAATCGGCGCAACGAAGTGTCCCACACTCCTCCTTGAACTTCCCGGCCAGTTCCTGTACCAGCTTGTAATTGGCTGACTTTCCTTCGCGGTCGGCTCCGTCCTTGGCACACCGTTCCAACCCGGCCAGCAGGAACATGCCGCAAGCCGCTCCACAAGTTTCACGCATCCGGCCTATCCCCCCGCCAAATGAAGCTGAAATATGTATCGCCTGCTCAAACGTAAACCCATACATATCAGCGTATGCTCCCACCACCGACTGTGAGCAGTTATATCCTTCCTTAAACAGGCTGACTGCCTTTTCTATACGTTCTTCCTTAGTCATACGTCATTCCATTTCATTTTGATACCACATTCACCGGACGACCTTCCATGAAAGCCCTCAGGTTGTTTACTGCAAGATTCATCAGACGGACACGTGCCTCACTGGTAGCCCAGGCCTGATGAGGAGTTATGTAACAATTACGTGCCTTCAGCAACGGGTTGTCGGCACGGGGCGGTTCGGAAGAAAGCACATCCAGACCGGCAGCCGCAATCTTACCCCCGTTCAAGGCATCTGCCAAATCCTGTTCGTTGACCAGTCCGCCACGGCCTGTATTAATCAGAATGGCGGTCGGCTTCATCAGGCTCAGCTTACGGGCATCCACCAGTTCACGGGTGTCTTCTGCCAACGGACAATGCAAGCTCACAATATCGCATTTGCGGAACAGTTCGTCCAGTGAAGGGCATTTATGCACATCCGAAGGAAGTTCCATCGCTGATTTGCTGGTATAGGCATACACATCCAGTCCGAAGCTGACGGCAATGCGGGCTGTGGCCCGGCCGGTATTACCGAAACCGATGATTCCCATCTTCTTCCCGTCGAGTTCATGTAGCGGCGTATCCCAGAAACAAAAGTCCGACTGCCCGCTCCACTTACCGTTCTGCACTTCTTCGGCATAATGTCCCGTCCGCTGTACGATGTTCAGGATATGGGCAAAGGCCATCTGCGCCACCGACTTCGTGCTATATGCCGGAATGTTCGTCACGACCACTCCCCGACGGGATGCCGCTTCGATATCTACAATATTATATCCGGTAGCCAGCACACCGATGTATTTCAAATCCGGCAGTTTTTCAATCGTATCCGCATCCAGTACCACTTTATTGGTGAACAGCACCTCCGCACCGGCAGCACGTTTCAGCACCTCCTTGGGAGCCGTCCGTTCGTACACGGTGAGTTCACCCAATGCTTTCAAATCCTCCCAGGACAAATCGCCCGGGTTCAATGTATATCCGTCTAAAACGACAATCTTCATCTTTTTATCCTCCTTTATTATATTGCTTATTCTTTAAAACGTTCTCCCCATAGTCCAACCATCCGGTCCTTCATTTTCTGCTCTGAAGGATTCTCCTGCGCATGCCACAGACGTTGTGTCCGGATTTCGTCCGGCAGAAAATCCTGCTTTACGAAGTTCCCTTTATATGCATGGGCATACTTATAGTCCTTTCCATAGCCCAACTGTTTCATCAGCTGGGTAGGTGCGTTACGCAAATGAAGCGGTACCGGCAGATTACCCGTTTCGCGCACCAGCTGCAAGGCTGAATTAATGCCTTCATACGCCGAATTGCTCTTCGGGCTCGTGGCCAAATACACCGTAGCCTCCGCCAAGGGAATCCTACCCTCGGGCCAGCCGATTTTCATCACTGCCTCAAAAGCCGCATTGGCCAGCAGCAAGGCATTGGGATTAGCCAGGCCGATATCCTCCGAAGCCGAAATCACCAGGCGGCGGGCAATGAAAGCCGGGTCTTCGCCTCCCTCCACCATCCGGGCCAGCCAGTATAAAGCCCCGTCGGGATCGCTTCCCCGAATCGACTTGATGAAAGCGGAGATAATGTCGTAATGCATTTCCCCCTCCTTGTCGTAGGCCAGCGGGTTTTGTTGCAGGCAAGCCACTACCTTCTCATCCGTAATGACTACCGGGTCCTCACCTTCCGACTCGATGACCAGCTCCAGGATGTTCAACAACTTGCGGGCATCGCCTCCCGAATAACGAAGCATGGCATCCGTCTCCTTCAGCTCCACCTTCCGTTCCTTCAGCACCGCATCCTTTTCCAGGGCATGATGCACCAGTTCCAGCAAATCGTCCTTGTCCAGCGACTTCAACACATACAGTTGGCAGCGCGACAACAACGGACGGATGACCTCGAACGAAGGATTCTCCGTGGTGGCGCCAATCAGCGTCACCGTACCCGTTTCGACCGCCCCCAGCAAGGAATCCTGCTGCGACTTGCTGAAACGATGGATTTCATCAATAAACAGAATAGGACTCTGCTGCGAGAAAAAACGGTTGGCCTTGGCCTTCTCAATCACCTCGCGCACCTCCTTCACTCCCGAAGTCACCGCACTCAGCGTATAAAAAGGTACTTCCAGCCGGTTGGCCACAATCTGTGCCAGTGTGGTTTTCCCCACTCCCGGAGGTCCCCACAGAATAAACGAAGAAATCCGCCCCGCCTCAATCATCCTGCGCAACACGGCTCCTTCGCCCACCAGGTGTTTCTGACCTATATATTCATCCAGCGTCTTCGGACGCATCCTTTCAGCCAATGGTTGTGCCATATTTATGATTCAATTAAATATTGTTCAAAGTTACAGAAAGTTTCCGACAAATCCGCAAACAAAACTTTTTCCACTACCTTAAAAAAACTGCACCGAAACAAAAATGAAACAGAAACGTAAGGACAAAAAAAAAGGCGCTTTTCACAAAGGGCCTTTTTAAGTTTTCAATAGGTATTAGTTTTTTTTCTTAAGGTAAAAAGATTGTTTTCAGGATAACGGCACAAAGATGCGGCGTTTTTTTCAGGTAACCAAATAAAAAAACATGTCATAAAACACATTCTGCGTTTTTTTTCATTTTCTTTCATTTGCCATTATTAACAACATGCATCCTTGCGCTCTTACAAAGATAAGCAAAATTAAGTAAAACGCATCCATTTGCAGAAATATTTTCCCCATTTATTCACACGGTGATTATTTTTACTATTTTTGCAACCATAAAAGAAAAAATAAAAAGTTTCCGTATGACAGAGATAAATACGACTGAAAATTCAGAAAAGAAGAGTCTGAATTTCATTGAACAAATTGTAGAGAAAGACTTACAGGAAGGTAAAAACGGCGGAAGAATACAGACCCGTTTTCCGCCTGAGCCCAACGGATACCTGCACATCGGACATGCAAAAGCCATCTGCCTGGACTTCGGAATAGCCCAGCGCTACGGCGGCGTGTGCAACCTGCGTTTTGATGACACCAACCCCACCAAGGAAGATGTGGAATACGTAGAAGCCATCAAGGAAGACATCCAGTGGCTCGGATTCCAGTGGGGACACGAATATTATGCATCCGACTATTTCCAGCAGCTTTGGGACTTCGCCATCCGTCTGATTAAGGAAGGAAAAGCATACGTGGATGAGCAGACTTCGGAAGAAATCGCCGCCCAGAAAGGTACTCCTACTCAGCCTGGAACGGAAAGCCCTTACCGTAACCGCCCCATAGAAGAAAGCCTGGAGCTGTTCCAGAAAATGAATGCCGGAGAAATTGAGGAAGGCAAGATGGTGTTGCGTGCCAAGATTGACATGGCCAACCCGAACATGCACTTCCGCGACCCGATTATCTACCGTGTGGTAAAAACGCCACACCACCGTACGGGTGACAAATGGAAGGCTTATCCGATGTACGACTTCGCACACGGACAGAGCGACTATTTTGAAGGCGTGACCCACTCACTGTGTACACTGGAATTCGTGGTACACCGCCCGCTGTACGACCTGTTCGTCGACTGGGTGAAAGAGGGCAAAGACCTGAACGACAACCGCCCGCACCAGTATGAGTTCAACAAACTGAACCTGAGCTATACGCTGATGAGCAAACGCAACCTGCTGACGCTGGTGAAAGAGGGACTGGTAGACGGATGGGATGACCCCCGAATGCCGACCATCTGCGCATTCCGCCGCCGCGGTTATTCTCCGGAATCCATTCGCAAGTTCATCGACAAAATCGGCTATACCACTTACGACGCACTGAACGATTTCGCCCTGCTGGAAAGTGCCGTACGTGAAGACCTGAACGTACGTTCCACCCGTGTGTCTGCCGTGCTGAATCCGGTGAAACTGATTCTGACCAACTATCCGGAAGGAAAGGTGGAAGAAATGGAAGCCATCAACAATCCGGAAGACCTGAGTGCCGGTACACATACCATTGAATTCAGCCGTGAGCTTTGGATGGAACGCGACGACTTCATGGAAAATGCACCGAAAAAATATTTCCGTATGACCCCGGGACAGGAAGTCCGCCTGAAAAACGCCTACATCGTAAAATGTACGGGCTGCAAGAAAGACGAAAACGGAAACGTGGTGGAAGTCTATGCAGAATACGACCCGAACACGAAGAGCGGCATGCCGGAAGCCAACCGCAAGGTGAAAGGAACCCTCCATTGGGTAAGCTGCAACCACTGTCTGAAAGCAGAAGTACGTTTGTACGACCGCTTGTGGAAGGTAGAAAATCCACGCGACGAAATGGCTGCCATCCGCGAAGCCAAAGGATGCTCCGCACTGGAAGCAATGCAGGAAATGATCAATCCGGATTCATTGAAGGTACTGCACGAATGTTACGTCGAGAAATTCCTGGCCGATGCCAAACCGCTCGACTACCTGCAGTTCCAGCGTATCGGTTACTTCAACGTAGATAAAGATTCTACTCCGGAACACTTGGTGTTCAACCGCACCGTATCATTAAAAGATACATGGAGCAAGATCAACAAATAAAAGTAGTCTTCTAAGCCCCTGGAAAAGTGTAGATTTCCGAAGGTTTCCGAAGATTTTGGAAGGCTCTTGAAGCGCCTGAAAAAACACCCTTGTGTTTGGACTCAAACGCAAGGGCGTTTTACTTCAAACGCTTCGACGTTTTGAATAAAACGCAAGTGCGTTTTTCCGCATGCAAAAAGAGACAAAAATACCGCACAAAAAAACCGCCGGACATACATCCAGCGGCATCCAATATAGCTCTTTATCCGAATCAGCGAACCGAGGTCTTGGCCGAAAGTTTTTCCAAAAAATATACCAGGAAGAATCCCACTATCATCAGCACCACGGCTTCGGGGATATACGCGTTCGGCAGCACATTGTGCTCAATCAACGGCTTCACTTCCCCTTGACTGTCCACAAAAGTCTCTACCACCTCTTTCCAAGGCCATACCTTATTTAAGGAACCCAACATGAAACCTGTCAATACCGCCAGCGTAATGTTGCGGAAGTGCGCCAAGGCATACGAAAGCACCCTGGAAAAAGAAGTGATTCCGATGCAGGCTCCAGCCGCAAAAACTCCCATCACCACCACATCCAGTGTTTTGACTGCATCCATAATGAAAAAATATTTCCCCAGCAACACCAGTATGAAACTGCCTGAAATGCCTGGAAGAATCATGGCACAGATGGCAATGGCTCCGCACAGGAAGATAAACAACAAGTTCGAAGGTGTTTCGGCCGGAGTGGCCACCGTGATGTAAAAGGCCACCACAACTCCTATCACAAACGCCACCCAGGTTTTCCAGCTTTTCCATTCCTTAATGTCTTTCGACACAAACCAGGTGGAAGCCAGCACCAGCCCGAAAAAGAAGGACCACACCAATATCGGATGGTCTACCAGCAACCAGGTTATCAGCTTGGCCAGCGAAAACACACTGATTCCGATACCCGCCAGCAGGAAAAACAAGAAGTTTCCGTTGATTTTTTTCCAGAAAGCACCCCATTTTCCGGTAAAGAATAGTTTCAGGCTTTCCAGATTGATGCTTTTAATCGAATTGATCAGTTCGTCATAGATGCCTACAATAAAGGCAATGGTTCCACCCGACACACCGGGCACCACATCGGCAGCTCCCATCCCCATACCTTTTAACATCAGAACTGCATAATCTTTCAGTTTTCGTTCCATCAATTTTATCTGTAAATAGTTAGCGGATGCAAAGTAAACGAAAAAAACTCGCTCCACCGCCATTCAGGAAAACATTTTATGGTTTTTATTGTTATATTTATGACGATTATTAAAAAACAGATTGATTATGGCTACAACTTTATTTCAAGGAACTCCCGTCACACTGGCTGGAGAATTTATACAGAAAGGGGCACAGGCTCCCGATTTTTCACTGGTGAAAGGCGACCTGAGTTCGTTCACCCTGGCTGATGCCAAAGGCAAATTCGTGGTGCTGAACATTTTCCCGAGCATGGATACAGGGGTATGTGCAGCCTCTGTCCGCAAGTTCAACCAGCTGGCTGCCGGCATGGAAAATACGCTGGTGCTGGCAATCTCCAAAGACCTGCCGTTTGCACAAGGACGTTTCTGCACGGCTGAAGGTATTGAACGCGTCATTCCATTGTCGGACTACCGTTACACTTCTACTTTCGGCAAAGATTACGGGGTGCTGATGACCGACGGCCCGTTGTGCGGACTGCTGGCCCGCGCCGTAGTTATCCTGAATCCGGAAGGAAAGGTAATCTATACCCAGCTGGTTCCGGAAATCGTGGAAGAACCCGACTATGAAGCAGCACTGGCTGCCCTCAAATAAAAATAAGGGATTAATAAAAGAAAAAGGGACGACTCGTTACGGGTGTCCCTTTCTTTTTTATCCTTACCTTAATATTATTATTCAGCGGAGAATTCCTTGATACGTTGTTCTTCCGACAAACGGCAGACCAGCAAGGTGTTGTTCTTTTCAGCCACGATATATCCGTCGAGCCCTTGCACCACCACTCTCTTTTCCTGAGTGGCATGTACTACGCAGTTACGTGATTCGTACATACGGATGTCCGGACCGATGCACACGTTGTTATGGGCATCACGCTTGGAATTTTCATGAAGCGAACCCCACGTGCCTAAATCACTCCAGCCGAAAGAGGCCGGGAAGACATAAATCTCGTCCGCTTTCTCCATAATGGCATAGTCCACGGAGATATTCTCACAGGTAGGGAACAGTTCGTCCACCATTTCCTGCTCCTTGTCGGTATAGAAATACGGGAACAGACGTTCGAATATCTTGGCCATTACCGGCTGATACACCCGAATGGCATTGACAATCGTGTTGACATTCCATACAAAGATACCCGCATTCCAGAAATAGTTGTTCCGCTGCAAGTAGCGTTCGGCTGTAGCCAAATCCGGTTTTTCCCGGAAAGCATCCACGCGGTAAATCTCTTTGTTCGAAGGGCAGGCCATCGACAAATCGGCCTCAATGTATCCGTAACCTGTTTCCGGACGGGTAGCCTTCATCCCCAATGTCACAATGGCATCCGAATCGGCCGTAAACTTCATGGCCGAAGTCACGACACGGGCAAACTCGCGCACGTTCATCACAATATGGTCACTGGGAGTCACTACGATATTAGCCTTGGGATTGCGAGCCTTGATTTTCCAGCTCACATAGGCAATGCAGGGAGCCGTATTCCGGCGGCAAGGTTCAAGCAAGATATGTTCCTGGGGCACTTCGGGCAACTGTTCCTTAACGATTTCCGCATACTTGGCAGAAGTGACGACCCATATATTCTCTGGCAGGCAGACATCTTTAAAACGATCTACGGTCAGTTGGATGAGT
This sequence comes from Bacteroides mediterraneensis, assembly GCF_025993685.1. NCBI lineage: Bacteria > Pseudomonadati > Bacteroidota > Bacteroidia > Bacteroidales > Bacteroidaceae > Bacteroides > Bacteroides mediterraneensis. The sequence goes on along the minus strand of NZ_DAJPEN010000001.1, from coordinate 577,697 downwards.
GTGCGCCCACAGCCCAGCACATCGATAAACTGCTTGGGCATCTCCGGACTGCTCATCGGCCAAAAGCGACTGCCTATGCCTCCAGCCATAATGACCACATGATTATTCGTTGGATTCATAACAAACTTTTCTTGGTAACTACGCAAAGTTAAGTGATTAATTTTGAATATTTCCTATCTTTGTAAAAAATTATCTACTGAAAATGAGAACTTATCCCTGTATACTGACCATCGCCGGTTCCGACTGTAGCGGTGGAGCGGGCATCCAAGCCGATATCAAAGCTGTCTCTGCACTGGGAGCCTACGCGGCCAGTGCCATCACAGCCATTACCGTACAAAACACTTGCGGAGTGACGGGCATCCATCCCGTACCTCCAGCCTACGTGAAAGGACAAATCCAGGCCGTCATGGAGGACATCCGCCCGCAAGCCATCAAGATTGGGATGATTAATGACACGGAAATTGTAGAGGTCATTGCAGAATCACTTCAAAAATACCGCCCGCGGTTCGTGGTATTCGACCCCGTCATGGTATCGACCAGCGGATGCAAGCTGATGGAAGACGAAGCCATTGAAGCCATCACGACCCGGTTAATCCCCTTGGCCACCCTCATCACGCCGAACCTGAGCGAGGCCGAAATACTGGCCGGACAAAAAATCAATACCGTCGAAGACATGCAACGCCAGGCTAAAAAGATGCTGGAGCTAGGCTGCAAAGGCGTACTCATCAAGGGAGGACACCTGGAAGGCGGACAAATGTGCGATGTACTTCAGACAGCCGACGAAGACAACCCTCATCTGTTCACCGCCCCTAAGGTGGAAAGCCTCAACACCCATGGTACGGGATGTACACTGTCCTCGGCCATCGCCACATATCTGGCTCTGGGAGAGTCTGTTGCCAGTGCAGTAGAAAAAGCCAAACAATATGTCTATTTAGGCATCGAATCTGGAAAGGACGTCTGCATCGGACACGGACACGGCCCGTTGAATCACTTCTATTCGCCTGTGTCTATGCACATTTTCGACAAAAATGAGTAATATGTCAAAAGAATCATTACCTTTGCAGGTAATAACTTAAACAACGAAGAAAATATGAAAGCATTTGTATTTCCCGGACAAGGAGCCCAGTTCGTAGGTATGGGAAAAGACCTGTACGAAACGTCTCCACTTGCCAAAGAATTATTTGAGAAAGCCAATGATATTTTGGGTTACCGCATCACCGACATCATGTTCGAAGGTACCGACGAAGATTTGCGCCAGACAAAGGTAACTCAGCCCGCCGTATTCCTCCACTCTGTCATCTCTGCCTTGTGCATGGGAGACGCCTTCCAGCCGGAAATGACCGCCGGACACTCCTTGGGTGAATTCTCTGCCCTGGTAGCTGCCGGAGCCTTGTCATTCGAAGACGGACTGAAACTGGTGTATGCTCGTGCCATGGCCATGCAGAAAGCCTGCGAAGCCCAGCCTTCTACCATGGCGGCCATCATTGCTTTGCCGGATGAAAAGGTAGAAGAAATCTGCGCTTCGGTTGCTGCAGAAGGAGAAGTTTGCGTGGCAGCCAACTACAACTGCCCGGGACAGATTGTCATTTCAGGAAGTATCGAAGGCATCAACAAGGCTTGTGAACTGATGAAAGCTGCCGGTGCCAAGCGTGCCCTTCCGTTGAAAGTGGGCGGTGCTTTCCACTCTCCACTCATGGACCCTGCCAAGGTAGAACTGGAAGCTGCCATCAACGCCACGGAGTTCCACACCCCGAAATGTCCGATTTACCAGAATGTAGACGCTCTTCCTCATACAGACCCTGCTGAAATCAAGAAGAACCTGGTAGCACAGCTTACTGCTTCTGTACGCTGGACACAGACCGTACAGCAGATGATTGCCGACGGAGCGGACGACTTTACAGAATGTGGTCCGGGCGCCGTACTGCAAGGATTAATCAAGAAAATCAACAAAGAAGTCAACGCACACGGAATTGCATAATCAGACAATCAGTCTGACACAGGCACGAATTATACGAAACCGGCGGATCCTTTTCATACATCCGTGCTGAAACGTATAATTCGTGCTTTTTCTTTTTATCAACCACAAAGAAAGGACTCATTATGGAAACGACAAAAAAAATCATTATCTATCAGGTATTTACCCGGCTGTTCGGCAACCAGAACAAGACTTGCCAGCCCGATGGGGATTTGACCACAAACGGATGCGGAAAAATGAAAGATTTCACCAAACAGGCTTTGCATGAAATCAAGAAACTGGGGGCTACCCATATCTGGTACACCGGACTGCTGGCCCACGCCTCCCAAACAGATTATACCGCATACGGCATACCGAAAAATCATCCTTCCATCGTGAAAGGAAAAGCAGGTTCTCCCTACGCTATCCGCGATTACTATGATGTAGACCCCGATCTGGCCGAACATGTAGACAAACGGATGGAGGAATTCGAGGAGCTGGTGAAACGCACTCATGAATGTGGGCTGAAAATGATTATCGATTTCGTACCCAACCACGTGGCACGCCAGTATCATTCCATCGCCAAGCCACAGGGAGTCAAAGACCTGGGAGAAGACGACGACTGCACACAGGATTTCAACCCGCAAAACAATTTCTACTATATTCCCGGACAGAAACTAGGAGGAGAAATAGATTTCCACAATCCGGAAATGGGGACATACGAGGAAATGCCGGCAAAGGCTACCGGAAACGACCGTTTTGACCCATGGCCTAACCGGAACGACTGGTACGAGACGGTCAAACTGAACTATGGAGTGGATTACATCAACCATACGGGAGGACACTTCGACCCGATTCCCGACACCTGGCATAAAATGGAGCAGATACTGAGCTACTGGGCCGAAAAAGGAATCGACGGTTTCCGCTGTGATATGGCAGAGATGGTGCCCTGCGAATTCTGGGGATGGGTCATCCCGCGCATCAAAGCTGCTTACCCGCATATTATCTTTATTGCCGAGGTCTATAATCCCAACGAATACCGGAACTATATCCACAATGGACACTTTGATTACTTGTACGACAAGGTGGGTCTTTATGATACGCTGAGAAACATCACCTGCGGCTATGCCTCAGCCACCGGCATTACGCATTGCTGGCAGAGCGTGGACGACATCCAGGACCACATGCTGAATTTCCTGGAAAACCACGACGAACAACGCATCGCCTCCGGATTCTTTGCCGAAGACCCGTTCAAGGCTATCCCAGCCTTCATCGTTTCAGCTTGTCTGCGAAAAAATCCGGTCATGGTCTATTTCGGTCAGGAACTAGGCGAAAAAGGCATGGACAGTGAAGGATTCAGCGGACGCGACGGACGGACTACTATTTTCGACTATTGGTGCGTGGACAGTATTTTCCGCTGGAACAACCACGGACGCTGGAACACACATCTGCTGAATGAAAGAGAAAAGGAATTGCGGCATTTCTACGAAACCGTGTTGCACATCTGCCAGAATGAACCGGCCATCAGTGACGGTGACTTTTTCGATTTGATGTATGTCAATCTGAACGGATGGCAGATGAACGAACACAAGCAGTATGCCTTCTTACGGAAATTTGCCAACGAAGTATTGCTGGTTATGGTAAACTTCGGAGATGCTCCCGCACAGATTGGGGTCAACATCCCTCCGCATGCTTTTGATTACCTGAAAATGACTCCCTCCCCGAAATGCAAATGCAAGGACTTGCTCTCAGGGAAACAGGAAACCATCTGCTTCTCTCCGGACAGTCCGGTCTGCACGGAACTTCCGGCCTACGGAGGAAAGATTCTGAAGTTAAAAACAAAATGACTCATCCCCTTGCGAAATGCATACCCGACCGCATAGTTTTGAGTTATTTTGTTTGCAAACTTGAAACAAAAAGGTATCTTTGCACAAATGAGCCGACTTTGTGCAAACAATAAATACAATTATATGGAAAAAAGTTTTCTGGCCTTCATTGAGGACAGTATCAAGAAAAACTGGGACCTGGACGCCCTGACAGATTATAAAGGCGCCACCTTGCAATATAAGGACGTAGCACGTAAAATAGAGAAACTACATATCCTGCTGGAAGAAAGCGGCATCAAGCCGGGCGACAAAGTGGCCTTGTGCGGACGTAACAGTTCGCACTGGGGAGTCGCCTTTCTGGCCATTCTGACCTACGGAGCTGTAGCCGTTCCGATTCTACATGAATTCAAGGCAGACAACATCCACAATATCGTGAACCATTCCGATGCCCGCCTGCTTTTTGTGGGCGACGTGGTATGGGAGTCGTTGAACGAAAGCGAAATGCCTAATCTGGAAGGCATCATCCTGATGACAGACTTTACCCTGCTGGTTTGCCGCAGCAAGCAGCTGGAATATGCCCGGGAACACTTGAATGAAATGTTCGGAAAGAAGTTCCCCCGCAATTTCCGGAAAGAACATGTCAGTTACCGGAGAGATACTCCCGAAGAACTGGCCCTGATTAACTACACTTCCGGAACAACCAGTTTCTCCAAAGGAGTCATGCTGCCCTATCGTAGCCTGTGGTCCAATACCCAATTTGCCTTCGAGGTCTTGCATTTGCAGCCGGGAAACAAAGTAATCTCCATCCTTCCCATGGCGCACATGTACGGACTGGCTTTCGAGTTCATCTACGAAGTCTGTGCGGGATGTCACGTCTATTTCCTCACCCGTATGCCTAGTCCGAAAATCATATTCCAAGCCTTTACGGAGGTGAAACCCCACATTGTGATTTCTGTTCCGCTTATCATCGAGAAGATTATCAAGAAGAACGTATTGCCCAAACTGGAAACGCTGAAAATGAAGATTCTGCTGAGGGTTCCGCTCATCAATGATAAAATCAAGGAAGCTGTACGCGAACACATGGTACAGGCTTTTGGCGGCAACTTCTATGAAATCATCATCGGAGGGGCGGCTTTCAACCAGGATGTGGAACGCCTGTTGAGAAGTCTGGATTTCCCTTATACGGTAGGTTACGGAATGACGGAATGTGGCCCGATTATCAGTTATGAAGACTGGCGGCGCTACAAACCCGGCTCATGCGGAAAAGCTGCTCCCCGTATGGAAATCAAGATTGACAGTCCTGACCCGCAAAACGTGGTAGGAGAAATTCTCACAAGAGGAGAAAATGTCATGCTGGGATACTACAAGAACCCGGAATCAACCGCCCAGGCCATTGATGCCGAAGGCTGGCTGCATACGGGAGACTTGGGGGTGATGGACAAGGAGGGCAATCTCACCATCAAAGGACGAAGCAAAAACATGCTGCTCGGACCTTCCGGCCAGAACATCTATCCGGAAGAAATCGAAGAAAAGATAAGCAATCTTCCTTATGTATGCGAAAACATTGTCATCCAGCAAAGTGACAACAAGCTGGCTGCTCTGATTTATCCGGACTTCGACGAGGCATTCAAACAAGGACTGACCAAAGAAGACATTGAAAGAATCATGGAAGAAAACCGGTTGGCTGTCAATGCAGAACTTCCGGCCTATTCACAGATTGCACGCGTCAAGATTTATCCCGAAGAGTTTGAAAAAACGCCAAAGAAGAGTATCAAACGTTTCCTTTACCAAGAAGTCAAATAACTACAATGAAATTAAGATTCATATCCGTGTTCCTGCTGGGAAGCCTCCTGGCGGGAACACCTGTATCCGCCCAGCAGAAGGAACAGAAAAGTGTGCTGAAAAAAGGGCCTAATGTGTCGCTGAATATCACCAACAAAAAAAAGTTTCCCCAAAGGACTTATCTGAATCTGGGATTGTTCAGCAATTATCCGTGTCTGAATGGATTGGGCATCAATGCCATTTCAAGCTTGCAGCACTATAATTCATACGGCATGCAGATATCCGGGCTGGTCAATGTGGCTGGATTAAAATCTACCGGTGTCCAGATTTCCGGTATTGCCAATGTCACGGGAAAAAGAGCCTGCGGATTCATCTTTTCCGGTCTGACCAATGTCACGGGAACGTCAGCCTACGGACTTTCAATTGCCGGACTGGGAAATATCTCCGGAGGGGATATAAAAGGTATGGCAGTAGCCGGGCTGGTCAATGTAAGCGAAGATCTTCGAGGAGTGGCCATCTCCGGACTGGCCAATGTCAGCAAAGATGTGCAAGCCGGACTGATTGTCGGCGGACTGATGAATGTGTCTGGCAATTCTTCCAGAGGAGTACAGCTGACCTCTTTATTGAATGTGGCCGGAAAATCCAACGAAGGATGGCAACTGGCCGCTTTGGGAAATGTCAGTGTGGAAAACAAAGGTGTGCAAAGTGCCCTGCTGAACTACAGTGTAGAAAACAAAGGTGTGCAGCTGGGAATAGGAAACGTCAATACAAAGAGTAACTCACGAGGGTATCAGATTGGACTGATTAACATCAGTACAGACAGTACGGCGCATCAGATAGGATGTATCAACCTGAAACCGGCAACGAGAGTACAGATGATTGTATCAGGAGGTAATGCCAACAAAGGAAGTGTATCTATTCGCTTCAAGAACAAATTTACCTACACACAGATTGGTGCGGGCGCCTATTACCTGGGTACAGACAACAAACTTTCCGTGAGTGGATTTTACCGTGCAGGTGTATATCACAGCCTGACAAAGAAACTCGACCTCAGTGCCGACATCGGATATTACCACATTGAATCACTCGACAATAAGAACCAAGGATTTCCAGCCCGCCTGTATGCCTTGGAACCTCGCATCAGCCTGGAATACAGTCTGACAAAGAAATTCGGCCTTTTCGTATCCGGCGGATACGGATGGACACGCACTTATAAAGGTAATCAGGCTTTCGATAAGAAAATGGTAATTGAAGCAGGAATGGTACTGTTCTAAACAGACCATTCCTTATTTGTTTTTCAGAATCAGCTGTTCAAGCTGGCAGAACGTACCCTGCTCAACGTCTCAGGAGTCATCTGCAGCAAAGAAGCGATATAAACCAACGGAGCACGTTTCAAAATCTCAGGATGTAACTGCAGCAGCTTGTTATAACGCTCATGGGCAGGTTCAAACCGCAAAGTATCCGCCTTGACCTGTGACTCAATTAATGACAGTTCAAAAATCCTCCGATACCATGCTCCGATTGCCGCATCCTCCTGCGACAACAGTTCCAATCTGTCCTTAGGAATCTCCCATAATACAGTAGGCTCCAAGGTTTCAATCATCAACCGTGTAGGCTCTTCTTTCAAATAGCTTTCCAGACAGATCACTACGCCTCCTTCATAAGCTATGTGCTCCGTCAAATCCTTGTCGTATTTAAAGTAAAACTGACGTGTCAGTCCTTTTTCAATATAAAGCATGGAACGGCACACATCTCCCTCGTCCAATATTCGCTCACCCTTCTTGTATTTTCTACAAGTCAATATATCGGCCAGTTCGTGAAGCTGCTCCCGGCTAAGAAGACATTTCATTCCGGATACCATTAGTCTGGCTACTTCTATATTTGTCATCATACTACTATTCACTTTACTTCAAACTTATTTGACTTTAATACGGTCGAAACCTTCACCAAATACACCAATAACCGCACTCTGTGATACAAAAGCCTTGGGATCAATATCCTTAATCAGACGAAAAATCGTGCTGGACTCTCTTTTCTTCGCCAGTACAAACATCATCTTTACCCCATTGTGAGTATAACATCCCACTCCATCAATAAAAGTCACCCCTCGGTGCAAATCCTTATTGATACGGGCTCCAATTTCTTCGTATTTGTTGGAAATGATGAAGAACTGTACGGACTGACGGGCACTGTTCACCACCTGGTCGAGCACGAAACTGGAAATGAACAACACCACATAGCCATATACCACCTTTTCCCAGTTATGTAAAACCAGATAGCTGGAAGATATGATAATCACGTCGCAAATCAAGATAACCTTTCCCAATGTAATGTCACGATACTTGTTCACAATAGCCGCAATAATATCCGTACCACCTGTACTTCCATTAGCCGAAAATGCTACGCCAATCCCTCCTCCACAGAAAGAGGCTCCCAGCACACACGACATAAATGGCTGATCATGAATCAACGGTCCGGACACGAACTTTTGAATGACACTCAAGATAAAAGTCAATGTGAAAACCGCAAAAATGGTTTTCAAACAAAACTTAAGACCTAAAATTTTCAGCGCAAGCAAAAGCAACAGGAAATTTATAATTAAATAGGTATATTGTACCGGAAAACCCGTTCCCCAATAAATGATGGAAGCAATTCCTGGTACCGCCCCCGAAGGTATGTCGCTAGGCAACAAGAACACGGTCCATCCGATACCATACATAATCATCCCCAAAGCAATCATTAAATAATCCTTGGTTTCTCTCAATAATTTCTGCTTTCTAGTAGCAGGCAAAGCTGGATTCATCTCTTTGATTCTCTTTAAAAATTTCGAATGCAAAAGTAAAAAAAAATCCACACAATTGACTTATATCAATTTCAAAAAATAAGAAAATAAAGCAAGGGCAGATTTTTAAAAATGACATGATTTTCGTAATTTTGCCGGCAAATAGAAAAATAAATGGCATTAGTCAACGAACACCTGCTCAAATTACCGGAAAACTACTTGTTTACCGATATCGTGAAACGAGTAAATTCTTTTAAAGTGACACATCCCCAGGCCCGTATCATCCATCTGGGAATCGGCGATGTGACCTTACCTATCCCCAAAGCATGTGTGGAAGCAATGCAGAAAGCCGCCGGAGAGTTGGGCAACGCGGAAACGTTCAGAGGATACGGCCCCGAACAAGGATATGATTTCTTGATTGAGGCTATCCTGAAACATGATTATGCGGCACATGGTATTAATTTTGACAGCAATGAGATATTCATCAGCGATGGCTCCAAATCGGACACGGGAAACATCGGCGACATCCTGCGACATGATAACAGCATAGGGGTTACCGACCCTATTTATCCGGCTTACATCGATTCCAATGTTTCCTGCGGAAGAGCGGGAGTGTTGGAGAAAGACGGAAAATGGAGCAATGTGGTCTACATGCCCTGCCGTATTGAGAACAATTTCATTCCCGAAATCCCGAAACAGCGTATCGACATCATTTATTTATGCTATCCCAACAATCCTACGGGAGCCGTGCTGACAAAAAGCGAACTCAAAAAATGGGTGAATTATGCCATTGAGAACGATGCACTCATCATTTTCGATGCTGCCTACGAGGCGTATATTCAAGACCCGGACATTCCTCATTCCATTTATGAAATAAAAGGAGCCAAAAAGGTGGCCATCGAATTCCGAAGCTTCTCAAAAACAGCCGGTTTTACCGGTGTGCGCTGCGGATACATGGTCATCCCCAAAGAAGTGACAGCTGCCACTTTGGAAGGCGAGCGCATCCAACTGAACAAGCTATGGCTCAGACGGCAATCGACCAAATTCAACGGGGTTTCGTACATCACCCAACGAGGAGCCGAAGCCATCTACACTCCAGAAGGAAAAGAACAGGTGAAAGCCATGGTGAAATATTACATGGACAATGCCAAAATCATGAAAAAGATGTTGGCGAAAACTGGAATCCAATTCTTTGGAGGAGACAATGCGCCTTACTTATGGGTAAAGGCACCGGGCAACCAGACAGCATGGAAGTTTTTCGACAAGCTGCTGTATGAGGCCCATGTGGTAAGTACGCCCGGTGTCGGATTCGGCCCCAGCGGCGAAGGGTATGTGCGACTGACTTCATTTGGAGACCGGCACCAGTGCGAAGAAGGTATCCGGAGAATCTGCCAGTGCCTTTAAACTTTTGTACAGCAAACAAGCCAATACATCAAATATAAAAACCAAACAACTTAAATAAGAAATTAAGGTAGTATGTCTAAATTAAGATTCAGAGTTGTGGAAAAGGCATTCCACAAGAAACCGGTAGAAGTACCGTCACCGGCTGAACGCCCAAGTGAGTATTTTGCAAAATACGTGTTCAACCGCGAAAAAATGTTCAAGTACTTGCCAAGCAATGTCTATGCCAAACTGATTGACGTAATCGACAACGGAGCTTCCCTCGACCGCAGCATCGCCAATGCCGTAGCCGAAGGTATGAAAAAATGGGCCATTGAACTGGGAGTGACTCACTACACACACTGGTTCCAGCCTTTGACCGAAGGCACTGCCGAAAAGCACGATGCTTTCGTGGAACACGACGGAAAAGGCGGTATGCTGGAAGAATTTTCCGGCAAGCTGCTGGTACAACAGGAATCAGACGGCTCTTCTTTTCCGAACGGAGGTATCCGCAATACATTTGAAGCACGTGGCTACAGCGCATGGGATCCTTCCTCACCTGTGTTCGTGGTAGACGACACCTTGTGCATCCCGACAGTCTTCATCGCCTATACCGGCGAATCGCTCGACTACAAGGCTCCGCTGCTGAAAGCTTTGCGCGCAGTCAACAAGGCGGCCCTCGACGTAATGCACTATTTCGACCCTTCTGTAAAGAAAATTGTTTCTTACCTGGGATGGGAACAGGAATATTTCCTGGTAGACGAAGGCCTGTATGCCGCACGTCCGGACCTGCTGCTGACAGGACGTACGCTGATGGGGCACGAAGCTTCCAAGAACCAGCAGCTGGAAGACCACTATTTCGGCGCCATCCCAACCCGTGTGGCAGCCTTCATGAAAGACCTCGAAATCCAGGCTCTTGAATTGGGTATTCCGGTAAAGACACGCCATAATGAGGTAGCTCCAAACCAGTTTGAGCTGGCTCCGATTTACGAAGAGTGCAACCTGGCCGTAGACCACAACATGTTGGTCATGTCGCTCATGAGAAAAGTGGCACGCAACCATGGGTTCCGTGTATTGTTGCATGAAAAACCATTCAAAGGTGTCAACGGTTCCGGCAAACACAACAACTGGTCATTGGGCACGGACACAGGCACATTGCTGATGGCTCCGGGAAAAACATCCGAAGAAAACCTGCGCTTCATCACGTTTGTAGTCAATACACTGATGGCTGTATACCGCCACAACGGACTGCTGAAAGCCTCTATCATGAGTGCCACCAACGCACACCGCCTGGGGGCCAACGAGGCACCTCCCGCCATCATCTCTTCATTCCTGGGAACCCAGCTGAGCAAGGTGCTCGACCATCTGGAAGAAAGTACCAACGATGACTTGGTTTCCTTAGGCGGAAAACAAGGTATGAAACTCGACATTCCGCAGATTCCGGAATTGTTGATTGACAACACCGACCGTAACCGTACTTCTCCGTTCGCTTTCACCGGCAACCGTTTCGAATTCCGTGCTCCAGGTTCTGAAGCCAACTGCGCCAGTGCCATGATTGCCCTGAACACAGCTGTGGCTGAGCAGCTCATTGAATTCAAAAAAGAAGTAGACGAACTGATTGAAAAAGGTGAACCGAAAATTTCGGCCATCATCCAGATTATCCGCAAATGCATCAAAGAATGCAAACCCATCCGCTTCGACGGTAACGGTTACAGCTATGAATGGAAGGAAGAAGCTGCCCGCCGGGGACTGGACTGCGAAACCAGCTGTCCGGTCATATTCGACAACTACCTGAAACCGGAAAGCATCCGCATGTTCGAATCCACCGGTGTGATGAACCGCAAGGAACTGGAAGCCCGCAACGAAGTGAAATGGGAAATGTACACCAAGAAAATCCAGATTGAAGCCCGCGTTTTGGGCGACTTGGTGATGAACCACGTAGTTCCGGTAGCCATCGAATACCAGACCAAGCTGATTGACAATGCCTACAAGATGAAATCATTGTTCCCGGAAAACGAGGCCCATGCACTGTCGGCAGAGAACCTGGCCATCATCAAGGCAATTTCCGAACATACCTCTTTCATCAAGAAACATGTGGATGAAATGGTGGAAGCACGCAAAGTGGCCAACCGCATTGCCAGTGAGCGTGAAAAAGCCATCGCCTACCATGACACGGTAGCTCCGATGCTGGAACAAATCCGCTACCACATCGACAAGCTGGAACTGATTGTAGACGACCAGATGTGGACGCTTCCGAAATATCGCGAACTGCTGTTCGTACGCTAAGCCAGATTCGTCCCCTTATCCTTATTTTATCATCCCCGAAGGCTTTTCAAAGGCGATTTTCTGCCGGAAAGCCCTTCGGGGATTTGTTATTGACTCACTTTTCTAACATTTTGTCCGGTACAAAAGACTTATTTTCCACAAAGTATATATCTTTGCAGCATGGAATGGTTAATTAATTTATTTGTGGAACAATCCGCTCTGCAGGCGGTCATCATACTTTCCCTCATTACAGCCATCGGGTTAGGACTGGGAAAGATTCATGTTTTCGGAATTTCTCTCGGAGTGACATTTGTTTTCTTCACCGGCATCCTGGCAGGGCACTTGGGCTTTGCCATCGATTCCCAAATGCTGAGTTACGCCGAAAGTTTCGGACTGGTTCTATTTGTCTATGCTTTGGGGCTGCAAGTAGGTCCAGGTTTCTTCAGTTCATTCCAGCGGGGCGGGTTCCGCCTGAACATGCTGGGGCTGGGAGTCATCTTCCTGGGCACGCTCATGGCAGTCATTCTCAGCTTTACCACAGAAATAGACCTTCCCGACATGGTAGGTATCCTATGCGGTGCCACCACCAACACACCTGCGCTCGGTGCCGCCCAGCAAACCTTAAAGCAACTGGGAGAACCCACCAGTGGAGCCGCCCTCAGCTGTGCAGTAACCTATCCGCTGGGAGTAGTAGGAGTGATTTTTGCGATTCTGGTTGTCAAAAAATTCTTTGTGCGTCCCTCCGACATGAGTGAACGGGAACATGATGACCCGAACCATACTTATATCGCCACTTTCCAAGTGCACAATCCTGCCATTTTCAATAAAAGCATACAAGACATTGCACAGGCCGGGTATCCCAAGTTCGTCATTTCCCGCCTTTGGCGGGAAGGTACCGTCAGTATCCCGACCTCCGAAAAGATTCTGAAAGAGAACGACCGTATCTTGGTCATCACGACCGAAAAGGATGCCCCCACCCTGACCATCCTTTTCGGCGAACAGGAGAAGCGCGACTGGAACAAGGAAGACATCGACTGGAATGCTATCGACAGCAAGCTGATTTCCAAGCATATTATCGTATCACGTCCCGAAATCAACGGGAAAAAGCTGGGATCACTCCGTTTGCGAAACACGTATGGCATCAACATCAGCCGGGTGCTCCGAAGCGGCGTGCAACTGCTGGCTACCCCGGGACTGGTGCTGCAGCTGGGAGACCGCCTGACCGTAGTCGGTGAGGCAGCTGCCATCCAGAACGTGGAAAAGGTACTGGGAAACACGGTCAAGACCTTGAAAGACCCGAACCTGGCTTCCATCTTTATCGGCATCGTACTGGGACTGGTGGTCGGAGCTATCCCTATTGCCATACCAGGAATCAGTTCGCCGGTGAAACTGGGACTGGCGGGAGGCCCCATCATCATGGGAATCCTGATTGGAGCCTACGGTCCCCGCCTGCATCTGGTGACCTATACCACCCGCAGTGCCAACCTCATGCTGAGAGGAATCGGCCTCTCACTCTATCTGGCCTGCCTCGGCTTGGATGCCGGTGCCCACTTCTTCGAAACCGTCATGCGCCCGGAAGGTGCCCTATGGGTAGGAATCGGATTCCTTATCACCTTCATCCCGGTAGTCATCATGGCCCTGATAGCCCTCCGTCTGTGTAAAATGGATTTTGGAAATACCTGCGGCATGCTGTGCGGAAGCATGGCAAACCCGATGGCACTGAACTATGCCAACGACATCATACCCGGCGACGAACCTTCCGTAAGTTATGCCACCGTGTATCCCCTCGGCATGTTCACACGCGTCATCATTGCCCAGCTGGTACTGATGCTATTCTTATAAAACTCAAAAAAATTTTATCCGATATCATGGAAACCTACAAACAAATCACCTCGGAAATGATACAGGAGGACATCCGCTATCTGGAACTCCTCTCCCACGATTTCCCCAGCCTGGCGGCCGCCAGTACGGAAATCATCAATCTGGAAGCCATTCTCAACTTGCCCAAAGGCACAGAGCATTTCCTGGCCGACCTGCACGGAGAATATGAGGCCTTTCAGCATGTGCTCCGAAATGCCTCGGGAGCCATCAAGCGGAAAGTCAACGAGATTTTCGGCAACAACCTCCGGGAAATGGAAAAAAAGGAACTTTGTACGTTGATTTACTATCCCGAACAAAAACTGCAACTGGTCAAGGAGGTGGAAAAAGACCTGGTCGACTGGTATGTCATCACCCTGAACCAGCTGGTCAAGGTCTGCCAGAACGTTTCCTCCAAATATACCCGTTCGAAAGTCCGCAAGGCGCTGCCCGAAGAATTTTCCTACATCATTCAGGAATTGCTTCACGAAAGCACCATGGACCCCAACAAGCAGGCCTACATCAATGTCATCATCCGTACCATCATTGACACACGGCGTGCCGACGATTTCATTATTGCCCTGTGCAACCTCATCCAACGGCTGACTATTGACTCCCTACACATTCTGGGCGACATCTTCGACCGCGGTCCCGGTCCGCACATCATCATGGATACGCTTTGCGACTATCATAACTTCGACATCCAATGGGGCAATCACGACATTCTTTGGATGGGAGCCGCCTCCGGCAACGATTGCTGCATAGCCAACGTGCTCCGTCTGGCCATGCGCTACGGAAATCTCTCGGCGCTGGAAGACGGTTACGGAATCAACCTGCTTCCGCTGGCTACCTTCGCCATGGAAGCCTACGCCAACGACCCGTGCCAATATTTTGCCCCTAAAATCGCGCCGGAAAGCAGTACGTATAACGACAAGACCTTGCGGCTCATCGCACAGATGCACAAGGCCATCACCATCATACAGTTCAAACTGGAAGCAGCCGCCATTCTCCGCCATCAGGAGTTTGACATGAACAACCGACTGCTCCTGCATCACATAGACTTCAAACGGAAAGTATTCCAGCTCGACGGAAAAGATTATGAAATGCGCGACTGTCTGTTCCCCACCGTCGACCCGGAAAACCCGTACCAGCTGACGGAAGAGGAAGAGGAAATCGTGCTGAAACTGCACAATTCCTTTACAGGCAGTGAGAAATTGCGCAAGCACATGAAATGCATCTTCCGCTACGGATGCATGTATAATGTCTGCAACTCCAATCTGCTTTTCCATGCTTCCATGCCGATGAACGCCGACGGAACCTTGAAAGAAGTGGAAATACTGGGCAGCAAATACAAGGGTGAAGCTCTGCTGAAACGGGTAGGACAACTGATTCGTACGGCCTATTTTGCAGAAGACGACCATCCGGAAAAAGCTTTTGCCAAGGATTTCATCTGGTACCTGTGGTGCGGAAAAGATTCCCCAGCTTTCGACAAGAGCAAAATGGCAACCTTCGAACGTTATTTCCTGACCGACAAGGAAACACACAAGGAGGTGAAAGGATACTATTATACCCTGCGTGACCGGGAAGATATCTGCGACATGATTCTGGATGAGTTTGGAGTGGAAGGCGAGCACCGCCACATCATCAACGGACATGTACCCGTGAAAGCCGTGAAAGGAGAGAAACCTATCAAGGCCAACGGCAAACTGATGGTCATCGACGGAGGATTCTCCAAAGCCTACCAGCCGGAAACGGGTATCGCAGGCTATACACTGGTGTACCACTCCCGTGGTTTCCAGCTCGTGCAGCATGAACCGTTCACTTCCACCCAGAAAGCGATAGAGGAAGGACTCGACATCAAGTCGACCACGCAAATCGTAGAACTGAGCAGCAAGCGCATGATGGTGAAGGACACCGACAAGGGACGCGAACTGATGGTACAGATTGAAGACCTGAAGAAACTGCTGGTGGCCTACCAGAATGGCATCATCAAAGAAAAAGGAAGTTGATTTCAGCTGATTTACAGCATATTCCACACAAAAGAATTTCCCTCAAAAAACGCAAGGACGTTTGCCATAAAACGCACTTGCGTTTTTCCTGAAACGTACTTACGTTTTGATTCAAACGCACTTGTGTTTTCCCTAAAACGCACTTGCGTTTTTTTTATGCCCCTGCCAACCCCCTACATAAAGTCTCTATTTCACTTTTTTGCATCATTATGCATCTTTTTTTTCGCAAAACGCTTGCATATTCAAAAATAATGCGTACCTTTGCACCCGTGATTGAAAAACACTTCAACACAAAGCCAGGATGGCCCGTTCGTCTATCGGTTAGGACGCAAGATTTTCATTCTTGAAAGGGGGGTTCGATTCCCCCACGGGCTACTGAAAAAGAAATAACGCACACGGTATTCCGGTGCAGAAGGATGGCCCGTTCGTCTATCGGTTAGGACGCAAGATTTTCATTCTTGAAAGGGGGGTTCGATTCCCCCACGGGCTACAACGGAAAGCTGTCTCATCGTTGAGACGGCTTTTTTTATGCACACAAAAAAGAAAGGTACCCAAAGCCACGACCGACTTCAAGCACCTCTCTTCCCGATTGGTAAATGAAATTATTCTTATGTCACATCGCAAGTCTTCGTCAGAAGATGACACCCAGACGGAAGCCCACCTGATTCTGTCCTTCCACATCGCAAGTCAGCGTCTGAGTCTTGTTCGTCGCATAACTGTAGTAGGCAGCTATATGGAATCCCCACTTCTTTCCTGTAGGATAAATCTTCACACCAATTTCAGGAGACACGTAGAACCCCCAAGACTTGTCGTACAGTCCCCCACTGCCGAAATACGTGGTATTACGGGCAAACATGGTACCCATCTTCAGCCCGATATACGGCTTCACATAGCGATTGGTTGAAAGGTTGTATGCACCCATCACTCCAAACGGTATCTGAAAAGCCGAACGCTGCTGGTCGGTGGTCAATGATTCCGTAGGCGACAACGACAAGGTCTGACGCCCCACGTACTGGTGATTGGTATGATAAGAAGCAAACAATCCCACCTCCCAACGCGGAGTCAGCTCATATCCCAGCTCAAAATTCATTCCCCATCCACTCAGCTTATCGGCAAAATCCGTAGAGAAAGGAGCGTTCATCTGCCAGTCAACCTTCAAGGTCGTCTTACTGACATCGTATTGCGAAAATCCTTTTACGGCAACTCCCAGACACATGAGAGCCACCATCGCGATTCTTTTCCATGCATTCATCTTCATTTGAAATTCCTCCTCTCGTAGTTAATTGACCGATTTAATATAAGGTGACTGCTCAAACGCCTGAACCACGGCATTCAGCAACATCCTCTGATTGAACTGTCCGCTATATTGGAATCCGGAAGCACTGGCATACCATACTACCGGAAGATTCTTCGCCGTTCCGTCTGCTCCGGCAGAAAGGTTCACCATTTCCATCACCAAGGTATTCGTATTATAGGAATAGGACACCGGATAAGGATAGTACCAGCCAGACCAAGGCCCCCAGAAACCATAGTCCCACCAGCCTCCCCAGTAGCCGCCGGAAATCACCTGCGTGGTCTGAGCCACGTAAGAAAGCTGTACGCCTACACTGGCTTCATCCTTTTTCTCCGGGTCAAGGATACGAGTGTATCCCCGGCTGTTCATTTCTTCAGCCACCTCATTAATGATGGCCTTCGCATTTTCATCCTTCCAGTAAGTGGCACGATGGCCTCCTGCTTCCAGGATACTGTCGGGCAGGAAATAAGTCTTGTAACTACCAAAGTCGGCATCCTTGTCATAATCGGTGTACACCACCAGATTCGCGTCGAGCTTGTTCATATCAGGATCTTTCTCACATGCCGACAATCCCAATAACAGGCACGCAAAAAATAAGATTTTCCTCATAATTCATTTTCAATTTTTAGAGTGAACGTCCTTTAAAAACCGAACTCCTGAAAGACGGAAGTATAACCCCGGTCAAAGTCAGGCGGTTCGAATTAAAATTCGGCGAGATAGTCACAGTGGCACTGTTCGTTCCTTTGGGCATGCTGATGTCCAGGCGGGCCGAAATGCCGATTCCCATCACGTTCATGGACAGATAGGTCGTTCCTTTCTTATCGGTTTTCACCTCATAGGAAGACACCGTTCCGTCGACTGTCACACCTCCCAGTCCGTTAGGACCTGCAGCCGGAATGTTGAAAGCCACCTGTACCACGGCATTCTCTCCATCCACCGATACAAAGTTGGTGTTCGAAGTCACGTAAGCCGTCTGCCCGTACTTGAATACCACCCGGTCTGCTTCAAGAGTAAATTTCTTTGCATTGACAGCCTCCACTGCCTCCGCATGCTGGATACTGTCCATTTTTTCCTGAAGCGCTTTCTTTTCAGCCTTCGTCAATTCAACTTCCTGAGCCTGGATATGTCCAGCCATTAAGGCCAGAGCACATATCAAAATAGATACCATTTTTTTCATAAGTCTGTTACTTTAAAAGTTTACATCTAATAAACAAACATATCGCCTGTTTGCTGCACAAAACCTGTTTAAAAAAGTATAACGTATTTCCCGATTTTCAAATAAAATTATTATCTTTAGAATATATAAAGGAATAATATATCAGCCAACCTTAAAAAAAAGAACTATGACACACATCAGCGAAATTACCCTATTGATTGCTGTCATTGCATTGGCCCTCTGGCCCATCGTGCTGTTCATCTTGCGTTTCTGGCGCGAACGTCGCAAACAGCTGGAACATATCGAGAGAATGACGAAGGACGAACTGGACGAAATCACCACAAAAGACCTCGTCATCAGCGTACTGAAGAAAATTGGCTGCCAGCCGAAAGTAAATGAGGAAAATCACATCACCTTCCAATACCAGGGAGACGATTTCTACATCGCCGCCGAAGAAGAAAACCGCTTCATCATGATATGGAATCCTTGGTGGGGCTCCATCAATGCCGACAATGAAGCCCTGCCTTATCTGAAAGAAATCATCAACCTGGCCAACGTAAACTCACTGGTCACTACAGTATATATGGCCGATGAAGACGAAAAGACCATCGGACTGCACTCGCGCTGCCACACTTTCTTCTCGCCCAACGAAGGAGAGCTGGAAGAACACATGAAAATGCTGCTCGACTATTTTTTCGACATGCACAATGTAATCAAGGACAACATGAACCA
The DNA here is from genome assembly GCF_025993685.1 of Bacteroides mediterraneensis. NCBI lineage: Bacteria > Pseudomonadati > Bacteroidota > Bacteroidia > Bacteroidales > Bacteroidaceae > Bacteroides > Bacteroides mediterraneensis. The sequence goes on along the minus strand of NZ_DAJPEN010000001.1, from coordinate 558,660 downwards.
GCTGGGGCAGGCTGCCATCAATGAGGAGGAAAAGAAGGAGCGCGTGAAAGTGAAAGGCTTCTCCGCCTACAAGGAAAACACCATGCCTATTGAGACGAAGAAGGGAGAGGAAGAGAACAAGAAGGAGTAGCAGACGATTCATCGAGCTTGCGCATGCTGAACTCACAACCGCAATACTGCTGGTTGTAGAAATTATATTCCTTGATAATGGCGATGCGGCGCTCACTGAGTCCTCCCTTGCGCCAATTCTGTTCCCACCACGTGACATCCGGATAGGAAGCCACAGCCCAACGTCCGGCTTCGTTTATCTGGTCCAGACTTTTCCAGCGCGAGGAAGCCAGCGTAGTGGTTATCACCGAAAAGCCGTGTTCATGGGCATAACGGGCCGTATCGGCCAAACGCATCTTGAAACATTTCAGACAGCGGCCTCCACGCTCTGGCTCATTTTCCAGTCCGGTCACCGTACAGCGCCAGGCTTCGTGGTCATAGTCCGCATCCACAATCTCCAGCCCCAGCGACTGGGCATAACGGGTACATTCGTCCTTGCGGATGGTATATTCCTCCAGCGGATAGATGTTCGGATTGCAATAATAAATGGTAGGACGCACCCCATGCTGCATCAGGCATTCAATAATGGCCGATGAACAAGGTGCACAGCAAGTATGCAGCAACACCTTGTCTGCCCCACCGGGTACTTCCAGTTCAAACTTTTTCTTTTTCATCGCTTCCTCCCTTTTTATGCACACGATTCAGACGATTCGTCCGTATAGGCCGCAAATAACGGTTGCAGGATTTCCGGCACCTCCACTCCTTCGTCGCGTATGCCTTTCAGGCAACAGAACGCCTCATCGGTCAACGAAAAATACATCTCCCGCTTGTCCTTCTCACCCAGGGTACGCACCAGCAGGTTACGTTCTTCCACCGCCCGAATTACCTTTGAAGCATGCGAAGGGGTCAGTCCGGTACGTTCTACAATCGTGCGGGCTGCCACCTGCTCCTTGCCGATGGCACACAGCACCATGGCCTCGTTCAAAGACACCCCATGCGCCTGCAGCAAGTGCGACTCAAGATCAGAGAGAGCCCGGAAGAGCTCTCTCATCACACAGATACATTTTATTTTTTCCATACGTTAAATAAACAGATTGACATTGGCTTCTTCGGCACGGTCCATATAAGTGGCTACCCCACCAATGGTCACGTTGTCCAGCAGCTCTTCTTTCTTGACGCCCATCACGTCCATCGACATCTGGCAGGCAATAAACTCTACTCCGTTGTCAATGGCCTGCTGACGAAGCGACTCCAAGGAATCGATGCCTTTCTTCTGCATGATGTAACGCATCATCTTCGAACCCATGCCGCCCATGTTCATCTTCGAAAGCTTCAGTTTCCGTGAACTGGAGGGAAGCATCATGCCGAACATTTTTCCAAAAATGTCTTTCCGCACTGCCGGCTTCCGTTCCTTCTTGATGGCATTCAGTCCCCAGAAGGTAAAGAAAATGGTCACTTTCTTTCCGGTAGCCGCCGCGCCGTTAGCCAGCACAAAGGTAGCCAAAGTTTTGTCAAGGTCATCGCTGAAAAGAATGAAAGTTTTTCCCTTCTCTTCCGGTGCCCGGCGGACAGCCTCCATGGCACAGGCCGTGGCCTTCTCTACCTGCACTTTATAGATTCCTCCTTCCGACTTCGAAGACAGGAAACGATTCCCGGTGGTACGGCACCACGCCTCGGCATCGCGAGGAAAACCCGCATCCGTAGCATGAATTTCCATCTGCTCCCCAGCTTTCAGTTCCTCCATCCCCTTCTTCAACCGCAAAATCGGGCCCGGACACTGGATGCCGCAAGCATCTACCACATGTACCTTCTTGCAATCCGTGGTTCCTTCGGCCGTGTCACAAGTGCAGACCACCTCGCATGCCTCATCCGGCTGACAGACCGGAGTAACTGCCGCATTGTAGGTCTTGATACCGCCAATCAGGTTACGCACATCCTTGTAACCATTATCTTTCAGAATATTGGATGCCAGATATCCCCGCAGTCCCACGCCACAATACAGGAACACCGGCTTGTCCGACGGGATTTCCTTCATCCGCTGACGCATCTCATCCAAAGGTACATTGACCGCTCCGGCAATGTGTCCCAGTTCATACTCGTCTTTCGTGCGGACATCGACCAAGGTCACCTTCGTCAAATCGGCCTGTTGCAATTCTCTCCAGTAGAGTGGAGTCATCTTGCCGCTCAAGATATTTCCGGCCACATAGCCCGACACGGCTACCGGATCTTTGGCAGAAGAGAAAGGAGGTGCATAGGCATGTTCCAGTTGCATCAAATCATAAACCGAACCTTTCTGCTTGATGACCAGCGCATATTCATCAATGCGTTTGTCCACACCATTGTATCCCACAATCTGTGCCCCGTACAACCGTCCGTCTTCCGGAGAGAAGGTGATCTTGATATCCATCTGCAAAGCTCCCGGATAGTATCCGGCATGAGAACCGGAGTGGATGGTAGCCGACAAGTACGGAATGCCGAACGCCTTCAAACGTTTGGCGGGAAGTCCGGTAGAAGCCACGGTCAAATCGAACACCTTGGCAATGGCCGTACCAATGGAGCCCTCGTATTTCACTTTATTGCCAAACGTCATGTTATCGGCTACGATACGTGCCTGACGGTTGGCCGGCCCTGCCAGAAAATTCAACCAAGGCTTGCCCGTAATCGGATGCGGATATTCAATGGCATCGCCTACGGCATAAACTGACTCATCGGAAGTCTGCAAGTATTCATTCACGTAGATACCCTTCATTTCACCCAACTTCAATCCGGCTTCCACGGCCAGACGAGTCTCTGCCCGTACACCGATGGAAAGAATCACCAGCTGTGCCTCAGCCTGCAAACCCGACTGGAACTTCACCTTCACCCCGGACGCTGTTTTTTCAAAGGCTTCTACCGCCTGCTTCAAGTACAGTTTGACACCTTTCTGCTGCAGATGAGTGTGTACCAAAGCCGCCATGGAGAAATCCACCGGTCCCATCACCTGGTCGGCCATCTCCACCACGGCTACCTCTATCCCTGCATGATGCAAGTTCTCGGCCATCTCCAGTCCGATGAAACCACCTCCTACGATGACGGCTTTCTTCACCTCATGGCCCTGCATGTAGTTCTTGATACGGTCGGTATCTGCCACATTCCGCAGAGTAAAGATTCCTTCACTATCAATTCCGGGCAAAGGAGGACGAACCGGAGAAGCTCCCGGAGAAAGCAACAGTTTATCATAGGTTTCTGTGTACTCCTTCCCTTCCGAAGTGCGCACTTTCACTTCCTTGCGGGCTGTATCGATAGCCATCACTTCCGAGCGTACCCGCACATCGATATGAAAACGTGCGGAAAAGGCTTCAGGAGTCTGCACAAACAAACGGTTACGGTCTTGAATCACCCCACCTATATAATAAGGTAAACCACAATTGGCATAAGAGATGTATTCCCCGCGTTCAAACAAAATAATTTCGGCCTTTTCCGTGTTTCTCCGAATACGGGCAGCTGCAGTGGCTCCACCTGCTACCCCACCTACAATGACGTACTTCATAGCTATTTCTTTTCTTTGTTATTATTTTCTATTGGAAACTATTTGCAAAGAAAAGAAATAATCGAGAAAAGAATAAATTTCCAATGGAAAATATTTTTCAATTAAGGATTATTAAGAGAATGTAGGAAAATTCTCACGCCAGTTTCTGGTAAGCCAAGCGAGGAGTACCGTTGCTTACATAGATAATACCGCAATACACAAAGCCCATTGATTGAACCAGATTCTGCATCACCCTGTTATCGGCATGTGTATCCACCCGCAAGCAAGGCCATTGGCTGAAACACCAGTCGATACACAGTTTCCCGATACCGTGACAAGAACCGTCGGAAGCCAAGCGATGAATCACATAATAAGGAGAATCGTCTTTCCATTCCCCTTCCTCAATATGAGCATACGTAGGGTCGGGACCTTGAATGAAACAGAAAGTGGCCACCGTCTTCCCCTCCTTGGTGACACACACGTAACAATGAGCGTCCTCTATTTCTTTCTGTATCAGTTCACGCTGCGGATAACCGTTAATCCACTGATTCGGGTTTCCCGTACGACACATAAAACGACGGGCTTCTTCAAATATTTCCATCAAACGATCCAAGTCTGCCAGTGAGGCCTTGCGTATTTGCAAATCCATAAATCTCCTTTTTTTCGACATAAATCGACACAAAACTAATGTTTTCTTTCGTTTTCCGGACGAATATGCTTGGTTTTTTAAAATATTATTGTACCTTTGTCACGCTTTCAAGCAATAATGGGGCATTAGCTCATCTGGCTAGAGCGTTTGACTGGCAGTCAAAAGGTGGCAGGTTCGAGTCCTGTATGCTCCACTTTTCTTTTCCCACCCCGTGGGAGCTTTCCCCTGATAATCTATAAACAAACCTTGCTCCCTTATTCATCCACACATTATTATGTACAGCATTTTAATCATAGAAGACGATAAAAGGGTGGCCGACCTTCTGAAAACCGGATTGGAAGAAAACGGTTATACCACCTTCGTGGCATACGACGGTGCCATGGGACTTCGACTTTTTCAGTCACATGCTTTCCAACTGGTCATTTCGGATATCATCCTCCCCAAACTGAACGGATTCGAGCTTTGCAAGGAAATACGCAAACTCAATGCACAGATTCCCATCCTAATGCTGACGGCCCTCGGCTCCACGGATGATAAGCTGGACGGATTTGATGCCGGAGCAGATGATTACATGGTCAAACCTTTCGATTTCAGGGAACTGAATGCCCGCATAAAAGTTCTGCTGAAGCGGAAAAATGAAGCGGAGAATCCGGTTTCTCCTTCCGACAAACTGAATTACAAGGACCTGCAAGTGGACACCAGCCGCAGGGTAGTTACCCGCCAAGGCATTCCTATCCGTCTCTCCCCCAAAGAATACAACCTACTGACCTATATGGTACAGCATCCGGAAAGAGTCATCAGCCGGGTGGAAATAGCCGAAAAGGTATGGAATACCCACTTTGATACCGGTACCAATTTCATCGATGTATACATCAATTACCTGCGCAAGAAAATAGACAAAGACTTCGACACCAAACTGATTCACACCAAACCCGGAATCGGATTTATTCTTACCGACGAAAAGCCATGAAGATAAAGACCACCCTGACACTCAAAAATACCGGAGTCATAGCCGTGGTATTTCTGTTGTGCATGAGCCTGATTTACCTGGTCAGCGAACACATCCGGAGCAACACTTTCTTCCACAACCTGAAAAGTGAGGCTGTGACCAAAGCACACCTTTTCCTGCAAGACCAGGTAGATGCCCGCATCATGCAGTCCATCTATCTGAACAACAAAGAGTTTATCAATGAAGTGGAAGTGGCAGTCTATACCCCCGACTTCCGCATGCTTTACCGCGATGCCGTCGAGAATGACATTATCAAGGAAAGTCCGGAAATGCTCACTCGTATTCTTCACGAAAAAGAAATAGAATTCCACATCGGAAAGTACCAGGCCATCGGGATGGTCTATCCCTTTCAAGGAAAGGACTACATTGTGACCGCCGCAGCTTACGACGGTTACGGCCATACCAACCTGCTGGAACTTCAGAAGACCTTAATCATTCTGTTTCTCTTCGGACTGCTGCTCTTGTTCGTGACCTGTTATTTCCTGGTACGGGCTTCCTTGAAGCCTATTCGGGAAATCGTAAGGGAAGTGGAGAATATCACGGCTTCCCATATTGACCGGCGATTACCGGTGAGAAACGAGAAAGACGAACTCGGAGAACTGAGTCTGGCCTTTAATGACTTGCTGGAACGACTGGAAATTTCATTCAACGCACAAAAGATGTTTGTCAGCAACGTATCCCACGAGATGAGAACGCCGTTGGCTGCCCTGATGGCCGAACTGGATTTAGCCTTGCAAAAGGAACGGACAGAAGCGCAATACCGCCAAGCCATGCAAAACGTATTACAGGATGCACGACGCATGACCAAACTGATTGACGGACTCCTCAATCTGGCCAAGGCGGATTACCAGAAAGAGCAAATCAAGATGCACGAAATCCGGCTCGACGAACTGCTGCTTGACACCCGGGAACTCATTCTGCGGGCCCACCCGGAATACCAGATCGAACTGATTTTCGAACAGGAAGATGCCGAAGACGACCGGATGATTACCGTCATGGGCAACTCCTACCTACTGAACATCGCCTTTGCCAACCTGATTGAAAACAACTGCAAGTATTCGGAAAACAAATCCTCCTTCGTCCAAATCTCCTATTGGGACAAATGGGCGATTATCCGCTTGTCCGACAATGGGATTGGCATATCGGACAAAGAAAAAGAGCAGATTTTCACCTTATTCTACCGAGGGGAACAAGACAAGCAGACAGAAGGACACGGCATCGGCATGGCACTTGCCCAAAAGATTATCGGGCTTCACCAAGGACATCTTGCCGTACATTCCAAACAAGGAGAAGGCACAACCTTCACCATTGAGCTGCCTCATATCTAAAAGTCTCTTATTCAGCTTTCACACCACACTATCAGAAAGACGGCCGGAAACAACCGGCAGGATTCTAATAGTTTTCTAATACCACTCTAATTATCCTCTAACAGGCCCTGCCAGCAGTATCGCTTACTTTTGCCGTGCGAAAAGGAAACAGAGTAATCACCCTATGAATTCAGGTATTATGTGGAAAAGAAGAAAAAGTAAGGAAACAAGCACATTCAATGCTGAAAAGGTATTTTTGGCAGCTACCCAGCCTCTCAACACCGTATGCAATTATTTTCAGACCAGCAAAAACGGACTGACATCCGAAGAAATCGAGAACCGGCAGTCCATCTATGGAACGAATGAGGTAGCACACGAACAGAAGAAGAATCCGGTTTCCACCTTCATCAAGGCCTTCATCAACCCTTTCATCGGCGTACTGACCGTGCTGGTGGTCATTTCTTTCGTACTCGATGTCCTGCTAGCCAACCCCGGAGAACAGGATTGGACGGCCATCTTCATTATTCTGACGATGGTGATTGCCAGTACCATCCTCCGCTTCTGTCAGGAATGGAAAGCCAACGCTTCGAGCGAGGCTTTGCTCAAGATGGTCACGAATACCTGCTATGTGAGACGTGCCGGCCAGCACGATGAAGAAATCAACATCACAGAACTGGTACCGGGGGATATCGTCATGATTGCCGCTGGCGACATGATACCAGCCGACCTCCGTATTATCGAAGCAAAAGACCTGTTTGTCAGCCAGTCATCCTTGACAGGAGAATCGGACCCGATTGAAAAGCGCCCGGAAACAAATGCGAACAAACACCGCAAAGGCAGTGTCATAGAACTGGAAAACATCTGTTTCATGGGCTCCAACGTAGTCAGCGGTTCGGCCACCGGCATTGTCATTGCCACCGGAAACGACACTTACCTGGGCACCATCGCCCGCAGCATTGCCGGACACCGTGCCGCCACCGCCTTCGACAAAGGAATCAGCAAAGTCAGCTTCCTGCTCATACGCTTCATGCTCATCATGATTCCCTTCGTGTTTCTGGTCAACGGAGTGACCAAAAGCGACTGGCTGGAAGCTTTTATCTTTGCCGTATCGGTAGCCGTGGGCCTCACGCCGGAAATGCTTCCGATGATTGTGACGGCCAACCTTGCCAAAGGAGCCGTAGCCATGTCCAAGAAGAAAACCATCGTAAAAGACTTGAATGCCATTCAGAACTTCGGGGCCATGAACATTCTCTGTACCGACAAAACCGGTACCCTCACCTGCGACCAGATTGTATTGGAAAAATACATCAATGCCGACGGAAGCAGCGATGAAAGCCGCCGTATTCTGCGTCATGCCTATTTCAACAGCTTCTTCCAGACCGGATTGAAAAACCTGATGGACAAGGCCATCCTGTCGCACGTCAAGGAACTGTCATTGGAATACCTGAAAGACAACTATGTCAAGGTGGACGAAATACCGTTTGATTTCACCCGGCGGAGAATGTCGGTCGTGGTGGAAGACCGACAAGGAAAACGACAGATTATCACCAAAGGTGCCGTAGAAGAGATGCTGGCCATCTGCTCACATGCCGAATTCGACGGAGAGGTACATCCCATGACGGAAGCCCTGAAACATAAGGCACATCGTATCATCGAACAGATGAACAAGCAAGGCATGCGGGTCATTGCCGTAGCGCAAAAAAGCTACCTCGACAAAGCGTGCGACTTCTGTGTGGAAGATGAAAAAGAGATGGTACTGATTGGCTATCTGGCCTTTCTGGACCCACCCAAGCAATCGGCAGCCAAGGCCATACAGCAATTGCATGAACACGGAATTGAGGTCAAAATCTTGTCTGGAGACAACGATGCCGTGGTGCGTACCATCGCCCGGCAAGTGGGTATCAACACTACTAACGCACTCAGCGGCCCTCAACTGGCCGACTTGAATGAGGAGGAAAAGATGAAAGCAGTACGCGAGACGACCGTCTTCTCCAAACTGACTCCCGTGCAGAAAACGGAAATCATCACCCTCCTCCAAGCACAGCAAAATACCGTCGGCTTCCTAGGTGACGGTATCAACGATGCGGCAGCCCTCCGCCAATCGGACATCGGAATCTCGGTCGACTCAGCCGTAGACATTGCCAAGGAAAGTGCCGACATCATCCTACTGGAAAAGAGCCTGATGGTATTGGAAGACGGGGTACTGGAAGGAAGAAAGACCTTCGGCAACATCACCAAATACATCAAGATGACCGCCAGTTCCAATTTCGGCAACATGTTCAGTGTCATGGCAGCCAGTGCTTTCCTGCCCTTCCTGCCCATGCTTCCCATTCATCTGCTGATTCAGAACCTGCTGTATGATATTTCGCAGACCACCATCCCCTTCGACCGGATGGATGCGGAATACCTCCGGAAACCCCGGAAATGGGATGCCTCCGACCTGAGCCGCTTCATGATTTTCATCGGTCCCATCAGTTCCATCTTCGACATCGTCACTTATCTAGTGATGTGGTTCGCCTTCAGCTGTCAGAGCATGGAGCATCAGACCCTCTTCCAGTCCGGATGGTTCATCGAAGGCCTGCTGTCGCAAACACTGATTGTACACATGATACGTACGCGGAAAGTGCCGTTCATACAAAGCCGTGCCTCCTGGCAGGTAACCGGACTGACCCTGCTCATCATGGCTACTGGCATCCTGATTCCCTTCACCCCGTTTGGGACCTCCATCGGTCTGGAAGCTTTGCCTGCAAGCTATTTCCCCTGGCTGTTCGGCATCCTGCTCTCCTACTGCGTACTGACACAACTGATTAAGAACTGGTACATCCATCGTTTCACCAAATGGTTATGACAAAACTTATCAAATACATACTGGTCATTGCAACGGTATCCCCTTGCCGTTGCTTTGCCCAGAAACTCCTGATTAATTATACCACCGAACTGCAGAGCGATTTCAAGAAAGGAGCCAACTGGGTGAATTTGTTACGGTTGGATTTTTCCGCCCCGCTAGGCCCGTCTGCCACCCTTGAAGCAGCCACCCTCAGCACGGCCAAAACCCGAGCCGAGTCTTTGGCCAACGATTTGCAGACCTTTTCCAACATCGAAGAAGACAATCACCCGCTTGCCGCAGCCATACTGGGCATCCGGCAGCCAATGGGAAATTCCAGCCTGTTCATCGGCATCCGTAACCTAAACGAAGACTATTTCACTTCGCCGGCCACAGCCCTGTTCACCAACAGCTCATGCGGCATCTTTCCCACCTTGTCGGCCGATTATCCCATAGCCAACTATCCGGTGTCTTCCATGGGGGTACACTATGAGCTGCAACAGGCTCAATGGAGCCTGCAAGCTTCTTTGTATAACGGGAAAGCCTCCTATCGCTTTACAGGAAAAGAAAATGTATTCCGTTTCTGCCCGAAGCGCGACGGGATACTCTGTCTCACCTCATTCAACTACCAGCATCATGACAGCAATTATCACATGGGCTTTGCTTTACATAGCGGGATGTATCGGAATTATGCAGAAGGAGATACGGAACAAGCATCAAAAGAAGAAAAGAAAGAAATCCGGAAAATAATCTGGGGATATGCAGAACAGTCAATCACTCCCCGCCTGCAAGTGCTCTTACAGGTTTCTGCCCAATGGCACGCCAGCCAAGGATGCAAACACTATTCCGGAGCAGGCCTTGTATGGCAATGTGGAAAAACAGAAGGCGGACTATTCACCGATTACGCCCGTTTCTCCCATTCACACGAATGGGCCAGTGAATTCACTTGGAAGATTCCCTGCCTGGGCAAAGGGTTCATACAGCCCACCTTGCATCTGATTCATCAGCCGGAAGCACACTACCTGATTGGCCTGTTGCGCTTCGGGTACGTGCTTCCGGCCCTCTGATATAGAATTATTTCACTACAATCTCGTCGGTAAACAAGAATCCACCGGCTTCAGGATTGATGTCAGCCTGTACCCGCACGTAACGAGCCTCGCAAGTGCCCTCCCATGCATAATTCTGGATAGTCAGCTTTTCATCCGTAATAGGCAGCGTCGTCGTAATCGTCTTCAACAGCGTATATTCCTTTCCGTCGTCCGAAACCAGGAAGCTGACCTTCTGCGGCAGGAACACACCCGGACCTATCAACTGCATGAAGTCGATGGAAAGCTGGCGGATAGGCAGTGATTTTTCCAAATCCACTACCGCGTCCATTCCTTTTCCAAGGAATCCCTGCCAGCGCAAATCGGTATAGACCCATCCCCCATGGATGCCGTTGGTCAAAGCTCCGTCTCCTCCCGCCGGATAAGAATCTGCCGCATAAGGGCGCAGATACTCTACCTTCTTGCCTTTTGCCAGATGGTTGTCAACACTCAGTGCCTCCGGACGGTTACCCACTTCATTCTTCAAGTCAAAAGTATGGTATCCCAATGAATCCAACACTTCCACTTCCTGCAAAGCCTCTGCATGGAAACGCTTCCAGTCCTTCCGCTCCGGGTTGGTCCAGGCCACCTCGGCCAATGCCAGCAAACGAGGATAAATCATATATTCCGTATGTTCCGGCGTAGACAAATATTCTGCCCATACATTTCCTTGAACTCCCCACACGCAATCCAGCTTATCTGCCGGGAAAGCCGGAGTTACAGGCTCATAAGAATATACCTTTTCCAACGGAAGATACCCTCCAATGGCTTCAGGCTGTGTGCGCGGCGCATCCTGATAACTGTCAAAATAGCAATAGGCACCCGGCGACAGAATCGTACGCAGCCCTCTTTTCACTGACTCGGCTCCCTTATCTTCTCCGCGCCACACGGTCACAGCCGAAGTTTCATCCAACTCGCCCGTCAGTATTTCGTCCCAACCAATCATCTTGCGGCCGTTCTCCCGCAAGAACTTTTCAATTCTTGAAACAAGATACTCCTGCAGTTCGCCTTCTTCTTTCATTCCTTCTTCCTTCATCCGTGCCTGACAGTCGGGACATTGTTTCCAGTGGTTCGTGCTGGCCTCATCCCCTCCGATATGAATGTATTCCGACGGGAAAAGCGCCATCACTTCCTTCAACACATCGGTCAGGAAAGTGTAAGTCAATTCTTTTCCAGGGCAGAACTCACCACCGGGCTTCAAATCACCTCCGCAGGCCAGCTGTGGAAGGGCAGCCAAGACTTCCTCCGAATGAGCCGGCATCTCAATCTCCGGAATCACCGTAATATGAAGCTGACGGGCATATTCCACAATCTCTTTCACATCTTCCTGCGTGTAGTATCCTCCGGATGCCCCCGGAGCATCCTGCCGGCAATACGTCCGTCCACCGTTCCACCAGCTTTTCCAGTCCGGGAAAGGACGATAAGCCGTTTCGCGCGTCAACTCCGGATATTTCTTGATTTCAATCCGCCATCCGGCCCCATCGGTCAGATGCCAGTGGAAGCGATTCAGTTTGTAACGAGCCAATGCATCCAGCTGTTTCTTAACAAATTCTTTGGTATAAAAATGACGTGACACGTCCAAGTGCATACCTCGGTATGCGAAACGCGGTGCATCCTCGATGGTCACTTCCGGCAACAAGAAAATATTGTTTCCCGCCGGCTGTACCAACTGATTTATCGACTGAAAAGCATAGAACAAGCCGGAAGCAGAAGTGGCCTCCACTTGAATCCCCTTTTCCGTCACTTCCAACCGATAGGCTTCCTCCTTCATCTGCGACTGTTTCGGACTGAGCAATTTAAACACAATATCCGTCTTTCCCCTCTTTTTATAAGTCAATGCAAAAGGAGACTGACCGACATATTTTACAAAATCTTCCTTATCCGCCCCTTTCAGGTTACATGAAAAAGAAGCATTTTTCTGAAGTACAAAATGACCTTCACCCACCACCATCTGTTGAGGATAAGGAATGACATAACTCTCCGATACAGAAGAAGCCACGGCCGAAAACGCCATCGCCACAAAGAAATAAAGGAATAACAAGGATTTCATCTGTTGATTGTTTTATAAGGATTTTCAAATGTTTTTAAAGTTAACCATTTCCACGTTAAAAAGCAAATAAGAAAAAACATTTCTCCAGCCGATGCTTTCAACGGGCAAAAAAAATCCTCGTAAAACCTTGATTTTACGAGGACTAGTAAAACTTCGCGGAGAGACAGGGATTCGAACCCCGGGTACCTCGCAGTACAACGGTTTTCAAGACCGCCGCAATCGACCACTCTGCCACCTCTCCAAAACTCCGATTAAGAGTTGCCTTGTTTTTCAAAGGCGATGCAAAGGTAGGCATTATTTTGGAATCCGCAAATATTTACCGCCTTTTTTGATTATTTTTTTTCATTGTCGTACCTTTGCAGCCAAGAAAAAACGAAACAGACGAATCATGATATATCCTCATAATTTCGAACAAAAGATTGGATTCGACCAAATCCGACAGTTGCTGAAAGCACGCTGTTTAAGCACATTGGGAGAAGAACGTGTAGACGAAATGGCTTTCTCGGACGACTACCAGGAAATCAACCGCCGACTGGAACAGGTGGTGGAGTTTGTACGGATTACCCAGGAAGAGGAAGATTTTCCCGCACAGTACTTCTTCGATGTCCGCCCCTCGCTGAAACGTATCCGGATGGAAGGTATGTACATGGACGAGCAGGAACTCTTCGACCTGCGCCGCTCGCTGGAAACCATCCGCGACATCGTACGCTTTCTCCAGCAGACTGATGGAGACGAAGCAGACGATACGGCCACTTCCCCTTATCCGGCACTACATGAACTGGCGGGAGATATCCTGACCTTTCCACAACTGATTGCCCGCATTGACAGCATTCTCGACAAGTTCGGGAAAATAAAGGACAATGCCTCCACAGAACTGTTGCGCATCCGACGGGAACTTTCAGCTACCACCGGAAGTATCTCGCGCAGCCTGAACAGCATCCTACGGGCGGCCCAATCGGAAGGATACGTCGACAAAGATGTAACCCCCACCATGCGCGACGGCCGCCTGGTCATTCCGGTAGCCCCGGGCATGAAACGGAAAATCAAAGGTATCGTACACGACGAGTCGGCCACCGGAAAGACGGTGTTCATCGAACCGGCGGAAGTGGTGGAAGCCAACAACCGCATCCGGGAACTGGAGGGAGAAGAGCGGCGGGAGATTATCCGTATCCTGACCGATTTCTCGGCGACGGTCCGTCCGCAGATACCCGCCATCCTGCAGTCCTACGAATTCCTGGCCGAGATTGACTTTATCCGTGCCAAGGCACTGTTCGGCATCGAGATAAAAGGCCTGAAACCCTCGTTCGAAAACCAGCAGATTGTCGACTGGTTCCAGGCGGTACATCCCCTGCTGCAAATGTCGCTGACCAAGCACGGCAAGAAAGTGGTTCCCTTGGACATTATCCTCACCCGCGAGAAACGCATCCTGCTGATTTCCGGTCCGAACGCCGGAGGTAAGTCCGTCTGCCTGAAAACCGTCGGACTGCTGCAGTACATGCTCCAGTGCGGCATGCTGGTGTCCATGCACGAACGAAGCCATGCCGGCATCTTCAGCCATATCTTCATTGACATCGGCGACGAGCAGAGTATTGAAGACGACCTGAGTACCTACTCTTCCCACCTGACCAACATGAAGGTGATGCTGAAATCGTGCAACGGCCAGAGCCTCATCCTGATTGATGAGTTCGGAGGAGGAACGGAACCGCAGATTGGCGGGGCCATTGCCGAAGCCGTCTTGAAGCGTTTCAACCTGAAAGGTACCTTTGGAGTCATCACCACCCACTACCAGAACCTGAAGCATTTTGCCGAAGACCACGAAGGAGTGGTGAACGGAGCCATGCTCTACGACCGCCACGAAATGCGTGCCCTCTTCCAGTTGCAGATTGGGAATCCCGGAAGCTCATTCGCCGTGGAAATTGCCCGGAAAATCGGACTTCCGGAAGAAGTCATCGCCGATGCCTCGGAAATTGTGGGAAGCGAATACATCCAGAGCGACAAATACCTGCAAGACATCGTACGCGACAAGCGTTACTGGGAAACCAAACGCCAGAACATCCGCAAGCGGGAAAAACAGATGGAAGACACCATCGCCCGCTATGAGCAGGAAATAGCCGAACTGGAACGGAGCCGGAAAGAAATCCTGAACAAAGCGAAGGAAGAAGCCGAACGCCTGCTTCAGGAATCGAACGCCAAGATTGAAAATACCATCCGCACCATCAAGGAAGCACAGGCCGAGAAAGAACGTACCCGCACTGCCCGCCAGGAACTGACGGACTTTAAAGAGCAGGTGGAGAAACTCGACAAAGCGGCCATGGAAGAAAAAATCGCCCGCAAGATGGAGCAGCTCCGTGAAAAGCAGGAACGGAAAAAAGACAAGAAGGCCCGACAGCAGCAGAAAGCCTCCGAGCCTCAGCCTGTACCTAAAGTCCGCCCGATAGAAGCCGGCGACTATGTCCGCATCAAGGGACAGACCAGTGTGGGACAGGTGATGGACGTCAACGGAAAGAATGCCGTAGTTATGTTCGGCCTGATGAAAACCAATGTCAAAACCGAACGGCTGGAACGGGCCGATGCCCCGAAAGCCGCTCCCCTTTCCAACAAGACGACTTTTGTGAGCAGCGAGACGCAAGACCGGATGTACGAAAAGAAACTGAACTTCAAGCAGGATCTCGACGTCAGAGGAATGAGAGGGGATGAAGCCATCCAGGCCGTCACTTATTTCATCGACGACGCCATTCTGGTGGGAGTCAGCCGTGTACGTATCCTTCACGGTACCGGAAGCGGCATTCTGCGTACCCTCATCCGCCAGTACCTGGCCACCGTACCGGGGGTTGCCCATTTTCAGGACGAGCACGTACAATTCGGAGGAGCCGGCATCACCGTGGTCGATTTAAAATAACCCGAAGGGATTTTACAAACATATACGACAAGCATATACGATTATTGCGTATCTTTGCAGAAAACTCACACCTATTTTGAGATGAAATCAATCAGAGAACTATATCGCATCGGAACGGGCCCGTCCAGCAGTCACACCATGGGCCCCCGCAAGGCAGCCGAACAGTTCCTCGCACGGAATCCGCAGGCGGCCTCTTTTGAAGTCACGCTGTACGGAAGCCTGGCTGCCACTGGACGCGGCCACATGACCGACGTGGCCATTCTGGATACCCTACAGCCTCATGCTCCCGTGGAAATCATCTGGAAGCCTCATGTATTCTTTCCTTTCCACCCCAACGGAATGACCTTCAAGGCATTCGACGCCCAAAAGAAGAAACTGGACGAATGGACGGTGTTCAGCGTGGGAGGAGGCGCACTGGCGGAAGAAGGACACGACCGCACGGCTACCAACGACATTTACAGCATGAACACCATGAGCCAGATACTCTACTGGTGTGAACACACGGGCAGAAGTTACTGGGAATACGTGGAACAGTGCGAAGGCAAGGAAATCTGGGATTTTCTGGCAGAGGTATGGGAGACCATGAAGGCAGCCATCCATCGGGGACTGGATGCCGAAGGGGTACTGCCCGGTCCGCTGAACCTGCGTCGTAAAGCCTCTTCTTATTACATCCGGTCGAAAGGATACAAAGATTCTCTCCGTTCCCGGGGACTGGTCTTTGCCTACGCCCTGGCCGTCAGCGAAGAGAACGCTTCGGGAGGAAAAATCGTGACGGCACCCACCTGCGGTGCCTGCGGAGTGGTTCCGGCGGTTCTGTATCACTTGCAGAAAAGCCGTGAATTCAGTGACGCACGTATCCTCCGTGCACTGGCCACTGCCGGTCTGGTAGGTAACATCGTGAAACACAACGCCTCTATTTCCGGTGCCGAAGCCGGATGCCAGGCCGAAGTGGGAGTAGCCTGCTCCATGGCTTCAGCCGCCGCCAGCCAGCTGTTTGGCGGCAGCCCGGCACAGATTGAATATGCGGCAGAAATGGGACTGGAACATCATCTGGGCATGACCTGCGACCCTGTATGCGGACTGGTACAGATTCCTTGTATCGAACGCAACGCGTATGCCGCCGCCCGCGCCCTCGATGCCAACATCTATTCGGCCTTTACCGACGGACACCATCGGGTGTCATTCGACAAGGTAGTCGAAGTCATGAAACAGACAGGGCACGACCTCCCTTCCCTATACAAGGAAACCAGCGAAGGAGGCCTCGCCAAGAACTATCAACCCATGGATTAAAAGGACCTGAAAAAACGCAAGGACGTTTCAATAAAAACGCCTTTGCGTTTCAACCAAAACGTACTTGCGTTTTAAGTGAAACGTACTTACGTTTTAAGCAAAACGCAAGTACGTTTCTCATCAGTGTACAACAATTTAATTCCCAGACATTTACGACTTCCCGCATGATTTGTATCAGCCACTACGATTCTCCCTTGGGAGGCATCACCCTTGCCGCCACGAACGACAGACTCTGCGGACTGTGGTTTGACGGACAGAAGTATTTCGGCAGTACCCTTCGGGAAGAAACCGAAGAAAAAGAAATTCCCGTCTTGTGTCAGACCCGACAGTGGCTCGACCTCTATTTTTCCGGAAAGAAGCCCGGCTTCCTTCCCCCGCTTCGTCTTGATGGTACCCCTTTCCAACAAACCGTCTGGAACATCCTGTCCAGTATCCCCTACGGAAAAACCCAGACCTACAAAGAAATGGCCGCAGAAACCGCCCGTAGGCTCGGACGTCCTCACATGGCTGCCCAGGCGGTAGGAAACGCCATCGGACACAACCCCATCAGTATCCTTATCCCCTGCCATCGGGTGGTGGGAACCAACGGCAGCCTGACCGGATATGCCGGAGGAACAGAACGCAAACTTGCCTTGCTGCAGATTGAACATATACCTTATTATATAAAGTAATTACATGAAACCGTACGCAGTTTATTTATTCGATTTTGACTATACCCTGGCCGACTCTTCCCGCGGCATCGTGATGTGCTACCGTAACGTACTCGAACGTCACGGATTTCATCAGGTGGACGACCACGCCATCAAACGCACCATCGGAAAAACGCTGGTCGACTCCTTTTCCATCCTGAGCGGAGTGACGGATGCCGATACACTGGAAATCTATCGGAAAGAATACGTGAAAGAAGCCGACCAGCACATGACAGCCAACACCCTGCTTTTCCCCGAGACGGAAGAGGTGCTGCACGCATTGAAAGCACGCGGTGCCCGCATCGGCATCATCTCTACCAAATACCGCTACCGCATCATGGAACTGCTGGGGAAGAAATTTCCGGAAGCATTCATTGACATTATCATAGGAGGTGAAGACGTGAAAGAAGCCAAGCCCTCTCCCGAAGGACTGCTGTTGGCCATCTCCCGTCTGCAATGTCCCAAAGAACAAGTGCTGTACCTGGGCGACAGCACGGTGGATGCGGAAACAGCCCAAAATGCCGGAGTCGATTTTGCCGGCGTCTTGCACGGCATGACCACCCGCGAGGAGCTGGCAGCCTATCCGCATGTAGCCATCCTGCCCGACCTGACTCCGCTCAAATAAAAAAACGAGTCCATCGGTTGTTTTTTTCAGATAAATAGTTGGTTATGTAAATTTAAAGCCGTAAATTTGCAGCCGATTTTAGTCCGTGTAGGTAAAAAAGTAGCCGGAGAGAACGGTTCACCTTGCGGAGGAAACCCGTTTAATATTTATTTAAAATGTACGTAATCGTAGAAATTAACGGTCAGCAGTTCAAAGCAGAAGAAGGCAAGAAACTGTTTGTTCAGCACATCCAGAACGCTGAAAACGGTGCAACTGTTGAATTTGACAAAGTCTTGTTGGTTGACAACAACGGTACTGTAACTGTAGGTGCTCCTACTGTAGACGGTGCAAAAGTGGTTTGCGAAGTAGCTTCTCACTTGGTAAAAGGTGACAAGGTATTGGTATTCCACAAAAAGAGAAGAAAAGGTTACAGAAAACTGAACGGTCATCGCCAGCAGTTTACTGAATTGACAATCAAACAAGTTATTGCTTAATCATTTAAAACGTAGAAGAAAATGGCACATAAGAAAGGTGTAGGTAGTTCTAAGAACGGCCGTGAGTCAGCTAGTAAGAGATTAGGCGTAAAGATATTCGGTGGTTCAGCTTGCAAAGCTGGTAACATCATTGTTCGTCAAAGAGGAACAGTTCACAACCCGGGTGAAAACGTAGGTATGGGTAGTGACCACACTCTTTACGCATTGGTAGACGGTACTGTATGTTTCAAGAAAGGTCGCGAAGACAGAAGCTATGTTTCTGTAATTCCTTGCGCTGAAGCATAATCTACTGAAAAGGAAATTTGAAAAAGGATATTCTCTTTTGGGAATATCCTTTTTTTTATCCCCTACAAACAGCTGAAAACAAGTTTTTTCCTCTCCATCAAATACTTGTTTCCAACAAACAAGCACATTTTTTTAAGCTTACTTTGCTAAGTCAAAATATCTATTCTTAAAAAACGTAGTAAGCATGAAAAAATTCATTCTTTTATTCTGGCTAATCCTTGGTGCATTGTCACTATCATCATGCACCGAAGAAGAAGAAATTACACAAGGGGACATCGTAGGAGTAGTAACAGATGCTGTCAATGGGACACAGCCCCTAAGTGGCGTACAAGTAAGCATACTTCCGAATGGAGCCAGCACCAGTACAGGAAGTGATGGGAAATTCAGCTTTCCTCAGCTAAAAGCTGGAGAGTACAAAATTCAATTTATGAAAGAAGGGTATGAAACCAATACCAAAAGCGTAACGGTTGTACCAGGACAAGTTTCAAATGCAGATATCCAACTTACTGCTGTTGTGCAAGATGCGCTTATACAAATCACCCCTTCTACCTTGAATTTTGGGACAACTCAAAACGAGCTGTCTGTAAAAATCCAAAACAACGGCAACACAAGCACCGACTGGAGCTTGGATTTAGGAAGCCACACTTGGTTAATTGCCAACCCGATAGCTGGACAAATAGAAGCAAACAAGCA
Organism: Bacteroides mediterraneensis; assembly: GCF_025993685.1. Lineage (NCBI taxonomy): Bacteria > Pseudomonadati > Bacteroidota > Bacteroidia > Bacteroidales > Bacteroidaceae > Bacteroides > Bacteroides mediterraneensis. The sequence goes on along the minus strand of NZ_DAJPEN010000001.1, from coordinate 539,226 downwards.
ACAAAGCATCATTTTCACCGTAGACCGTGACAAACTGACCGAGACACAGACTGCAATCATCAAGTTATCCGCGTTCGGCAATTCTTTCCCTATCAACGTGTCGTGCGCTCCGAAAAATGCACAATCTTACATGAGTGTAGAACCCGAAATTCTTGACTTTGGCAACGATGTACAAGAATTACCCCTCACCATCAAGAATACAGGAAACTCCACATTAAACTGGTCTATTGCCAGTCCATCAGAACCAGCTATTACTCTATCCGAAAACAGTGGTTCCATTACAGCAAAAGGTTCTAAAGTAGTAAAAGTCTTCCTAAACCGCAACAATGGAGCTGTAAACATAAACACTACTTTAGTTTTATCAGACGGAATCAAAGAGCAGGCCATACAAGTTGTCTCTGGAAGTGAATCTCAAACCGGTATCATGAATATTGAACCTGAAATACTTGATTTTGGAAAAGATATCAATGAAGCTTCATTTACCATAAGCAACACCGGAAAGGGAGAATTAAGCTGGAACATAGAGGAAATCAAAGAAAACAGCCTGACAGTAACTCCCACTGAAGGGAAAATTACTGCAGGAAGCAGTCAAACTGTAAATGTGCAACTGGACCGAGACAAAATGCCGGAAGAACTCAATGCAACGCTGAACGTTTCAGATGGAAAAACACACAAGACAATCCAAATTACAGGTCAGAAAGACAACTCTCCCAGCCTTGTAGTCGGCCAAGGACTTTATGCATATTACAAATTTGACGGTGACTTCAATGATATGACAGAAAATGCAATCAATGGATTCGGGAATAATTCTCCTTCTTTCGTAGAAGGAATTACGGAAGGCTCACAAGCTGTCAAATTCAGTCTTACAGACAACAGTTCATTCATCGTTCCTAAAGCAATCACCGACAGTCGTACGCTGACGGTCAGTTTTTGGGGAAAAGACTTTAGCGACGGCAATATTTTTTATTTAGTCTCATCCAACAACAACGCTTCCATGTTTACATTTACAATGAGCCAAGGAAGTCTTAAGTTTGTAACGACACGCTATAACAATGAATATCAATATAGCAACAGACCCGCCTTCACACACCCTACTATAACAGACGGCAAATGGCATCATATTGCACTGGTATCTGATTTCAATAACATCGAATATGCCACCACAACGACTTCACTTTACGTTGATGGAGTTCTTGTAGATACTATCACAGAGTACGTTAATCCATTTGAAGAAGGAACTCATTCTCAGGCATCCTATGGTACAGGTATTAAATTCATTATGGGAGGTAATGTCACTATAGAAAGAAAAACTGTAAATGGCACAAACATGACGATTGACAATTTCCGGGTATATAATACCCGTTGTCTGTCAGACAAGGAAATCAAACAAATTTATGATGCCAAACAATAACTGAAATAACTAAAGGATTATTATACCAACACGAGCTGTAGCGTTTCCTGTTACAGCTCGTGTTTTTACACAATAAACCAGAACAATACACATTATTCAAACAAAACAAAGCCGCTCCACAGAAACTCATCTTCCGGCTGGCTGCTTATCAGCTCACGCTGCGTCCTGGCAAACGCTTCGAACATGCTACATCCATTGACCCAATAACGATAAAAAGCCGTAATGAAAAGCACTGTCTTTGTGTCCGATATATTATTCAAGTTGGCTAATACAGCCTTGGCACCTGCCACTTTAAAAGCCCTTATCAAACCAAACAATCCTTCTCCATCCTTCATCTCGCCGGAAGCAGAACGGCAGGCCGATAAAACCACCAGGTCTGTTCCATTCAAGTTCATTTGAGAAACATCGCATGCCGTCACTATGCCGGAATCCATGGCATCATAAGGTATCGGTTTATTCCAATAACGGTTGGCTCCCGTAAGCAAGAATCCATTCCGCAGCATCGGATTCTTATACGCGCTGCAACCCACCAACGGATTTTCTTCAAAAGACACAATCCTCCCATCCGGAACGTTTTTATCGTACAACAAGGAAAAGCCATGAGTCGCCACATGAATGATACTATGTGGGACAACCTGAAAAGACAAACCCAGAAAATTGGCCTTATTCGCCTTACGGCCTAAAAACAAATGAGATTTCCATCCCTTCGGAAGCAGCGTATCAATACGACATAATTCCTCCCTGCTCCCCGGTAAATACTGGACTCCCTGCCCCCGCACTCCTTTCAGTGAAGGGAGCTGCGAAAAATAGGCCCCACCAAATCCATACAATGTATATTCAGCCTCTTTATCATCCTTTCTACCCATTTTCAGTCGAAGAAAATCTTCAATACTCAATAAATAATGCAAGTCGTATGTTTCAAGCAATCTTTTCTTCTGATACAGCATATTCCCCCAATACACCTCCATCATATCCCCTTCCAGACAAAGATACAACTTGGTTGAGGAACCAATAAACCGGCTGATAGGCTTCCATATCTCGTCAGCCTCCCGATTTTCCACACGGAGGCGAAAAAGCTCCCTTTTCTTCGGTAACACCACAACCCTTGGACATGACAAATCTGCCCTCATAACCAAGGCTACATATTGCCGGTCATAGAAATTAATCGGTAAATCGATTATTTTGATAAGCGTTTCATCGGGAGCAAGCCACCTTTTCAAACTTCTCCAATCCTTTAACTGCGCCGAATCACACTCTGAAGGCGAAAATCCTCCTACCAAAGAAACTTGTTTCCGCTTCAATCCAATCAGCTTGACCCACATGTCAAACTTACTGAAATAGCGAGGATTTCCGGGCAACAGATAATAATCAGGAGTATAATAAAGTGAATCTATCGACTTCTGCAAATCGAGGGCTATAGGACGGGAATCTTCCTTAATTCGAGTGACGGGCGAAGGACTGACAGCCAATAAATTTTCTTTCAACAGGCTGTGCTCCAGAAGTAGCTCAGCCACAGATTCATGCCGGATATGGCGGAGAGAAAAACGCTGTATCATGTCCAGATAATATCGCAAGAGATTACCGAGTTCGTCTCGTTCCTCTGGCAGAAAATAAAATAAATCCATACTCAAATATTTTCGGATTTCAGCCAGCAGACAACGATAGACTCCAGCAGCCTGCTCCAGATGTCCTTGTCGTTCGCATATACAGGCCATTTGGATGGTATATAAATAGAATAATGGCAAAGTGCCATTTTGAAAGATTTCTTCCTTCGTAAAGGCTGGAGAAGCTATTTGTTTCAATCCTTCCATCATTTTCCCAGCTTCATCAGGATGTAACTGCATGAGATACTGAATGGCATCCTTTTGTCTGGAAAGTCTGTGAAAAGAAACAGGCTCATATTGCAGACTCAAAGTCAATGCCTCTTCACAACTGGTCAAAGCTTCCTGCAGCTTTCCTTGCTTGATTTTATACAGACTGCAATCTGCCAGATAGCGTGCCTTACATTTTTGAAACCAGGCTTCATAAAAGGAATAAATACTGTCCGGTTGTTCATCACACTGTTCCAAAATCGTTCTGGCACGCACCAAATTCGTACTCACTTTTAACAAATCAAACATATAGGCTATTCCTAGACTGCTGTCCTCATCTTTATCAATGAGTGTTTTGTTCCTGCTAAAACTGATTTCCAAATTTCTCCGCACAAGTTCCAGATACTTCCACGAAAAAACGTCTTTATCCAGTTCCCGACCAAATATCTTCTCTGCTTCTTCCGACAATTCCTCAAAGAATGAAGGACATTTCTTTTCCAGGCAATCCAGACTTTGCTGATAAAGTTCCCAGGCATATTCCAGACTATCTCCGATGAGCGGTTCCCAATATGTTTCCAGCTGTCGGTTTGAAGAATGATACGCATATAAAGCCGTTACCTTCAACATACATCCCAGCCATACCACAACAAAGAGTAAGTACCTTAAAACCATCGCCGTTGATTTAATGCATCATAAATTTGCAGGGCTTCTTCACTATAAGAGTTCTTCTGTTGGCTGATATATAAAGCCCAATCAACCGCTTCCTCTCTCTTCCCATCGTGTAGCAAGCATCCCAACATCAACCAGTCTCCCACTTCTTTATTCACACTTTTCTGAAGTTCCTCAGCCAATAAATACGCCTGCCCGATATTATCCTGACGTAAAAAAGCTATCCCCAGATACATTTTGCTCTTTTCCGTAATGCAAACCAGCTTATTTCCCTCCGACAGCTGCTGATAATAAAGAACCAGACTATCACTTTTTCCCTCTGAATACCATTCCTCGATATGCCGGTTTATTCTAGCTGTCTCAGGAGTGGAAAAACCTTCTGAGCGTAAAGTTTCCCACACAGGCGGATTATAAACTTCATGCAAAACGTCCTGGGTACTGAAACGATACATTCTCCCGTAAAAGTAACCAAGTACCATCAGCACGCATAAACAAGCTGCTACCCAACGGACCTGAGCCTTTACTGACAGTTTCTTCCTTTCCGGCTTTTTCTGGTACAGGATTCTTGCTTCTGCCTTTTTTCTCTCGGCCTCTACAACCAGTTGCCTGAGAAGAACTTGTTCCCTGAGAGCCTCATCCTTTTCCATTCGAGCGATGAAATCCGATTCTTCTTCCGAAGTCATCTCATAATTCAGAAAGCGGTCTATTTCATCCTGTATTCTATTTTCCCTGTTTCTATCCATAACTTATTTCTTCAGTTTATAATAAATGCCCATTCTCTCCAGCCTGCGTTTCAGCTCAAAAGAAAAACGGCGCATACACGAATTCTTCTTACTTTTAGCCACACTCGCCGATTGATAGCCCATCCGCTCGGCAATCTCACTCATACTCAAGCGTTCCCAATAGAACAGCTGCAATATCTGATTACACACAGACTCTCCTTCATTCACCAGACGAGACGCCTCTTCCAATGCATTCTTCCAGTCGGTATCCGGTAATAATTCACTTATCCATCCAGCCACAAGAGGACGTTCGGTTTCTTTCTGAAACTTCTTTAAAACCCGGTTCTTCCCAATCCCCAAAAGATAAGTGAAAAGAGAAGCATCCTGCTGCTGGTATTTTCCAGTACGAATATTATCAATCATCAACAAGAAACTATCATGATAAATATCTGATATTTCCTCTTCTCCCAATTGATATCTTTTCTGCATATATCCCATAAATCGTACCCGGTACAACCTATAAAGCTCCTCTATTCCGTCCTTGGAAAGGATATCTCCTCGAACATCCTGATTTTCTCCCCGTCTTTTCCAGTCAAACACAAAATGCATAACTTTCACTTTAATGAATCACAGACAATATAAACAGCTTCTCCTTATCACTACACTCCATATATGGATGTTGTAATTTCAACAACGGACTGGAAGGTAACTGTCGCATGGTCTCATTTACTACCTTGCACCAACCTTCAGCCGTAAATCCAGCAATTTGTTTTTCTGCCACCTGTACGAAACTATAAGTCAGTTTTCCATAATGACACTTGCTCTTCCGACTATAATATTCATAATTTGTCTCCTCCGGCTTACATGCACTCAATACCATAGTAGGAGCCAGATTAGCCAAAGACTTCAATTTCATACTACACTCCAAATGCTTTCCTCGTCGAGGAGTATAATTATCCGGAGCAAAAATTTTAGTGACACCACGGATATAAACACCACTCACATAGCGATTGGCAGTTCCACTATGGCATGCATCCAAAAGTACGAAAATCTGTCCGGATTTCCCCAATTTGCGCCGAAACCTGTCAATCCATTCCCCCAATTCATCATCACTGAAATGCTTTTCTCCCTCATAAATACCAGGAAGATACCAGAACAATGCATCATAAGGGACCAAGGCTTCATCCAACCCGTCCTCTTCATCCCCATTCAAATCCATCATCTGCTGCCCATGGCAAGAAAAATGCAAAAACAAATAGTCGCCAGCCTTCACATTCTCATACAACTTTTGCAACGCCAGATTAATTGCTCCCTTGGTGGCCTTTTCATTTTCCAACAAGATAATCTGTTGATAATGATTTCTATCCAGCAATTCAGAGACTAATATGCCATCGTTATCACCATGAATATTTTCCCATCCACTATCCACCGGATATTTACCAATAGCCACCACCAACGCCCTTCCCGTACGAGCGTCTGCATGACTCCCGCTCAGAACTGCAAATAAAAATAACACACAAAAACAACGGAAAAAAAACATATACGCACTAAAAAAATATTCAACTATCCATTTACCTTTTAGTTCTTTGACGGATAAAGATAAAAAAGATGTTTTGAATATCCCTACTCAAAACATCTTTTTCTGCAAACAAGGTTTTTATCATTCAGCAAGAATCTTGTTTTGAATTAAAGTAGAGATTTTTTTAATTTAATTTGCAATATTAAATATTAAAGCCATGAACCGGAAATTGAATATTTCATATTACACAGCAAAAGAGATGTTGATGGAATTACTTGCGAATAATAAATTGCTGGAAGATGAAGAAATAAAAGTGATGCTGAAAGATATGGCGTTACAAAAAAATGAAGAAGACAGAAACTCATCCATGAATACTCCAATCATTATAGATACAGAATGTCGTCTGTTCTTTCCAATGTACAGCGACAAGGAAGTGAAAATGTCCTATTTACCTAAAACGGTCTATATTTTCTTCTTGCTTCATCATACGGGTGTAGAGTTCAAGAATCTAGACCACTATTTAAAAGAATTATATCAGATTTACCAAATCGTTTCCGAAGAGAAGAATATAGAAGCCAGAAAAATCAAAAGAAGTTTAGAAAACCTCGTTTCACCTGGAAGCAACCGAATTTATGAAATCTGCTCTGTGATACGAAGAACTTTATCAGAAATCCTTCCAAGAGAATTAGTTACACAATATGCTATCACGGGAAAATGGGGAGGGGTTCATAAAATAAAAGCCGAACGTTCATATCTTGAAATCAGACACAAAAAACTGAAACAAATCTTATCAGAATAATCTTTATTGTTTAATATAATATCTATTTAAGTATGAAAAAACTAACTGTAATGCTAATGACAGCATGCAGCATGCTGCTCATTGCCTGCTCATCAAACACCCCCACAAAAACGGTAAAAAAGGCCTTCGATGCACTCATTGACGGTGATTATGAAACGTATGTAAGAAGCCTCTATGTGGAAGACAAATCAGATCCGGAAAAGGTTGAAAAAGATATTCAGGATTTAATCAAAATAGTAAAACGCAATTCAGAGGACGAAGATGAAAAAGTTAAAAGCTACGAAATCCTAAACGAAGAACAGAGTAAGACAGGAAAATGGGTTCGCATCACCTACAAGCTCACCAACGCTGATGGTACAGAGAACACTTCTGATTTCTATTTGACAAAAGATGATACAGGAGAGTGGAAAATTCAAATGTTCGGAACAGACAGATTGATGGATGAATAACAAAGTATCACTTATATCCTCATCGACAATACTTTGAAGTTAAAGTATAATATCCCAATAGTTTAATTACTCAACCTACAGAATCATGACTAGCACGATGAATAAATTAGCAATAATATTCCATCAAACTTGATTACAATATCCCAGTATTCGATATATGTCTGAATATAAGTTTGTCATAAAATATGAACCTTTCATATTCAACATTTTAATTCCTTTTCTTGATTTAATTTTAGCTAATAATTAATCCAACTTAATATAAAAAACAATGAAAGTAAATAATTTATTAGTATCAGGCTTTACCTTGTGTATGCTAAGTATCATTCCCCAACCAATGGAAGCGCAGTTCTTTAAAAAGATAGGCAATATGCTTGAAGCAGTAGATAAAGCATTAGGTGGAGATACCTCGAAAAAAATTACAGCAACAGAAAATGCCGAGACTGATTCCCCTCAAGTGAATAGAACTGTAAATGGCATACATCAAGCTACATTGTATGACAGGGATATAACGATGAAATGTCCTGTAGTAACCAATCAGACCAAAGTGATAACAGTAGATGTGACTCCCAATATTTATGTAAATATGACACCTTATTCTGATGGGGTTGCTTTTGTGAAGGTAGACAAAAAATGTTTCTTTGTAGATACCTTAGGCAATAAAGTTCTTGATTTCAATTATAGCCTTCCTTTTATGCAGGAATATCCTCGTTTTTATCAGGGAGTTTGTCCTGTGAAAAAAAACATGGCAAAGAATATGTCATTAATAGACAAGGCAGGTAAGGTGGTCATGGAACTGCCAGTATATAATTGCACAAACTTTGTAGATGGAGTAGCTGTTGGATTCTTATCTGTTACTAAAGGATATAGTAAAGTCACAAGAGCAGTTTATTTTAATACAAAAGGAGCACTTGTTTATAAAAATTTGATTGAAGATGTCAAATTTGGAACTTTGGAAGCTCTCCGTCCATTGTGTGAAGGACTTGCAGCCCATTATAGCTATTCGAAACAACTATATGGATTTAGAGATAAAGATGGGAATTTGGTTATTTCTCCAAGTTATTCAAAAGTACAAGATTTCAATGACGGGCTGGCAGCTGTTCAGACAACAAGTGGAAAATGGGGCTACATTGACAAAACAGGTAAAATGGTAATTGAAGCAAAGTTCTCGTCAGAACCAAGTCCGTTCAGTGAAGGTTATGCAGTAGTGGAAAAACGGGATGGGAAAAAATGCTATATTGACAAACAAGGAAATGTTGTTTTTGACGGATTAAGAGATGCCCATTATTTTCATCATGGAAGAGCCTTTGTCCGTTTAGACAGGATGTCTAAATACACACTCGCCTTAATAGATAAAAATTTTAAAGTTGTTTCTGAATTTCATACTGACTTGAATACTTTACCTTTAAAAGATGCCGTTTCTTATTCTGAAAATGATATTTTGGTAAGTAATTGTTTCGTAACCGAAATGGGAGATATGATTTTGGGAGCAGAACAGTTAAAAAATCATTTTTCGGACGGATTGACTTATTGTATTGTTTTAAAAGAAGGAGGAAAAACCACTTGCGGTTGTATTAATCGTAAAGGTGAATTCGTCTTTATATTTAAAGAATCTGAATTCTAGTTATTTATAAGAAGCTGTTAAAAAGAGCAAACATCCACTTCTTAAAAACGAAGAATATAAATTAAACTGTGTCAGCAAGGGGTCAAGTATAAACTTTGCTAACACAGTTTTTTATATCTTCAGGCCTACTTATTTTCATCAAAGCAAAAACAAAGCTAACTTTGTGCAAATCAATCTTAACTGTACAAATATGAAAACAAGCTACCTGATTCTTTTATTACTCCTACTCCCTATCCATTCCTTGGCTAGCAATTGTCTTCAAGAACTACATTCAAATATTAATCATTTTATCGCACAGCAAAAGGCAGAAATAGGAGTAGCAATTATCGCAGAGGGAAAAGATACGCTCACCATAGGAAACAATCACCACTATCCCTTGATGAGTGTATTCAAATTGCATCAAGCGCTAGCTGTTGGAAACTATTGTGAAAAACATCGGATATCCTTTGACACTCTGCTCACTGTAAGCAAAACGGACCTCAAACGCGATACATATAGCCCGCTAAGAGACCAATACCCCAATGGAGGGAAATTCTCGCTCAAACAATTGATGCAATATACTCTTCATTTGAGTGACAACAATGCATGCGACATTTTATTTAGATTTATTGGAGGCCCCGATGTGACCGACCGTTACATCCGAAGTTTGGGTATCAAAGATTTCTTCATTCAGCATACGGAAGAGGATATGCACCGCAACCTGAATCTTTGCTACCAGAACTGGAGTACGCCTCTCGCCACCGCAGAAGTCATTGAGGCCTTACTCACCCGCCCCTTGTTTGACAAGGAAAATCAGGAATTCATAAAAAAATCCCTTATCACCTGTCAGACCGGAAAAAGTAGAATAGTCCGTCCTTTACAAGATAAAAATGTTACCGTAGGACACAAAACCGGTACCGGCGACTATAACAAATCCGGTCAACTCATTGCAATCAATGATGCCGGATTTGTACTGTTTCCAGACGGACGTCGTTATACATTGGTAGTATTCGTCAAAAATTCTCAGGAAAATCCTGAACATACCGAAGCAATCATCGCACACATTTCAGGAATGGTTTATCAAGCTTTCTCCAAGCCCTGATAAACTCCTTTCACCAACTGACAGGCCGTTTTCAAATCAATCGTTCCGGTATTCAGCATCAGATTGTAATGATGCGGTTCACCCCATTTCATGCCCGTATAATACTCATAGTGATGAACCCGGTTACGGTTTATCCGCCTGATTTCAGCTTCCGCATTTTCCCGGGCAATGCCATATTCTTCCACACAACGGTTCACCGCGCTTTCCACATCGGAATAACAGAACACTTTCAACACTTTCGGATAATCCTTCAATACGAAATCCGCACAACGACCCACGATGATACAGGATTCTTTGGCGGCCAGTTCCTGAATAATCTTACTCTCGGACACGAACAACACATCATCCGATGAAAGGCTGGACTCCAGCGGCCGTTCACTGTTCTTCGAAAGAATGCATTTCAACCAGAAAGAAGGGATAGACTGCTCATTCTTCACAATGTACTGCTCATCCATTCCGCTACGCTGGGCAGCCAGCTGGATAAATTCCTTGTCATACAACTTAAGACCGAGTTCCTTCGAGAGCATCTCACCCAGCAGATGCCCCCCACTTCCATACTCACGCGCAATGGTAATTACAATATGCTGTCCTTGAGCCATAGCGGCTTTTTCCCGCACGGAAGGATCTGTAATCCATTTATCCAAGAATTGATAATACGGACTTACAAAATGCACAATCGGACCTACCACCAACGCCGAAATCACGGTTCCTTCACGTACCCCATAGATTCCCGACATGAATATCAAGGACAACAAGCAGGCAAAGACAACCAGCGTCACATCAAATCCCAGCTTCACATAGCCGAACTCTCCACGGAACCTTTTTGTGATGACGTTCACAAAATATTCCCCAGCCATCATGGCTGCATTTGCCTTTACCTCGAGTGCGATACCTACGGCCAAAATCACACAACCTATCAACAGGGCAATAATCATATATACATAGGTTTCCGGGTGCAGCCAGAACAACACATAGTGCATACAAATATCGATAAACGTACCGAAACAGAAAGAAATGGGAATCTGCAGAAGGTACATCCGCAAATCAGCTTTCAATTCCTGGCGTGACATCAGAAACGGTTCCAGCACCACAAACAGAAGATTCAACAGGATGGTCCACTGTCCGATGGTCAAAGGAGTAAACATACTCAATACATACGTCACACTCGTAATCGGAGACGTACCCAGCAAAGCCTTGGTAATGAAAGCGATTCCAAGTGCGTTTACAAACAAAGAAACGCAAAACAACAGGTAGCGTCTAAAAAGAAATACATTCATATATCATCTGCTTTTATAAACGCCGCAAATTTCTGTCTATTTTTCCGCTTCTCAATCATAAAAGAGCAACTAATTTTGGTCGAAAACGAAACAAGACTTACATTTGTAGAAAAAATACGTAAGATGAACAGGCTACTGACTGATATCATGAAAGAATCGGGCCAAAAGGCTGGAAACACCTTGTTTGCCCCAATAAAGCATCCCCATTTTCAGACAAACTCCATCGTCATAAAACAAGGATTCTTCTTCCTGCTCGTCACAAACGGAACAACGGCCATCACCGATGCCTTCCATCGCTATACGCTTTCCGCCAACCAGCTGCTGGTACTTACCCCCAGTACCGAGAGTGTGCTGTCCAATGCCAGCCCCGATTTCTCCATGTCGGCCCTGTACATCAATCCCGATTATTTTGACAGCCTGCCCGACGGACAACCCGTGTACAATCAGGTGGCCCGCTACCTGGGCAACTACCAGCTGCCCATTTTCCGCCTTCAAGATGCATCCGCTAAATACATGCAAAAAACGATGTCACTCTTTTCGGAACAGCTGAAAGCCATGCAGCTGTATCAGGACGGAATCATCCGCCATCTGTGCAGTTTTCTTCTCCTGCAAATCACGGATGCCCTCTGCCAGGAAAACCGGAATACTCCAGTCTGCGTAAAACGTTCCAACGAGATTTTCCGCAATTTCAAGAAACTGCTGGTACACCATTACCGGGAGGCACACACCATCCAGTTCTATGCCGACCAACTCCATATCTCAACCACCTATCTTTCCCGTATCGTCAAAGAGCTGACAGGGCATACCGTCTGCTTCCATGTGTCGGAACTCCTGTGTGCAGATGCCCGGAAACTACTGGAATGTACCGACATGGATATCAAGGAAATAGCCGACTACCTGGGATTCTCCGACCAGTCGGTATTCGGCAAATTCTTCATCCGGAAAACCGGACTCTCCCCGCTGAAATTCCGGATGCGGAAAGAAAGAAAAGGCAAAGAAGACAAAAGCGGAGTTCAAGCATCTCAAGGATTGTAACTCCAGCCACAATCATTGTGGTATATCATCAGCCGGCTCATCCCTCCATCCACCGTGATATTCTCTCCGTTGATGAAAGAGTTACGTTCGTCACAAAGGAAAGCCACCACCCGCACAATGTCCATAGGCTCTCCCACTCTACCCGAAGGATGTTGCTTCAAGTCCCCTTGACTATACACCGGTTGATACGCCTCTTCTTTATGGTAAGCCCCCGTGTCAATCCATCCGGGAGCAATCGAATTGACGCGTGCCACTCCCGACAGACTTACAGCCAAGGCATGTGTCAACGCCGTAATGCCTCCTTTGGCTGCCGTATAACTCTCGGTATTCGGCTGCGACTGGAAAGCACGGGTAGAGGAAAGGTTCACAATGGAACCAAGTCCTTGGAAATGCTCCTTAAACAATTTGGACAGCATAAAAGGAGCGGCTACTCCCACACGCTGCACATATAGAAAATCCTCATAATCGCATCCTTCCAGAATTCCTCCATGCATCAGACACGCATTGTTAATCAAACAGTGGATACCTTCCGGCTGTTCCCGAAGCACCCAATCCGCAAATTCCTCCAGCACTTCCTTCTCGGAAATGTCACCGGAAAATCCCGCCACATTTTTCCCTTGCCTACGCATTTTTTCCACTTCAACCAGCATCGCTTCCCGGTCACAATCCACAAAATACACTTTATCGCCTTGAGAAGCAAAATATTCCACAATACAACGGCCGATGCCCCCGGCACCGCCTGTCACTACTATCACCCGATTCATAAAACGTATATTCTTTTAATTTTTCTATTTTTCCGTATAATTCCCAATTTTTCTTATACACTGCAAAAGTAAGAAATTTCATCAAACATTTCCTGTGCGGGAAATGTTCTGTTCCTAAAAATGAAATGATTACATGAAACTGATAATGAGCGACAGACCGCTGGACATTACTCTCCAGCCCAAGGAAGACATCCGCTATTTCGATTTGTCTTCTTTGAAAATTGCGAATTGCATGGGATGTTTCGGATGTTGGACGAAAACTCCGGGACAATGTGTCATCCGCGACGAAGCCACTCAAATTTATCCCTGCATTGCCCAAAGTGATGCCGTACTATATGTGAGCCGTCTGGCCTATGGAGGCTACGACACTCCCATGAAAACCATGCTCGAACGAGCCATCCCTGTGCAACAGGCCTTCATACGCATCCATCAAGGCGAAACGCACCATGTGCAACGCGACGTGAAACTCAAACAAGCCACCATTATTGCTTACGGCGATACGGACGAAGAAGAACGTGACATTTTCCGGCAATTAGTGGTCCGCAATGCCTGCAACATGAGTTTTGCCCAGCACGAGATTATATTTACCACCGAAGCCATGGTAAACGACACGGTAAAAAAGACACTGGAAAAATGGAAAAAATACTGATACTGAACGGCAGCCCAAGAGCTCCTAAATCAAATTCAAAGCGTTATGCGGAGATTTTTATGAAGCATTATCCGCACGAAGCGGTTTACCGCTCTGTTACTCCCAGAAATTACCTCAGCCTTTGTAAGGAGATAAACGACTATACACAGGTATTGTTCGTCTTCCCGCTGTATGCAGATGCCCTTCCAAGCGGTTTTCTCCAATTTCTCAAGACTTTGGAAGCTTATCCGCCAGCCCGTAAACCCCTTATCTCTATCCTGATAAACTGTGGCTTTCTGGAACATGAACAGAACGAAGTGGCCATCCGCATGATACAGCTGTTCTGCCGACGAAACGGATACTCCATGGGGTCTATTCTCATGCTGGGAAGTGGAGAAGCCATTCTGGACACACCTTTCAAGTACATTGCCACCCGCAAAATCTGCCAACTGGCCCAGTCCATCGCTTCAGGTCGCTACCGCACCCTGACCGGCACAATGCCTTTGTCCAAGACTCTGTTCCGCATGGCAGCCGAGATTTACTGGACTCGCTACGGGAAACGGTTCGGCACCTCCAAACAGCAGATGCAAACCATGGAAATAGAAAGAAATGCTTCCTCCTAAAATAGAAAATGGAACCACCAAGAAAAACTCCCCTTATTCAGCCTTTGCAATCACAAGCTGAATAAGGGGAGTTTTCTATAAGATAAATAAATTCTCTGTTTAACCTATCGTCAATTCACCGTCTACAGTCACCTGATTTTCCCACGCACCGATAGAACCGCTTTCTACCACGATGCCTTCACGGCCCACTTTCAAGGTAATGGTACATTTGGCACCACCTTTCAAGTCTGTTTGGGGCTTACCCAACTGGGTAAACAATTCACTCAGTGTAAAAGACTTATGCTGTCCACCCACCGTTACATCCAAAGTAATTTCTGTAGTAGCTTGAGGAATCACATAAAATGAAGCAGATGCACCGGTAGAAGTGTACTGACCTTTATCAGACTTCACTTCTCTTATTTTTCCTTGAAAAGCATCTACTGTACACTGCGTATGAGCTTTCACCAAAAGCGATAAATTCTTCAAAGCATCTGCCGAATAACCATCTCCCGGAGTAAAGGTCACATCCAAGCGATGCAACGCATGCACAAAATTCAAGTTTACTGCCTCCGAAGTACCCACATTCACCGTTTGGACAGGAGCAAGAAGCAAGTCTTTGTCAGTAGCCTTCAGCACATCAAATTCAAAAGTACCACTTTCTGTGACGGTCTGCTTCGGATAACAAGCCGCCATCTGCACCTGACTGGTACTTTCCGGTAAATTCAATCCGCCCCATGTTATTTCATCCTTCTGATATGCGTAATCCAGAGAAGTTTTATTGGCATCTGCTTTTGTAACACATAATGTCATTACATCCCCTTTGCTAAAACTGCCACTACCATCCGAATTCAACTGTGGCACACGTGATTGGGGAGAAACATCCGCCACAATCGTAATAGCCTGATTAGAAGATGACTGGGTTGGGATTTCATTGGTTGTACAAGATACCGCTATCCATGCGGCAGCTACAAGTACATAAAAACAATTCTTTTTCATTTTATTATTCTATTTCAATTATTTATCATTATTATACTCCAGGAAAAGCTTTCCGCCATATATCCTGCCGTAAGTCTACTAAAGTCAACGAACATATCGTTGATGTTCTCTTCGTAGGTGTTCCATCAAGTTTGTCCAATGGAGCCAAAAAAGTCTCTCTTGTCTTATCTCCAGATGCTCCAGCCAGTTGGTACACGACCTTAAACCGTTTGACTGCACCATAATTGGGATCCTGATCTGCCGAATTGTTATCACAAAAATACAAATAAGCCACATTACCCTCTGCATCAAATTCAGCCCCCCAAATGGTCATAGCATGAAGTCCTTCATTTGCATTAGCAAAGCCATATACAGAAAAACCGATTGCTTTATGGTTTCGAAAAGCATCCTTCATCCAATTGTTAAAGTTCTTTTTTGACATATTGTAAGTGTCCGTAGCCACTACATTATCTTTCGAAAACACCTCACTAAAAAAGCCTTTAAAATCCGTATTGTAATTTGCATTCAATTTTTGGCCGTCACCATTAATGAACCAATTGACACCTCCTGTTTCCCAACTTCCTAAATTCGGAAAAGAATTCTTGAAGAATGCGAATATATCACTATGGTTCTGGTCATTTTCTGTCATCCGACGATATTCCTTAGGACAAGAACTCTCCGGATGTACAGCCTCGTATGCTTCCACGTATTTACTATTATGCTCCAACCACCAATGAAGCAAATTGGATGCAGTAGCAGCCCAACACATATTGTTATCTCCTCCTTTATAGTCGATAGTCTTGTTGCAATCATACCAGCCGCAATTTTCTTTCCAAGTAAGATAAGTCACATTATCAGGTAAACCATTATACTCATACCGGAACCATACCCCATCCGGAAAACTTGACATCCAGTCTGGGTAAGTTTGAAGTTCATCTATCCCTGGACAAGCCGGAGAATTTATACCATACACCCACCGGGTCTGATTGGCAAATTCTGTATCTACTACCTCATCATCTACACCTGTATCTCCAGACTTCAGGGTCAAGTTCAACGTAGTCTGCATTCCTGGTTTGAACGATTGCACTTCTGAATCAAGCGAATAAGAAATTTCTTTCTCGCCATAAGTCAAACGAAGCAATCCGTCTCCCTTCTGATAATCCGAGGCATCTTGCGGAAGAATAATGGCTGAATACGTATGCTCTGCTGTCTTCAGAGGTGTAATCCAATAATAACTTTTCTTGGATGATAAGTTCACACTTCCATCCACCAGAGAAATCTCACCATTCGTACAACTCCGTATCTTCAGTTCCAAATTCTCCGGAACAGTTCCTTTCAGATGAATATTAATCTGATGCAAGGCATGCTTGAACAACAGCTTGGCGGAACTCTCTTCCGACCCTACAGTTGTTTGGGCAAAAAGAATATCTGCCTCCTGCTTATTTACTGCAATGCTCTGATTCAGCGGCAAATTAAGAATCCGACGGGTCGCATCCCCTACTGGCTGTGACAAAACCGGAAACAAGGCCGACAAAGTCCACGTTCCTTGTCCGTTATTCACCCGTTTCAAAGAAGGAGTCCACCTTCCACCTTCATACTGCAACCAGACGTTGGAAGTTCCTTCTCCGACTTTCGTCCACACATCAATGCGGTCGCCTTCCTCAAAACAGCCGATACCTTCGTCATCCACTACCGCACGACTGTCCTGCGACCAAGCAGATTTGGCACACTCCAACGTAAAGTCCTCCTTCTTCGATATAGAAATATCCTCCGTGCGGTCGCACGACATCAAGAATAACATGCTGCCCAAAAGAGCAACAAACAATCGGTTCATTTGCATCATCAATACAGGTTCGTTTCTGTGTCATCAACATTTACAATCAAACAAGAGTTTTGTTCAGAATCTCATACAGAAACACGGCTTTTTTCTGTTTTTTTCACAAAACACAAAAAGAATAAATTCCTTCCGGACCTTTTCACCATGCTACCGGTGCCCGGCCCTTTCCTTCTCCCATCAGAATTTCCGGACCATGACACCTTAAACTGAAAGCACTATTTTTTCCGATAACAAACCGTCCCTGTTGCCTGGAAAGTCGGCATTACCAATACCTCTGCTATCTGAATGTGTGCAGGAGCGGAAGCAGCATAATACACCACCTCGGCAATGTCATCCCCCGTCAGCGGACGGATGCCTTCGTACACGGCATCGGCTTTTCCCTTGTCGCCCCGGAAACGGACGACAGAGAAGTTTGTCTCTACCAGCCCTGGCTTGATGTTCGTCACCCGCAGCGGAGTATCCACCAGGTCGATACGCAATCCGTCGGACAATGCTTTCACGGCTGCCTTCGTCGCACAATACACACTGCCGCCCGCATAAGCCGCATCTCCGGCCACAGAACCGATATTGATGATATGCCCGCATCCACGTTCCACCATCCCCGGCACAATCATCCGCGTCATGGCCAACAATGCCTTGATATTGGTATCAATCACCACATCCCATTCTTCCAGCGAACCTTCATATTCTTTATCCATTCCGATTACCAGTCCGGCATTGTTAATCAGCACGTCAATGTGCCGCCATTTATCCTGTAAGGAATCTACCGCCTGACGCATGGCCTGCCGGTCGCGCACATCAAACGGCAGCGTCAGCACTTCCACGCTCTGTGCCGTAAGTTCTTTTTTCAGGCTTTCCAGTTTTTCCACGTTTCTTCCGTTCAATATCAGGTTGCTTCCCATGGCTGCAAATTTCCGTGCGCAACCCTCACCGATACCACTTGTGGCACCTGTAATAAAAACCAATTTCCCTTTCATATATTCCTTGTCTATTTTTTATTATGATATTACTGCTTTCCCTTCTTAAATGCATCGAGCACAGCCAGTCCCTTTTCCGCATCACTTTCCTTTATCATCACCTGTATCTGTTGGGCAAATGCAATGATGGGGCCATAACCACTACGGACACTATTTGTCAGAAAACAGTCGATGCCTTCATCTTTCAATACCGTTTCCAGCAACTGACATTCCCACAACTCTCCACGATACAATTCAATGATTTTATCCTGTTTCATCACACAATTTTCAGGTCCTAACTCCTTGCAAAGATAGGAAAGCATTCCGACAAAAAACGGTCTTCCGCTTCATTCTTTCTTTTTTATTCGCTTATTCTCGCGATATTTCCTATCTTTGCCACCGATTATTAATGCAAATTTAATTTTTAAACATGGAAAATAAATACATTACGGTAGCATATAAACTGTATGCAGTGGAAGACGGAAAAAAAGAATTGCGTGAAGAAGCTCCGGCCGCCCACCCGTTTCAGTTCATTTCCGGAATAGGATATACACTGGACCGCTTTGAAAAAGAAATTCTGGCCCTTCAAAAAGGAGACAACTTCAGTTTCACCATTCCTTGTGCAGAAGCATACGGAGAAAGAAACGAAGACAACGTACGCCAGGTACCTAAATCAATGTTCTGCGGACCGGACGGAAAATTCGACAGCGACAATATTTTCGAAGGAAACATCATCATGCTGAACGACTCCGAAGGACACCAGTTCTATGCCAACGTGGGTGAAATTACAGACGACAAAGTGGTGCTCGACCTGAATCATCCTCACGCTGGAAAAGACCTTTATTTTGAAGGAACCGTCATGGAAATGCGCGACGCCACCAACAAAGAAATGGAAAGCATCATCAAACTGATGAGCGGTGAAGGCTGTGGAGGCGGATGCGAAGGTTGCGGAGGCGGATGCGGCGACCACGAGCATGAAGACGACGGATGCTGCGGCGGAGGTTGCGGACATTGCCACTAATTCTGAGAAATCCATAACTACCATACGAAGAAGACGGGACACGCCGTCTTCTTTTTATTTTCCACCCGTTTTAATCTTATTTCCCTATGATTCTTATTGCCGACAGTGGAGCCACCAAAACCGACTGGTGTTTCGGAACCACCCTTCACCACAGCCAGATTGTCCAGACAGAAGGCATCAACCCTTTTCATCAGACGGCGGACAAAATAAATGAGATACTCCGCAACGGACTATTACCCCAACTTCCTTGTCCTTCTTCCGACATACAGGACGTATTCTTCTATGGTGCCGGATGCACCCCCGACAAAATAGAAAAGCTGGCTTTCCTCTTGGGGCAGACATTTCCCCACGCCACCATCGAAGTACACAGCGATTTGGTGGGAGCCGCACGTGCTTTATGCCAGCACAAGCCGGGAATAGCCTGTATTCTGGGCACCGGAGCCAACTCCTGCCTGTACGACGGAGAGAAAATCATACAAAACACTCCTCCGTTGGGATACATTCTGGGAGATGAAGGAAGTGGCGCCTATTTGGGTAAACGTTTTCTGGGCGACTGCATCAAGCAGCAGCTTCCGGCCGGACTGCTGGAGGGGCTGCTGAAAGAATACCAGCTGACCCTGCCGGACATTCTGGAAAGGGTCTACAGACAACCTCTGGCCAACCGTTTCCTGGCCAGTCTTACACCTTATATATATAAGCACAAACCACAACCGGAAGTACATCATTTTCTGACGACCTGTTTCACCGACTTCTTCCAACGCAACGTGGTTTCCTACGAAGGATACCGGCAACTGCCCATTTCTTTTACCGGCTCCGTAGCCTGGTTTTTCCGTCAGGAAATAGAAGAAGCCGCACAGCAGCTCCACCTCCACACAGGCGTTTTCATACAGTCTCCCATACTGGAACTGAGGCATTTTCACCTGCCTGAAAAAACGCTTTGACGTTTTCCCTTAAACGCACTTGCGTTTTACTTCAAACGCAAGGACGTTTTGATCAAAACACAAGTACATTTTCAAGCAAACGTAAAGACGTTTTAAAACCCTTGGGAAATTCAATAATTTTCAATACCTTGCGTTATTATTCCTAACATCTAACTATAATTAAATCATCATGAAAAATTTCAGAATCGAGGCCCTTATCCTGGCTGTCGGACTCTTGTTGTTAGGAGTCTTTATTGAAAAGGGATTCAACAAATTTGCAGAGAAAGACCGTTGCGTCACCGTAAAAGGGCTGGCGGAAATCGAAGTTCCGGCCAATAAAGTCACCTGGCCGCTGGTTTACAAAAGCCTCGGAAATAACCTGGGGCAGCTATACGACGATATCAAGCGTTCCAACCAGACCATTATCAGCTTTCTGAAAGAGAAAGGACTGACAGAAAAGGAAATCAGCGTGAATGCTCCCGAAATCATCGACCTGGCTGCCGAACGCTACGGCAACAACCAGAACCCGGCCAACCGCTACAATGTGACAACCGTCATCACGGTCACTTCCGACAAGGTCGACCTCATCCGTGGACTCATCAGCGAACAAGGAGAATTGCTGAAACGGGGTATCGCCATCACTTCCGGCGAATACCAGTACAGGGTGCAGTATGAATACACCGACCTGAACAAAGTAAAGCCGCAGATGATTGAAGAAGCTACCAAAAACGCCCGTGAGGCTGCTGAAAAATTTGCCAAAGACTCCGGCAGCAGTCTTGGAAAAATCCGGCAGGCCAACCAGGGACAGTTCAGCATCACCGACCGCGACCCTAATACACCGTACATCAAGAAAATACGTGTAGTCACAACCATCGACTACTCTCTTGAAAACTAAAAAAATCCAAAATCCGGAGAACGAAGCCTCCACAGAGCCGTTCTCCGGATTTTCTGTTTTCCTTTCTCCCGAAAAAAAAGAACGAAGTATTTTAATATTCAGTATTTTATTATACCTTTGCAGCCGATTTATATAAACAATATAAAGTCTAACACAATTAGTTATTTAAAAACAATTTTTTTATTTAATGGAAAACTTAAAGAACATTGCTCCTATTGAAGATTTCAACTGGGATGCGTATGAAAACGGTGATGCAACAACCAACGTAAGCAAGGAAGAACTTGAAAAAGCTTACGACAGCACCCTGAACAAAGTAAACGACCGTGAGGTTGTAGACGGTACTGTCATCGCAATGAACAAACGCGAAGTGGTTGTAAACATCGGTTACAAATCAGACGGTATCATTCCGTTGAGCGAATTCCGTTACAATCCGGATTTGAAAGTAGGTGACACTGTAGAAGTGTACATCGAAAACCAGGAAGACAAAAAAGGTCAGTTGATCTTGTCTCACAAGAAAGCTCGCGCTACTCGTTCTTGGGACCGCGTAAACGCTGCGCTTGAAAACGAAGAAATTATCAAGGGTTACATCAAGTGCCGCACGAAGGGTGGTATGATTGTAGACGTATTCGGCATTGAAGCATTCTTGCCGGGTTCTCAGATTGATGTGAAACCTATCCGTGACTACGATGTATTCGTAGGCAAGACTATGGAATTCAAGGTGGTTAAAATCAACCAGGAATTCAAGAATGTGGTTGTTTCTCACAAGGCTCTTATCGAAGCCGAACTGGAACAGCAGAAGAAAGAAATCATCAGCAAACTGGAAAAAGGTCAGGTACTGGAAGGTACTGTCAAGAATATCACATCTTACGGTGTATTCATCGACTTGGGCGGCGTAGACGGTTTGATTCACATCACCGACTTGTCTTGGGGCCGTGTAAGCGATCCTCGCGAAGTGGTTCAGCTGGATCAGAAACTGAACGTAGTTATCTTGGACTTCGACGACGAAAAGAAACGTATCGCTCTTGGCTTGAAGCAGCTGACTCCGCACCCATGGGATGCACTGGATCCTAACTTGAAGGTAGGCGACCACGTGAAAGGTAAAGTAGTCGTTATGGCTGACTACGGTGCATTCATCGAAATCGCTCCGGGCGTTGAAGGTTTGATTCACGTATCAGAAATGTCTTGGTCACAGCACCTGCGTTCTGCTCAGGACTTCATGAAAGTGGGCGACGAAGTAGAAGCTGTCATCCTGACTCTGGACCGTGAAGAACGCAAGATGTCTTTGGGTATCAAACAGCTGAAACCGGATCCATGGGAAACTATCGAAGAAAAATATCCTGTAGGTTCTAAGCACGTGGCTAAGGTTCGCAACTTCACTAACTTCGGTGTATTCGTAGAAATCGAAGAAGGTGTAGACGGATTGATCCACATCTCTGACCTGTCTTGGACAAAGAAAATCAAACATCCTTCTGAATTCACTCAGATCGGTGCAGACATCGACGTAGTAGTACTGGAAATCGACAAGGAAAACCGTCGTCTGAGCTTGGGCCACAAGCAGCTGGAAGACAATCCTTGGGATGTATTCGAGACAGTATTCACTGTAGGTTCTATCCACGAAGGTACTATCATCGAAATGCTGGATAAGGGTGCTGTCGTTGCATTGCCTTACGGTGTAGAAGGTTTCGCTACTCCGAAACACCTGGTAAAAGAAGACGGTTCTCAGGCTCAGCTGGATGAAAAACTGCCGTTCAAGGTAATCGAATTCAACAAAGATGCAAAACGTATCATCGTTTCTCACAGCCGTATCTTCGAAGATGCTGCAAAGGCAGAAGAAAAGGCAGAAAAGAAAGCTTCTAAGAAGTCTTCTAAGAAAGAAGAAACTCCGATGATTCAGAACCAGGCTGCTTCTACCACTTTGGGTGACATCGATGCACTGGCTGCATTGAAGGAACAGCTGGAAGGTAAGAAATAATCTTTCTGAATAAATATCAAAAAGGGATTGCACGTATGTGTAATCCCTTTTTTTATGGTATCTTTACGCCGTAATTTTTAAACTTAAAAACAAGAGACAATGATCAGACTAAACGTATTTATCCAAGCAGAAGAAAAGAACTACGACCAAGTAGTCACTGCAGCAAAAGAACTGGTAGCCGCCTCCCTGAAAGACAACGGCTGTGTAGCATACGATTTGTTTCAGAGCAGCACCCGCAAGGATGTCCTGATGATTTGCGAGACATGGAAGGATGCAGCCTCACTGACTGCCCACGAACAGAGTGCTCACTTCACCACTCTGGTTCCTAAAATCCAAGGACTGGCTGCCATGAAACTGGAAAAGTTTGAGTTCTAAGCACTGTTCTACAGAACTTCATACAAAAAAATCCCACCCCATTCGAAAAGAATCAGGTGGGATTTTTGTTGTATGAAGCCTTCCGGCTTTTTATAGAATAAGATGAACGAACTTTTCAGATTACCATTCCACAAACTTACCGCGTGCGCGACGTTCTTTCAATATCGCAGCCAGACGCTTGTTCTTGGATGCCGCAATAAAACGACGGCCAAAAATGTTAGGAATGGCAACTCCCAAGGCAATGCACATAATGACCAGCCCGGAATTTACCCCACTCTCAATGGCCTTCATCAACGGAGTGACCTGGTCGATGGATTGTACATTCATATTAATCAATCCAAACAGCATACGATACATCAGTACTCCCGGAATCATCGGAATAACCGATGGAATGGTCAGCACGTGATTCGGCACATGGAACCAGTGTACGGCCTTGATGGCAATCAGACTGACAAGTACGGAACCGGAGAAGGAACCGATGACAAGTCCCATGTCCAAACCGATATTATTGGTACTCGGTCCCAGATTCACGAAATTTCGGGTACAAACCGCAATGATACCTCCAATGGCTACCACCCACAACAGGCGACGCTGGATATTGAATATCATCGAGAAGCCCATGGCTGAAATAGCCGCTGCAATGGCATATTCCCAATATTTATGATGAGGAACCATACTGATGGTAGGGAAGAAATTATCGATGTGGCAGAGCTTCACTGCAAACGCGATGCCGAACGCCATAGCCGCCACCATCAAAAGGGTGTTCACCGCCCGCACAATACCTACCTGAATGTAATTGTCGAGCATATCGTCCACAAAATTAATCAAAGGAACACCCGGCACGATAAAGAGCGCACAAGCCAGCAACGGATGCCAGGGAGTAGACGTCCATTCAGCCGGCAACAAAGTGGAAGCCCAGGCAATGATGGTAGCCACAAAAGCAGAAATGGCGATACCCATATAATGGTTCAAACCGGATTCATTGCATATCTGACGGAGACGCATACCCAATATAGCCGCGATGGAAGCATACAGGAACGCCATCCAGTCACAACCGAACTGAATACAGAATCCGCCACACGCAAAACCAGCACCGACAGCCACCTGCCAAGGAGTGTAATTGCGTTTCTTCTTGCGGATGTTCTCCAGTTCTTCTTCATACTGGTCCAGCGTGTAATCCTGCTCAATGGCACGCCAAGAAAGTTTACTCACCTCCGAAATGGCCGTCATATTCACACCGTGACCTTCAATCCGCTGAAACTTGGTGAAAGAATAATCTCCGTCACTCACATTCACCATCAGCATCGTAAAACTGACATTGATATGGAGCTTCTCTTCAGGGATGCCAAGGTAAGCAGCCGTACGTTTCATGTTTCTTACAATACGGTTCGTATCGGCCAGACTCTCCACCAATAATTTCCCCGTACGCAACAATAAATCCACTCTACGATGCAGCAACTGATCGTGAGCCTTTACAGTCGTCTCTAAATGTTCCTCTAATATCATTTTGTTTAAAGATTATTTCGGGCGCAAAGTTACGAAAAATATCAATTCTATTCGTACCTTTGTAAATCGAAGTTCCATGTTAATATGAATAAACTTTCACGGAGAGAAGAAGAGAAACAGACCGTAGAACAGATGATTCGCTTTTATTGCAGACATAAAGAAGGGAATACTACCCTCTGCAAAGACTGCAAAGAGCTATTGGAGTATGCCCACCAGAGACTGTCGCACTGTCCTTTCGGGGAACAGAAGAAAACCTGCCGGCAATGCCCTGTCCACTGCTACCGCCCGCAAATGAAACAGAAAATAAAGGAAGTCATGCGATACGCAGGCCCCCGCATGCTTTGGCATCACCCAATCTGGACCCTCAAACATTTGTGGAGAGAGCGGTGACCACACCCAATGTGTGGATTTTTTCCACAATAATCTGTAAAATTCCCCAATACTTCCTTATCGGAAAGGGAAGGAAGTCTGCTGATTTTCAGCTTATAAAACATTTTTGTAACTTTGGCACGAATCTTGTCGGCCATTTTAGAGATAATGGCATCTAAAACTATAAAAAAAATTGAACTTATGAAACGCTTTTTGACTAGGAAAGAATTAAAGGTGAAAAGAAAGGAAATGATTTACATGATTATCGGCATCGCAGTCATTTTATCCATCTATTTTATTTTTACCCGAGAAAAGAAACCCATAGCTGAAATCCCTGTTGTTTCCGTCATGCCTGCCAGCCGGCAGAACGTACAAATATTCGGTGAATATGTAGGACGGGTTCGTGCGCAGCAGTTTGTGGAAGTACGTGCACGTGTAGAAGGATTTCTGGAACAGATGCTGTTTGAAGAGGGTACCTCAGTCAAGCGGAATCAGGTATTGTTCATCATCAACCAAGACCAATATCGCGCCAAAGCAGACAAAGTACGCGCCCAGCTGAAGAAAGATGAAGCACAGGCACAGAAAGCCAAACGTGACCTGGAGCGTATCCGCCCGCTTTACGAACAGAACGCAGCCAGCCAGCTGGACCTGGACAATGCGGTAGCAGCGTATGAGACAGCCGTCGCCAGTGTAGGCATGAGTAAGGCCGACTTGGAACAGGCCGAACAGGAACTGGGCTACACAGTGGTACGCTCCCCTATCTCCGGACAAATCAGTGAACGTCACGTCGATTTGGGTACATTAGTCGGCAGCAGCGGAAAATCCCTGTTGGCTACCATCGTAAAGAGTGATACCATCCTCGTGGACTTCAGCATGACCGCACTTGATTACCTGAAAAGCAAGGAAAGAAACGTGACTTTCGGACAGAAAGATTCTACCCGTTCCTGGCAGCCCACCGTCACCATCACCTTGCCGGACAACAGCGTCTATGAGCACAAAGGACTGGTAGACTTTGCCGCTCCTCAGGTAAACCCGAAAACAGGAACTTTCTCCGTACGTGCCGAACTGGCCAATCCGGACCATGTATTGCTGCCGGGACAGTTCACCAAAGTGAAAGTGTTGCTCGACGTACGTGAAAATGCCACAGTCGTTCCCCAAAAAGCCTTGATTATCGAAAAGGGAGGAGCCCATATTTTCGTCATGAGAAAAGACTCAACTGTGGAAAGACGTTTCATCGAGCTGGGTCCTGAATTCGGAAACGACGTGGTAGTGGAACGTGGATTGTCTGCCGGAGAAATGATTGTGTACGAAGGTTTCCACAAACTG
The DNA here is from genome assembly GCF_025993685.1 of Bacteroides mediterraneensis. Classification (NCBI taxonomy): domain Bacteria; kingdom Pseudomonadati; phylum Bacteroidota; class Bacteroidia; order Bacteroidales; family Bacteroidaceae; genus Bacteroides; species Bacteroides mediterraneensis. The sequence continues at coordinate 512,686 of NZ_DAJPEN010000001.1, read as the reverse complement.
GCTCCGGGAATGAAGGTCCGTGTGCAAGACCCCGCCCAACTTGAAAACGAAGCGAAAAAAGAGGAAGAATAATCCACCTAAACGAAATTACGCATGAAAGTCAGCTTTTTCATTGACAGGCCCGTATTCTCGGCCGTCATCTCCATATTGATTGTAATCGTAGGTATCATCGGTCTGATGATGCTGCCTATCGACCAGTACCCGCAGATTACTCCCCCCGTAGTCAAAATCAGTGCTTCCTATCCGGGAGCCAGTGCCGTAACCGTATCGCAGGCAGTAGCTACCCCTATCGAACAAGAATTGAACGGAACACCGGGCATGCTCTACATGGAATCCAGCAGTTCCAACTCCGGAGGTTTCTCTGCCACAGTTACTTTCGACATCTCCGCCGACCCAGATCTGGCAGCCGTGGAAATCCAGAACCGTATCAAACTGGCGGAATCCCGACTGCCGGCAGAAGTGATTCAGAATGGTATTTCGGTGGAGAAGCAGGCTCCAAGCCAGCTGATGACTCTCTGCTTGACTTCCAACGACCCGAAGTTTGACGAAATCTACCTGAGTAACTTCGCCACGTTGAACGTACTTGATTTGCTCCGCCGTATTCCGGGAGTAGGACGTATTTCCAATATCGGTAGCCGTTACTATGCCATGCAAATCTGGGTAGACCCTGCCAAGCTGGCCAACTTCGGACTTACCGTACAGGATGTGCAGAATGCACTGAAAGACCAGAACCGTGAATCGGCCGCCGGTGTGCTCGGACAGCAACCCATGAACGGAGTGGACATCACCGTTCCCATCACAGCACAAGGACGTTTGTCATCGACATCCCAGTTTGAAGAAATCGTGCTGCGCGCCAATCCGGACGGCTCACTTATCCGTATGCGCGACGTGGCGCGGGTGTCTTTGGAAGCCTCTTCCTATAGCACGGAAAGTGGTATCAACGGTGGAAATGCAGCCATTCTGGGTATTTACATGCTCCCGGGAGCCAACGCCATGGAAGTGGCCCAGAGCGTGAAAGATGCCATGAAAGAAATCAGCAAGAGTTTTCCGGAAGGAATGGAATACAACTTCCCATTCGACATGACGGATTATATTTCCGAATCCATTCACGAGGTGTACAAGACGTTGTTTGAGGCGTTATTCCTGGTTATCGTGGTGGTATTCCTTTCTTTGCAGAACTGGCGTGCCACACTGATTCCGGTAGTAGCCGTACCGATTTCCTTGATTGGTACTTTCGGATTTATGCTTATATTTGGTTTCTCGCTCAACATCCTGACCTTGTTGGGATTGGTACTGGCCATCGGTATTGTGGTGGACGATGCCATCGTGGTAGTGGAAAACGTGGAACGTATCATGGACGAAGAAAAGCTCAGCCCGTATGAAGCCACCAAGAAAGCCATGGAAGGACTGGTGGGTGCCATCATCGCCACCTCACTGGTATTGGCTGCCGTATTCGTTCCGGTTAGCTTCCTTTCCGGTATCACCGGACAGCTATACCGCCAGTTTACGGTCACCATCGTGGTTTCAGTGCTTCTTTCTACGGTAGTAGCCTTGACGTTGAGCCCAGTGATGTGCTCACTGATTCTGCGCCCGGTTGATCCGAACAAACCCAAGAACAGAGTGTTCCGCTTCATCAACAAATGGCTGGCCATCGGAAACAACAAATACATTATCTATATCAAGCGTGTCATCAAGAATCCGCGCCGTGTGATGGTCGGTTTCGGAATGGTATTGATTTTCATCTATATGTTCCACCGGTTGGTGCCCACCAGCTTCCTTCCGGTTGAAGACCAAGGTTATTTCACCGTGGAACTGGAGCTTCCGGAAACAGCCACTCTGGAAAGAACCCGCGCTGTGACCGACCGGGCTGTAGATTTCATCATGAAGGATCCGGCCGTGGAATACGTACAGAACGTAACCGGTAGCAGCCCGCGTGTAGGAACCAGTCAGGCCAGAAGCCAGCTGACCGTCATTCTGAAGGAATGGAAAGAACGTGACAATACGACTATTGACGAAGTGATGGACAGAATACAGAAAGAGCTGGAGACTTATCCAGAAAGTAAGGTCTACCTTTCTACGCCTCCGGTCATTCCGGGTCTGGGTACGGCCGGCGGTTTCGAGATGCAGCTGGAAGCTCGTGGTGACGCCACTTACGACGACCTGGTACGGGCTACCGATACCTTGATGTATTATGCCTCCCAACGAAAAGAGATTACAGGACTTTCTTCCTCTTTGCAGGCTGAAATTCCTCAACTGTACTTCGACGTAGACCGGGATAAAGTGAAACTTTCCGGAGTGCCGATGGCAGATGTATTCTCAACGATGAAAGCATACACCGGTTCCGTATATGTGAACGACTTCAACATGTTCAACCGCATCTACCGTGTGTACATTCAGGCCGAAGCGCCTTACCGCCGTGAACGTGACAACATCGGCTTGTTCTTCGTACGTGGTTCGGACGGCAACATGATTCCGCTGACAGCTTTGGGTAACACGGATTATACTACCGGACCAGGAAGCATCAAACGTTTCAACATGTTCAATACTTCTATCATTCGAGGTACTACCGCCAACGGGGCCAGTTCCGGACAGGTGATGGAACTGTTGGAACAGATTGCCCGCGAAAAACTGCCCGAAAACATCGGAGTGGAATGGAGCGGTCTTTCCTACCAGGAAAAGCAGGCTGGCGGACAAACCGGACTTATCCTTGCCTTGGTATTTCTGTTCGTATTCCTGTTCCTGGCTGCCCTTTATGAAAGCTGGACCGTCCCCATTGCCGTATTGATTTCACTTCCGGTAGCTGTATTGGGAGCCTATGCAGGTATTACCCTCTGCGGATTGGAAAACGATACTTACTTCCAGATTGGTCTGGTTATGTTGATTGGTCTGGCCGCCAAGAACGCCATCCTGATTGTAGAATTCGCCAAAGACGAGGTGGATAAGGGACGCGACATCGTAGAATCGGCTCTCCATGCAGCCAGCCTGCGTTTCCGTCCGATTCTGATGACCTCACTGGCCTTTATCCTCGGTATGCTTCCGATGGTGCTTGCCACCGGTCCAGGTTCTGCCAGCCGACAGGCCATCGGTACAGGTGTCTTCTTTGGAATGATTGTGGCAGTTACCGTAGGTATCCTGCTCGTGCCGTTCTTCTTTGTAATGATTTACAAAGCCACTCATAAAATGAAAGTGAAAAAGTAAACTTACAGATGTAACTTATGAAACCAACTAACAAATTATACCGCCTTTTACTCATTTCCGTAGCAGCCCTTCTGATGGGGGGCTGCAAAATCGGGAAACAATATACCCGCCCAAAAATGGACCTGCCTGTCACCCTTGACAGCACCAGCGTAGACTCCACATCCATCGGTGACTATCCCTGGGAACAGATGTACACCGATACCATCCTCCAGCAACTTATCCAGAAAACCTTGGACTACAACAAGGATATGCTGATTGCGGCTGCCAGGGTCAAGGAACTGGCTGCCATGAAACGGATTGATTATGCCAACCTGTTCCCTCAGCTAGGGTTGAAACTCTATGCAGAAGAAGAAGGGGAAGACTATGGTGGAAGTAACTATAAAAAAGACAACCAATACGATATCAAGCTGGGAATCACATGGGAAATCGACCTGTGGGGTAACCTGCGTTGGGCCAAGGACAAAAGCATGGCCGAATTTATGGGTTCCATTGAGAACCAACGGGCTCTCCGAATGAGTTTGGTAGCACAGGTAGCACAGTCTTATTTCGAACTGGTAGCCCTCGACAACGAACTTTCCATCGTGAGAAAGACCGTAGATGCCCGTCGGGAAAGCTTGCACCTGGCACGTATCCGCTACGAAGGCGGATTGACATCCGAAACCGCTTACCGGCAGGCCCAGGTGGAATTGGCCCGTACGGCAACCCTCGTCCCCGATCTGGAACGGAAAATCACGTTGAAACAAAATGAGATTACGTTTCTGGCAGGAGAATATCCTCATGAAATCAAGCGGGCCACCCTGCCGGAAGATGTAGTACATTCCGCTTCACTTCCCGTGGGACTTCCTTCTTCCTTGCTGGAACGCCGACCGGATGTACGCCAGGCTGAACAGGCCGTCATTGCGGCCAATGCCGCAGTAGGAATTGCCTTTACCAACATGTTCCCAAAACTGACCTTGACGGCCACACACGGTTCTGAAAATGAAGAACTTTCACACATCTTCAAGTCGCCTCACTACCTGTTGGCAGGAACCATCCTTCAGCCCCTTTTTGCCATGGGCAAGAACCGCGCCATCCTGAAAGCCAAGAGAGCAGCATGCGAACAGGCTGCATACGCATACGAAAAAGCCGTATTAAATGCTTTCAAGGATGCGTACAACGCCATTGCTGAATACAACAAAGTGAAAGAAATCTACGAAACCCGCCTGCGCTTGGAACAGTCGTCGAAAATCACACTGGATTTGGCCCAGCTGCAATACATCAATGGAGTCATCGGCTACATGGATTTGCTGGATGCTCAGCGTGGATACCTGGACGCACAAATCAGCCTGAGCAACGCTGTACGTGACAAACAGATCACGCTGGTCAACCTCTACAAAGCCTTGGGAGGTGGCTGGAAAGAATAAGCCTCATATACCACATAAAAAATGCGGAAACTGGAATCATCACCCCCAGCTTCCGCATTTTTCTTTACTTACACGGATTTTACACCATATACTTTTTCATAAATCTCATCCCTGATGAATGCAAAATCAGCCGCAATATCCCCTGTGCCCGCATACATCAGAAACATGGGTAAGCTCTCTCCACCTTTTCGATAAGGAGGCTGTACATAGTCTTTTTCACACAACCGGAACCCGCATCGCTGATAAAAACCGATACGCCGTCGGCTCATTTCGTCCACCGGCTTCTCTACCTCTAAAACCAAGAGTCCCGGGAACTGATTCTGGAGTTCTTCCATAATTTTCCGGCCATATCCTTTGTTGCGCACCAACGGCGAAGTGGCCAGATGCTCCACATAAGAGAAGCCTTCCAACGTCCATACGGTAATAAATCCTATCTGAAGCGTATCCTCCGCAATCAGATAACAAGTAAATGCATCGTGATGGTCTACATTGTCACGCTGGGGCTCATCCTCTCTCCGCTCCGATTCAGGGAAAGATTCATGCCACAGATTCTCTACAAACACATACGCCTGATCCGTCGTATGAAGGGGAATAAATTGAAGCATACCTATAAATTTAAAGATGACTATTCTGTATAAAAACGAATGGTACGTTCCAAGGAACGCTGGCATACCGGACAGAACACCGGAGCTTCATTGATTTTCATCCGACATTCCGTAGTGGGACGATAAATTCCTTTTTTCGTATAACCGCCCCCTTCATACACACCGACTTTGGTATAAATCAGCTTCTCATCCGTCTGAGGTTTCGTCGGAATGGGAGTTTCCGGGTCTACCATGTCTTTCCACTTGTCCTCAAAGTGTACCAGTGTGGTGATATTCGGTTCCCACGGCTCCACGCTGTAAGGATACAAAGGACTCGGTGCCTCATCGTATGCATATTCGTCGGCCAAGCCTCCGAAGCTGTGTCCAAACTCATGCACGACTACCGGGCGGAACATGGAATGATGCGCCGTAGTCAATGTATAGGAATTATAGATTCCTCCTCCCCCATACGTATCTGTATTGGCCAGGATGATGATATGCTCATAAGGAATACCCGCCAGCCAGTTGTGAATGGCCTTTACACTCCGTGTAGTCAGGTAACGGTCGGAATAGAAGGTATCAAAATGCGAGCTGACCGCCGTGGTCTTCCACTCATTGTTTCGCGGAATGCTGACCCCGCTGTCTTTCGACTCACTGAAAACAGCCACAATATTAAACCGGTCTTTCAGTTTCTTGAACGGTTCATGATCAAACAAAGACTCACAGGCTATCTCAGCATCCTTATAGAACAATGCTTCATCCTTTGCCGAATAACCCTCCGCCATAATGGCCACATCGATGCACTTCTCCGGGGAACCTCCTTTCCACAAATAACGGTGAGGCGTCAAATTACCTGTACCCCGCTGGTGAATCAGAATATCCTTTGGATTGACCTCGTGCGTCAATGTAGCACTGGGTTTCTGATACGCATCTTTTAAAGTCACGGTAATCTCGGCCGGCTGTTTGGGATAAGGCACCAAGAACGTATTCTCAAATCCGCGAGTCACGACCTTGGCTTCCTGCTCTCCAAGCCATTCCTGAAACAGACTGGAAAAGGAAGTCCGGTAAATAACCTTTCCCGTGGCCTTGTCCTTCATGGTGATTTCGCCATTTCCCGCCAATGGAAGCTCCGACAAATGCGTATGCCGGCCTGCCCACTGAGGAAGCGAAGACAACTCATCCAGGCAGATATCCTGCTTGTCGACATTCCCCATAAATATATAATCCAACCGAAGGGTTTTATCAATAAAATAATCATCGAAATTCTGTGCGAAAGCATTTCCACAAAGTGACAATCCAAGTGTGAGAATCCATACTGTCTTTTTCATATATCTTCAATTTTTCCCACAAAAATAGCGATTTGCCTTATTTCACACAATTCTTGTAACAAGAAAGCGAGGTCCCCTACAAAAAAAGCGGTGCCTTGACAGAAGACACCGCTAGAAAGACTATTTTATCCGTTTATCAATTGAAAAACTTGATGCCAATAAAATAGGTACGAGGCTGAGTGGGACCGTAGAAATACTTCGAATCACGCTTTCCTCCCTTGTCCAAATCTTTCTGGAACGCATTGAAGATATTCTGTACCCCTCCGTTCAACTGCAACTTCAGATGGTCGTTCAACACAAACGTATAATTCAACTTCAGATTGAAGTCCATGAAATCGGGTGTGTGCTCCAAGCGGTCCTTTTCAATATACCCTGCAAAGTGAGGCACAATCATCCGGCCTGTATAGACGCCCGAAAGAGAGAAATCAAAATTCTTACAGGGTGCGGAACTGAAGGTGAAATATCCGTAATAGTCCGGTGTACGCGGCATACGCTTGATGGCTGCCACATCTTCATCCTCACTCCATCTCACAGCCTCCGTATAACGGCTCCGCTGTACAGTAAAGCCCAACTGCAATTGGGCTTCCTTTCCATGTGCAATCTTATAGTCAATATTGGCTCCATACACCCGGGCTCCACTACCGTTCCGACGTTCCTGCACGGAGGTACCCGATACCGGGTCTTTTCCAATGCTTTCCAGATAAAACACATCGTTCAACGCCGTATAGAAGCCTTCCACCAACAAGTTCGACTGAAAATGTCCGAAATTTGCCGTCCAGTCAATCGAGCCGCTGAAGCTGTTGGAATGTTCAGGTTTCAAGCCTTTGGCCAGCCGGACTTCCATCGCTTCACCTCCCACGGCTGCCACATGCAAATCTTCATCGTAAGCCTGAGGGGCACGGAAACCTGTCGACCATGTCAGACGTCCCTGAAGCTTGTCGGAAGGTTTCCAAAGCGCATTGACACGAGGACTGAAAATCACCTTGTCCACCAAGTTATGCTTGTCCAAACGGAATCCGGCCAGAATCGTGAAATAGTCCAGCTTCCATTCATTCTGCACAAATCCACTGGCAATCTTTACATCCTGCCGTAAATCACGCTGGTAACCCGTCATCACATCGTGCAAGGAATTATACTGATATTCCACCCCTCCCGTAAAAGTAGCCGGAGAAAACAGACAGTTATCCATATTTCCCACATACATGGCTCCTCCCACAGCTGTCAGGTCCTTGGTCTTTCCGTAAGCATTCGGGTCACCACCTGCGCCATAATAACTGTTGCGGTCGATGTGCTGGGCCGAGCCATAGACCGAAAGCTTATGCTTGTACTCGTTGAAAAACACATCGTACGTCAAACCTCCACTGTTAATGATGTGTTTGGTCTGCTCCGTGATGTCCGTTTCGTGCGGCTGCAAGTCGAACTTGTTACCGCCGCGACGGAACTCATTCGTCGTATGATATTCCAGACTGATGCGGCTGAACTGAGTAGGACGATAATAAGCCCGCAACCCGAAAGTATTCATATTAAGTTTTCCCAATTCAGAGAACCCGTCTCCATCCGCATCATACGGATTACGGTTACGGTAGGACTGATACAATGCAATACCGTACGAGTTATCGGACGAAACGAGTGAGGCATTGGCTCCCATATATTGCTCCCATACCTTTCCGTTCAGGTTCGACATCGTAGAAGCCACCTGAAACGAATTGCGTACCGGGTCTTTGGTAATGATGTTGATGGTACCTCCCACGGCATTGGCCCCGAACAAGGCAGAACCTCCGCCACGTACCACTTCCACCCGCTCAATCATGTTGGTCGGTATCTGTTCCAGTCCATACACCCCCGACAACGCACTCATCACCGGACGGCTGTTAATCAGAATCTGTGAATAAGGTCCCTCCAGCCCATTGATACGGACCTGAGGGAAACCGCAATTCTGACAGTTGTTTTCCACCCGCAAGCCCGACTGATAGCTCAATGATTTAGCCAGATTGGTCGAGTTTACAATCTCAAACAGTTTGTTGTTCATCACATTGACTACCACCGGAGCCACTTTCCGGCTGGTTTCATTCCGGTTGGCCGAAACCACCACCTCATCCGTCATAATGGATTCCTCTTCCATGACAAAATGCATGTCGACCACGAAATCCTTGCTGACCGTCACCTTCTTTATCTGCGTGGCATAGCCCATTATCTGCACCTTCACGGAATATTCTCCTTCCGGAACATTCTTGAAACGGAAATAACCTTCTCCGTCTGTCACGGTACCTTCACCGGTTTCCACTACCAACACGGCCGCATAAGGCAAACCTGCCTCCGAACCCTTTTCAATCACATGCCCCAAAATGGCATTTCCCTCTTTGACGGGACCTTCTGCGTAAGCATACGCATAGCTGACGAGAGTGCATACCACTCCCATCCACAAATTGATATATTTTTTCATTAATTGCTCCTAAAATATTCATACTAAGTTCTTCAAATCTCCAATAGAACTATCGTATGGGAGGAGCACGGAGATAAATTCCTGCCGCATAAGAAGACACGACAGGAGAGATTTCCAGTTTTTCCACCAATGAATAAAGCACATACAGATTCGGAAGTTCCAAGTCTGTCTGCCCTGCTTCCAAAGAGTGAAAACTGGAAAGAAAATGAAGGGCCAGTGTCTGGCCGTCGTTATGAGAATGGGATTTGGTAAAGGGATGCGAGTGTACAAGCATCACCCCGTTCACCACATGTACATGGGCAAACAAGGCCGTAGCAGCATAATAAGAGGCAAACAAAGTTGCCAGACAAAATGCCCATACCCGGAGATGCTTACGAAAACCTCTACACATTTCCCTTTTCTTTCTAATCTCTATAATTATTTATTATTTCCAAACAAAAGCTTGTAATCACGCTGTGCCGCCGGAACGGTCCATTCCTCCGGAATAAACTTCCACTGGTTCAGCGGCTTCGGATCCAATACCTTGACTTCCTCAATCCGTTTCATCAAGTAATAGCGCAAATCCTTGTCGGTAGAGAAAACAATGCGCTTTGACAATTCTGCTTTGGGAATACCTGCTCCTTTGGTCAGCAAATCGCCTCCCCCGTTTCCACGGTAAGAATTGACTGCCACCTTGTATTGCCTATCCAATTCAAAGGGTTCTCCGTCGGCCATGCGCTCAATAGTAATTCTTTCGCCACGCGGTTTGGTCACATCCACCGTATAAATAATGCCTGCCGCAGAATCAAAGTTGAAGCTGGGATTCCGAAAACGCCCGAATCCATTGTCCTTCTCGTTCAGCAGCAACAAATGGTCATCAGCCGATTTCATCTGGTTCACCCAGAGGTCGTACGACATTTCCAGGAAGTTCTTCACCTCTTTTCCGGAAAGCAACATGGTATACAGCATGTTCTCAAACTTATACAAGTTGAACATGTCGCTCACACAGATATCTCCTTTCTGGATTTCCGCATAAGCCGACAGCGGAGCACAGAAAGAAATATCTGCCCCGGTAATATCCAGCTGCAACTGATGAATCAGGTCGATAAAGGCAGAAGGACCAAAGAAGGCATCCTTCGAAGAAATAGTATGTTCTATCCGTCCGATTTTCCGCGAAACAAAATCCATGGTAGCCTCATACTGCTCCTGGAATGTATTCATGAAATCCGAGTCTACGGCATAATCATCCATATTGACCAGCTTACCTTCCATCTGCTTGGAGACTACTTTCCCATCCTGTTTTTTCACGGTGAAAGTGACTTCTGAAACCACCTTTGCCGTATTGGCGGGGTCTATCAGCAGCACAGAATCGCCTTTCACATTGGCCACCCTTTCATTCCAGCGGGTATGGTCGTGTCCCATGAAAATCACATCAAACCCCGGTACGTTTTTAGCCACTTCGGCCGATTCATTTTCAATGGCATTGTCCAAACGGTTTCCTTCCGGTCCCGCATGGAACAAACCAATCAGAATGTCCGGATGTTCCTTTTCCTGGATTTCCTTTACCCATTTTTCCGCACAAGCCCTCATGCTTTCAAAACGCAACCCGCTCCACAGCTGTTCGGGCAGCCAGGAGGGTATGGCCGGAGTAATCATGCCGAGGATAGCAATCTTCACCCCATCCCGTTCCATCACCTGATAAGGCTTCAGATACGGACGGCCTGTCTTGGCATCGATTATATTGGCACCCAACACCGGAAACTCACACTGTTTCACCCAACGGTCGTACACGGCGTGCCCGGTTTCCACATCGTGGTTACCCATGTTGCCCACATCATAACGCATATAGTTCAACATGGCAGCGCATACATGCACCGAAGTCGTATCCATATAATTATAGTAATAAGCCACTGGCTGTCCCTGAAGAATATCACCGTTATCCATCAGGATGACATTCTTCCCGTATTGCTTCCGCTGCTCCTTCACATACGAAGACACACGGGCCAGACTACCCTTCATTTGCTTATTCTGGATAAAATTATAAGGGAAATAACAACCATGCACATCACTGGTTTCCATAAACTTGAGTGTCACAGTCTGACTGTCGGCTGCACACAACTGCAAGTGACTCATGCCCCACAAAGTAATCAGGCTAATAATAAAATAGATTGGTCTAGTCTTCATTTTATCTGACATTGGTCATAACAGCTGCAAAGATACGAGAACTTCCCGATATTCCACCAGAATACTTCCTAAAATACTAAAAAACGAAAGGCTGTTCCACACTACGATTTTCCCATTTTTTCACTACTTTTGCAACCAATATAACTCAACCACATTTTACATGGAAGATTTCAGCCGGATGATTGCCGTCGAACTTAAGCTGCCGGAACATCGTATCGCCCACACACTCAAGCTGCTCCAGGGGGGAGCCACCATTCCATTTATCAGCCGTTACCGGAAAGAAGCTACCGGAGGGTTGGATGAAGTACAGATAGGAGACATTCAAACAAGATATGAAAAGCTCTGTGAACTGTCCAAGCGGAAAGAGACCGTACTTTCCACCATTGAGGAACAAGGGAAACTGACGCCGGAACTGAAAGCGCGCATCACTGCCTGCTGGAACGCTACCGAACTGGAGGACATTTATCTTCCCTTCAAGCCCAAACGGAAAACCAGGGCAGAGGCCGCACGTGCCAAAGGGCTGGAGCCGCTGGCCCTACTGCTGATGATGCAGAAAGAAAACAACCTCGGAACCAAAGTGCGTGCTTTTGTGAAAGGTGACGTAAAAGATGAGGAAGACGCCCTGAAAGGGGCCCGCGACATCCTGGCCGAACAAGTCAGCGAAGACGAACGCTCGCGCCACCTGATGCGCAACCAGTTCCAGCGACAGGCGATTATCCAAGCCAAAGTGGTGAAAGGAAAAGAATCGGAAGAAGCCTCCGCCAAATACCGTGACTATTTTGATTTCAGTGAACCGCTCAAAAGATGCTCCTCCCATCGCCTGCTGGCGCTCCGCCGCGGAGAAGCAGAAGGCGTGTTGAAGGTGTCCATCTTCCCGGAAGACGAAGAAAGCTGCCACGACCGACTGCAAAGGCTGTTCGTACGGACGAACAATGAATGTGGCCGCCAAGTGGAGGAAGCGGTATCCGATGCCTATAAACGGCTGCTGAAACCTGCCATCGAGACTGAATTTGCAGCCCTCAGCAAGGAAAAAGCCGACGAAGAGGCCATTCGTGTATTTGCAGAGAATCTCCGTCAGTTGCTGCTGGCCCCTCCGTTGGGACAAAAACGAGTCATGGGCATCGACCCCGGATTCCGTACCGGCTGCAAAGTGGTCTGTCTGGATGCCCAAGGTACACTTCTGCACAACGAAGCCATTTATCCCCACCCTCCCAAATCGGAATATGCACAGGCTGCACGCAAGCTCGTGAAGCTGGTGGAACAATATAAAATTGAAGCCATCGCCATTGGAAACGGTACGGCCAGCCGCGAAACGGAACAGTTTGTCACCAGTCAGCGCTACGACCGGGAAGTACAGGTATTCGTGGTCAGTGAAGACGGAGCTTCCATTTATTCGGCATCGAAAACAGCCCGCGAAGAATTTCCAGACTACGATGTCACAGTCCGTGGGGCCGTCTCCATCGGCCGCCGCCTGATGGACCCGCTGGCCGAACTGGTCAAGATTGATGCCAAATCCATCGGAGTGGGCCAGTACCAGCACGACGTAGACCAGGCCAAACTGAAGGCGGCCCTCGACCAGACAGTGGAAAGCTGTGTCAATCTGGTAGGTGTGAATGTCAATACGGCCAGCAAGCACTTGCTGACGTATGTGTCCGGTTTAGGCCCTACACTGGCACAGAACATCGTAGACTACCGTACGGCAAACGGCCCGTTCGAATCCCGCAAACAACTGCTCAAGGTACCGAGAATGGGAGCAAAGGCCTACGAACAGTGCGCCGGATTCCTCCGTATTCCACAGGCTCCCAACCCACTGGACAATTCGGCGGTACATCCGGAAAGCTACCCCATCGTGGAACAAATGGCAAAGGATTTGCATTGCAGTGTGAACGACCTGATAAAGGACAAGGAGCTGCGCAGCAAAATTGACTTGAAGAAATACATCACCGATACCGTGGGCCTCCCTACCCTGACAGATATTCTTCAGGAACTGGACAAGCCCGGCCGAGACCCACGCCAGAAAATCCAGGTATTTGAATTCGACAAAAATGTACGCACGCTGGACGACTTACAGGAAGGCATGGAATTGCCCGGCATCGTGACCAACATCACCAACTTCGGCTGTTTCGTCGATATCGGTATCAAGGAAAACGGGTTGGTGCATGTTTCCCAACTGGCCGACCGTTTTGTCAGCGACCCGACCGAAGTGGTTCGCATCCACCAGCATATACGGGTAAAAGTGCTGAGCATCGACCGTGAACGAAAACGTATCCAGCTCACCATGAAAGGATTAAACAAATAAGAACACAACAACATGAAACAAGATAAAAAAGAACTGTGCGGCTGGTTTATTTTCTGTCAAGGCCAGCAGCTTCTAGTCGTAAAGGAAGGTGACAGGTTTCACATTCCTTATGCCACCGAACCTCCGGTAAGAGTCACTGCCGATACGACGATACATGCCATCGGAGAAATCCAAGGACACCCGGCCAAGGCGTACGCCCTCTCTCCCGACGCACTGAACGGAAACGAGGATTCCTTTATTCCGACCGACTTGCGGGCTTCTTACGACATCCTCCCGCTGGAAGAATACCAGTGTGCCGGAAAGGCTTCCCAAATACTGACCTGGGACAAGCAAAGCCGTTTCTGTCCGGCCTGCGGTACGCCCACAGAACAGACAGGCCCCATCACCAAACGCTGTCCCCACTGCGGACTGGAAATCTATCCGCGCATCTCTCCGGCTGTCATCGTACTGATTAAGAAAGGAGACAGCATATTGCTGGTGCACGCCCGTAATTTTCGGGGTACATTCAAAGGACTGGTGGCCGGCTTTCTGGAACCGGGCGAAACGCTGGAAGAGTGTGTACGCCGTGAAGTGATGGAAGAAACAGGTATCCGCATCAAGAACCTGACCTATTTCGGCAGCCAGCCCTGGCCTTACCCCAGCGGCATCATGGTAGGCTATTATGCGGAATACGAGAGCGGCACCATCAAGCTGCAAGATGAAGAATTAAGCGCAGGCGACTTTTACAGCCGCGACCACCTGCCGGAAATACCCAAGAAACTGAGCATTGCCCGAAAACTGATTGATGCATGGTTAAACAACGAAATATGAAAAAATACATCCTTTACCTTACTCAATTTTTAGGAAAAACAGTCCGCCGTATCCTCAAGGCGGGGAAACAAGCCATCCAATGGTATGTACGTACTTTCCGTAAATTGCCGTGGTATGGACGTACCGGCATGGCCATCCTGACAGGTATCTGTTCGCTGATTGTGCTGCTGATTATGATTGACCTCAATTTCCTGTGGCTGTTCGGCAAATCACCCAGCATGTTCAATATCAAGGAACCGATACAGCACATCGCGTCGGAAATCTACAGCGCCGACGGGAAACTGATTGGAAAATTCTATTCAGAGAACCGTACACCGGTAGAATACAAGGATATCTCTCCCATCCTGATCAAGACACTGGTCTATACGGAAGACGAACGTTTCTACAAGCATTTCGGCATCGACTTCGAAGGAGTCTTCGCAGCCGCAAAAGACTATATTACCCACGGGGAAGCACGAGGTGCCAGCACCATCACCCAGCAGCTGGTGAAAAACCTGTTTAAAGTCCGCTCGCAGTATTCCACCGGTCTGCTGGGCTATATTCCCGGTGTAAAACTGCTGATTATGAAAGCCAAAGAATGGGTCACCGCCGTCAAGATTGAGATGCTGTACAGCAAGGAAGACATCCTGACCATGTATTTCAATACCGTAGACTTCGGCAGCAACGCCTTCGGTATCAAAACGGCCTGCCATACCTATTTTAATACTACGCCCGACAAAATCACCGTAGAGCAAGCAGCTACCCTGATTGGGCTGCTGAAAGCCACTACCTACTACAACCCCCGTATCAATCCGAAAAACAGTCTTTCGCGACGGAATGTGGTGTTGGGCAAACTGTACGAACACCATTTTCTGAACAAACACCAGCTCGATTCTATCCGGCAGCTGCCCACAATCTTGAAATTCAGGCAAGAAAGCTACAACACCGGACTGGCTCTCTACTTCCGCGAAGCCGTAGCCAACGAACTGAAAAGCTGGTGCAAGGAGAATGACATCGACTTATATGGAGACGGACTGAAAATCTATACCACCATCGACAGCCGGATGCAACGCTATGCGGAAGAGGCCGTCGACCGGCAGATGCGGGAAGTACAGAAAAAATTTGATGCCCACTGGGGCACACAAGCTCCCTGGCGAGACCGAAGTGGAGAAGAGATTCCTCACTTTATCGAAGATTTGGCTGAAAAAACGCCGGCCTATCAGTATCTGTCGCACAAATACGGCAGTCAGACCGACTCCATTGCCTATTACCTGAACCTGCCTCACCGCTGTAAAGTGTTCGACTACCAACTGGGGCAAAAGGATACGACCTTCAGCACCATGGACTCCATCCGCTACATGGAACGCTTCATGCACTGCGGTTTCGTGGCCATCGCCCCGCATACCGGAGAAGTGAAAGCCTGGGTAGGCGACATCAACTTCCAGTCGTGGAAATACGACAAAGTACTGTCCAAACGTCAGCCAGGGTCTACTTTTAAACTGTTTGTCTATACAGAGGCCATGAACCAAGGACTTTCTCCCTGCGACTTACGGGTAGACGAGAATATTCCCTGGGAAGTGGAAGAGAACGGAGAGAAGAAACTCTGGATGCCGCACAATGCCAACGGAGGTGCCACCCTCGACACCATGTCCCTGAAAATGGCATTCGCCCAGTCTGTCAACACCATCGCCGCCAATGTGGCACATGAAGTCGGCATCTCCAATATAGCCCGCACCGCCCGCAACATGGGCATCCGTACCCCACTGGAAGAAACTCCGGCCCTGAGTCTGGGCGCTTCCGATGTGTCCTTGCTGGAACTCGTTTCGGCCTACGGTACGGTAGTCAACGATGGAGAAGCCATCCGCCCGATACTCATCACGCGGGTGGAAGACAAAGACGGACACGTCATTTACGAAGAAGAACCGGAAAAGACACAGGCCATCCCCTACGCCAGTGCTTACCTCATGCAACAGATGCTGAGAGGGGGACTGACCTGTCCGGGAGGTACCTCACAGGCCCTCTGGCGTTTCCGCATCTTTGACAAAGGGACGGAATTCGGCGGAAAGACCGGTACTTCGTCGAACCACTCCGATGCCTGGTTCGTAGGCGTCAGTCCCAACCTGGTGGGAGGTGCCTGGGTAGGTGGAGAATACCGCAGCATCCATTTCCGCACGGGAGAACTGGGACAGGGCAGCCGCACGGCACTTCCCGTGTTCGGCTACTTCATGGAAAAAGTGCTGGCCGACCCCAAGCTGGCTCCGCTTTATGTGGCAAAGTTCCCGCAACCGAAGGAGAAACTGGACCGCTCATGGGACTGTAACGACTATTTCCCGCATTACAGCGACAGCGATTCCATTTACATGACGCTGAGTGACTCCCTGCGGTTCGAAACGGAAGAAGATGCATCAATGCCATTGGAATAATAAAAATATATTTTCGTATTAACTTCTCAACCTGTCATTAAATTTACCCGATTGCCATAGGTGAATTTAATGACAGGTTTTTTATTTTTTATATTGAAATTTGGGATGAAAGATAACGTTTAATTAAAAAAAGGAACCAGCCTTATGAGAACAATCTTTTTCATCCTTATTGAAGTATTGTTGTATACGTCACTGAGTGCACAAAGCTATCTACCCCTTATCCAAAATAGCGATGCACGCAACGACTATTTTCTGAAAGGAAATCCGCAAAGCCTTTACCATCAGACTTTCGAAATCTCACAAGACCCACAATCCGGAGCTATTACCATCGGAAAAGAAATTGATTCATTCTCCGAATTTTCTTATCGCATTTATTTTACAAACGGAGGCGACGTCCAAGAATTCCATCACATATATGATGGACGCCCTTCGACCTCACTCCGTTATTTTTTCGACCCGGAAGGAAGATATTGTGTACTACAAATCGCAGAAAACAGTCTCACCTCATACCAAAGGAACTGGGTCAGTCAGTACAACGATTCTCCCATCCAACAAAATTCTGTATACAATCTCATCCAGGAAGAATACACCATGGATTATTCCAGTGATTCCCTTCTTTTAACAAGGCGAGACACCATCTCTTTCATCGAAAAAGACCATATTCTTCTCTCATTTTTCTCTTCGGAAACAGCCACTCAATATGACAGCTACCCCATAACAGACAGTGCCTACTACGCACGTTACATTGATAGCTGCCGAAATTACGTCCGCCCCGAAAACAGAAGTATTAATTTATACAATGAGCAGGAACAGCTTGTCAAAACGATAGAATATACTTCCATCAGCGAACAGCCCTCCTATATCGTATATTTTTATTACAACGAACAAGGATTGCCCATTCTGGAAAAAAGACTCAACTATACCACATTCGATGAATTTGGGAACACCGTATACAACCCTGAGCCAATTTCTGACATCTTCCGATATGAATATCCTGATAACGCCATTGACGGACAGGGAAACTGGACCCAAAGATATGTCTTCCGCCAATTCCAGACAGAGAAGGAGCAACCCCTCTATCTGGAATGTCAAAAAATCAGTTATTAGAACAATCAGAATATGAAAATGAACAAATTTACAATTACTGCTGTCATGTTGTTTGTCGGCTTCCTCACGGGGTGGGGACAGACCGAAAGTTCCTCTGTCCGGCACATGCAGGAAAAAGGACTGGTCAACATACATTCACTCGACCCAAGCATACGGGTAGATTTAATGTATGCGAAAGCCGACAACTTTGTAGGAAAAGTCTTATACACAGATCTTAAAGAGGCTTATCTGCATCCGGAAGCCGCAGAGGCACTCATCAGTCTGGCACTTCAACTATAAAGGATATAACCGTAACTGGCTGACAGCCCATGGCTACCAAGCCATCCCATAAACAGCAAGAACAGACTCTTTTTTATCTTACCCTAAAATTTCCACAATATGATACGTATCCTCGTCTTACTTTCCTTCACGCTTTTCACGTTGAACGGACAGGCGCAGTTCTGGAAACAAGTAGGCAGAATTGCAGTCCTAAAAATTTATGAACGTACCAAAGATTCTCAAAAGAATTATCCCCGCAAGAGAGTCCCAGACTCCGTAATAAATGCTATGAGAGGAAGTTACATACTCAAGCTAGACTCAGCCCAGCTGGCCCGTAATGCCAAATCGAAAGTTCTTTCTTCCTCGCCTGCACAACCGTCACAGCCAAAGAAAGAAAAAACTCCTCCGGCTACTCCACGTCCTACCGTCCAACGGAAAAAGACAAACAAGAATGCACACGAGAAAGTGTTGAACCGCTTTTTGTCTTATGTGAAAATTGAAAGCCAATCGGTCGACGCACCCGACTTCAACGCATTTCCCATGACAGAAGGGCAAAAAAAGATGGCCACTTTCCTGGCGAATGAAATACAGTCCTTCGGAGGAAAGAATGTAGAAGTAACAGTAAGTAAGGACTTCTATGTATATGTAAAAATTCCCTCCAACCTGTCTGACTCCAAACACAAGACAGTGCCCAACCTATTTTTTACAGCCCATCTGGATGTTACCCCTGAAGCACCTGGAAAAGGCATCAACCCCATTGTACACACCAATTATCCGGGAGGAGACCTTACTCTTTCACCAGGCATCGTACTCAGCCCCTCTTCACCTGCCGGAGCACGCCTGAGCGAACTGAAAGGAAAAACCATCGTCACCACCGATGGAACCACCCTGCTCGGAGCCGACGATAAAGCGGGATGCACCATTCTCGTCACGCTGATAGAGGAACTGGTGAACAATCCACGCATCAAGCACCCCGACCTTTTCTTCATGTTTTCACAGAATGAGGATATCGGACGGGCAGCCTATCGTTATGATTCTGAGGTATTTGACACAAGGCCCGACATCGTCATCGACGTAGACGGAGGAGAACCCGGCGTTTTCTCGGCCGAGAATTTTACGGCGGCCGGACAGACATTTTATTTCAAGGGAAACAAGGCACACCCCGGAGACGGGCTCAAAAGCCAATATGCCGACGCACTTACTGCCGCCGCCTACTTCATAGGTGCGATTCCGCCTTCCGTACATCCCAGTGCCAGTTCCGGTAAACAAGGATACTTGCATTGCTATGCATGTGAACACCCCGTTGATGCATCAGGAAAGACAATCGAAGAAGATTATATCGCCAAATACCGTATCCGCTATTTTGACAAGCAAGAAGGTGACACATTAAGAGCTTACTTGCAAAAGGCCTATCAAAAGACCTGTGAAGCTTTTCCTTTTGTGAAAGTTACTCCGTCGGAAGAAGTGAAACAATATGATAACATTGCCTATACCATGTACAAGCACACCCCGGAAATCATCCAGAAAGCAGCCTTGAAAGAAGGTTTGCAAATGGTTGCCAAAAGTGAACGTGGAGGAACCACTTCTTCCATGCTGGTCACTACCGGAGCTCTTCCAGGCGGCCCTTGCATTTATTCCGGCCAACAGGCTGCACACAGCTGCATGGAATGGTGCTGTATTGAAGACCTGACGCTGATGGTGCAAGTCTTAAAGAACCTCATTGACGAAACATTGAAATATGAAAAATAGAAAACTTGCAATTAACCTATATTTCCCTAAAAACATGAGTTATGAAAAAGTCCTTTTTTGAACCTATCATCTGACCACCAAGAAGTCAGTGACTTCCATGCCATTTGGATAGTCTTATCTGTTATGCAGCCAAGCTGTATCTTGTGTCCTTCACTATTTTTCGGATATTCCTGTGACACAACCATGGGATGCTATTTTTAACTATATTTTTTCTAACCAATCTTCTTAAAACATGAAAAATCTTCTAATTCTAACCTTAGTCCTTTTCGGTTCAATGGTCTCTTTATCATTTTCAAACAGCAATCCTATCGAAACCAAACATGACAAAAAGGAATCAGGATGCAACTGTAATAATATTATTACAGAATCAAGTTACAAATGTACATGTGGGGGAGAGTTATCTTTAAGTTATACCACATGTTTCAACTGGGTACGCTGTCCACTTAAGTGTAAAAATGGGTGGCTTTATATTGGGGGAAACCGTGTAAAATGTACAGGATGTACCCCAAAACAAAATGGAAATGGACGGGGAAGTGTAAAAGAATTTTACTCTTGTCACGTTTGTAAAACATGTGGTAAAAGATATGTATTCGATTAAGTTCTGCTATGAAAAACGGCAGTTTTCTGCATGCAGCTTCCTGACAGGCTGCATAAGTTACAGAAACTGACCTAGAGCCACTGCCTGAACCGACTATCCAACGGCGGTTCAGGCAAGTGGCCAAATTATCTCCAGAGTCCCACCCTTTTTATCGCCATCACAAAGACTTATCTATGTTTTCCACCCGGAAAACGTACGTTTCACGGACGGGAAACCTATGGTTCCGCTACGGGAAACGTAGGGCTCCCGACCGAGAGACCTAAAAAAAGACCTGACTTTTTCCCATTTACGAACCTGCATTCTTATCATCCCGAAAAAATATATACCTGCAGCCTATGTAGTAATTTTTTCCCCATTTATATTCGATTTATAGCGACAATAAATCCACAGCATTAACCTATCTTTACGAAAAATATAGATTTTTCTCCCGCAAATTAAGGAAACAGGGAGAAATTTTCTATATTTGTCTAATTATTAACAACTTAAAACAAAGGTAAATATGCAGCATGACAAAAACTCAAATGAGTTTTTTCTACATTCATCCAAAACTTGGACAATGGTCAAAATCTGGATGAAGATACTTACACTCACATTATGTACCTTTGTACCCCTTCAAGCCGACACTATATCTTTACCTGTATCCGACAACCTTCGTTTTATCCGGTATTCCACACAAGACGGATTGCCCTCCGACAAAATCTTAAATATCCTACAAGACCAGTATGGATTCATGTGGTTCGCGACAGAAAACGGACTTTCCCGATTCGACGGCATCCACTTCATAAACTATACGCACTCATCCCACAACTCCAACAGCTTATCGAACAATGTTGTCACCTCCCTCACCGAAGACCTGTATGGGAATTTATGGATAGGCACACAAAATGGCTTAAACCGCTATGACAGGACCCACAATCGTTTTCAGCAATATACCACACAAAACGGATTGAAAGACAACTTTGTCAGGGCTCTTCATGCCGACAAGGAAGGCAATCTGTGGATAGAAACCGCACAAGGCTATTTAACGCAATACCGTCTGAAAGAAAACAAATGGATACATTTCAAACACAACCCTGGAGCAAATGAAGGCAATCACTACTACTGGCAAATATATGAGGATTCTCTTCAGAATCTATGGATAGGAGGACGTGCCCTGCACGGCTTCTTATTCTCCAAAAAATCTTATCAATTCACCCCGGTTCCTACATGGTCGGATAAAGGTATGCCACTTGAATCGGCGTTTTATGTGAAAGCCAAAGACGGCAGTCTGTTTTCGTCCTCGTTTGGTTCTGTCCAGAAATATGATTTCCGACAACATAAATTCATACACTATCGCTCCATCCCCTTTGAAGCAACATGCGCAGCTACTGACAAGGAAGGCTGCATCTGGATTGGAGGTTACGGCGGACTACTCAGATGGCATTACCCTCTGGATGAAACCGAACAGCTGACTCCCCATTCCGATATTCCCCACTCCATCTCTTCCAGCCAGATACTTTGTCTGTACGTATCCGATGACGGATGTGTATGGATTGGAACCTCAAATGGAGTCAATCTATATGCACCGCACAACAATCTGTTTCACACTTACGCAGGATATGAAGTCTCTGCCTTGATGGAGGACAAGAAACAGCATTTATGGGTAGGAACCCAAAATGACGGAAGCTATATTTTTGACTTCGAGAACAAACGACTCACACATTTCAATTACCGGCTGATGACAAAAGATATCGATTATCCTACTTTCCAGCGTGAAAGAGAAGTCATCCGGCAGTATATCAGACACGAGGCAATCTATGATGGACAGCAAGCTCTGCCGGAAAGCCTGGCAGACAATTTCCAAGCATACAAAAATGCAAACCTACATTTCCGGTATCCGGATGAGAATCATGTATCCGCACTCTATCAGGATAAAAAAGGCTTGATTTACGTCGGATTATGGAACCATGTAGGGTTCAACGTATATAATCCCCAAAACGGACAATGGAAACGTTATGCCTTGTGGAGCAAAAAACCAGATTATCATTACCCGCGCTTATGGCTGGGAAATCCGTTTGGAGCCAACTGGTACAATGGATTTCTCGAAGACCGGAAAGGACGTTTCTGGTGTGTCACATGGGAATGTTTCGGCCTAAATCTGTTCAACCGTGAAATAGGCAGATTTGAATTCAAGCATTATTTTCCGAACAATGTGCCTTGCTTTCCGCAAGGAAAAATCGAACAGATTTTTTATGATAAAGACCGTGACCGTTACATATTCAATGGGAAAAGTACCTACTTCGGATATTACGACAACAAAGAGAAACGTTTTTACAAATTTGGGGAACACTTCCCTGACAATTATACCAATCTTGAGATTGTAAAGGGATATTATCAATACAGCAAAGCAAAAACATTCTCGCTTCCCAATGAATTTGGATGCGACTACATATTACCAGATGGGAACGACCGGCTCTATATGGCCAATGCACAGAGAATCATGTACATGAATCTGACAGATAATTCCGCGCATCAGGTTCTTTCCATGCCTGGAAATACATCTTTTGCGTGGACGCTTTCTGCCGACCGAAAATCCCTTATAATTTACTGTGACAAAGGATTTATGTCAATAGATACCCACAAACACACTTGTACCCCATTCACTCTGCCCAATACCAATCTGCTGGAAAAAGAAGAGGTGAAAGTCTTGCTACAAACAGGTAACCACGAACTATGGGTGGGTACATCAAAAAATCTATGGAAACAAACCCCACAGCACACATGGGTCAAATTATTACCAGACAATCAAGCCGTCAGCCTTTTACAGAAGACTGCAAATGACAAATTATACGTTGGAGGCAGTAAAGGATTGTATATCTTACAGAAAGGAAAAGTGCTAAATCATATTTCTTTTTCCATCTATAGCGCCAAAGGACTACCTGGCACAGAAATCAGAGACCTCTACGTGACCGACTCACAAACATGCTGGATTGCGACCAACGACGGACTGGCCAAACTGACAAACGGAAAAATCAAAATATATGAGCACAACCCGCTTCGTCCGTACAGCCTCATCGACAATAATGTCTGTGCCATATCCCAAGGTCCCGCACAAAAACTCTGGATTGCCACCTACCAAGGACTTTGCCTGTTCAATCCTGAAAACGAACGTTTCACTGACATGACCCAACCCGGCAACGACTGTCTGACCTCCCGACTCGCCAGTTGCATAACCGAAGACCGTCGAGGAAACATCTGGATAGGAACCACCGAAAAAGGCCTCAACGTGCTGTCTATCGAAGCCGACACCCTTACACACTATTATCACCAGGCATGGAATCCCTACAGCCTGCCCGATAATTACGTTGAATGTATTTTTTGCAGCCAGAACGGTAATATCTGGATAGGAACGCATCAGGGACTGGCGAAATACAATGGGGGAAACAAACCCTTCCAACGCATTCCGCAGACAGAGGAGCTTCAGGTGAAAGGCATACAGGAAGATGCACAACAACATTTATGGATTGCCACCAACGAAGGATTACTGCTATCCGATGCCGACGGACATATCCTGAGAAGGTTTCATGAATATCACGGCCTGCCCAATAATGATTTGTCAAGAGCTGTCTGCCGACTGAAAAACGGATACATCTGCATCGGGGGGAACAATGGATTCAGCCTTTTCAATCCGGAGCAAGCAAGCCGGCCGCTGCCTTCCTTCCCAATCATGTTGACAGACGTGCAAGTAAACGGTTCTTCATTTCCTGCCGACTTAAACAAGGGTGAACAACTGCTTCTTGAAGCTGAACAGAATTCATTTGCCTTTGGATTTGCCGCTGCCGACTATGCATACAGTCCTAATCTGAAATACCGATACAGGCTGGTTCCTTTCGAAGAAAAATGGAATTATACAACACCTCCATTGCTCACTGCCAAATATACGAACATTCCTTTCGGACATTACCATCTGGAAATAGAAGCAAGCAATGCCTATGGAGAGTGGAACGGACACCCCCTCAGACTTTCCATTCATATTGCAACCCCCTGGTATTATTCATGGTGGTTCATCACACTTCTTATACTAGGCGGCATATTGGGTATCTGGACATTTATCCGATTCCGGGAAAGGCAACTGAGAAAAGAAAACGAACAACTGGAAACGCTTGTCAAAGAAAGGACCAACAAGCTGTATCAGATAATGGAAAGCAAAAATAAATTTTTCAACATTGTGTCACACGACTTGAAAAGTCCACTGAATAATTTAAATGTGCTATCTACGGTACTGCTAGAAGAATATAACAGTTTGGAAGAAGAAGAAAAGCTGCAGAAAATACGCATGATCAGCAAAACCTCACGCCAAGGAAAAGTGTTGCTCGACAATCTTCAGCTATGGGTGCTTTCTCAAAAGGAAATCATCAAGCCTGTTTTCCGGCAAACAAATCTGACCGATGAGATAGAGGCTGTGTTGCAACTTCTGAATCCCGATATCCTGAAAAAAGAACTGACCATTACAGCCCCTAACCGGCCAATCATCGTTTGTACGGACAAAAACATGCTATCTACCATTTTAAGAAATCTGATAGCTAATGCCATAAAATACACTTACCGCAAAGGACACATCTACATAACCGTGCAAGAAGACAAGGAATGCTGGCATGTAAGTATCAAGGACAATGGTGTAGGCATGTCGACCGACCGGATTGAAAAACTTTTCCAAATCGGAACCAAAGTGTCTTCTCGAGGTACCGAAAAAGAAGAAGGCACTGGATTAGGACTGCTGATTGTCAAAGAATTCATCAACCGGTTGGAAGAAAGCATTCAGGTGGAAAGCATCCAAGGAAAAGGCAGTATATTCACATTTACGTTACATAAAACCATAAGAAAATGATAAAAATATTCATTGTTGACGATTCAGAAATACATCTGGAAGGCATGAAAAGTATTCTTAAACGATCAGACAACTTAACTGTGGCAGCCACGGCACAAACGCCCAATGAAGCCAAACAACTGCTACGAAACGAAGAATATGATTTAGCTATTCTTGATATCAGCTTAGAAGAAGAAACAGACGGACTGGATCTAGCCCGCTTCATCAAAGCAACCTATCCGAAGATGCCCATCATCATTCTCTCACATTATAAAGATATACACTATATCATCCAGTCACTGAAAATGCAACTCAACGGATACTTGGCTAAAGACACACAGGCAGAAGACCTGATTTGTGCCATACAGGCTGTCGTACAAGGAAAAGGGTTCTACTTTGGCAATACAATCTCTTACAATGACATCATCAAGGCATTCGGAGGTGAAGAAAATATGAAAAAACGGAAACCGTATGAATTGACGGATAGGGAACTCGAAGTAATCCAACTGCTGGCCAACGGATACACCAGCAAAGAAATAGCAAACGAATTGAATATCGACCGTAATACGGTAGAAACCTACAAAGACAGAATAAAAAGCAAACTTGACTGTAAATCCGCGATTGAAATTGTAGTATTTGCCTACAAGAACAAACTTATTCATTAAATATCAGTCTATCAATTACCTTAGTAAATTACTATTTGCTGTTTTTTAATAGAAAATAACACACCTAGATGAATTTAGATGAAAGAGAATGAACTTCGTCACATTTTTTTCTTAACTTTGCGCTGCAACTCAAAGCAAGATTACAAACAACTTTAAACAAAAAATATTAGAGATTATGATGACTATTGACAAATTCAACTTTGCCGGCAAAAAGGCAATCGTTCGTGTGGACTTCAATGTACCTTTGAACGAAGAAGGTAAAATTACTGACGATACTCGTATCCGTGGTGCACTGCCTACTTTGAAGAAAATCTTGGCAGACGGTGGCGCTTTGATTATCATGTCACACATGGGTAAGCCCAAAGGCAAAGTAAACGCTAAATATTCTTTGAGCCAGATTGTAGACGCTGTGGCTGCTGCACTGGGTACTCCGGTGAAATTTGCTCCGGACTGCGCAAAAGCTCAGGACGCTGCTGCTGCACTGAAACCGGGCGAAGTGCTGTTGCTGGAAAACCTGCGTTTCTATCCTGAAGAAGAAGGTAAACCTGTAGGCATCGAAAAAGAAGACCCTGCATACGAAGATGCAAAGAAAGAAATGAAAGCTCGTCAGAAAGAATTCGCCAAGACTCTGGCTTCTTACGCTGACTGCTACGTAATGGATGCATTCGGTACTGCTCACCGTAAACACGCTTCTACAGCTGTTATCGCTGACTACTTTGATGCAGACCACAAGATGCTGGGTTACCTGATGGAAAAAGAAGTACAAGCTGTTGACAATGTATTGAAAGACATCAAACGTCCGTTCACTGCCATCATGGGTGGTTCTAAAGTATCTACTAAAATCGGTATCATCGAAAACTTGATGGACAAGGTAGACAACCTGATTCTCTGCGGTGGTATGGCATTCACTTTTGCTAAAGCTCAGGGTGGTAAGATTGGTAACTCATTGGTAGAAGATGACAAACTGGATCTGGCTTTGGACATCATCGCAAAAGCGAAAGCAAAAGGTGTAAACTTGGTTCTGGGTTGCGACTGCATCGCTGCCGACAAGTTCGCTAACGACGCCAACACTCAGGTTTGCGACGACAAGAACATTCCTGACGGATGGATGGGTCTGGATGCAGGTCCTAAGACTCGCGAAGAGTTCAAGGCTGCCATCAAAGGTGCAAAGACTATCCTGTGGAACGGTCCTGCCGGTGTATTCGAGTTCGACAACTTCGCCGGTGGTTCTAAGGCAATCGCTGAAGCTATCGCTGAAGCAACTAAAGAAGGTGCCTTCTCACTGATTGGTGGTGGTGACTCTGTAGCTTGTATCAACAAATTCGGTATGGCCGACCAGGTTTCTTACATCTCTACAGGTGGTGGTGCTTTGCTGGAAGCTATCGAAGGTAAAGTTCTTCCGGGTATCGCTGCAATCCGCGGTGACAAATAAGATTGTTCTTATAAATAAATACCTGAAGGCATGGCTTGTTCAGCCATGCCTTTTTTATTTTGCCTTGATGAAAGCCTCTGTATAATTTTGATAAGAAATTGTTTTTTGCGAAATTTGCGAACACACAAGAAAAATATGATGCACAAATATGTATATATCATCTGCCTGTTGTTATCGGTCACTTTCGCGCAGATGAACGCGCAAATTTTCCAATACATCGGTATAGAGGATGGACTCAGCAGTCGGCGAGTCCTCTCGCTTCAGCAAGGAGAGCACGATTATATCTGGATTCTTACGCATAAAGGAATAGACCGCTACAACGGCAAACAATTTACTCACTATCCATTAATTAAAAACGGAGTGGTCGTCAGCTGCTTCCCGAACTTGAACACGCTCAAAACAGACAAAGAACAAAGAGTGTGGGAGATCGGGAAAGACGGGCTGGTTTTCACCCTGGACGAAGCACAGGATTCTTTCCAACTGATATTCGACCTCCACGCACGATTTCCTGAGACACAGAATGTTCCGATAACCTGCACCTACATGGATGATGAAAAAAATATCTGGTTCTGTACGGAAGGCCACCAGTACATCTATAACGGACAGAATAAAAAAACATACAAAATAAGTCAGAAGATTCCGGGAAAAGTGACTTGTATCACGCAAGCTCACGGAAACAAATACTTCATATCCAACGAACAGCATCTCTATTCTGTTACCTTTCAGAATGGACAGCTGGAAAACATCCAAAAAGTAAATATATCCCCGATTCATATCATTGACTACATATACTATCACAAGCCGACAAGGAAACTTATCATCAATGCCTTGCTCGACAAACTTTTTATTTACACGCCTACCACCGGCGAACTGACGGATTTGGGAGACCACCTGAAAGACATCGGTGTAAATACCATTATCCCCAACCGGAAAAATTCGGAAGAGGTGTTCATCGCCACCGACGGAGACGGTGTCTACAAACTCAATGTCACCCAAAAACAGCTCTCGCATTTTCTGGAGGAAGACAATGAAAGTTTGAACAAAATGAACGGAAGCATCATCAAGGATATATACATGGACCGTACCAACCGGATATGGAATGTGATTTATCCGATTGGTATTACCATCTACTCGGAAAGGTATCCTCAATACCAGTGGTATAAACATGCCCCCAACAATCCCAACACGCTGCCGAACGACTGCATCAATGGAATCATGGAGGACTCGGACGGAGATATCTGGTATGCCACCAGTAACGGGGTAAGCTGTTTTAATTCCCGCGAAAAGAAATGGAAAAACTACTGTACCACTGAAGAGCTTCCGAACTATGAAAATCATATTTTCTTGTCGGTTTGCGAAATCAAGCCGGGAATCATCTTGGCCGGAGGCTATATGTCGGGGATTTTCCGTATTGAAAAAAATACGGGAAAAGTCACTTTCCACCAGCAAGGAAAGTCACCAATAAGAGAAACACCCGACAAATACATTCGTGGAATCATCGTAGACAAGGAAGGGGTCATCTGGAGCGGAGGATTCTACAGTCTGAAAGGATTCGACACCAGGACTTTCGAAAAGCAGGAGTACAATTCATCCTATCCTATCACTTTCCTGCTGGAAAGAGATGCAAATTCATTATGGGTAGGTACCATCCACGGACTGTATGTATTCGACAAGAAAAAGAAACAACTCCTGCCTTATCAGGAAAAAGAAGAAATCGGTTGTGTGAACGCCATATACAGCACTTCCGACTTGCAAAAAACGTATGTCGGCACATACGGAAACGGACTGTTCATTGTTGACAATCAGACCCAGGAAATTACTCACTGCCGGGCCAACAACAGTGGCCTGCAAACCAACAACATCTACAGCATCGTGCCCGACAGAAATGAAAACCTGTTCCTAGGAACGGAAAATGGCCTGTCTTTCTATAACCGCAAAGACCATACGTTTACCAACTGGACCCGGGAACAAGGACTTCAAGCTGCCAATTTCAATTCGACAGCTGGCCTGCATACACGCGACGGCCATCTTATCTTCGGCAGCAACGAGGGGGTGATTATCTTGTCCGACAGCTTGGAGTTACCCTCAAGTTTCTCCAGCCACATGGTGTTCTCCAATCTGCAAATCATGTACCATCCGGTGCATCCGATGGACCCTAACTCCCCTCTGGCAAAAATATTGGATGAAACCAACTTTATCCAGCTGAAATACAACCAGAACACGTTCTCCATGGAGGTGTCTTCCATCAATTTCGACAATCCGTCGAGTATCTTATACAGCTGGAAACTGGAAGGATTCTATGACCAATGGACTCCTCCTACCAGCAATGGCACCATACGCTATACCAACCTTTCACCGGGAAACTATACCCTGAAAGTACGTTCCATCCTGCTCGACAACCAGCAGGTACTGGAAGAAAGAGAGATTGAAATCCTGGTAGAACGCCCGTTCTGGCTGACGTTCTGGGCTTTCCTGTTCTATGCCCTGCTGATTATCGGAGCCGCTTATACTTTTCTACGCTACCAGATTATCAAACGGGAACGAAAGACATCGGAAGAGAAGATCAATTTCTTCACCCATGCCGCCCATGATATCCGTACCCCGCTGACCATGATCAAGGCACCTCTGGGTGAAATCATGGAAAAAGAAAAACTGAGCGAAAACGGACAGAAAAACATCAGACTGGCCATGGAAAGTACGGAAAATCTGGCAGAACTGGCCAATAACCTGATTAATTTCCAAAAGGAAGAGTTGTATTCCTCACAGACCATTGTCACGGAGCATGAACTGAACCACTACTTGAGCACGTACTTACACCAGTTTGAAAGTTTTGCCCAGCAAAAAGACATCCAGCTATCCTACGAAAGCACATTCCCTACACTACAGGTTTGGATTGACGTCAGCAAAATGGACTCCATCCTGCGCAACCTGTTATCGAATGCCCTGAAATACACTCCTCAGGGAGGCAAAGTGTCCATGAAGGCGGATGCCAACAAAAACACGTGGATGCTGACCATCTCGGACACCGGCATCGGCATGAACAAGGAAGAACAGAAAAAGCTGTTCAAGTACCTGTTCCGAGGACATAATGCGACCAACCAGACCAATACCGGTTGTGGCATCGGCATGCTGCTGACTTACCGCCTGATTGAGAACCACGAAGGAAAAATCACCTTCAACAGCACAGAGAATGTAGGCACCAGTTTCCAGCTGAGCTTCCCGATTCGGAGTAAAAATTATCAGTACAAGAAAATACGCCCTGACACGGAAAAACAAAGCCTTTCCGTCATGCCTTCTCAAGCCGCAGGAAGCGGAGTAATCTCCCAGTTCGAGGTGTCTCCCACTCAGACCGACGAATACAGACCATTGATTCTGGTGGTGGAAGACAATGCCCCTCTACGCTCTTTTATCCAGCAAAGCCTGTCGGACACTTATCAGACAGAAGGGGTGGAAAACGGAAAGGAGGCCATCGAATTTGTACAGGAAAGACAACCCGACCTGATTCTTTCAGACATTATGATGCCGGTCATGGACGGAAGGGAAATGTGCCAGCGGCTGAAAGGAAACATGGAAACCAGCCACATTCCTATCATTCTGCTCACCGCATTGGGAGACAAGGAGCACATTCTGGAAGGACTGGAAATCAAAGCCGACCAGTATCTGGTGAAACCTTTCGACGTACATATTCTGAAAGCCACCATCCATACGCTGCTTGAAAACCGGAAAATGCTCCGCAGCCGCTTCCGCTCGGCCGTCACCGCGCTGCCGGAAGAAGCCGATACTCCCATCGAACTTCCCACCACCCTGGACGACGAGTTCATTCAGAAGGTAACCGAGCTGGTTAAGGAAGGGTTGGGCAAAAACTTCAATGTAGATACGCTGTGCGCCTCTGTCAACATGAGCCGTACCAGCTTCTACAATAAAATCAAGGCACTGACAGGCATCGCTCCGGCAGAATTTATCCGGAACATCCGGATGCAGGAAGCAGCACTGATGCTGAAAAGCCAGCGCTATACCGTAGCAGAAGTTTCCGACAAGATGGGCTTTGCCGATCCGAAATATTTCACCGATACCTTCAAGAAATTTTACGGAGTGCCGCCCAGCATATACATGAAGAAAAACTAAAAAAACAGATAATATGAATTTTTATTTCCGATCGTTTCTCATCTTTTTCCGTATCGGTGTCTTCACCATCGGCGGGGGCTATGCCATGGTCCCACTGATTGAAGCCGACTTGGTGGACAAACGGAAATGGATCAGCAAAGAAGACTTTTTGGACCTAATGGCTCTGGCACAAACGGTACCGGGCATCTTTGCCGTCAATATAGCCATCTTCATCGGCTATAAACTAAAAGGGTTCTGGGGAGCCTTCTGGATGGCACTGGGTACCATTCTTCCTTCCTTTCTCATCATCCTGGCCATTGCCCTTTTCTTCCGGCAATTCCAGCATGTGGAAGCAGTGGAACGTGTATTCAAGGGAATCCGTCCGGCCGTGGTGGCCCTGATTGCTGCCCCGACTTTCAAGATGGCCAAATCGGCCCGTATCAACCGATACAACATCTGGATTCCGGTGGTTTCCGCACTGCTGATATGGCTTATCGGCTTCTCCCCCATCTACGTCATTATTCTCAGCGGACTGGGAGGATACCTTTATGGACGCTACCAAAAGAAATATAATTAACAACACATAGGAGTAAAACAATATGGCTTTATTATTACTGAAACTATTCTATACTTTTTTCAAGATAGGCTTATTCGGGTTTGGAGGCGGCTACGCCATGATTTCGATGATACAAGGAGAGGTAGTGACACGCTACGGATGGCTCAGTTCTTCCGACTTCACCGATATTATTGCCATCAGCCAGATGACTCCCGGGCCTATCGGTATCAATTCGGCTACCTACGTGGGTTATACCGCCATGGTCAATGCCGGTTACTCACACAGCATCGGCATCCTCGGATCGACCATAGCTACCCTTTCCGTGGTACTCCCTTCCTTTATCCTAATGGTCTTCATCAGCCGTTTCTTTCTGAAATACCAGAGACATCCGGCAGTAGAGAATGTGTTCAGAGGACTCCGTCCGGGAGTGGTCGGACTGCTGGCCGCCGCCGCACTGGTACTGATGAACGGGGAGAATTTCGGAACAGATACCTACCAGATTGTGGTAAGTATCCTGCTCTTCCTTGCAGCCTTCGTCGCTTCACACCGATATAAGATTAACCCGATTCTGCTGATTGTCTGCAGCGGTGTACTGGGTTATTTCCTGTATTAGCACTTAATCCTCCTCATTCTCCGGCAAGATAGACTGGGGAGTGGGGATGGAAAAATCATGGTCGGCAAACAAAGAAGCCAGTCCGGAAATCTGTTTCAACCGGAGCAGCTCATCCCGGTCCATGCCGATGTTCTTCATTATCCATTTATCCGACATGCCGGCCTGTGTCAGTTCGGCCACAATGTGTGTCATCAATCCAATATCATGAGTACCTCTTGCACGATTATGACGAATGGTAGAACCTATCCGGTTAGACAAGTCCTTATTGATTACTACGACTGGTAACATCCCTTTTTCTCGTTCGTAAATACGCTTGGAGGTTTTCAACACCTGATAACGGTGGAAACCGTCCACAATGATGTATTTATCATTCTCCTTGTCATAATAGCATACGCAAGGCATGGTGAACCCGTCCTCCCAAATAGACAATTCAAGCAATTTCATCTCTGGAGGTGCCACCACGTTCGGATTATAATCATTGGCATACACCTTCTCTACCGGTACAGCTATCACATTGTACACCGGGCTCTTCTCTTCTTTTAAGTCCATATCTTTTTATATTGTTGCAAAATATAATCTTTCATTTTCTTTTCTTCCTTGCTCACGGCAAATCCCATATACTTGCACGCATAATCATTGCGGAGAATACACAGACACATCCGTTTGTAAGTAGGAATCTCACGAAACTCTGCAATGTCGATGTCATCAAGGTATTCCATCATCACCGGATGTTTGGTAGTTTTATAATTACTCTTATTCCTTACCGTAATCGGTATCTTCATTTCCTCCAGCTTGGCAATGGTTTCATCGCTCAAGCATCCACCCTTGGTTCTCCAGAATTTAATGCTTGTATGCAACTTACTCAGATATCCTCTTCGGGTCTCTTCCGGAAGCGTGGAAAGCAGGAATTCCATAAACGACTTCCACGTATGTCCTTCCGGCAATTTGATTCCGCCATGTCCCATGGCCCGTGTTCCGCCATACAACCCCGAAAAATTAACCCCATTCACACGTCCGATCATCTTGCCCCAAGTGTCTGGTTCAATAGCCTTATACAAACGCAGGCTCTCAATGGCTTCACTGATAAACGGACTGGCCACACGTTGCCGCTCCAGACTGACGCCTGCGTAATAATACAAATCGTATAAACGGTTATAATCCCACCCAAACTTTCCATTGGCCGTCCAGACGTCCGTGGTCTTCCAATCATAAATGGGATAAAGATTATATACATCATTCGCAATCTTTGAACTCCATTGGTATTTATGATAAAGCTGCTGCTTCAACCCTCCATAAATCGTACGCCAACGATTGTAACTTTCTTGTGTACGGATACCTACCAGGCAAGCCGTACGCACTGCCTTTTTCTTTTCATGCAACCATGCGGCAAAGCGTAACTGAAATTCATAGTCCCACATACTTGTATGGAAAAAAGGAAAATCACTGGCCTTCATCACCCCTTCCGGCATCTCACGGACCCAGATATCCCGCAACTTTTCATCCCACGGGCGCCAGTAATGCTGATACATGGACGTACAAGTTCTTACCTTAAAAGGCACACAAATCCGATACACTTCAAGTATATCCTTATGCTGCTCCAACATCCGGTTGACAAACTCAATCGTGTGATCATACTGCACTTCATAATCCATAAAAAACACTCCAAGCTTGATGTTCAGCTTATTTCTACGGATATAGTCTATACACAGATGAAGCAGCACCCCACTGTCTTTCCCTCCAGAAAATGACACATAGACATTATCAAATTCCTTAAACAAAACAGACAAGCGTTCCTGAGTCAACTCATACACATTCTTTCCGTTTTCAGTCTTTTTCATCCTTCCTTCTCATTTTAAGATATGCACTCCACATACGTTCTATTTCAAAATTCTGAACCGAGAAAAACGATTCATGGATTTTCTGCACCACGGCCTCCAGCGGCTTATCCGTATCTTGAAATTCATCTGTCACAGCCTTCAGCAAACCTGCAAATACCGACTCATCATCATTCTCCACATAATAATTGTTGATGACAATTGCTTTTTTGCGTACTTCTACAGGGAAAAAGCCCAACACTTTTTTTTGCTGAAAAGCGACAAACCAAATAAATGACTCACTGGTCTTAAATGGATAGTTATGATTATATTTAAGGATTTCCGGATTCATCACCAAAGGAGCCACACATTTATACAACTCTTGGGATGTGCCTGCCATTTTTATTACATTCCACATAGATACCCACTCTTAGAATTCGCGCCAACAAAAATAGAAAATTCTTTTAAAAAACTATTTCTCAAATAATTATATATTTTCCAACAAACACTTAAAGGAAGTATAACAAACAGTTTGTCCGTTACCTCCCGTATAAGATAGCCGATTGGGGGCAATGACTTCCAACAGCGGAAGTCCTTCTCTTCCAGGAGATGCCTCCAGACAGAAATAATGATGCCGGTTCAATGCATTCTGCGCCCAATGACGCAATATTTCGTCTGCCGCCCTCAATACAATAAATTTCTCCCCCGACACTTCCGGAGAAAAACCTCCATGCATCAAATCAAATTTGATGTGCGGACGGTCACGGAACAAAGTATCCATTCTATTGCCCAATATCAGGTCTTCTGTCACTCCACACTCCAATCCTTCCGCTGAGGAAAGAAGCCACAGACGGTCGGCCAGCACAAGGGCCTGCTCAATGTCGTGCGTGGACAAAAGAATAGCTCTGTTCTCTTCCACAGCCAGCCGATGCAGGAGATTCATGATTTCAATCCGGCTCACCACATCCAGAAAGGCCGTCGGCTCATCCAACAGAATCAACGGACATTCCTGTACCAGCGCTTTGGCTATCATCACTTTCTGCCGTTCTCCATCCGAAAGCTCCGCCATGTAACACCGGGCCTTATGAGCAATCTCCACCGCCTGAAGCGCGTGCTCCACCAACTGTTTGTCCTTTTTATCCAACCGTCCGAAAAATCCCGTATAAGGCTGACGCCCCAAAGCCACCAGTTCATAAACTGTAAGCCCTCCGGCCTGTGTGCGGTCGGTCAATACCACTCCGATGGTTCTCGACAGCTCCCGTTCGGAATACGCCGACAAATCACGTCCCAATAACTCCAAGCCACCCGACAAGAAAGGCTGGGCAGCAGCCAATGTACGGAGCAAAGTTGATTTTCCAGCCCCGTTGGCTCCTAACAGACAGGTCAGTTCTCCCCGGAAAAGCTGGAAGTTCAACCCGATATGTACCTCCGTCCGCTTCTTTCCCACCTGATAGCCGATGGTCAAGTCTTTTCCCTCTATTACGATTTCCGTTTGCCTCATCAGTTAAAATATTGAATCCGACGTTGGTTAATAATCACATAAATAATCACTGGCGCTCCCAGAATAGGTGTGACCGCATTCAAAGGAATCACTCCCGATGCTCCCGGAAGCACACAAATCAGGTTGCACAACAAGGCCAAAGCCCCACCGGAAAGCAAGGTGACCGGCATTAAAGAATTATGGTTGGAAGTTCCCAGCATCAGACGTGCCAGATGAGGAACGGCCAGCCCGATAAAAGAAACCGGACCACAGAAAGAAGTAGTTACCGCAGTCAGCACCCCTGTGGCCAGCAGCAGGTAATTGCGTACCCGCCGGATATTCACTCCCAGATTCTCGGCATAACGCGGACCCAAAAGCAAGGCATTCAACGGCTTGATCAACAGAACCGCCACCACCAGTCCGGCCAAAGTCAGCAGCGAAAAAGCAGGGAGCTGTTCCAAAGAAACACCGCCGAAATTTCCCATCCCCCACACCATATACGATTGTACCCCTTCTGCCGTAGCAAAGAAATTCAGCAGCGAAATCAGAGACGAGGCAATATAACCAATCATGATACCGGCAATGAGCAGCATTACATTACTTCTTATCAGAGAAGACAGAAAAAGAATCAGGGCCAGCACGGCCACAGCTCCTAAAAAGGCTCCCAAGATGACCGAGAAAAATCCGGAAAGCGTAAACACGCCCGTCGCAATGGTACCTCCTCCAGCCAGCATCACCAACGCCACTCCCAGACTGGCGCCTGAACTGATTCCCAGGATAGAGGAATCGGCCAACGGGTTGCTGAACACCGTCTGCAACATCAGCCCGGAGGCCGAGAGCGCCGCCCCACAGAGCAAGGCCGTCACACACTGCGGAAAACGTGATTCCCACACAATATAGGTCCAACTGGCTTTTGCCGCCTCTTCCCCTCCCAGAATACGCACCACTTCCCGTGCCGGTATATCCACCGAACCAAGAAACAGATTGGCCGCTACCAGAAGTACAATCAGGAAAACCAAGCCGACAAACACCATGTAATTCTTTCTGCCTGCAAATATCATTCTGCTAATTTACTAAAATATTTCGGTTCATACCCCTCCAGCAATTCCGGATGGAAGATTTTTACCATATCTTTCAACAAGACCTCGGGATGAAAGGGCGATTCTTCGTAGAACGGAATCCGATAAGTGTTGCATCCGTAAACCCGACGTTCATGAAATGCCTTGAAACGGGCATACAACGAATAGTCTTTCTGCAATTCCCGATAAGTTTTGTCGTGCGGCTGATTGTACTTTATCAGCCAGAAATCCGCATTTTCTCCTTTGTCGAACACCGTTTCAAAAGCCATGGGCACCGAACCACTGTTCGGCAATGCAGCAAAGACATACTCTGCTCCCGCATCCGCATACAAACGTCCCGTCGTACTCTGCCCGCCGGCGATATACCAGGCTGAACCGTATTTCAAGTCACTCAATACCGTAGGATGAGAGGTTGCCTTGGCAGCCAAAGCTTTCACCGTCAAGTACTCCTTTTCTATCTGTGCAAAAAGAGAATCACCTTTCTGCGACTGCCCCACCAGCAAGCCATAGAAGCGCAGCCATTCGGCACGGCCCAATGGAGAAGTCTCCATATAGTCCGCACATTCTATCACGGGTACGCCCAGTTTGCCTACCCGTCCATAACCGCCACTGTTCTCAAACGGAGAAAGCAGGATGGCATCCGGATGCAAATCAATGATTTTCTCGATGTCCGGATTCATACCGTTTCCACAGTCCACCACCGTCCCTTTCCGACAGCCTTCCTGTACTTCCGGCATTTTGAAATATTCCAGGTTGCAAACCCCCTTGATGCTTTCTACGCAGCCCAGCTCTTTCAGCACACTTCCATGTACCACCGAATACACCACCGCCCGTTCCAAAGGCACACGCACGACGGTGCCCTCCGGCAAGTTTTCCGGCACCGGCCGCGTCTTGTCCGTCAGCAGGTAGGTATGCAGTGTTTTCAGCGTATCCCATGGATTACGGATAGAAACCATTGTATAATCCGGAAACTTCACCACCGACAAGTTGGTGGCATACTTCATCCTCAGCGTATCCCCTCCTTCTCGAACAGAAGAAGCCTTGCCTCCTCCGCCACAGGCAGAGAGAAGCAAGACCATGATTACTATATGGGCAGATAGTAAAATTTGTTTCATAAAAATCAGTCAGCTAAGAAACGGATGTTTGTGGTAGAATTTCCTGTTTCAAACTTTTTCTTGAATTGTCCGTCTTTAGAGTAAACATATATATCATTCAGAGAGCTATAAGGCTGACTGATAATATATACATCTTCCGAAACCGGATCTACCGCAATCCCTCCCGGATATGGAATATCATTTATATCAATAAACTCTTTTTTCTCCTTCGTCTCTACATTATATACAAAGCAAGAATTTCTTTCAGGCAGATAATATTCTGCATATAACACGTAAATGTTATCTCCCTTCTTTGCGGCATACGTGGCATTACATACCTCTTCCACTTGATTGGTCTGCACGTCAATCCGTTGAAGAGTTTGGTAAATCCATTGATCTTCAGGTAAGCCCTCTGCACCTGCATAATTACCATTAGACACCACATATACGTATCCGTCTTTCCCATCAAAACAAACAGTATAAGGATTTAATTTCACTGTGATATCCGACTGCTTTGTCCATGATTTTACATCCACGACAGCCACCTTATCTCCCGAACCATATCCAGATATGTTCACATAAAGTTTGCCATCCACATAGGTCAAAGCTTCTGGGTATGCTCCCACTTCCAAACTTCCAGTAACCTCTTGTGAAAGAGTATCTAATTTAGAAACCGTCCCATCATAAGCTGAAAAGAACACACAACCTTCCGCCCCGACAGCATAACGTGGTTGAATCGGCTGATTTTCATCATTATTCAAAGGAATGCTTTTTATCAATTTCCCTTTTAAATCTAAAATTTCAATTTTAGAAGAAGTGCTCCCTATGGCATACATTTTCGAACCATACACACACAAATCCTGTAAATCTCCTATGCCCTTTCCATTCTGTGCTTGATACAAATCACCACTTACCGTCTGGGTCGCCATGTCAAACCACTGGATAGAACCATCATTAGCACCCCAGTTTCCTGTATTTACAATATAAGCTCCATACGTAGTAGTAGGTTCCGGGTCTGTGGTTGGAACAGGATCATTCTCATTATCACATGCGGTCAAACCACTGACCAAAGGAATTGCCATTAAGGCCAAATAAAGCCAATTTTTTTTCATTCGTTCTCGTTTTTAGTTTATAAATAATAGTTGATAGAAATCTTATAATTCCTGCCAGGCATAGGATAAAAGCGTATTACCTCATAATTTTTGTTGGAAAGGTTCAACGCATCCAGTTGGATACGTAACTGATGCCGTTTCCAGGAGAATTTATGGGACAAAGATATCCCATGATCAGAATAAGGTTTAATACGATAACTGGGCAGGTTCTGTGCTAACGTATACCGCTCTGATGCATAAGTCAGATTATAGGACAAATTTATCCAAGGCAATTCAAGGGTAAAATTCCCACCACCGGAGTGGCGGGGTGTATACACAATCTGATTCCTCCAGGTCTTGGAATCCGGGTCAGTCACATCTTCGGCCTGCATAAAGCTGTAGTTTGCGGTCAAATAGCACTTCAACCACTCTGTCACACGAGCTTCAGCCGACAGATTCACATCCAGACCTATCGTTTCCACTTTCCCTACATTCGTCATTTTCCAAACAAACATGGTGGGAACAGCCACAATCTTATCTTTTACTTTATTATAATAAGTATCGGCCGACACACTAAGAAAGTCAAGAAAGCCCAATCTCGATCCGCTCCAAGTCACTCCGATATTTCCCTGCTTGGTTGTTTCCGGGCGCAAACTACTATTTCCTATTACCAAGTAATATAAATCATTGAACGTCGGGGTACGGAAAATATCCTTATAAGATGCCCGAAATCGCAATCCGGTTTCCTCAAAAGGCTTCCATGACACACTAAACGCAGGAGAAAGACGCTTACGGTCTGCAGCCGCCGTTCCAATACGCACATTTTCCGTAATATAGGTATTCAATAAAGAAGCAGTAGCCGTAAAAGAAGCACGTTGATATTGGGCAGCCAGGACCGTCAACAACGTATAACGCTGCGGAAACTGGCACTTTTCCAGATTCGTATGCAAATAGTTATACACAAAATCTTGTGCCAACGACAAAGAGAATCCTTTTCCCAAGTCTCCCCACAAAGTGGCAGACAAATAGGTCTCCGTCTGTCTATAACGGTCATCGGTGATACCTGAGGCCTCATCATTGTAATCCCGGTTCCAGCTATAATTGAACTTACCCGAAGCCTGAAGTTTAAGACGGTCGGAAAAACGGTTCTCATATCGGAATTGCCCGAAATAGTTTTTGTCAAAAAGTCGTTCTGCCGCATAGGGATTGTCATAAACCACACCTCCCGGCAATCCACGCTCCGAATCAAAAAGATAAGCTTTTACCTGTAAATCTTGTTTGGAAGTCAGGTTTGTATACAAGGTAGCTTCCGCACGGTAAGTCCGTATGTCACTATTATTCCGCTTACTGTCAATCAGACTGTTCCCATTCCACATTTTAAAGGGATAATTGCCGTCTGCCCGCAAAAAATCGCCATATACAGACAGGGATGTTTTAGCAGACAGGCGCTGATTGTATAATATGGAAGGATTTACCAAACCGAAAGAGCCGGCCTTCAAATTGGCATTGATATGATACGATGTTTCCTGGAAATCAGGTCGGGCAGTCTGAATGCTCAACACACCCGCAGAAGCAAAAGCACGTGCAGTCTGATAAATATCGTCACTCTGTCCTATCGTCATGGTGAGTTGGGACACGTTATCCAAAGAAAAGCGAGAGATGTCTACCTGACCTGACTGACAGTCACTGACAGCTACCCCATCATAAATCACTCCCGTATGCTGACTTCCCAAGCTACGGACAGAAATCGTTTTCAATCCTCCGATACCTCCATAATCTTTTACCGTCACTCCCGAAAAATGGCGCACGGCATCGGCTACTTCATGCACCCCCAGACGCTCCATTTCCATTTTTCCCATCACCTGCAAGGGGGAAGTAGCTTTCACGGCCTGAGGAGTCTTACGCACGCTCACCGTCACATCCGGAATCTGATGCACTTTTCCCGTAATGCTGTCCGAATCGGCCTGCTGTGCAAAAACACTCCCCACTCCTGTAAGGACACACAGGCACACGAGTATAAAAAAGCGATACCCGACCCTGAAAGCCGGTTCATTCCATCTTTTCATTTAAATTTTTAATTGTAATTCTACATTACGCACGTTCTTGCCATCCTTTCCTCGAGAATGCAAGCATGACTTCGTTTTGCAGGTCTTCTGACTTACTCCCGTTTGTCTTGCCTTCCCATCTTTCATTGAAAGACAGTGGCCTCGTAGTCGGTAGACAAACGTCGAAACGCTGGAGTTCACAGCAGCGGGACTGTTCGGGACTTTCACCCGATTCCCTTTTCATCCGTGATTTCGCCGAACGGAAATCCAAACGGAACAAAACATTGCAAATATACGGTTTTCTTGAAAAACAAAAATAAATTTCTACAAAATTATAGTACAATCCTTTTCTTCCTTACACATTCTTTGAAACTCCCTCACATATTCTTCAAAACACTTCCATAAATTCTCTGTTCCACTGTTTGGTTTTTGTATTTCACACTGTGAAATATATATCCCACACTGTGGTTTTTATATCCCACAGTGTGGGACAGAGAAATTATCCGGTAATTTTCATTTTCACACAAGGATGCCTGAAAAAAATGATACGGACGAACCAAAATAAAAAATCCACAAAAATTTTCATGAAAAGCCCTTATCCACAAAACATTTTCTTACCTTCGGACATTAATATTTACACAAACCTTTACTTTTATTAATCACTTAAGGCATTATGATTTTTACGGCAGAAAATATTTTGATGATTGGGTCAATCCTGATTTTTTCCAGTATTCTTATCAGCAAGACCGGATACCGGTTTGGAATCCCTACCCTCTTACTCTTTCTTGTGGTGGGAATGCTTTTCGGAAGCGACGGACTGGGATTGCAGTTCAACAGTGCTTCGGATGCACAGTTTATTGGTATGATGGCATTGAGCATCATCCTTTTTTCCGGAGGTATGGACACGAAATACGGCGACATCAAGCCAGTACTCACTCCGGGAATTGTTCTGTCGACTGCCGGCGTCCTGCTCACCACCTTGCTGACCGGTGTGTTCATCTTTTATATTTCCGACTGGAACCAGACCAACATCGAGCTGACCTTGCTCACGTCTCTGCTGCTGGCTGCCACCATGTCGTCTACCGACTCGGCGTCTGTGTTCAACCTGCTCCGTTCGCAGCGGATGAACCTGAAGCAGCATCTCCGCCCGATGCTGGAACTGGAAAGTGGTAGTAATGACCCGATGGCCTACATGCTGACCATCGTACTGATACAAGTCATCTCCAGCGGAAGCCATCCCGACTTTCTGCTCATCACGAAAGATTTGCTGGTACAGTTCTTTTTCGGAGGGGTTATCGGCTATGCCATGGGACGCTTCAGCGTATGGCTCATCAACCGCATCAACCTATCGAACAGCTCTCTCTACTCCATCCTTCTGCTCAGTCTGGTCTTCATCACCTTCACCATTACCGACCAGCTGAAGGGAAACGCCTACCTGGCCGTGTACATCATGGGCGTGATTTTGGGAAACACCAAACTGGCTTTCCGGAAAGAAATCAACACCTTCATGAGCGGACTGACCTGGCTCTTTCAGATTATCATGTTCCTCACCTTGGGATTGCTGGTCAACCCGCATGAAATGCTCGATCTGGCCGCAGTAGCCTTGCTGATTGGTGCCTTCATGATTATCGTGGCACGTCCACTCAGCGTATTCCTCTGCCTGCTTCCTTTCCGGAACATCACCGCCAAAGGCAAGCTGTTTGTCTCATGGGTCGGGTTGAGAGGAGCTACCCCCATCATTTTCGCCACCTACCCCGTACTGGCCGAAATCGAGGGTTCCCAACAGCTGTTCAACATTGTCTTTTTCATCACCCTCGTGTCACTGGTCATTCAGGGGATGACCATCACAAAGGCTGCCAAGCTGCTGCACTTGGACTTGCCGGCTCCCAAGGAAGGCAATGAATTTGGAGTGGAACTGCCAGAAGAAATCGACACCCGCCTGAACGACCTTACCCTGACACCGGAAATGCTGGCCACCCAAAACAAGCTGGCCGATATGCAGATTCCGAAAGGCACACTGGTGATGCTGGTAAAACGAGGCAGTGAGTTTCTCATCCCCAACGGGCAAATGGAACTGAAGCCGGGAGACAAGCTGCTGCTCATTTCCGAAAACAAACACAAGCCGGCTGATTAATCCTCAGCCAGCCTGCGTTTCAAGTATTCATAAAAGTCATATTGTGCCCGCACGTCGTCATTCCCCGGTTTCCGCTTGAAGACATTCTGCAGATGATTGTCCACCCAGCAGGCCTTCCGGTTGGCCGACAACTGGAGGTTCAGCATGTCGGTCAGTTCCTGACGGAGTTTTCCGTCCAGAATGGGAGTGACCGCCTCGATGCGGCGATACAAATTGCGACGCATCCAGTCGGGTGAACCGATAAATATTTTCGGGTCGCCCCCGTTGCCGAAATACCACACACGGGCATGCTCCAGAAACGTATCCACGATGCGGGTGACCCGAATATTCCGACTGAACGCCTCTCCGGGCACCAGACAACAAATTCCTCGAACAATCAAGTCAATCTGTACCCCCGCCTCACTGGCCCGATACAGTTCGTCAATCATGGCCGTATCCTGCAGGGCGTTCATCTTCAAGATGATTCGCCCAGGCTTTCCTTTACGCACTAAATTGATTTCTTCTTGAATCAACTGTTTAAGTTCCGGCAACAAGTTAAAGCGGGCAATCAGCAGACGTTTGAAATGAGGTTCCTTCAGCTCTTTTCTCAACACACGGAACAAGGTGTACATGTCTTCCACAATCTGCTTGTTGCACGTGTACAAGGCAATATCCGCATAAATTTTCGCGGTCTTCTCGTTGAAGTTCCCTGTACTTACATACGCATAGCTTCGCAAACGCTCCCCCTTGTCGTTCTCCCGAAGCACCAACGCCACCTTCGCGTGAACTTTCAACCCCGGAATACTGAAAATGATGTCAATCCCAGCCTTCCGCATCAGCTCTGCAGTCGCCAGATTATTCTCTTCATCAAAACGGGCCTTCAGTTCCACGAACACCGTAACATGCTTCCCGTTCCGGGCCGCCGCAATCAAGGCATTGATTACCTCCGAATGTTCTGCCACCCGATACTGCGTAATCATAATTTCCCGACAGAACGGGTCACGCACGGCTTCATACAGAAAACGGATGAAATGCTCAAAACTGTGATATGGGTAATAGAGCAGCATGTCGCGTTTGGCTATCCGCCGATACATGAAATGCTTTTCGTTCATCCCCGGCAAACACATCGGCTGCGGCTTGACCATCTGTGGAATATCC
This sequence comes from Bacteroides mediterraneensis, assembly GCF_025993685.1. Lineage (NCBI taxonomy): Bacteria > Pseudomonadati > Bacteroidota > Bacteroidia > Bacteroidales > Bacteroidaceae > Bacteroides > Bacteroides mediterraneensis. The sequence goes on along the minus strand of NZ_DAJPEN010000001.1, from coordinate 468,254 downwards.
GGATTCGGGTTCGGCAGGAAGGACAGGTTTTCCAGGTTCAAATGCTTGTCGCCCGGCACGAGTTCCTCCCGGTTGATGCCCAGCGCTTCCACCAGCGCATCCAGAAACTCCTCCGGCATCTTCCGGTCGTACACAAAACGACAGATGGCCCCAATCTTCCGTTTCTTCACTTTCTCCTTCAGCTTCTCCACCATGCTTTCTGCCGGCACATCATCCACAAACACATCAGCATCCCGCGAAATCTTGCAACAATAGCTGCACTCCACCTCATAGCCTACAAACATTTCCTGCAAATTCGCCTTGATGATATCCTCCAGAAACATCAGATAATAATTTCCGTCATGAAAAGGCAATTCCACAAAACGGGGCACTTTGCTATACGGCATCTTGATGAGGTAGTAGTCCGACTTGTCCGCTCCTAGCTTCCGGACTTTCACCGCCAGATACAGCCGCTTGTCGCGCAAAAAGAAGCGTACGTTTTCCGGTTCCATCTTCATCGGCTGAAGATAAGGGAAGACTTCCTCCATGAAAAAACGGTGCACAAACTCCTTGTGGAAGTCCTCTACCTCACTCTTGCTCTGATAAAAGACAACATGGTTCCTCCGCAGTTCAGGAAGTATCTTCTGCTCATAAATGCGCACACGGTCCTCCAGCTGGCGGTTCACCACCTCCGTGATGCGCCGAATCAGGGCATGCGCCTCTTCTACCGTCATATCCTCACTCTTTCCCCCGGAGGCTACCGCCTTGTGTTCAGCCACACGCACCTGGTAAAACTCTTCCAGATTGGACGAATAAATCGAAATGAAATTGATTCTTTCATACAAAGGGAGGCTGTCATCGTCAGCTTCCAGCAATACACGATAGTTGAACGCGAGCCAGCTGATGTCGCGGTTGAAATATTTATAGTGGCTTTCCATACATAGAATTCTTCAAGGTTTGCTCAAATGTACTATCTTTGCCGGAGAAAAACAACAGAAAAATGAAAAGAATAGGACTTCTGTCCGATACCCATGGCTATTGGGACGAACGTTATCTGAAATATTTTGACACCTGCGACGAGATATGGCATGCCGGAGACATCGGCTCACAGGAAGTGGCCGACCGGTTGGCAGCCTTCCGCCCCCTGCGGGCCGTATATGGAAATATCGACGGTCAGGACATGCGCCTCCGTTTTCCGGAAATCAACCGTTTCCAGCTGGAAGGAACCGACGTACTGATGAAACACATCGGAGGATATCCGGGAAAATATGACCCTTCCGTCCGGCAGATTCTCGCCACGCAGCCCCCACAGCTGTTTATCAGTGGGCACTCCCATATCCTGAAGGTGAAATACGACCCTCGCCTGCACCTGCTGCACATCAATCCGGGGGCCGCCGGGAAATACGGTTTCCATAAGGTGCGTACCTTGGTACGCTTCTCCATAACCGACGGTAATTTCTCCGATTTGGAGGTTATTGAACTGAATGATTAAAGTTTGAAAAGTCTTGTCGCATTCAAAAATCTTTCCGAAATTTGCACTCAAAATAGAAAAACGATATGAAAACTTATCTAGTTACTGGAGCTGCCGGATTCATCGGAGCCAATTATATCAAATATATCCTGGCCAAGCATGATGACATCAAGGTAATCATTCTGGACGCTTTGACATACGCTGGAAACCTGGAAACCATTTCATCCGACATCGACAATGAACGCTGCTTCTTCGTAAAAGGAAACATCTGCGACCGCGACCTGGCCGACCGGCTGTTTGCTGAGTACAAATTTGACTACATCGTGAACTTCGCCGCCGAGAGCCATGTGGACCGCAGCATCGAAAATCCGCAACTCTTCCTGCAGACGAACATTCTGGGCACACAAAACCTGCTGGATGCCGCCCGCCGTGCATGGGTGACCGGGAAAGACGAAAACGGCTATCCTACGTGGAGAAAAGGAGTCCGCTTCCACCAGGTATCTACCGATGAGGTGTATGGTTCTTTGGGAGCAGAAGGTTATTTCACCGAAGAAACGCCTCTTTGCCCGCACAGTCCGTACAGCGCTTCCAAGACCAGTGCCGACCTAATCGTCATGGCATATCGGGATACCTACAAGATGCCGGTGACCATCAGCCGCTGTTCCAATAACTATGGTCCGTATCACTTCCCGGAAAAACTGATTCCGCTCATCATCAAAAACATTCTGGAAGGAAAAAGACTTCCCGTATATGGCAACGGAACCAACGTGCGCGACTGGCTGTACGTGGAAGACCACTGCAAGGCTATCGACATGATTATCAACAAGGGTAAAGACGGAGAAATCTACAATGTAGGCGGACACAACGAGAAGCAGAACATTGAAATTGTCAAACTGACCATCGCCACCATTCATCGGATAATGACCGAGCAACCTGAGTATCGGAACGTGCTCAAAAAGAAAGAAATGACTGCCGACGGACAAATCAGCATTGACTGGATCAACGATTCACTGATTACCTTTGTCAAGGACCGGTTGGGACACGACCAGCGCTACGCCATCGACCCTACCAAGATTACCCGCGAACTGGGATGGACGCCCGAAACCAAGTTTGAAGACGGTATCGTCAAAACCATCAAATGGTATCTCGACCACCAGGCATGGGTAAAGAACGTCACCAGTGGGGAGTACCAGAATTACTACGACAACATGTACAAGAATCGCTGAAAAGCAAATTCTCTATCACTTCATAGAATGTCATTCCGGAAAGCAATTTCCAGAATGACATTTTTTATTTCCACTCATTTGTTTTCATTTTATCTATCTATACAAATAAAATAAAATCATTTTGATAAGTTATTTCACATTTCGCTTGCATATTTACGAAATACACCTATCTTTGCAAGCAAAACAAACAATTAAAGAAATAAACAAATGAGTTACCTTATAAAACCTGTCGGCTACAAGCCGTTGCTTGACATGAAGCAAACCGAACTGGGTATCAAGCAGATTAAAGAATTTTTCCAGCAGAACCTTTCTTCCGAACTTCGCTTGCGGCGTGTAACCGCTCCTTTGTTCGTCCTGAAAGGAATGGGTATCAACGACGACTTGAACGGTACGGAACGTCCGGTCACCTTCCCGATAAAGGACCTGGGCGACCAGCAGGCGGAAGTGGTTCATTCACTGGCCAAATGGAAGCGACTGACTTTGGCCGACTACCAGATTGAACCGGGTTACGGTATCTATACCGACATGAACGCGATTCGTGCCGACGAGGAACTGGGCAACATCCACTCCCTGTATGTGGACCAGTGGGACTGGGAACGGGTTATCACGCCGGAACAGCGGACAGTAGATTTTCTGAAAAGCATCGTGACCCGCATCTATGCGGCCATGCGACGCACGGAATACATGATTTGTGAGATGTATCCGCAAATCAAATCCTTCCTTCCGCACGACGTGCATTTCATCCACTCGGAAGATTTGTTGCAGATGTACCCCGACAAGACTGCCAAGGAGCGTGAGAACCTGATTACCGAACGTTTCGGGGCTGTATTCATCATCGGTATCGGCAACAAGCTGAGCAACGGACAACCGCACGACCTGCGTGCTCCCGACTATGACGACTATACCACCATCGACCCGAAGACCGGACTGCCGGGACTGAACGGAGACTTGCTGGTATGGAACGACGTACTGCAGCGCGCTTTCGAAATTTCTTCCATGGGTATCCGTGTGGACAAAGCTGCCATGCTCAAGCAGCTGGAACTGGCCGGAAAAGAGGAACGTACCAAACTTTATTTCCACCAGCGCCTGCTGAACGATACATTGCCGCTCACCATCGGAGGAGGTATCGGACAGTCACGTCTGTGCATGCTTTACCTGAAGAAAGCCCATATCGGAGAAATCCAAGCCAGCATCTGGCCGGAAGAGATGCGCAAAGAATGTGCACGTCTGGGCATGCAGCTCATCTGATACAAACACACACTATTATAAACTTCCCCTTGTTTCCACTCCACGGAGAGCAGAAGCAAGGGGATTCATTTTTTCAGAAATAATCTGTTCGATTTCAATTACCAGTTGATGGGTGTCTCGCCATGAGCCACCAGATACTCGTTGGTACGGCTAAAATGCTTGTTGCCGAAGAATCCATTGTAGGCCGACAAAGGCGAAGGATGTACGGAAGTCAACACCAGATGCTTGTTGCGGTCGATAAAAGCTCCCTTCTTCTGGGCATAAGAACCCCACAGGATAAATACCAGATGTTCTTTCTGCTCAGCCAATACCCGAATGGCCGCATCCGTAAACTCCTCCCAACCTCTCCGCTGATGGGAACCCGCCTGATGCGCCCGTACCGTCAACGTAGCGTTCAACAGCAGTACCCCCTGCTCTGCCCACCGGGTCAGATTCCCGCTCGCAGGCATCGGAGTACCCAAATCATCATGAATCTCCTTGAATATATTCTGCAAAGAAGGCGGAAACGGTACCCCGTCATTCACCGAAAAACACAGTCCATGCGCCTGTCCCGGTCCGTGATACGGGTCCTGCCCGATAATCACCACCTTCACCTTATCAAAGGGACAAAGGTTGAACGCATTGAAAATCAACCGTCCGGGAGGATATACTGTGGTCAGCTTGTATTCCTGGCGGACAAAATCCGTCAGCCGGACAAAATAATCCTTTTCAAACTCCGGGGCCAACGCCTTTTTCCATCCTTCTTCTATCTGTACATTCATACTATTTAAATGATTAATCCCAAAGATTCAACTTGTTTTTCTTCGCTTCTTCCAGTGACACCGTCTTCACCACTTTCTGCTTGTTCTTGTCGCGCAAGGCCTGATACTCCTCGTTCAACGCCTCTACAAAGGCCGGACGTTGTTCCGGATTCAGCAGTTTGGCAGCCACCAGCGCATTCTGCGAAGCATCTTTCATATACACTACCGGCGCATGATATACGGGCGCAATCTTCAAGGCCGTGTGCAATTTCGAGGTGGTTGCCCCTCCAATCATCACCGGCACATCCACTCCCGCACGCTGCAGTTCCGTCACCACATGCACCATTTCCTCCAATGAAGGTGTAATCAGTCCGCTCAACCCTACGATATCCACTTTTTCCCGGATAGCCGTCTCCACAATTGTCTCTGCCGGCACCATCACACCCAAATCGATAATCTCATAGTTGTTGCACGCCATGACCACCGATACGATGTTCTTCCCGATGTCGTGCACGTCGCCCTTCACCGTGGCCACCAGCACCTTTCCGGCACTACGGGCACCCTCCTCCTTTTCCGCCTCGATATAAGGCTGGAGAATGGCTACGGCCTTCTTCATGGTCCGCGCCGTCTTGACCACCTGCGGCAAGAACATCTTACCCGAGCCGAACAAATCGCCCACATGGTTCATGCCCGCCATCAGCGGACCTTCAATGATGCTCACCGCATTCGGATAACGGGAAAGCGCTTCCTGCAAATCCTCTTCCAGGTAGTCCGAAAACCCTTTCACCAGTGCATACTGCAGCCGTTCTTCCACCGTGGTATCTTTACGCCACAGCAACTGAGCCTCATGTCCTTCCTGCGAAGCCGTTCCTTCCTTTTCCCGTTTCAATTGTTCCGCCGTTTCAATCAGCCGTTCCGCCGCATCGGGCCGGCGGTTCAGCACCACATCCTCAATCCGTTCCAGAATATCCTGCGGAATGTCCGTATAAAGCACGGAAGTGGCCGGATTCACAATGCCCATGTCCATACCCTGCTGAATGGCATGATAGAGGAACACCGCATGCATGGCCTCACGGATATAATTGTTGCCGCGGAATGAGAACGACAAGTTGCTCACTCCCCCGCTCACATGTGCTCCCGGCAGATGCTTGCGTATCCATCCGGTAGCCTGAATGAAATCGACCGCGTAATTGTTGTGTTCTTCGATACCCGTCGCCACGGCCAGCACGTTGGGGTCGAAGATAATATCGTGAGGGTTAAATCCTACCTTATCCACCAGAATACGGTAAGCCCGTTCACAGACCTCAATCTTGCGGCTGAAGGTATCGGCCTGCCCCTTCTCGTCGAAAGCCATGACAATGACAGCCGCCCCGAGCTCTTTTACCTCACGGGCATGTGCCACAAACACTTCCTCCCCTTCCTTCAAGGAGATGGAGTTGACAATGCATTTACCCTGCACACACTTCAGTCCCGCACGAATCACTTCCCATTTGGAAGAATCAATCATGAGGGGCACACGGGCGATTTCCGGTTCCGAAGCCACCAGGTTCAGGAAGGTGGTCATCTCTTCTGCCGCATCCAGCAGTCCATCGTCCATATTGACATCGAGAATCAATGCCCCATCTTCCACCTGCTTGCGGGCGATGGACAAAGCCTCCTCGTATTTCTTCTCGTTGATGAGTCGGAGAAATTTCCGCGAACCTGCCACGTTGCAGCGTTCACCCACATTCACGAAATTGATTTCGGGTGACACCTCCAGCAGTTCCAGTCCCGACAGCCACATATACTTGTGCGGCTGCACCGGCACGCGAGGCTGTACCCCCCGAATCAAATCTTGGTATTTGGCAATATATTTTTCCGTGGTACCACAACATCCACCGATGATGTTGACCAGTCCTTCGTCGATATATTCCTTCACTTCGGCTGCCATATCTTCCGGCGTCTGGTCATACTGTCCCAGCGTGTTCGGAAGTCCGGCATTCGGATATGCACTGATATAATAAGGTGCACGGGCAGCCAGTCTTTCCAGGAAAGGCTTCAACTGACGGGCCCCGAACGAACAGTTCAGTCCGATAGAGAAAATATCCGCATGTTCCACTGAAGCCAGAAACGCATCCAGTGTCTGTCCCGACAACGTACGACCGCCTACATCCGACACCGTAACCGACAGCATCAGAGGCACTTTCCGACCCGTTTTCTCCATCGAAAGTTCCGCCGCCCGAATCGCCACCTTGGCATTCAGCGTATCGAAAATGGTTTCGATGAGCAAGGCATCCACCCCGCCTTCCAGCAAGGCTTCCATCTGCTCGCAATAAGCCTCCTGCAATTCGTCGAAGGTCAATGCCCGGAAAGCCGGATTGTTCACATCCGGACTCATGGAACACGTCTTGTTGGTCGGCCCCACAGAACCCGCCACAAAACGAGGCTTCTCCGGATTCATCGCCGTAAACTCATCGGCCATCCGACGGGCCAGACGGGCAGCTGCCAGATTGATTTCCCGGCAATAGGCCTCCACGTGATAGTCGGCCATCGACACCGAAGTGGCATTAAACGTATTGGTTTCGATTATGTCGGCTCCCGCTTCCAAGTATTTCCGATGAATGTCTTCTATCACCTCCGGACGCGTGAGGCACAACAGGTCGTTGTTTCCTTTCAGCTGTCCCTTTGCCTCCTTGAAACGTTCCCCACGGAAATCCGCTTCCGAGAGATTATATTGCTGTATCATCGTACCCATCGCCCCATCGAGCACCAGGATACGTTCCCGTATCAGTTGTTGTATTGTCTTTGTCTGCATAGGCATGCCTACCCTTTAATCGTTTAGTTTAGCGTTTGAACATGCGGTCCATCATCCGCCGGTCTTCTTTCTCTTTCAATGTCTGACGTTTGTCATACTGTTTCTTACCCTTGGCCAGCGCAATGACCACCTTGGCCAGTCCACGCTCGTTGATATACATGCGGGTAGGCACAATGGTAAAGCCCGGCTCCTCGGAGGTGCGCTGCAGTTTGCGCAGTTCCTTCTTGGTCAGCAGCAGCTTACGGTCGCGCCGCGCCGTATGGTTGTTGTACGAACCGTAAAAATACTCGGCAATGTGCATGTTCTTCACCCACAGTTCCCCACGGGAGAAGAAGCAGAACGTATCTACCAGACTCGCCTTCCCTTGCCGGATGGACTTGATTTCCGTACCGGTCAGCACGATTCCTGCGGTGTACGTATCGATGAATTCATAATCGAACGATGCCCGCTTGTTTTTGATATTAATATTATTTGCAACTGGTCTCATCAATTCAAAATTACAGACAATTTATTAAACACAAATTCAATCATCACCGGAGAAAGTAATACCAAAATGGAAGCTACCACAGTGTAAGAAGTCAACCTGCTCTCCGGAATATCCAGAAAACGCCGTGCCCCTTCAAACACCACCACTACGGTGTACAGCTGCAGAATCCAGTGAAGAATCTCAATGGAAATCAACCCGTTGACCACATCGAGCACAAACAAGACCGTCATGGAATAACCCACAAACACCTGCATTTTCTCCGTTGGCACATACTTGTCGAACCATCTCCAGGTAATTTTATCCAGCAGATAGGAAGCCAGGAAAAATCCTCCAAACAAAGCCACGGCCACGGCACAACAACGTGTCAGTGCCCATTGAAAGAACTCTGAGCTGACATCCCGTCCGATAAATGTCCCGACAAACTCGGCCAACCCGCACAATCCAATCAGCGGATAGACATATTCCGACATCATCCGGTTTCCTTGCCCTTGGGAAACTTCTTTTTCCCAGAAACGACCGGGCGAGGAAAGCAAAAATGCCATTTTATTGAACAATTCTTTATAATTCATTCCCAATTCTTTTCATTATGCGACGAAATGAATTGCAAATTTACAAAAAAGTATGAGATAAAGGAAAGTAGAGGTTATCTTTTCAAGCTATTTAAAAGTCTGACACTCTTAAAAAGTAAAAGCTTTTCCGGTGAGGAGATACGAAGAAATAAGAAGATTTTCAAAGACTTTTGAAGACCGTTCCAAAACGTCCTTGCGTTTCAAGCAAAACGCACTTACGTTTTATCCAAAACTCTTTGACGTTTTCATCCAAACGTAAGGACGTTTTGGAACGAACGTAAAGGCTTTGCAAGACACATAAAAAAACTGCATGGCAACCCGTCTTGTGTCGACTTCCTGCCATGCAGTCTACCTATATTTTTATTATTTTATTGATTAGCCGTATCCTTATACAAAGAGAAAGTGACTGTCTTTACTTGTTTGTTAGCAATTGTAGGCACAGCTGTACTTCTATTGCTGCATTCATACTCCACAGCTATCTTTTCAGGATCGGATCCATGAACCGCCTTATATTGGGAAAGCAGATAATTCAAACTTATATAAGAGACATCTGTATATTGGTATTGTACGCTATAATCAGCAGCCCAGCTTTCATCCGTATCAGAATTTTCTTCTACAGAAGAATATCCTACTCCCGCAATCTTATAACGCAGGTGCAAGGTCAAAGTTTTAGCTTGCACATCGTCATCCTCAGCCAAGTAATATACGCTTAGGCTATGATTGGCCAATTCCGTCTTCAAATTGTCCGTAGTTGTACCTGTCTTCAACAGATAAGTAGGCGCCAAAACCAAATACTTGTTTTTTCCCCACACAAATCCGGCATTCTCTCCCAATGAATAAATAGAAACCGTCTCCGTGTTCAAAGGCAAATTAGAAGACGGATAACCCAAATCTTTCAAATAAACCGGATCATACAACAAAGTCACAGGCAAATTGGTGGAAGTAGAAGTAATAGCCTGCATATCTGCATTGTTATACTGATAAGCAATATAAGCCAGTTTTGATTCAGGAGCAGATGCCACCGTCTTATTGGGCACACACACCCAGCCATACATAGAAGTAAAAGACAGTCCCCCAAAACTGCTTGAATTCACTTCGGCATAATCCTCTAACGTTCTTACGCCATCATCTTCAGAGTTCAAACAAGAACTAAACCCTACCATTGCCAATAATGCAGCAAAAACTACTGCCCATTTCTGTTTTTTCATACTTTATCCTACTCTTATCTTTAGTTTATAAATTAAAATCCAGACTTAAAATTCACCAAATAAACGCGAAAAAAAGAAAACACTGCATAAGAAGAGTCTAAATTTAACATAAATAAACCTATCCTATTTTATCGCAGCAAAAGAATCCAAATGCTCGTCCACGTAAGCGGCAATCTGCGCCGTAATCAGCTCTTCCTCTTCCATATACTTCTCTTCCAAATCGTCGAACGCCTCATACTGCTCGTACATGGCCATGAACTCATCTTCCGTACAGTCTTTCTCCAAATCGGCACGGTGGGCATCGTAAATCTCCTTAGCTTCATAAATCAGCTTCGAAAAGTCCTTCACCCCAAACAGACGCATCGCCTTGGCAAACGGATTGTCAAATATATACGGCCCATACCCATTCTGGATGAGCTGCACAAAACCGCCTTCCATCACTTCCTCCCGGAAAAAGTGATACCCCAGCAATGTATGCTGATAGCCGTTCAGCAACGGCATGGTTTGCTCATTAATCACCCCACCCGTCACCTCCAGGTACTTGTCGATAAACACCTTCAAGAACGCGTCCATTCCCTCTTCCGCTCCTTTGCGCAAATCCGCATCGGACACCGTAATCTGATTCATTTCCATGCTATACCTAATAATTATTACCTATCTTTATGTAGACCTGCCATACGGCTTGTCACCGTATCTGCGGCAAAGATACAAGATTCTTTCAGAAGAGGAAAAACATTTTGGCAAGCAGAGTTTGCAAAACAGGCCAAACTGGAAAAAATATCATTAAAATGTAAGAAAAAGTTTGGTTTCGCACGTTGCAGAAAGAAATAAAACGACTAACTTTGCGTGCGGATTAAGGAAGAAATTCCGTAATTCGTGGTTTACGAAATACTTATTTTTTATTACCAATAAAACGTAAAGAATATGATTTATTCACATGAAGTTGAACACATGTGTTGTGTTGCTAAAGGACCTAACCACGGTCCGGCCCCAATTCCTGAAGAAGGAAAATGGATTCAAGCAAAAGAAATCAAAGACATTTCAGGCTTAACTCATGGTGTGGGATGGTGTGCTCCGCAGCAGGGTGCTTGTAAACTGACTTTGAACGTCAAAGAAGGTGTAATCGAAGAATGTCTGGTAGAAACTATCGGTTGCTCAGGTATGACTCACTCAGCTGCTATGGCATCTGAAATCCTGCCGGGTAAGACAATTCTGGAAGCACTGAATACAGACTTGGTTTGCGATGCCATCAACACCGCAATGCGTGAATTGTTCCTGCAGATTGTTTACGGTCGTACTCAGTCAGCTTTCTCTGAAGGCGGTTTGATGATTGGTGCAGGCTTGGAAGACTTGGGTAAAGGACTCCGCAGCCAGACTGGTACTCTGTATGGTACAAAAGCAAAAGGTACTCGTTACTTGGAACTGACAGAAGGTTATATCACTCGTATGGCTTTGGACAAAGACAACCAGGTAATCGGTTACGAATTTGTTCACATGGGTAAATTCATGGAACAGATCAAGAAGGGTGTAGATGCAAACGAAGCATTGAAAGCTGTTACCGGAACTTACGGACGCTTCAAACCCGAACAAGGCGCAGTTAAATATATTGACCCACGTAAAGAATAATAAGGAGGATACAGATTATGATTAGACCAGTACAGTTTGAAAGTCAGGACCGTCGTATCAAGCAGATTTTGGCTGCTTTGAATGAAAACGGTATCAAAGACATTGAAGAAGCTAACGCAATCTGTGACGCAGCCGGCCTTGATCCGTATCTGACTTGTCAGGAAACTCAGGGTATCTGCTTCGAGAATGCTAAATGGGCATACGTAGTAGGTTGTGCCATCGCACTGAAAAAAGGTTGCAAAAACGCTGCCGACGCTGCAGAAGCAATCGGTATCGGTTTGCAGGCTTTCTGTATTCCGGGTTCAGTAGCCGATGACCGTAAAGTAGGTTTGGGTCATGGTAACCTGGCAGCTCGTCTGCTCCGTGAAGAAACTCAGTGCTTCGCTTTCTTGGCAGGCCACGAATCATTCGCTGCTGCAGAAGGTGCTATCAAGATTGCAGAAATGGCCAACAAAGTTCGTAAGAACCCGTTGCGCTGTATCTTGAACGGTCTGGGTAAAGACGCTGCGATGATTATCTCTCGTATCAACGGATTTACTTACGTTCAGACTAAGTTCGATTACTTCACAGGTGATTTGAACATCGTAAAAGAAACTCCGTATTCAGACGGTCCTCGTGCAAAAGTAAAATGCTACGGTGCAGACGATGTACGTGAAGGTGTAGCTATCATGTGGCACGAAAATGTAGATGTATCTATCACAGGTAACTCTACTAACCCGACTCGTTTCCAGCACCCGGTTGCAGGTACTTACAAGAAAGAACGTGTTCTTGCTGGTAAGCCTTACTTCTCAGTAGCTTCAGGTGGTGGTACAGGTCGTACACTTCACCCGGATAACATGGCTGCAGGTCCTGCTTCTTACGGTATGACAGATACTATGGGCCGTATGCACTCAGACGCACAGTTCGCTGGTTCTTCATCAGTTCCTGCTCACGTAGAAATGATGGGATTCTTGGGTATCGGTAACAACCCGATGGTAGGATGTACAGTAGCTTGCGCTGTGAACGTAGCTTTGGCTTTGAATAAGTAATTTATACTTGATTCAATCATATAAATCCCTGTAACTCTCTGAGTTATGGGGATTTTTATTTTATCCGTACTACATGGAGAAATGATAAAATCCCATCACTTTTCGTCTGTTGTGCTTCTTATAAATCGTTGTGAATGGATGCTGAAATTAAAGCGGAATATTGCTTGAATCAGGCTTGTTTTTCTAAGGGTAATAAGTGGCTGATTATCCTTGAAAATGGGCTGAAAAGAGGATATTTTGTGTGCAATCTGTGTGCAATTCCATATTTTATCGAAACTGCACACAAAAATTTCTTCATCTACCTCATAAACAGAAAGATATATCATATTTGAAAGGACTTCCCAATGTCTAATTTAAAATGATTAAACTATGGTAAGAAGTTCATTTGCCATTCTCTTTTTCATAAGAGAGAGCAGAGTTAGAAAAGATGGTACAGCATCAATAGAGGTTGTGCTCACAGTAAATGGAGAAAGATGTGCATTTTCTACAGGTAAAAGAGTAAAATCTTGCAATTGGGATAAAGCCAAGCAACAAGTAAAAGGTAAAGACGAAGAAGCTCAAAGCCTCAACAATTATCTAAAAGCAATCAAAGCCAAACTCTATCAGAAGGAAGCAGAATTATTAGACAGAGGTTTTATCATCACAGCAGAACTATTACGTGACGCTTACTTCGATAAGGTAGAATCACTCAAAGAAAAAACGCTGTTTGAAGTTTTTGAAGAGCATAACCAAGAACAGGAAAAGCTGGTAGGCAATGGGGTTTCCAAAGCTACTTATTGGATTTAGGTCTATACAGTAAGATTACTCAAAGAATTTATTCAGCAGAAATACAAAAGAGAAGATTTATACCTACGCACACCCATACACAGGAATAGGAAAACCCGAACCGCTTAAATATGAACTGGCAGGAAAATGGTCAAGAAGAATTAATGCAGAGCATAGAATCGTTTACTCCGTGCATGATGATATAATAGAGGTTTACATATTCTCTATGAGATACCATCATTCAAATTACAGGAGATTTTTATTTGCATCCGAATTTGCATCCCTCATATCCAAATCGGTTTCTACGCCTTTTACCCCTTCTTTAAAGCTACGTACTCCTTTACCAAGTCCTTTCATCAGTTCAGGGATTTTTTTACCGCCAAAAAACAACAGAACTATCAACACGATAAAGATTATCTCTTGCGTCCCTATTCCAAACATCATTTTTTAATTTTATAAGATTTTGTTTTGATTGCCTCATTTCATTCTCAATCCTGGTATCAGCGGATCCACATCCACCAGTTCCAGCTCCTTCACCATCGATAGCGTACCCTGCTTATATTTCACAAAATGCGCTGTTTTCAGATGACTCTCGTAAGCAGAGCGGTCGGCATAGATTTCAAGGATAGTCACTTTGTGCGGAGCATCCTTCTCGGCAGTTGCATAAAGTGCCAACACGCCCGGTTCCAGCCGCATCGAAGCTTCAATTTCTTCTTTCAGAAAAGCATTGTAAGTATCAAGCTGTGCTGGGTCCACGACAATCTTTGACAAACGCACCAAATTATTTGCAGCAGGAACAGATGGGGCATATTCCTGTTTGATAATACGCAAAGCCTTGATAGCAGCGGGAAAACCTATATAAGGCAGACACTGAACGACAGCCGCCGCCAACATTTCGGGCGTATTGCCCACACTGATATTACCATGATAATGCGATTGAAGCTGGCTTTCGGCTTCCAATGTTGTCAGCACACAATATCCTAACAGTTCACGGGTCGGTAAGTCGAGTACACCACGACTGTATATCTCGCCGAAGAAATAATCCGTAAGGAATTGCTCTACCTCCTTGCCTATATCACCGGGTAGTCCCTTCATCACCGAAGCAATGCCCCCGGGATAGAGTTTGTCCTGAATCGCCTTGCCTGTCTCATGGCGGTTACTTTCCGTAACTGTTCCCTGCTTCTCCAGAGGAAGAGGAACACCCCGGTCTTTGAATACCTCGTTTACGGCAGCGACTGCATTCAGCATCCTCGGGAAACCGATAAACGGAGCTGTAAGATACATCACTTCGCGAAGTTCTTCGGGGGTAACCCCCACACGAAGTGCCGCTCCCGCATGGGCTTTCAATTGCGGAAGAGTCTGCATAACGGCAAGGGTCACACACGTAATCATTTCACGCTGCTTCAGGGACAATTTTCCCGCCTGAAACACCTCGCCGAAAATAAACTTCTGTAAAATATCCATCATCTCCGGATCCGTACCTTGTCCGGTCAGTGCCTCCCCACCGAACAGGGAGTGATAATTTTCTTTGCATACGTCTATTCTATCCATCTTGTAATCTGTTTGCGCCATCGTAGACCAGCAACCAGCCAGCACGAAAGCTATAATTCCTATGACCTTTTTCATACGTTTTTTCGCTTATTAATCTGTTGTCACTTGTCAATCTGACTTTCCGTGAACGGGTCAGCACGATGCCCCATCAAGTCAATTTGAGCATAAGCAGCGTCGAACTCTTCCATTTCGTAAGGAGTGAGCCGTACGGAAGATGCCCCCAGAAAATCGTCCAAATGAATGGGGTTCGTCGTACCGGGTATAGGAACAATCCACGGTTTGCGAGAGAGCATCCATATCAACGCAAACTGCGCCGGAGTCACACCTTTGCGCTTCGCCCATTCTTGTACCAGATAAACCAGCGGCATGTTGTGTTTCAATGCTTCAGGCTGAAACTGTGGCAAATTATACCGTCTGTCCCCCTTTTGGAAACGACTGTTTTCGTGGATAATTCCTGTAAGAAAAGCCCGTCCGAGCGGACAATAAGGCACAAAACCGATTCCCAGTTCCTGAAGAGTAGGAAATATCTTGGTCTCCGGTTCCCTCCACCAGATGGCGTATTCACTCTGTACGGCAGAAAGCGGACATACCGCATGCGCTCTCCGTATAGAGCGGGAACTGGCCTCGGATAATCCCCAATGTAACACCTTGCCTTCCTGCATCAAGTCTTTCACTACGCCTGCCACCTCTTCCATCGGCACTTTCGGGTCTACCCGATGTTGATACAAAAGGTCTATATAATCGGTATGCAGCCGTTTCAATGAACCTTCCACCGCCCGGCGAATGTGAGCAGGCTGACTGTTCAAGGCGGTTGGCTGACCTTCTTCCACGCCAAATCCGAACTTCGTTTCAATCTTCACCTTATCCCGGAAAGGTGCGACAGCTTCGCCCACCCATTCCTCACTGGTATAAGGTCCGTACACTTCCGCCGTATCGAACAACGTGACACCTTGGTCGTATGCCCGGCGGATAAGAGCAATCATGTCCTTCTTTTCGTATTTACCTCCATAATAACCTACCATCGGCAGACAGCCTAAACCGATAGCAGTGACCTTCATTCCGCCCAGATTCCGATATTCAATATCCTTGCTGGGATTTTGATTGCCGGAAAAACCGTTTGACTGATTTTCTTTTGCAGGCATTGTTCCGGCAAAAACATCCCCTATGCCTGTCATCACTCCGGCTGTAGCCAATGCATAGCCTGAAACCCGTTTTAAGAAACTTCTGCGATTCATAATCTGTAGTTTAATTTCTATACAAAAATACTGGGAAACAGCGTAAACCATTGTAACGATAACTCAGAGTTTTCTACCCGTTTTACTGAAAGTTTATAAGCTGGCTACACCCGAAAATCTCCCTACCTCCAGACGCGGCAGATGCTCCGGAATACCACAGAGTAGAAGGAAGTCACCTAAAAAAAGAAGCCGACGGTTGCAGGGATTAGGCTCCACTTCCATCGGCTGTTTATTTTCAACTGTCCTCTCAGAACAAGAGCCGACAGTCTCATATCGAACATCAGATTCTAATATTGAAAGACAAAATGCTCCAGGGCTTTCCGAATGCCCTCTTCCTCCACACAGGCGGTCACGTAATCCGCTACGGCTTTCAGTGATTCATTCGCATTGCCCATGGCCACACCGATTCCGGCTTCCCGGACGATGGGAATGTCGTTGCCCCCGTCGCCAAAGGCCATCGTCTCTTCCCTTTTCAGTCCCAGGATATCCATGACAGCTCTCAGTCCTTTACTTTTATCTGTACCTTGTGCCGTAATATCGGCAAAATCGGGATACCAGCGACTGGATACGCAATGAGGAAGCCGAGGCATGATTTGCCGTTCCTCTTCCTCCGAAATGACCGGCGTCAACTGGAGAATGGGATGTGCCCATAAGGCATCGAGCGAACGGCTTTCTTTCATGCCATGTACATTCAGCATCTGTCGGAAAATATAATCCACTTTTTCATTACTGTTGTACATTATCAGGTCTTTCTCTCCTACCACCATACAGGCGAAGTTCATCTCATCGGCCTGCCGGATAAGGGTACGCACATCTTCTTCTGGAATCGGACTACAAGATATCACCTGTTCGCCAATGAAACAATACGCACCATTCACCGTGATATATCCGTCTATCAGTTCACTGATTTCCTGCAGATTATTAATGAGTGAGAACGGGCGTCCGGTGGAAATGAACACTTTGATGCCCAGCTCCTTCGCCTGCCAGATAGCCTGTACCGTAGAATCAGGTATCCGGTGGGTCTGAAAGCTGACCAAAGTGCCGTCTATGTCAAAAAACAATGCTTTTATCATACTTTATCTTTTCGCTAAATAGATTTCAACCATACAGAGGAGAATTACTTTCTTCAATCCTCCTTTTTACCCTGCGCCCCTTGCTGACTGTTTGCCTTTGAAACAGCAGGAAGAGGGGCCACTGTGTATCCCAGCTTTTGAATGGCTTCTTTCAGTTTTTCGGGCGAAGTCTTTCCGTCACGATACTTAATTGTCACCGTCTTCTGGGGAAGATTGACATCCAGACCGGTCACTCCCTTTTCAAAAGAGAGGGTATTTTCAATGCGTTTCTGACATTTTTCACATTTCATAGATACCAGAAAAGTCACCTCCGATTTTTCTTTTTTGTGTGCTGCCACGTTTTCAGCTGATGCAGAGAATGAAAAAATCCACATCATCAGCATAAGGAATGTCATCAGTTTTGTTTTCATTGTCTCGTATTTTTAAATTACACATTCTGTCATAACTTAGGAATCTGGTAACGGATTCCTGCATAAAGTTTGTATCCCATTGTAGGACCCCAGACCATTGTCGCATCGAAATCCGGACTGTAGGGATTGGCTGCGGATACAATGGGGGACTGCTGCTTATAATTGGTCAGGTTCTCCCCTCCTACATAAATCTGCCACCGGCGGAAGCGATGGGTAATCTGCGCACTCAGCTGGGCAAACGAGGGGAAAGAAGTATTCCATAACGGATGCACCGCGTCGGCCAAAGGCATACGTCCTCCCCCGTTGAACTGGACCGTGGCATCCAACTGCCATTTTTTCAAAGGCGTCTCATAAGAAGCGGTCACCAGTGCCTTGTAGCGGCTTGTCAACGGTTTTCGCATCGTCTGTCCATCGTACGTACACTTCACATCCATCCACCGGTAAGCTCCCAGCAGGGTGAATCCCCGAAACAACGGATAGCTGGCTTCTATCTGGAACACACTGGAGGTAGAACGTCCCGCCAGGTTGTAGAAATAAACGCTATGCACATCCTGGTCCAAATCGACCACCACCTGATTCTGAAAATCCGTATAAAACCACTCCGCATTGAGGGTCAATTCTTCGTGGTTCACGGGAATATGGAAAGAAGCAGTCACTCCATAATTCCATGCTTCTTCCTGTTTTAAATCTTCTGCAAGATGAAACGTGCGGCTGCTTGCCAGCAAATAGCTGTTCTCCGGAAGCACAAAAGTGGTGCGGTATCCTTTCCCGGCAGAGGCACGCAGACTCAGCCACGAAGTCACCTCATACTTCACATGAACACGGGGTGTCACAAAGAAATGATGCAAGGAACTGTAGTCCGCTCGCAATCCAGCCATCAGCGTAAACTTCTGGAGAGGAGTCCACGTATATTCCGCATACGCTCCTCCTACCTTCTCCGACACCTGATGCCACTGTGGACAGTAAAGGTCCACCACATTGCCACTCTGCACATACCGGTCCCAGTTATAGTTCAGTCCGGCCGCCAGTTTATGATGCGCTCCAAACTCACTTTCATAAAGGAAAGAAGCATATACATTCGATTCATACACATTGTACACCTTGTCGGCATAATTGGCACGCTGGTCATGATACGACCCCGACACGATGAGGGCCACACTTTCATTCCGTTCCTGATTCAAGATAAATCCATTCTTCGTGAATCCTTCCACCCGATTGGCATCGTTGTGAATGGTATAAGGGGACATCTCGTCCACAGCATGTAAAGTATGTTCCGTCTGCCCGCTGGTTCTGCGGTCCGTCAGAATCTTAATGCCCGACTGGGAAACGAAACGGGAGGTTTGATAATGCCAGCGGTTCATCGCACTAAACGACTGCATCTGGGGCATATCCAAGAAAGTATCTTTGTTCCTGTCGTGTGCCTGCTCCTCATTGTAGTAGTTCACAAACAAAGCGGTAGACAAGCGGTCATTCAACTCCACGGCACCCACCACATTGCCCTCATAACGTCCGGTGCTGCTGCCAAACAGATTCACCAGCAAGGGGTCTGCCACCTTCGGTTTCTTGTATTCCACATCAATCTGCCCGGTCACCGACTCGTATCCGTTCTTTACGGAAGCAGCCCCTTTGGAAATCTGTATGCTTTGCATCCACGGTCCCGGAATATAGTCGAGCCCGTACGTGGAAGCCACCCCGCGCAAATTAGGGAAATTCTCGGTCAGCATCTGCACGTAAGTGCCGGCCAGTCCTAGCAACTGTATCTGCTTGGCACCTGTCACCGCATCACTGTAGGCCACGTCTACCGAAGGATTGGTCTCAAAACTTTCCGAAAGATTGCAACAGGCCGCACGCGTCAAGGCTTGCGAGGTGACACTCTCTGTGTTCAACACACTTTTCCGGTTCTTGATAGCTCCGAGACCTCCGGCTGTCACCACCACTTCTTTCAATTCCGTACTGGGAGACATCACCAGAATCTGGATATCGTCCGGACGTTCCATCTCGTATGTCAATGTCGTAAAGCCTACGTAATCGGCTTTCAGCAGTTTGGCCTCGTCCGGTACTGCCAACTCAAAATATCCGTTTTCATCCGTCACCGAAGTATGCTTGCTCTCATCATACACATAAGCCCCGGGCAAAGGAGCTCCCTCTTTATCCATCACATATCCTTTGACTGTCCTCTCAGAAAGTGCCATTGCCACACTTCCACATCCTATCCACACTCCTATCAACCATACAATTTTCTTCATCATATCACTGTTCATGCTTTAAATTCACACGACAAAAGTAAGCTACATACACAAACCGGACGTTACATAATTATGGATATGATTTATATCTCGTCCAACGGCCTCAACGCATGCCCTTTCATCCGTTTGAATTGAGTAGGCGACAATCCGGTCACAGCCTTAAACTGCCCGCTCAAATGAGCCACACTGGAATAATGCAACTTATCGGCAATCTCACCGACACTCAGTTCATCATAGAAAAGCAACTCCTTGACCCGTTCTATTTTCTGATGGATATAATATTTTTCAATGCTGATGCCTTGCATTTCGGTAAACAATTTGCTGAGGAAACTGTACTCCCGGTGACACTTCTGCTGCAAATAGTCAGAAAGATTCACCTTTTCCTGCTCTTCGGCATGATGTACCAGTTCAATGACTCCCACCCGGATCTGTTCGACAATACGCATGCGCTTGTCGTCAATCACTTCAAAGCCATATTGTTCCAGACGAGCCTGTATCCCGCGCCACTGGGCAGGAAGCAAAGGCTGGGCCAATGTCACAATGCCCAATTCTACTTTCAAGGGAGAAACGCCATTTTCCTGAAACACTTCCGCCACCGTATAGATACAACGGCGGCAAACCATATTTTTAATGTAAATGCAGGTCTTTTTCATTCCACGTCTCCTGTTAATCGGACGGCAAAGATAAGCATAAAACTTTACAACCATGTTGTCATCTTCTTTTTCGGTCATTTTAAGTACTTATTCACGGGTGTTATGCAAAAGGAAAGGTATCTTTGTAGAAAATTCAACCATTTATACCATGGGAACTTATCGCAAAAAGCTGCAGGGAACTGCCCAATATATCTCTTTCATTCCCGCTCCTCTTTCCACCGTCCAGATGGAAGAGGAATTACTCACCCCTTTTGTCACCGAGGCCCAGGAAGCCATCGACCAGTTGAACCAGACCCTCTGCGGGCTGAATGAAGAGGAAGTAGAAAACGTACTGCGAAAAGAAGCAGAAGCTTCGTGGATGCTCTCTGCCGGAAAATACTTTTTCCCGTTTGGCATTCCATCCTTCACTTCCCAATGGAATGAAGAGGAACAGGAAGAAATCCGGCATCTGACAGAGGCCTCAACCTATGCCTTAGAAAGTCTGAAAACACTGCCTCTCTGCGGACGTCTGCTCAAGAATGCACATTACCTGATGTGCCAAAGTACCTTGTATGAAAAGAAATATCCAGGAGAATTCCGTAACTCACCCGTATGGATAGGGCCGGAAGGATGCAACCTGAAAAACGCTCTTTTCGTTCCTCCCACCGAAGAAGACATGACTGAAGCCTTCTCCGAACTCGAAAAATTCATCCACGAAAAATCGGACCTGCATATCCTCATACGGGCTGCACTCATCCATTACCAGTTTGAGGCCATCCATCCTTTCATCGATGCCAACGGACGAACCGGCCGATTGCTCCACCTTCTCTTTCTGTTCGACCACAAGGTCATCCGGGAACCGGCTTTCATCTTTTCTTACACTTTAGGGAAGTACGCCCTCCGATACTACACAGAATTACAGAAAGTACACGAAAGCGGTGCGTATGAATCTTGGGTGATATTCTTCCTCCAGACCCTGAAAGAGGCTGCTCAACAAACAACCCGCTTTCTGTCCACACCTCCTCCCTCGTTTGGCTGAGGGAGGGAAAGAAGTACCGAAGATTATCTCCGGTAATACTGCGCCAGTGAGAAAGCCCGACGAAGCGCGATACGTGTACACACCAGCGCACAGACAGAACCGACCAAAAACATAATCCCCGTGGATACCATGATATTGCCCAGTCCCACCAACGGAGAGACGATACCGCCAAAAGCAAAGCCCAGCGCTCCCAGCAAAGCCGAAGCCATACCGGCATTTTCCCGTTCACTATCCATTGCCAACGTATTGGAGGCGGTGAAAGTCAGCCCCAGCATGGAAAGCAGACAAAGCAGCAAGACCTCGTAAAGCCAGAAAGGACAATTGGCACAAAATGCAATGCAGAGGAAGAAAGAGGCGATGACCATTCCCACACTTCCCCGGTACAACGCCTGTTCCGAATGGGCAAACTTGACCGATGCAGCCGCAGAAACCACAATGGCAATGGCATTGATGCCAAAACAAAGACTGAACATCAAAGGAGAAAAGCCATAATGCTGCTGCATGATAAAGGGAGCAGAAGAAATATTGGCAAACATCACTCCCTGTGCAAAACCGAACTGAAAAATGTAGCACACGTACCGACGGTTCTGAATGACGGTGAGGAAACTCTTATAGACATCGCTCCAACGCGCATTCTGCCGACGGACAGCCGGCAAGGAATCCGTGAAATGCAGACTTCCGGCCAACAGAATAACACCCAGTCCGAACAATACCCAGAAAATACCGTGCCACCCTACACTGTCGGCCATACCGCCTCCGGCAATCGGAGCGGCCACCGGAGCGACCCCGTTGATGGCTCCGATAATGGCCAGCATCTTTGCCAACTCCCTGCCGGAATATTTATCGGCTGCGATAGAGCGGGAAATGACAATACCTCCGGCACCCGCCATTCCCTGAATCAACCGCCAACCCACGAACTGCATGATGGTGCGGGAATACAGGCAACCCAACGTGGCCAGTAAAAACAGACACATGGCGATAATCAGCGGACGACGACGGCCATACTTGTCGCTGAGCGGTCCGAAGAAAAGCTGTCCCACAGCCAGCCCGATCATGCTGGCCGTCAGTCCCAGCTGCACCTGTGAGGAAGTGGTATGGAAAAAGCCTGTCATGGCAGGCAAAGTAGGCAAATACATGTCGGTTACAAAAGGCCCGAAAGCCGTCAGTACCCCTAAAAATACGAGAATAAACAATTGTGAATTTTTTCTTGTCATAATGCTTGTTTTTAAAACGCTGCAAAATTAGTAATTATCCAAAGGCCATATCATACCTTTTGCCGTACAAAACTTTTCAAAAACCGCACAAAATGAATTTTATTCCGAGAAAAAAGGCTATTTTTGTTTCATAAAAATACTTCCTCATGAATATTTCACTCTTGTCATCCCTCAACGGAATCCACTACGATGAAGGGAACCTGGACTTTCTCCGGCCCTCTCCCCTCCACTTCAACTGTGGCGTACAGATATTGTGTACCTGCGGAACGTGCATTCTCTCTACAGGAGCCCAGCAGTTTCATCTTCGGGAAATGTCGGAACTTATTTTCTGGGGAGGAAGCATCATGCAACTGATGGAAGCCTCGGACAACTTCCACGTACGTCTGCTGCTCTACCCCAAAAAGATATTTCTACAAGCCGCCATTTCCCTCGATACGACCTATTTTAATTACATGAGGGAATTCCCTCAATACGACCATGGAGAAGAAAGCTGGAAGAATGTCAACCTGTGGATTGACATGGCCCAGCTACTCTTCAGCCGGCCTTCACCTGCATTCCGCGAACGGCTGGAACTGAACTTCCTGCAAAGCATGCTCATGTGGATTTTCAGTTCCATTCCCGACACATACGTATCGAAAGCTGAGTCGTACACCCGGAAACAGCTTTTGTTTCATAAATTCATGCACCTCATTCACGAGCATGCGGCACAGATGCACCAAGTGTCTTTCTATGCCGAACAGCTTTGCATCTCTCCACGCTACTTAAATGAAATAACCTTGTCGTTTTCCAACGGAAAAACACCCAAGGCGCTCATTGACGAACAGCTGACAGCCGAGCTGAAGGTGTTGCTCAACAACCCGGCTTTGTCGATTGCCGAGATTGCTTCCCTCTGCCACTTTCCCGACTCGTCCTACCTGAGCCGCTTCTTTAAAAAGAACACCGGCATCGCCCCAAAGGCTTTCCGAGCCCTGAAACAAAGCTAAGTTATATCAGTCCCCGCTTCAGCTCGTCACGGACAGCGGTCATCATGCCTTCCACCTGGGCCAACGCCAGCATGCGCCCGTGGAAAGAATACCCGGGATTATAACCTTCCTTTTCATCTCCCAGCATCGTACGTCCATGGTCTACCCGCATGGGAAGTCCGGGATTCTCTTTCTCGAAGATGCGAATCAGGTCGAGCAGCTGTCCTCTTCCAGCTAAATGAGACGTTTCCTTAAAATCTCCTCCTGGTAAAATCTCCGTACTGCGCAGATGGACAAAATGAGTTCTTCGGGCAAAACGGCGGGCCAGTTCACGGGTATCGTTCTGACTGCCGGAACTCAGGGAACCGGCACAGAAGGTCAGTCCGTTATGCGGATTGTCCACTGCCTGCAACAACCATTCGATATCTGCTCCACCTGTCACAATGCGAGGCAAACCCAGCACCTGGAAAGGAGGGTCATCGGGATGAATGCACAAGTTCACTCCGTAGGTATCACACACGGGCATCACCGCCTCCAGAAATGTACGCAAATTTTCTCTCAACCGTTGCCGGTCTATACCTTTATATAAAGCCAGCAATTCACGGAACTTGCGGACCGGATAAAGTTCCCCCTCCTGAATGTTCCCGTCGATAAATCCCTGGGTCTTGACGATAATCGTATCAATCAGTTCGGCCTTTTCGGCTGCAGTAATACTTTGGTCCAGCTCGTCCACCTCCTGCACTTCTTCCGGAGTATAATCTTGTTCTGCTCCTTCCCGACGCAGGATTTTCAAATCGAAATAAGCAAAACGTATGCGATTGAAATAAAGCGACGTGCTTCCGTCCGGCAATGCATAATGCAAATCCGTACGTATCCAGTCGATAACCGGCATGAAATTATAACAAACGGTTTTCACGCCACACATACCCAGATTGGCCAGACTGGTTTTGTAGTTTTCAATCAACCGATTCCGTTGCGGGCCACCATATTTGATGGCTTCACACACGGGAAGACTTTCTACGACCGACCACCTCAATCCATACGACTCTATGTAGGCTTTCAGGTCCTGGATGGCTTCCACCGTCCAGACTTCTCCGTTGGGCACCTCATGCAGGGCCGTGACAATCCCTTCCACTCCTATCTGACGGAGCATGGAAAGCGTGATAGGGTCTTTCTTTCCAAACCATCGCCATGTCTTTTCCATCTTTTTCCCTCCGACCGGTTTTAAACTCCACTGAATGAACTGAATCCGCCGTCTACGGGCAACGTCACGCCTGTGATGAAACTGGCTGCTTCACTGCACAAGAACTGTACGGCTCCATTAAGCTCTGAAATATCCCCAAAACGCCTCATCGGAGTTTTGGCAATGACCTTCCGGCTGCGTTCCGTGAGTGAACCATCCGGATTAATCAGCACGGCCCGGTTCTGATTGCCGATAAAGAAACCGGGAGCAATGGCATTGACCCGAATTTTCTCGCTGAATTTAAGGGCCATTTCCTGGGCCATCCAACGGGTGAAGTTCTCCACCGCACTTTTGGCCATGGAGTATCCCGGCACCCGGGTAATGGCTTCGCACGCCGCCATGGAGGACACATTTACAATGCTACCACTCTTCTGTGCTGCCATCACTTCTCCAAACACCAGACAAGGATACACCGTTCCGTTCAAGTTCAAATCAAGCACTTTATTCAAATCCTCCACTTTCATGTCGAACACATGCTGGCTTTCGGTCAGCGTACCTCCGGGAATGTTTCCTCCTGCCGCATTGACCAGAATATCCACCCTTCCCCATTGTACCAACACCTCGTCCTTCACTTTCCGCAAGCTGTCCATATCGAGCACATTGCAGGTAAAGCCATACACTTCGCCACCCGTCTGCCTCAATCTTTCCACAGCTTCCTCCACATGGTCGGGATGTGCCCCAATCACAGCCACCTTTGCTCCGGCCTTCAGCAGACCTTCGGATATATTACTTCCCAATACCCCGGAACCACCCGTAACTACGGCTACACGTCCGGATACATCAAACAGATTGTTCATAACTTACAGATTTTAATCTGCCACAAAGTTAGAGGAGAAATAAACACCCAAATTCACCGATTTTTGCAGGTTATTTGCGTAACTTTGCCATTATTACGTTCACTATGAAAAAGATACTCAACGAACAACTGGACATTTCGGATACCAACCCGCTAAAAGCACGGTACTACGATTACAAACGTTTCACCTATCCTTGGCATTTCCACAGCGAGTTCGAAATCATCTACATAGAAAAAGGATATGGACAGGGAATGATTGGAGACGGAATGACCGATTTCAGCGACCAGTCACTTTTTCTGCTGGGCGCCAATCTTCCGCATTATGTGGAAAACCCGCCGGAATATATACAGCAAGAAGAACTGAGAGTAAACGGGGTCATCATCCAGTTTGAAAAAGATTTCATGCAATACGCCTTTTCCCACTACAGCCAGTTCCAGGCAATCAACCGCCTGCTGGAAGAGTCCCAAAGAGGATTACTTTATTCTCTCACCGATTACCCGGAAATTCCGGAAACACTCAAACGCATTCCGTCACAGCGGGGAGCCGGTCAGATTATTGAGTTTCTCCAACTGCTGGATGCATTGACACGCCTGTCTCCCTACAAACAGATTTCATCGCCTGTCTATCATCCGATGCCTTCCCAATTCAACGGACGGAAAATAGAAAAGGTCATGGCGTTCCTCAACACGCACTACACACAAAATCTCCGGCTGGAAGACGTGGCTTCTTATGCAGCCATGAATCCTACCGCCTTCTGCCGTTTTTTCAAGACGAATACGGGCAAGACCTACAAGCAGCACCTCACAGACATGCGGATAGGCTATGCCTGCAAACTCCTGCTGAACGAGCGATGGAACATCGCAGAAATCAGTCTGGAATGCGGATTTGAGTCAATTACCCATTTCAACCGCTGCTTCAAAAGCCACATGGGAATGAGTCCTACCGCCTACCGCAGAAGACTTTTATAACACTCTATGAATCAACAAAATAACACAATAACAACAATTGTCAGAACCTTTCTGAAAAACGCACTTACGTTTCAAGTAAAACGCACTTGCGTTTGAGACAAAACGCCAAAGAGTTTTGATTGAAACGCACTTGCGTTTTCTCCCACGCTTCTCTCTCATGAACTTTTTCTACGTTTGTTTGTTTCCATTATCATAATAAACAAACAGCTAAACAACTGATAAACGATAAAAAATCACCTCATCCGCATTCTTCAAGAACACAATTTTTCCTCTACAGGCATCACATTCCTCACCACCCATCCTAATAACTAAACCAGAGTAGAACATTCATTTTATTTCAATAACTATACATTAAAAAAATCACCTCATGAAAACAAATCACATCTTTCCCTCATTCATGGGAAGCCTAGCCTTTCTGCTAGGGTCATGCCAAGCTCCTCATACAAACGACGGAATCTATGAGGGCATACTTCCTGCCGCAGACTGTCCGGGAATCTATGTCATGCTGGCCATCAACGGCGACCAGTATGAACTTCTCGAAAAATACATTGCAGAACCTGAGACATTCGTCACCCGCGGGAATATCAAACAAAAAGGGAAACAGCTCCATCTGGACAATCAGATGCAAATCACACCCCTCTCCAATGAATTGCAATGCCAACATACGACATTAAAAAAAATCTCAGACCAAAATGAACTGCCGGAAATCTATGTCTCGCAGTTATTAAAAGAAGACCAAAGTGGAGAAGACGCCTCCATCAAACTATACAGTCAGAAAGACAAGCAATATGCAGAATTTCATTTCAAGAACAACACATACC
Source organism: Bacteroides mediterraneensis (assembly GCF_025993685.1). Classification (NCBI taxonomy): domain Bacteria; kingdom Pseudomonadati; phylum Bacteroidota; class Bacteroidia; order Bacteroidales; family Bacteroidaceae; genus Bacteroides; species Bacteroides mediterraneensis. Next base: position 440,922 of record NZ_DAJPEN010000001.1, on the reverse strand, counting down.
AGCTGAAATTAAACCTGCATAACGATTCGGTAAACGAATACACCCGTCCGGAACAGTCTGTCAAACTATCGCAGCCCGTTCCGCAGCTTTCATCCTTTCAGGAGCTCATTTTCAGAAATGATACAGCTACCTATACTTTCACCCAACTCAGTCCAACCAACTGCATCTACCGGCTGGCCGACGAAAAGAAAGAAAATGAGGTACCCGCCTTTCTGAACGTCATCTATTATAACGACGACCAACAGGCCCTTGTAAAACTGCTGCATCCGGCACTTCCTCATTGCTATACCCTCTCTCAGACAGAGGCATCGGCCAAAACCGCAAACTATACAGACGGAGAAACGGAATGGCAGCTCCACAATGACCGACGTGCTACCCTGGTCATTCACCATAAAAAATACCAATATCTGGAAGAGGAATAACAAACAACCCGAGGGGGCGTCTTCAAAATGAACTTGGGATAGCCCTCTCGGAATTTCAATCTTTTCGACACACATCCCATCCGCAATCCTTCATTGATATGATTCTCACTTCACATCACTGATTGTCCATATTCAACCGCGACATTTCCGTCTCAGCTGCACTCTGATTCTTCATCTTCTTTTCCGTGCGGAAGCGATAAGTAACCGTGAAACCGACTTTTCGGGTTTCCTCCTTTCCAACAGTATTCATGATAATATCATGCAGACGGGCTGAAGCACGCGTATTGTTCTTATTGAAAATGTCGTAAGCATCCAGTGAAAGTTGAAGCTTGTCTTTCAGGAACGATTTCTTCAAACTCAGGTTGAAGGAGGTGAAACCCTTCGATTCATATAACTGATAATATCCTTTGGAGCCATAACTAAAATCAGCAGACAACAGGAATCCGGAAGGGAGTGTGAAACTGTTGTTGAAGTTCACCATCACCAACGGACGCCCGGCTTTTAGAATACTCTCGTTCGGCCCCGGATAACTGAAGAAGGTCTTCATGCAGGTCAGTGTAAGCGAAGGTATCCACCACTTCACTGGATATTGTATATTTACCATACCTGTCAGATTATGCATTTTATTAAAATTATCCATGCTGTTTATTGTCACTGCCGAGTTTCCCGGCATACTGTGAAATGCCAATATTAAGGGATGATGTATATTGTTATAATTCAAGTTTATAAGTAGGAACTTGTAAAACAACATATAGTTCAAGTCATGAGTTATTGCCTGTTTCAGATATAGGTTTCCTTTCCAATAGGTGAAACGGTCGGTATAGACGGCATTGTCGTTCATCTCGTCAAAAGGAGGTCGTTCTGTATGAATGGAGTAACTGAACGACTGCTGTAGATTCTCCGTATTATAACTGAGCGAAACAGAAGGCAGAAAATTATGATAGTTCTGATTCTGCCGCTTTCCGGTATAAGTTTCCTTTAAGTCACTGCGAAGGTATTCATAACGGAACCCAGCCCCCATCGAAAGATTTTTCCAGGAAAAATCGTATGCCAGAAAAAGCGAATTCTTCAACTCCATATTTTTTGTCCTTCCATTATTCAGGGCACGTACATTTTCGATGTAGTTCGTTCCGCTTGTATGACTGAAATCATAACCGAAACTGATGGTTCCCGCTTTCTCGGTATCATACGAGAGGCGGAGCTTGGCAGCGAACAAGTCCCACACAGCTTTATTATAATAATTCAATGAAGTTTCCGAACGTCCACTTTCCCATTCACGGATATAGCCGTTGCCTTGGTCCGTTTTACGGATATAGTCACCGTAGGTATTTATTTTCCAACCATTTTCCCAGTCGTTCACGTAATACAGATTGAGGTGGTGACTGATTGATTTTCCGGATACGTCCCTATGGTTCTTCATGAACGTGGAGATTCCCCGGTCCGGTATCATGGAAAGGGTGTCATTGGAAAAGGTACTGTTTTGACTGTGCTTGCCCACGTACTTCAGTCCGATTTCCGATTCGGGTGAGAAATGATAGGAAACCCCTCCCATATAGGTATGGCTTTCATTAAAAATCTGTTTTGCGCTCAGTTGGGTCAGGTTCCAGACAGTGTCACTTTGTGTCTGCTGGTAAGCGTCAAGTGCTGAATTGTTTTTTCCCCGGTTGTAATTGTAAGAGAAAAAGAAGTCCCAGTCCTTGTAATTGTAACTGCCATTTATGAGATAGTTCTGTTTGAAATGGTTTCCCTGCTGCAGATTGCCCTTTACATTGAAAGCAAATCCATCCCCCAACCGTTTGGTCTTTATTTCGATGACGGCACGCTGCTCCGAATTGTATCGTATGCTCGGATTCATAATCAGTTTAACGGAACGAATCTCATCGACAGACAGATTATCCAGTTCGGTCTGGTCCATCACTTCCCTGCCGTTAATGTAATAGACAGGACTTCCTTTCCCTATCACTTCAATGGAGTTTCCTCTTTGCTGTATCCCCGGAATCTTGCAAAGCAAGTCGTTCAGGTTGGTTTGTTTGGCAAGAATGGTATTCTCCACATCGGCCAACAGCCCATCACGGTCCAGTTTGAATGGCTTCCGATACGCGGTGACTTCCACTTCTTTCAGCGTGGTCTGTGAGGCTTCCATCCGAACCACCGGCAGCGTACGGTCGGCATTGACCTGCATTTTCTTATACAGTGTTTTGTAACCCAGATAAGAATAACGGATAATATAATTTCCCTCCGCAAGCGATGTGCTGTATATCCCGCAAGAATCGGATACCGCTCCGCTGACAAGGGTACTGTCCATCTGATTCAAAAAGGCCACATTTACCATCGACATCACTGCATTTTCTGGGTCCATGATTTTTCCTTTTACAACATACTGGCTGTAAGCCGGCAGCAAAACCCAACAGGCTATTATAGCTAAAAATAGTTTTTTCATTAGTCAAGTTTATACAATAAATTCAGTCAAAAACTGTAGTTCAAAATACATTATCTTCCGAAGCGTGAAGAATCCACCTCTTTTATTTTACATTTGATATCAAACAATATTCTTAATGTCTCATGCCCCCAATTAATAAGTATCCGAAATGTTGAAATAGCCTTTGGCATTACCTCCCACAGGCTTTTGGGCTCTAAAGGTCCAATGACATGAGGTATTTTTAGTATCAGTAAACCACCAATATCGCTTTATACAACCCGCCGTATTACTATTTCCATAAATTGTAAAAGCAGGTCCGTATGAAGAGGAACCCGTCTCACAGACTATGACTGTGCTCCAATATCCATCACAAGATGTAACACAAAAATCACTGGTCACCTGCTCCGTGGCCTCAAAACTCTTGCTATACTCAAACCAATTTCCATACGCAAAAGACATCTTTCCTGCATACACACGTTCTGTTCTTTTTAATTCCGATTCAGGAACATACAAGTCCAAGAACTTTATTTGCGACTTGCTAATATTGGCAGTGAATGATTTGAAGCCATGCATATTATTCAATGTAAGTGTTACCACTTTACCGTCTTTAATGTCCTCCTCTATATTTTTATTAATGGACTCTATGCCTTTTAAAGCACGTATCACATTCTTTTCCGTTAAATTGTGCTCTAGCATTATTTCATCAGTTATTATAACTGAATAACAATTATTTACCGTATCAATTGTGGTGTAATTATTTATAACCGCAACCTCTTGTTCATAAGTTAACGGCATAATAATCTTTTCTTCATCAAATTCTTTCTTGCAACCCACCAATGCAAACACAAATGCAAAACTTAATAATAGCTTTTTCATACTTCAACTTAGTTTAACTGAACTTTCGCAAGTGAATTTTCATTCATCAAGCAACGTTTAAATTATACATTCTATAGAATTTATGGGACTTAGGATCATCATCAAAAAATGCTATAGATAAAAGCATAATTACATTTTTTGATTTCATCACATAAATATTTTAATAAGTAAGTTCATTTATCGCAGTCTTTGTCTCAAATTCCCCTTTAATAACAAGTTTTTCAGGAGCATTTTCAGACGAAGAAAAAGAATAATATCCATGGCAAACATTTGTTTGAGGATTTATGTTTTCTAATACAAGTTCCCCCTTTAGCGGTATACGCTTCTCGGAAACACTTGATGCTGCATAAGCAATCCCTTCTGCACTTTCTTTAAGAATTTCAGATGCATTTCTTGCAAAATATGGGATAATATCAAGCCAATATAGAGTATCAATATTCTCATCCTTATAAGAGTTGATTATATAAGGGTGGTTTGTCTTAAATTGAGCATCATCTGCGAAAACATAGATGATAATGCTGTAGGAAGGATTACCTCCTTTTTCAGGAGATAATCTCGCAATAAAATCAAACACCTTATAGTTTTTATTAAATTCAAGATATGAAGGATATCCTTGAAAATTCCAAGCCCATATAATAGACTCTTTATAATTCTGACCGTTAATAGTGGCAGTACCTAAAATTTTCTCTCCACCTATAAGATATTTTTCACACCCCACTAAGAAAGGTAATGTAAACAAGAACAGCAGCAGTATTCCAAATAAATGTTTTGTTTTCATATTACTATTGTTTTTGAATTTTATATTTACTCTTATTTGTCTGCAATGATAACGACTATCACTAGCTCGTAAAATTTTATGCTTCTGATGTATTACAGAACAACAATTGTTTTATAAAATGAAATATCACGTTAAATTATTTTGCAGTATTAATATTTATCAGTCCAGAATCTTTATCTGAATTACTGATACGTTTTCCTGCATGATTGCGGGATTTGCCTTTGGAGAAATAGTAGGTGAACTTCAGGGACATAAGATTCTTGAAGTTGTTCCATCTGGTTTCTTCCGCGTAGCTGAATCCTTTGATGTCAGCATATACTTTTGATGGATTGGGATTGTAAATATATTCCATCCCCACTGACATTGACTTGAATTTGTAAAGCACTGAAGTACTCATATTGAATCCCATACGAGTATATATGTCACCATCGACCAATGTCATAGGAAGATTACCATTCCACATAATCTGCCAGTTTTTAGGCAGGAACTGGATACTAATACCCGCATTATGGAAGTCATGCTTTACGGCTTGATTGTATGTCTTGTATGTTGTATATTCATAGTTATAGAATGGCCGGAGTACAAGCCAGTTGATGGGCTTGTAATTCAACGACAAAGATGCCCCTATATTATGAACATTATTTATTTCCGTTATCTTAAGAATAACATCGTCACCTTCGGTAAATAATGCTGGCATATTCTTATTCGGATAATACGAATAGGTTACTGATGGGGCAATATAAAATTTCCCATTGTCAGAAACATATTGGTAGCCAAGGTTTGTGTAATAGTAATAATATGGTTTAAGTGCTGTATTTCCTTGTGAATAAAAATGTTCGTCAATGGTTACGATGCTATTGGTAAGATCTCCTACATTAGGTATCGATGAATTTATTGAAGCCGTTAACCTTATAGCAGAATGTTTATTGTTTTGCATATTAAGAGACAAAGATGGGCGAAATACCCAATAATTAAACTTTTCGTTTGTCGCTGTTTCATAATGATTGTTTTCCAGTCCAAGACCTATATTATATGAAAATTTACCTACCGCATTGCTATAATCGGCATATACATATTCTTTTTGTGTGTCAACTGTTGAGTTTTCAGTAAAATTATATTTCTGGTCTAGGTTTTTATATTGGTAATAAGCGCCCAGATTGAAATCTCCGTTCCATAATTTATCGCCATACAGAACTTCAGCGATTAAGGAATAAGATTTGTTGTCTATATGGTTTTCAAATGAGTATCCGCCTTCTTTGTTTGTCAAAATATTATCTGAGTTTGAATGATAATAGGTATTTAATATATTTATAGATAAATTTCTGTTCTGACTAAACATATACATATAGTACAAGTCGGCCGAAATGGATGAATAGTCGCTTTGGAGGCTTCTACTGTTGATGGGAGGATTATCGTTTTTCCCCATCAGCTCTTGTTCGTATTCTTGTTTGCCGGGTGATTTACGGTATTCAACTTTGGCATTGAAAAGATTCTTGCCTTGATAACGCTGATAGGTAAGCTGACCAATATGATATTGCCCGTTATAACTGCCTGGCAGTCCTCGATATTCATTTATTTTTCCATCATACGAATAGGTGTTGTTCATCCTATTGTCGTTCAGTGCCCTATAATCGATAAAATACGCCGCAGTGAACATATTCAGAGAGTCCCTATATGCCATCGAGAGCATATCTGTACCGTATCCCGTTGTTATTCCGTTCTTTGTGTCAAGATATAGGCTGTATAGTTTATCAGCTTTCTTCTTTGTTTTCACATCAATAACGGCTCCTATGTTTTCATGGGCGTACCTTGCCGGAGGATTGCTATAATACTGAATATTCTTAATTTCATCAGCTTTGAGCATTTTCAGTTCACGCGAAGAACGCCTCATCCCATCTATCAGTACAAGAATACTTTTATTGTCCACAGTCACCAGAGCATCACTGCTGATGTCTGTCTTAAATTGTGGCAGACTACTGATAGCATCCAAAGCATTGTTGCCTACTTTCATGGCTGTTTCGCTCAGTATCAATTGATTTTTGTTCCCGAAAGTATTCAGTATTTGTGGAGTAACGACCACTTCGTCAAGAAGCATGGCATCCTCGTTAAGCACTATATTTCCCAAATTACCGGGTTTGCAGATTTGGCTTCTCTTCTCATATCCAACAGATGATAATTGCAGGATATATTCTTTATCCTCCTTTGCCTCTAATTTAAACCTTCCTTTCAAATCACTTGTAGCTCCGGTTATCAAAGTCGAATCCGGCAAATTCAAAAGGACACAATTTATCCCTGCAATAGGAATCTGTTCCGAATCCACAATTCGCCCAATGATGCATACTTGTGCATTTACTGTATGGCAACAACATATCGTCATAAGTATCAAAAAGAAGTGATATTTAAATAGTCTCATATAAATCATTTTTATGCTGTGTATTTACTCTAAAAAGTTTCATCAGAAAATATACATTAGACAATGCTTAAAGTATATGATTTTTGCAAATGTACATACCAAAAGTGACACAACTCTCAAACTAATTTGAGAGTTACAAACAAAACCATATTCCAGTTGCATAAAATTGACAATGCATTTTCTTATAAACATTGTCAATGATAATGTTGGAAGCGACATCTTTTCACTTTTATAGGTATGGCCATAATAAAAGGGTTCCTGTTTATATTCATATTGAAATTTTGATTTTAATGCAAAGTATGGGATAATAAATAAAAAAGGCCTTGAAATATTTCAAGACCTTTCTCACTAAACATTAAAATAATTGAATTATCCCCTCAGTTTCCGGCGTATGTGACTGACAGTTTCAGGAGTAACACCCAAGAATGAAGCAATGCTTTTCAAAGGAACTGCTTCTTTCAGGTTGGGACAACGCTCCATCAATCTTTTGTATCGTATTTCAGGGCTGCAATACGAATCGAGCAGCCTTTCATATACCATTTCATATAGATTTTCGGCTACGCATCTTCCGAACCGTTGGGTTTCCATATTAGTCTCCCAATATTCAATAATGTCATGCGAGGATATTTCGTAAACGGAGCAGTCTGTTATGGCTTGAATGCCTACCAAGGACAAGCCGCCTTTCATGAATGAGGAATAGTCACATATATATTCATTTGTAAACGAATACCCTACAATGTGTTCTTCTCCCTCTTCGTCAATATGGGTATATTGAAAGGTACCATCTTCCACCCATCCCGCAAAACGTTTTTTCTCATGCTGACGAATGAAAAAATCTCCTTTACGATAAGTATGCAGTTTCCCTTTCCTTTTACATAAATCTGTTATAAAAGAATAGTCTAAGTTGTTGAGGTATGTATTGAACTCGTTCATCTAATAAAATCATTTGTTCTCAAAAGTAATTTCCTTGCGGATACGGCTGAGATAGGTTGGTGTAACATTCAAATAAGAGGCAACTTCTCCAATCGTAATATTTTGGAGAATATCAGGACATCTTTTCAATAAAGCGATATAGCGTTCTTTGGGTGAAAAACGGTGTGTATCCAAATATTGTTTATACACATGATGGAATAGTAAATCTGAAAGCTGTTGATGAAGTTCTCTATCCTCATCGAAAACTTTATTAAGTACTTCACAGTCACATACCAGAGCCTCCACATTTGTTGCAGCAACAAGACTGGTCATACAAGGTGTTTTGTGTGTGGTACTTAAATAGTCGCCAACAAAGGCTCCTGGGAGCGCTAATCCGGTTATATGTTCATTGCCGCTTGAATCTGTAGTGACATATTTAAAATATCCCTCTTGCACAATTCCCATATATCGTATAACATCTCCCTCTTGCACAAAGAAATCTCCTTTTTTGTAATGACACAGTTTACCGTTCTTAGCACAAATCTCATGCCAGAATTCCATGTCTAATTTGTCGATGAAAGAATTAAAATTGCCCATTTTGCATTGAATAATTCATGAAACAAGCCCCTAATAGAGAATTAACAGCACAAAAATAATTGATTTAGACAAGGACAGAACAAAAGAAAACAAGAGAAAATAAAAGAAAACAAAAAAGAAAAAGCCTTCAAAACTGAAGGCCTTTCTTTGGTGATCCGCTTGGGGCTCGAACACTATATCTTTATCGCTAATAATCAATCGTTTATTTTGCAATTCGTCATTCAGTCCACCTATTTCACCTCGATTGAGATTCTTTATTCTGCAGTGACACACAAAACAGAATCACTATACAATCTGATCCAAAAAGAGAAAAAAAATTCCTACTATTAGGATATACATATATTATAGTTGGAATCATGTTCTTCCTGATTGCATCTTTCTGGGATGATATTGAATATATGTTTATGAACGATAAAATTAATGGTATTTTAGGACTTATGGGACTTGGAATAACACTTTTTGGATTAATGCTTGTCTTTGCTATGTCTGTAAAAACAAGTAATCATATTTCTGAAATAGAAGATTTAAACAAAAAACACACAAAATATTACAATGAGACAATAAATATCAAACAATTTGAAAAAATAGCAGAAATTTACGATCTTCTATTAAAAATAGAAGAAAAGAAGAACAAAGAAAAAAGACAGAAGAAAACAAAAACTCAGTAAAACTAGAGACAAAATAAATATAGAACTTAATTCCGGATATGCTCCTCGTCGACATTTCCGGAATTTTAGTTTCATATTGTTTTTTATTTTTAATGTCCAAATCTTGATGTATCGACTCCTTTCATCACCGATTTTTTATATTCACCAAAACGGTATGTAAAGTTCAGAGAAACCGTACGCGTGTAGAAAGAGCTGTTCATATCCAAATATTGGCCTTTGAAGCGAACCTTCATATTCGGCATACTGGAATTGAAAATATCACTGCAACGTACCGTAAATGAACATTTGTCTTTGGCAAAGTTCCATTTCATTCCGGCTGTAAGGTTGAATGAACTTGCGAGATCCAGCGTTCCTTGTATGAATGGAGTCTGTATGTTGCCTGTCAATTCAAACGAAAGGTTCTTGCATATCTTGAAGGTATTGTCAAGTGTACCTACAAACATCCATTTTTTACGGTCGAAAGGTATGTCAAAGAACCGATTACATTTCTGCCGTGCCTGCATTCCTGCAAGTGTAAGCCTTGCATCATACCAGTTCCCTATGCTGAATGGCAAAATGAGGTTGGCGCCTATCATACGCATGTAATTCCAGTTGGTATTCTTGTATATTAGAGCCAGACGGTCGGTATCCTGATAGGGAGACTGGGCAAAATAGTCGGATGTGTGCGTATAGAACAAACCGAATATATACTTCTGTTTCAGTATATAGGTACCGTTTAGATTATAGTTTGTCATAGGTCGTAAACCGGGTGTTCCTTGAAGCTCTGAATATCCGTTCAGATATGTGACAGACGACTGCATATCCCAATAACTTGGATATGTCTTGTCTGTTGATAAAGACAACTGGAAGATATGGTTCGGACTTTTCATATATGTCAGTGAGGCCTGTGGGTAAACTGCCCACTTGTGATAGTTCCCGATAGTATAATATTCTCCGGTTGCAGAAACCGAGAATGAAGTTCCGCTCGCCCAATTCCTACTCAACGAGAAATAAAAACTGGTTGTCTGCTCGTTTAACCAGGCTTCTGTATTTTCTGGTTTTATATTGCCTGTCACATTGTCGTACGTCTGAAAATCAAAATCTTTTGCATAGCGGTAGGAAAGGCCGTAGCCTATGCTCCAGTTATTTGCCAGATTATGTTTCTGGTCTGCAAAAACAGAGTAACGGTCGATACGCTGGCCGCCAGTCAGGGTATATGTGTTTTCACTATTGTCAGCAAGCCGTGTAAACATTGTCTGATTGTTATCCGATGTATAACGGGTATAATCACCGCCCACTTCCAGACCGAAACCGGAACTGTACCGCACGGCTATGTTATGCATTTTCTTATCCGTAAACTTATCAAGATTGGACTGCTGGAAACTACCGTCAGCTATGCTGCGGTTATGTTCGTCGGGAGTAAAGCTTCCCGTATAGGCAACATTCAGGTGATTCTTTTCATTGATGTTGCATTCCAGAGCCGTTCTTACATTATGCATCCAGCTTTTGGAACTCAGTTTCTCATTCTGGATAATTTCATAAACTTTATCACTCAATGTGTGCCTGGATAATAGGTTTGTATATTCTAACGTTTTTATATTGTCGGCTCCATACATTACATCCAAAGTTACTTTGGGGGTGGATAGACGGAAATTACCGTTTGCACCGCCGCTGTTGAAATATTTGTTCTGATAATAAGTACTCAATTCTCCTTGAAATGAATAGTCATTCGAGCGTTTCATTACCACATTGATAACAGCTCCGCGTACATGAAGTTCAGGAGGGGCACTGTACATGACTTCCGCTTTTTCCACACGCTCCACCGGCGTATTGCGCAGTAATGTTTCCAATTGCTCTGCTGTCATAGTTGTAGGCTTTCCGTTCATTACAATTGTAAGTGAACTTGCTCCGGCAAGAGAAAGCGCGCCGTTGCTCTCCTGCACTCCCGGAAGTTTGGTTATAGCTTCGTATGCATTATTTACAGCCAGTTTCTGCGAAAACACTGAAAGGTTATAGCCGAGCCGTCCGTTTTCTACTTTTACCAACGGTTTTTCCCCCTTTATTACCACTTCCTCCAGATTATAGTCTTTCGGCTCTAATACAATGATACCGACATCACGAGCCTGTCCCTTAACCAACCTGGTCTGATAGAGCAGATGTTGAACAATGAGCTGGTAACTTTCCAGTTCCGGTTCTAGTATGAATGTACCATCGGCCGCGGATATGGCAGCACCCAGATAGGTTGAATCCGGCAACTGCATGACGATAGTAGCACCATCCACCGGCTGCTGGTTGGCATCTACTATTTTCCCTATTGTCTGACTAAAAACAGGAAACGAAAGTCCTACACATATCAAGGTGCATATTACAAATCTTTTACAATCCATGATTAGATGATTGTTATAGTAAGGCTAATATTATTTTAATTCCTTCAACTTCTTTCCAGTTAGAATAATATTGTACATTTAATTCCCCATAGCCATTCCCATCTTTTTTGTATTATATTATATTGATAGCCCATTTGAGGACCGAGCACTATATTTTTTCTAAGGCTAAATAAGACTCCTACTCCTAGGGCATAGAGACTAGGATTTACTGGAAGTATTGGGCTATGTGATTTATCCAATGAATAGCTACCAAACGTATTGAAATGTAATTTACTGCTCAATGGAAAAGTAAGTTTCGTATTTCGTTGTAAATATTTTAAGGAATTATCCACATCTATATTACTGCCGATTATAAACTGATTATATTTGAAATATTCATTTTTTAAATTAGAAAACTTACTAGTAGTATGCTTCTTAAAGATATGTTCCATATTTATGGGTTGATATTTCGGTATTACTAAATCGTATGATTTTATATCCAATATGAAATCGTTCCAAGAACTGCAATTTTCCTTTATAGGTTCACAATTAAAGCTTCTCTCCAATTCCCTTTTTAAGTCGCTGTTTATGATGATAGGTCTTTCACTCTCTAATATTTTAGACAGTTGAACAGAATCTTCTTTGGTCCATACAGTTTGTGCACAAAGAAGGTTAGAGAAAAAATAGAAGGCTATAAATACCACAAGTCTATTACGTAAATATAATTTAAACTCACAAAAAATATGAATGATATTAACGCTATAATACCTGTTCGTTTTTGATGTACCTTTATATGTTTCTGTTCTCATATTTTTATTAGATTAATACCATACAATCATGGTTATTCTATCATTACAGCAAATTATATAGGAAGCGCAGCAAAAAGATTAAATCAATATACAAAAACCTGTTTTTAAGGATAAACGAATAAATTTTCCTTATTATCTTTGTTGGTTTCCAGTAATTTCATAGCCATTATTTTTTGTACCTATCTTAACATATTGTTCTCACAGTTATAGGCAAAGCTCATAATGCTATTGTACTCTTTTATTAACTTTCACTTCTTTCGGTTTTATAAGATAGTTTCATTATTACTTTTTATCACTTCTGTTTATATGTTTCTTTAGTCATAATTCCTGTTCCTACTTCTTCCCGAGAATCCGCCTCTTTATAAAAAATCCAATGATGTATTACATTTCCCTCATAGAATGAAGTATATGCCTGCTGAAAGTTCCATCCTTTCTCCGACATATAGTTTGCAGCATCCACCATACTGTTGAAATCTATTTCCTTACCATTCTCATCCACCAGTTTCTGCTTGCTTTTCAGACCGTTCCATATAGAGTACACAGGACTCTCACCAAAGTCAAAAACAATCTTCAGGCCAGCTGATAAAGCTTTGCTTGTTCCTTTAATCTCACAAAAATATTTTCTTGCTTCCAGTTGGACAGGAATGAAGCATAAAAATCCCAGACATAAGAAAATTAACCGTCTCATAATTTTAAGTATTTATTATTTGTAAAATAAGTCATTCCAAAACAGAAAAGCCTTTTATCTAAATAGATTATATCTTTTGCAAATGTACTGACCTAAGCCAGCACAGTTCTCAAACTAGTTTGAGAGTTACAGACAAAATTAGATTCTACCTCTTCAGAAAGCAATCTCCCTACAAAATATAACCATTTACTCCGCAAGAAAACTTTTCAAATAAACACTAATAGGAATCATTGCTTTTCTTTTTTCAACTTTATCAATGATTAAACAGAAGGCTATAGCTGCTGAACATAACCATACTACTTATACATTAATTTTGAGGATGTTAAAGCACAGAAGAAAAAAGGCCTTGAAATATTTCAAAACCTTTCTCACTAAATATTAAAATAATTAAACTATCCTCTCAATTTTAGGAGTGATTCCAAAATGAGGAATAGTACATACATATTCATTTGTAAAAGAATTCGTTCATCTGATAAAATCATTTGTTCTCAAAAGTAATTTCCTTGCGGATACGGCTGAGATAGGTGGGGGTCATATTCAAGTAAGAAGCCACTTCTTTAAGCGTAATATTTTGCAGAATCTCAGGACATCGTTTCAACAATGCCACATAACGCTCCTTAGGTGACGAACGATGCATATCCAAATACAATGAATAGACTTGATGAAACAAAGAATCGGCAATCATCTGATGTAATCTTGTGTCTTCATTAAACACCCGATTGAGAACCTCACAACTGCAAACCCAAACCTCTGCATCTGTGGCAGCAATAATATTAGTTAGACAAGGCATTTGGTGTGTGGCACTGAGATAATCGCCTACAAGCGTATTAGAAAAGGCAAAACCAGAAATATGTTCATTGCCTTCTGAGTCTATTGTATTATATTTTAAATACCCTTGTTTCACGAGTCCCATGTAGTGTGTAATTTCTCCGCACCGCACAAAATATTCTCCTTTTTTATAATGACACAACTTGCCCTCTCTTGTGCAGAGCTCATACCAAAAGTTCAAATCTAACTTGTCTTCGTAAAAATTAAAATTGCCCATTTTGCATTGAATAATTCATGAAACAAGGCCCTAATAGAGAATTAACGACACAAAAATAATTGATTTAGACAAGGACAGAACAAAAGAAAACAAGAGAAAATAAAAGAAAACAAAAAAGAAAAGGCCTTCAAAACTGAAGGCCTCTCTTTGGTGATCCGCTTGGGGCTCGAACCCAAGACCCCAACATTAAAAGTGTTGTGCTCTACCTGCTGAGCTAGCGAATCAATCCTTTGTCGCATCGGTCATTTCCCGATTGCGAGTGCAAAGGTAGTAACTTATTTTAAACCTGCAAAACATTTGGAAACTTTTTTCTCAAAAAAGCCGTTTTTTCTTTCCAAAGGGCCTTTTCAGACGTTTTTACGCTCCAACTCCTGCAGACTTTCCAGTTTCTTGGTCTCCAAAAACTCATAGATGCCACACAAGTGTTCCTTCACACGCTGGTGACCGAACTCATACACCTTCGTAACCAGCCCGTCCAAGAAATCACGGTCGTGCGATACCACAATCAGGGTGCCGTCGAAATCCATCAACGCCTGTTTCAGGATATCCTTCGTCTTCATGTCCAAGTGGTTGGTCGGCTCATCCAGAATCAAGAGGTTGACCGGCTCCAGCAACAGTTTAATCATGGCCAGACGGGTACGTTCTCCTCCCGACAACACCTTGACCTTCTTCATCGAGGCTTCCGGACTGCCGAACATGAAGGCTCCCAGCAAGTCCCGGATTTTATTGCGGATTTCTCCCTTGGCCACATCGTCAATGGTCTGAAACACCGTCAGGTTCTCGTCCAGCAACGAAGCCTGGTTCTGTGCAAAATACCCAATCTGCACGTTATGGCCCAGCGTCAGCGTACCTTCATAGTCTATTTCATTCATGATGCACTTCACGAGGGTAGACTTACCTTCTCCGTTCTTTCCCACAAAAGCCACCTTGTCGCCCCGTTCAATGGTGAGGTTGGCATTCTTGAACACCACGTGGTTGCCATACGTCTTTCCCACTCCTTCCATGATGACCGGATAGTTTCCGCTGCGTGGTGAAGGAGGGAATTTCAAGCGCAAGGCCGAGGTATCTTCTTCGTCCACTTCTATCAGTTCCAGTTTCTCCAGCATCTTCACCCGGCTCTGCACCTGCAAGGTCTTGCTGTAAGTGCCCTTGAAACGTTCAATGAAGTCCTTGGTCTCCTGAATCATCTTCTGCTGTTCTTCGTATTGCTTCATCTGCTGTTCGCGGCGTTCCTTCCGCAGCACCAGGTACTGGGAGTAATTCACCTTATAGTCGTAAATCCGTCCCATGGTCACTTCGATGGTACGGGTCGTGATGTTGTCCACAAACTTCCGGTCGTGGCTGATGACCACCACCGCCTTGGCACTGTTGATCAGGAAATCTTCCAACCATTGGATGGACTCGATGTCCAGGTGATTGGTCGGCTCATCCAGCAGCAACACATCCGGATTCTGGAGCAGCAGCTTGGCCAGTTCGATACGCATCCGCCACCCTCCGCTGAAATCGCTGGTCGGACGGTTGAAGTCTTCCCGCAGGAAGCCCAGTCCCAACAAAGCCTTCTCCACATCTTCCTCAAAATGTGTCATGTCGATGGCATAAAACTTCTCGCTCATCGAAGCCACTTTCTCTATCAGGGCCATATAGGAATCACTTTCATAATCCGTCCGTGTGGCCAGTTCGTTGTTCATCCGCTCAATCTCTTCCTCCATCTCCTTCAGATGGGCAAAAGCCTGAGAGGCTTCTTCGAATACCGTCCGCCCGTCTTCCGTCATCAGGTGCTGCGGCAGATAGGCAATCACACAGTCTTTGGGGGCGGTCACTTTTCCCCGCGTAGGCTGGCGCACACCGGCCAGTATTTTCAGCAGCGTGGATTTGCCGGCGCCATTTTTTCCCATCAGGGCAATACGGTCTTTTTCGTTAATCTGAAAGTTCAGGTCACTAAACAAGGTGGTCCCTCCGAATTCCACGGTCAGTCCATCTATACTAATCATATTATGTAGGGTTTTAAATTTTTGAAAGGTGCAAAATTACAAAATTATGCGGATTATTACTCATTCAAGGCGCCACAGTGCGGACAAATGCCTTTCGACCTCATCTTGGCACCGCAGGCTCCACAGGCGTAGGGATAGCTGTTGGCCTTGCGCAAGCGCCGGACGCACCACACGGAATAAGCGATAAAGGCCAAATAGGCCAGATACACCCACAAGTAGGTGAAAAAGATATACAAGAAAATGCAGCAGGAAGCCAGCCCCAGCAGATAGAAAAAGGCCACTTCCATCGTGGTCTGGTGAAACAGGTCGTCCAGCAAGGCCACCCCCAGCAACAGGATAAGGAACACGCTGAGCACGAACAGTCCCAATACGAAAGGCAGGTCGAAGGGATTCAGCGAGGGGTCATAATAATACCGCTCCCAGGTTTCCGGCACGAAATGCTGCATGCTGTTATACAACGTGGCTGCCGCGGCCATCAACCACGACAGGGTAATGGGAAACACACTGTCGATGTCGTTCAGCCAGATGAGCTTAATCTGCTTGCGCCGCAGGGCACGGTACACGAAGCAGAGGAAGAACACAGCCAATACTAAAAAGAACGGCAGGGCATGGGAGTTGCTGAACAAGTGGATGCAACGGGAGATGGGGTCTACGGGGACGATGTGCGACAGCAACTGGCGTTCGGGAACCCATCCGATGGTTTCCTGGTCGCGGGCCACTTTCACCCACACCGAGTCACCTTCCATTTCTTTACGGGCGGTAATCTCGGCTACCACCAGTTCATCGCCCTCCTTCACCGGAATGGAATCGAGCAACGGGAGCTGATGAAGCCAAAGCGTGTCGGCCGTGACCCGGAAATTGCTGTTCAAGGCATACGGACATTCCCTGACCACCTTCACCACCGAATCGTTCGGATTTCCTTCTCCTGTGGAAGACAAGGAAGTGCGGTAATGGCAGGCCGTCACGCACAACAGCAAACAAATCACCCCTAGAATATAACCCGCGTGTTTCATTCTGACTTCTGATTATCCAATGACACTTTCATCTGACAGACTTTACAGTCGAAATCCAGGCGGAATCGCCGTCCGTCCGTACTTATCAGGTAGTAAGGTTCCTTGTAGGGCGATTTCACCTTATGATGTACCGGACACCAGCCCATGCTGTAGCGCAGGCAATGCTTGCAGAACATCAGCACGGCATCGGTCCGTGGTTCTTTCTCAAAAGCAGGTGCGATGCGCTTCACCCCGTGGTCGTGATAGAAGGCCTGTGCCTTCGTATTCATCACATTGCCCAAGTAGGTCAAGTCGCCCACGATAAACGCATGCGTGGTTTTCGGGAAGCGTACCCTTTCCTGCGGATAGTTGATGCGGCGGGCTTCCAGCAGCTTTTCCACCGCATTGCGACGCAAATCGGCCAAGGCAGAAGAAGGTACGAACCAGTCTGCCGACAAGGAGATGTCCAATTTCTCCAGCTCAAACGGGGTGTTGCCCAGCTTGCCCAACTGGTTCTTCAGGTTTTCGGCCTGAGGGGTACGTGCCAGTGTCTTTTCTGCCGGCAGCGTCACGCTGATGCAGTTATCGTCTTCATCGGTCAGGGTCAGGGTAAACCCGAAGTTGTTCTCTTCGAACAGCATGGATACGGCCATCTTACGTTCGGCCGACTTTTTCTGCATCACCCGTTCAAACTCCTGGTCGAAGTTGCGGTAGATTTTGGTTTTCGGACGCAGACGCGGCATCTCCTGAGGATAGAGTTTGTTGTTCTCCACCCGGTTCACCCGGAAACCGTGCAGTTTGCCTTGCTCATCCAAATAGCAGAGTCCGTCGCCGTTGCTGAAAGGTTTCACTCCGGCCACCGTGAAATAGTTGCCGCGCACTTCTTTCACCACGCCCATCTCCTCGCCCAACGACTTCGGCGTATGGAAAGAGAAAATATCCGGCGTACGTCCGTGCAGGAAATAATCGGTAAATCCCCGGCTGAAACTCTTGTCCAGCTGCGGACGGAAAGCCAGACGGACGGTACCAGACGAAGCCCGCACGTATTCTTTCCGGCGCTTCAGGATGGCATCCAGCTTCTGACGGTAATAGGCGGTCACGTTCTTCACATAGGCCACGTCCTTCAAACGGCCCTCAATCTTCAGCGAAGAGGCGCCCGCATCCAGCAAGGCTTCCAGGTTGTCGCTCTGGTTCATGTCTTTCAGCGACAGTAGGTGCTTGCCGCGGGCAATCGTTTTCCCGTCCGCATCCACCATGTTGAAGCTCAGGCGGCAGAACTGCGCACACTCTCCACGGTTGGCACTACGGCCGAAACATGCCTGACTCACGTAGCACTGTCCGCTGTAGCTCACGCACAAGGCGCCGTGTACGAATACCTCCAGCGGCGTATCCGGACAGGCGGCATGAATCTTTGCAATCTCGTCCAGCGTCAGCTCACGGGCCAATACCACTTGACGGAAACCGGCCTCGGCCAGAAATTTCACTTTCTGCGGCGTACGGTTGTCCATCTGCGTACTGGCATGCAGCGGAATCGGGGGCAGATTCAGGCGGGTGATTCCCATGTCTTGTACGATGAGGGCATCCACCCCCACCCGGTACAAATCCCAAATCATTTTCTCGGTATCTGCCAGTTCCTCTTCCTTCAGGATGGTATTGACAGTCACGTAGATGCGTACGCGATACAAATGGGCATAACGCACCAGGGCCTCAATGTCTTCCAATGAGTTGCCGGCAGCGGCACGTGCGCCGAAACGCGGGGCACCGATATATACCGCATCGGCCCCGTGGTTGATAGCTTCCATGCCGCACTCCAGATTCTTGGCCGGGGCAAGCAGTTCGATAGGACGTTGTCTGATCATTCTTATTTTATCTGGTTGATATCGTAAGGAGTTTCTTGGTACACATAATAGTTCATCCAGTTGGAGAACAACAGGTTGGCCACGCTCCGCCAGCGCACCAGCGGTCCTTTTTCCGGATCGTTGTCGCGGTAGTAATTGCGCGGCATTTCAATGGGCAGGCCTTTGCCCAGGTCACGGCGGTATTCCGTATCCAGCGTGTAAGGAGAATATTCCGAATGGCCGGTCACGAAAAACTCGCGTCCGCCACGGGCCATCACAATGTGTACACCCGACTCGGGCGACTCGGAAATAATCTGCAGGTCCTTGCATTTTTCAATGTCTTCCCGGCGGACTTCGGTGTGACGGCTATGAGGTACATAGAACACGTCGTCGAATCCACGGAAGATGGGCAGATGCTCGAAGCCCTTGCAGATGTGGTGTTCAAAGATGCCGAACATTTTCTTGTCCAACGGATACTTCGGGATGCCGTAATGGTAATACAAGCCGGCCTGTGCCGCCCAGCAGATATAGAACGTGGAGGTGACATGGGTACGGGTCCATTCGAAAATCTCCGTCACCTCGTCCCAGTAGTTGACATCTTCAAAATCCAGGTGTTCCACCGGGGCTCCGGTAATAATCATTCCGTCGAACTTTTCGTTTCTCATCAGTTCAAAATCACGATAGAACGCTTTCATGTGCTCCACCGGTGTATTCTTTGAAGTATGGCTTTTCAGCTTCATCAGGCTCACCTCAATCTGTAGAGGGGAGTTGGACAACAAACGAATCAAGTCGGTTTCTGTCGTTATTTTAAGTGGCATGAGGTTGAGTACGACAATCTTCAACGGACGGATGTCCTGTGAGCTGGCCCGCGAATTATCTATCACGAAAATATTCTCTTGCTTCAACAACTCGATTGCCGGCAGTTTATCGGGTAAATTTAATGGCATATTGCTGTGTTTCTGTTTATTTTCTATCAAAGGGCAAAGTTAATAATTCGGCACGGATTACGGGGAACAGCCGTCCATCTTTTTTTGCCCTTATCATTTTTTAAACCCGCCGGCATCCTTTCCGGCCGCTTACTCTCCCCCGTTTCCGACCGCCTTCTGCAAAAAATCGGCGAATGCCAGCGCCGACTTTTTCCGGTAGTTTCCCTGCGCCCAGAACAGACAGCCTTCCGAGGTCAGCTTGTCGGCACACAAGATGGGAATCTGCACCAGGTCTTCCTCTCCCCGCACGGCAGCTTGCGTCAGGATGGTAGCCCAATAGCCCGCACGCAAGGTATGGATAATGGTATGCACGTCGTTCATTTCCACACCCACCGTCAGTTCCAGCCGATGGGTCCGGCAAAGCTCGTCTACCTTTTTCCGGGTGGCAAAACCTTGCCCCGGCAGCACCAGCGGAGTTTCGGACAACCGTTTCAGGGTGATGGAAGAAAGTCCGGCCAACGGATGCGAGCGATGCACGATAAAGCGGAGCCGGGAAGAGAACAACGACAGGGTTTCAAACCCTTCCGACGTGCCTTCCGGCTTGAAGGACAAAACAAAATCCAGGTGATTGGCTTCCAATCTTTCCAGGAGTTCTTCCGAAGTGGCAAAACAGACATCCACCTTGACCTTCGGATAGGTTTTCGTAAACATTCCCAATGCGGTTATCAGCAAGGGACTCATGCTATAAGTCACCCCGATGTGGAGCACCCCTGTCTCTATCCCTTTCAGGTCGCGGATAATCTGTTTCCCGTCTTCCGCATCATAAAGAGCCTTTGCCGCATAAGGCAAAAAAGCCAGTCCGGCTTCCGTAGGGACTACCCGCTTCCCTATACGGTCGAAAAGCAAGACGTCCAATTCATCCTCCAGCTGCTTAATCTGCTGGGAAAGTGTACTTTGCGAGATAAACAACGCACGTGCCGCCTCCGAAAAATTCTGCAATTCGCAGGCCGCTTTAAAATATTTCAACTGACGGAGTTCCATTTCTTATCGTTTCTGCCTATGAATGTTATCGGAAAAATGAGTGCTACAAATATAGAAAATATTTGGCTCGCTTTTAACTTTGTCAAAAAATAAACGTAAAAAGATGAAAAAGATTCTCAGTGTAATGTTTGTTTGCTTGTCGATGGGGGTATCGGCACAAACTGTAAAAGGTGTAGTAAACGAAGGACTTCGTTATTGTGAAAGTACGTATCCGTATCAGGGAGGTATCCTGGTAGCCAACTTCGGTACTGCCGAACTGAATCCGCTGAACACGGAAGGAAAAGGATACATCGCATTTTATAAGGACGGAAAGACCCAGGTCATGGTTCCGGCCGACGGCAATCTGTCGGCTCCCAAAGGAATGTTCATCCGTCAGGACTACCTGTATGTATGTGATGTGAATAAAATCGTAGTATATCACCTGACCGACAAGGCGAAGAATCCGAAAGTCATTTCCCTGCCCGAAGGCAACCTGTTTGTCAACGACCTGGCGGCCGACGGAAACTATCTGTATGCCTCAGTGACCAATACCGACCGTATTTTCCGCCTGGACATCAGCAATCCGGCCCAGCCGGGACAGCCCGAAGAATGGCTGCAAATCAGCGGACCGAACGGACTGCTCGTACGTGACGGAATAATGTATGTGGCTTCTTATCCGGCCGACGGAGTGACCAAGGAAGCCAATGTGATTTACCGCATCGACAACCTGAAGCAGCCCGTGGCCCGCAAACTGACGGAAGTGACCGGACAATACGACGGCATCGCTTTCTCTTCCGACGGAAAATCGCTGATTGTCACCAACTGGACACCGGCCCAGCTGAGCCGTATTGACTTGGCCAGCGGAAAGATGTCTCCTCTGCCTTTGAAACTGGAGCAGCCGCTGATTGGTCCGGCTGACATCACCGTAAAAGACGGCTTTATCTACATCCCCGACCTGCCCAACAGCCGGGTGGTGGTTGTAAAGGAATCTTGTTGCTGCAAATCAAATGAAAGCCACTGTCCTGTATTATAGCCACAAAGGAAAGACAGCCTTTTTCGCCAGAGAAATTGCAATGTATCTCTGGTCGAAAGGGCTGCATGTCAGCTTGTGCGCGATCTCTGATTTCGACCCTCAGAAGCTGGCAGAAACGGATTTCCTGCTGTCGGGATGCTGGACCTGCGGCTGTTTCGTCGTCGGACAGCACCCGCACCGGCAATGGAAAGCCTGCAGCCGACGAATGGCAGGACAAGTGCCTCCTCACCGAACGCTGCTTTTTACAACTTATAAATTCAGGACAGGAAGCATGCTCCGGAACATGAAGAAAGCCTTGCGTATTTCCCGGAAAGCCCCTGTACCTTTCCTGCAATCCAAGAACGGCTTGCTGACCGACTCGGACAAACAAATCCTGGACCGGTTCATCACCGTATAATTCCTTCTTAATCTATTATCAAATCACAAATGTAATGCTTATGGAAAAAAAGAAACTTACCAGTGCCTCAGGTGCACCCGTAGCCGACAACCAGAATGTGGCTACCGCAGGACGAAGAGGTCCGATGCTTTTACAAGATGTGTGGTTTCTCGAAAAACTGGCACATTTTGACCGCGAAGTGATTCCCGAACGGCGCATGCACGCCAAAGGCTCGGGAGCGTTTGGAAAATTTACTGTCACGCACGATATCACGGCCTACACCAAGGCGGCCATCTTCTCACAGGTGGGAAAAGAAACGGAACTGTTTGTCCGTTTTTCTACGGTGGCCGGTGAACGTGGGGCGGCAGATGCGGAACGTGACATCCGCGGCTTCGCCATCAAATTCTATACCGAAGAAGGAAACTGGGACTTGGTGGGAAACAACACGCCAGTGTTCTTCCTGCGCGATCCGCTGAAATTCCCCGACTTGAACCACGCAGTGAAACGGGACCCGCGCACCAACATGCGCAGCCCGCGCAACAACTGGGATTTCTGGACCTCACTGCCCGAAGCCCTGCACCAGGTGACCATCACCATGAGCGACCGCGGCATTCCGGCTTCGTACCGCCACATGCACGGCTATGGCAGCCACACGTTCTCCCTGATCAATGCGGAAGGGAAACGTACGTGGGTCAAATTCCATCTGCACACCCAGCAGGGTATCCGGAACCTGACCGATGCGGAAGCGGAAGCTATCATCGCAAAAGACCGGGAAAGCCATCAGCGCGACCTCTACGAAAGCATTGAAAAAGGTGACTTCCCGAAATGGACGATGTACATCCAGCTGATGACGGAAGAACAGGCCAAAGCATGTCCGTTCAACCCCTTCGACCTGACCAAAGTCTGGTCGCAAAAAGAATATCCGCTGATAGAGGTGGGGGTACTCGAACTGAACCGCAACCCGGAGAATTATTTTGCCGACGTGGAACAGGCGGCTTTCAATCCAGCCAACGTGGTGCCGGGTATCAGTTTCTCGCCCGACCGCATGCTGCAGGGCCGTCTCTTCTCTTACGGTGACACGCAGCGTTACCGCCTGGGTGTCAACCACCACCAGATTCCGGTGAACCGGAGCCGTTGTCCTTTCCTGAACATGTACCACCGCGACGGACAGATGCGCGTGGACGGCAACCACGGTTCGACCCTGGGTTATGAACCCAACAGCTACGGAGAATGGCAACAGCAGGGCGAATACAAGGAACCGCCTCTGGAACTGGACGGCGCGGCTTATCAGTGGGATTACCGGGAAGATGACGCAGACTACTATTCTCAGCCTCGTGCCCTGTTCCGTCTGATGACACCTGCCCAGCAACAGGTGCTCTTTGAGAATACGGCCAGAGCCATGGGAGACATTCCGGAAGAAATCAAGCTCCGCCACATCCGGAACTGCATGCAGGCAGATGAAAACTACGGTAAGGGAGTGGCCCAGGCCCTTCACATTCCGTTGGACAGAATTTAAGGTATTTCCCCGGCTGTTTCAGGGAAAGGCCAGCCGCTTTTCCCTGAAACACTGGAGTCTATTTTACGTTTCCCTTGGGAAAAACGTACGTTTCCCACTGCGGAAACGTATGTTTCTCGGGTGGAAAACCTACGTTTCGGCCACGGGAAACGTAGAAAACATCGAAAAAAAACCGCCTCTTCGCAGGGGCGGTTTTACTTTTTATCACAGCTGATTTACAGACGGTTCTTATAGATGTCGGCCATGAGCTTCTGGTACTGGTTCTCCAGCGTCATGTAGCTTTGCAGGTTGCCATATACGTTGTCGGCCTCCACATAAAAGTCGATGATGGACAACTGGCCTGCCGTGACGGCATCGTAGAGCAGACGGAGGGTGTGGTGCATCAAAGGCACATCGTAGGCCTGCATCGCCTCACGCAACTGCTGCATCTCGTTGAACTGGCTCTGTACCTTGGCTTCCACCTGCAGGCGGGCATTGTCGCGCTGCAAGTTGGCACTCAACGCCTGGGCTTTCGCAATTTTCAGTTTCTTACGGTTGGAAAACAAAGGGAAACTGCCTCCTACCAGGAAGCCGTTGCTTTTCTCTCCCACCGAGGTATTCCGCCGGTAGCCCACTTCCAGTTTCGGCAACCAGTTCTGCTTGTTTACCTTCACTTCTTCCGAAGCGGCCTGAACGGTTGCCTCAGCGACCTGCAAATCGGCATCCGACTGCATCACTTCGTTATACAACGTCTGATAATCCCGGATAGCTTCAACCTTCGGGTAATCCGTTTCCGCAAATTCCAATGGCATATTACCGTTCATGGCCAGCAACTGCTGCAAGGCCGTACGGTGTGCGGCATTGTTCTGAGCCACTTCGGTCTGCACCTTCATGCGTTCCATCTTGATTTTATTCACTTCCAGGGCATTGGCATCCCCCTCTTTCAGGCGTTTTTCGAACAACTCCAACAGGGCATCGGCATTCTTCATCCGCTCGGCCAGCAACTGCTGTTCCTGGTTCAGCCGAATCAGGTCCAGACACAGGTTCTTGGCTTGCAGCAGAATGTCGCGACGGAGCACCTGCTGCTGACGGTCCAGCACGTTTTTCTGCGATTTTCCGGAACGGTTGCGTGCCGCATACAGCGTGGGGAAATCAAATCCCTGCGTCACCACCAGTTCCGAACTGGCCATGCCGTCCACATTGCTTGCATAAAACGGACTGTACTCCACGCTGGGGTCTTCCAGATTATTCCGTGTCTGCACTTCCATCTTGGCCGCCTCCATGCTGTGCGCACTGGCCTGAAGTTCCTTGTTGTGCTGCTCTACGGATTGCAACACCTCTTCTATTTTCTGTGCCTGCAGCCCGCCGGAAAAAGCCAGGCCCGCAAGCAATATCCATCCAAATTTTTTCATGCTTCTGTTCTTTTAGTCGTTTTCTTCCGGTTCATTAACTCATACACAATAGGAATGACAAAGGCATTCAGGAAAGTGGAGGTCAGCAAGCCTCCCAGGATGACCTTGGCCATCGGACTCTGAATCTCATTGCCCGGCAAATCACCGCGCAAGGCCAGCGGAATCAGGGCCAGGGCAGACGAAAGGGCGGTCATCAGAATCGGGTTCAGACGGTCGAGCGAACCATGTACGATACTTTCGCGCACATCCAGGTGTTGCTCTTCACGCAACAGGTTGTAGTGGGTGACCAGCAACATACCGTTGCGGGTGGCAATACCGAACAAGGAGATAAATCCGATGATGGCCGGAATACTGACTTCACCCGTGGTCAGCCACAGGGCAAACACACCGCCAATCAGGGCCAGCGGCAAGTTCAACAGAATCACCCCGCTCTCGGCGGCATCGTGGAACTGCATGTACAGCAACAGGAAAATGACCACTATGCTCATCAGGGAAGTCAGCAGCAAGGTACGGCTGGCGGCCTGCTCGCTTTCAAACTGTCCGCCGTATTCGATGTGATAGCCTTCGGGCAACGTAATCTTCTCGTCCACCCGACGCTGGATGTCATTCACCACGCTGCGCAAGTCGCGCCCGCTGGTATTGGCCGAAATCACGATTTTCCGTTTCACGTTTTCCCGGTTAATGGTGTTCGGTCCCATGGAAGACACCACATCGGCCACGTACGACAACGGAATCTTCCGCCCCTGCGCATCGTCAATCATCAGGTCTTTCACACGGTCCATCTCACCCCGGTCGGCCTCATCCGCACGCACCACCAGGTTGAAGGTCTTTCCCTTTTCATACACCTGCGACACGACCTCGCCGGCCATATTCACCTGCACGAACTCACTGAACTGCGGCAACGAGATGCCATACTTGGCCAGCATCTCCCGCTTGGGTACAATCTTCAGTTCCGGACGCTCAATCTGCTGCTCCACGTTCAGGTCGGCCACACCTTCCACGTCACTGATGGCCGCCTTTATCTGATTGCCCAAGGCAAACATCCGGTTCAGGTCATCTCCGAACAGCTTGATGGCAATGCTGGCCTGCGTACCACTCAACATGGCGTCGATACGGTGGCTGATGGGCTGTCCGATTTCAATGTTGGCCCCCGTGATGACCGACAGTTTCTGACGGACATCCGCCAGCAGTTCGGCATGCGAACGGTCCTTCAGCTCGAAAGGTGCTTCTATCTCGGACACGTTCACGCCCAGCGCATGCTCATCCAGTTCCGCACGTCCTGTCTTGCGGGCTACGGTCTGTATCTCTGGAATGGAGAGCAGAATTTCCTCGGCCTGACGCCCAATCTTGTCGGATTCTTCCAACGAAATACCCGGCAGGGAGCTGACATTAATGGTAAACGACCCTTCGTTGAACGACGGCAGGAAGCTGTGGCCCAACGTAAAGAAGATGCCCAAAGCCACCACGAACACGGCAACCGTACCTCCCAGCACCGTCTTCTTGTGCTCCAGCGACCAAAGCAAGGCCCGTTCGTAATATTTCTTCAGCCATACCGCCAAGAAGGCTTCTTTCGGCAGGCCGTCTCCTTTTGACTTTCCCCCTAACAGGTAACTGCACAACACCGGAGTCAGGGTCAGCGCCACCACCGTAGAAGCAAACAAAGACACGATGAAGGCAATGCCCAGCGGCACCAGCATACGGCCTTCCATCCCGGTCAGGAAGAAAAGCGGAATAAAGCTCACAATGATAATCAGTGTGGAGTTCAAAATCGGCATGCGTACCTCGCGCGAGGCATTGAACACCACCTCGCGTACCGGCTTGCGTTCTTCCGGCGGGAGCATCTTGTTTTCCCGCAGGTGCTTCCACACGTTTTCCACATCGACAATGGCATCATCCACCAGCGAACCGATGGCGATGGCCATACCTCCCAGACTCATGGTATTGATACTCAGCCCCATGTAGTGCAGTACTAGAATGGCCACCACCAGGGAAAGAGGAAGGGTAATCAATGAAATAATGGTAGTCCGTGTATTGGCCAGGAACAGGAAGAGCACGATGACCACAAAGATGGCACCTTCATACAGCGATTCCTGTACGTTGCTGATGGAGCTTTCGATGAAGCGCGACTGGCGGAACACATCGGTAGAGATTTTCACATCCTTCGGCAGGTTCTTCTGCAAGTCGGCCAAGGCCTTCTCCAGCTGTTCCGTCAAGGCAATCGTACCCGTGTTGGGCTGTTTCGTTACCGTGAGCAATACGGCTGGCTTTCCCTTTTCGGAAGCCACTCCCAGCTTGGGCTGCTGCGAACCGATGCGCACATCGGCCACATCTTCCAAGGTAACGGGAGCTCCCTCTGCCGTGGTCTTGATGACAGCCCGACCCAGCTTATGCACATCGTCCGTAGAAAGCACTCCCCGCACAATGTACTCGTTGCCATATTCATAGATGACACCTCCGTTGGTATTCTGGTTCATGTTGCGCGACACGGCCATCACCTCTCCCAGAGTCACCCCATAATGACGCATCCGGTCGGGATGAATCAGAATCTGGTATTCCTTGATGTCTCCCCCCAGTACGGCCACCTGTGCCACACCTCCGGTGGACAACAGACGCGGACGGATGGTCCAATCGGCCAGCGTACGCAAATCCTGCATGGAAGTAGAATCGGCGGTCAGGCCCACAATCAGCAATTCGCCTAGAATAGACGACTGCGGTCCCAGCGTAGGCTTCCCCACATTGTCCGGCAAAGACTCGCTCACTGCAGCCAGTTTCTCAGACACAATCTGACGGGCCAGATAGATATCAGTATCCCATTCAAACTCGACCCAAACTACTGAAAAGCCCGTGGTGGAGGAAGAACGAACCCGTCGTACATTGGTCGCTCCATTCACGGCCGTCTCAATAGGGAAAGTGACCAGCTGTTCCACTTCCTCTGCCGCCATGCCGTTGGCCTCGGTCATCACCACCACCGTCGGGGCATTCAGGTCGGGAAACACATCCACTTCGGTGTGGAAGGCTGTATAGGTTCCTCCTATCAGCAGCAATATCGCTGCCACCAGCACCAACAAGCGGTTCTGTAAGGAAAATCGTATAATCTTGTTCAACATAGTTCCTCCGCTTTAATGATTATGTGTATGCGCCGGAATGGCATTGGAAGCCGAGGCCAGTTTGACATGAATTGCGCCACGGGTCACCACCGTATCCCCATCTTTCACACCGGAAAGAATCTCTACCCGGCTGCCGTCGGAAATTCCCAGTTTCACTTCCTGCTTTTTATAGCACTCCTCGTCCAGCTTCAAGTAAACGAAATACACACCCTGTTCCTCGGTCAAGGCCGATAGCGGAAGACTCAACACCCCGTTCCGTTCACCCGACAAGAGGTACACCTCCACGAAAGAACCGGGAATCATCTCTCCCCGGTTGTCGAACTCAAAAGTCACCGGCACATAATAAGAAGTATCTCCTGAAGATTTACCGAAAGAAAGCAGCTTACCTCCCAAACTCTCAAGGCTATAGACTTTATTATTATAAGGAGTCTGGAAATTGGCAGACACCACCTGGGAAAGCTGCGCATAATAACGCTCGGACACTTCCGCCTTCAACACCAGCCGACGGGTCTGGGTCACCGTCATCAACGGCTGGCCCACTGTTACATAATCACCCTCCTTCACCAGGCACGTCTTGATAAATCCGCCGATAGGAGACTTGACAGATACTCCCTTGCCCGACATGCTCGGCTTCAACGCTTCGTAGGTGAGACGGGCATTCTCGTAGGCTTCACGCAAGGCCGCAAAGTCTTTTTGCGACACAATCTGACTGCTCACCAGTTTCTGCGCACGTTCATACTCTTCCTTGGCCTTCTCATAAGCCACCTTGGCTTTCTGCACAGGGTCGCCATCCTGAATATGGGCAGCCGACACACTCAGCAGTTCCGTTCCCTTTCCGACAGCCATTCCTTCGGCCACCTTACGGGAAAAAGAAACCACTCCCGAAGAAGCGGCCACCACAGTAGCTTCCTCGCCCTGGGCAGCCAAAATCTGTCCGCTAGTATGAATCACATTACGAAAACTTCCCGCACGAACGGTTTCGGCCTCCACACCTGCCGCCTTCGCCTTTTCAGGAGTCAGAATAATCTCATCGGAATGGCCGGCCTTTTCTCCGGCATGCATTTCTTCTTCATGGCTGTGTCCCTCTTCGCCATGTTCATGGGCATGCTCTCCACATGCACCCAACAGGAACATGCACAATGTGCCTGTCAAAATATAATTTTTCATTGAATTACGGTGTTTTTAATTTTGCTGCAAAAATAACTTCTGTACCCTGCAAGCTGGTTGCAAAGTACACTTCTCGCTCTCTATTCCCTACAATAGGGTTGTTTTATGCAGCAAAGGGAGGGGCACGGAAATTCCGCACGGCCGAAAAGTTCCGGGCGTGTAATCTTTCGATATAATAGGAAGTCAGGTCCGTAGATTCCACAGAGACAGGCGTCTCCAACCACACGGACGACAGATAAATCAAGGTATAATACGTATAATCCGGCGTGAAATCCGGCAAATGATGCGGAGTAGAAAAAGAGAAATGGGTCACACAGCTGATATCGCAGGTATGCTTGTCGGCATCACCGGGACAATGACAAGTTTCTCCTTCCGCATGCACATGGGCAGGAGTGCAGGTTTCCATGTCCGTACTGACACAGAACGCTTCGTTGTGATGATGATGTGGAAAAACTCCGACTACCAGTACCCACAAACTGACAAGCAACAGGCAATATGCATGTACACGACGTTTCATTTCCCTTCTCTGACGGGCGCAAAGGTAAAAAGAAATCCAGAAAAAAACAACGTTTTGCCTGCTACCCGTTTTTTTTACCGTTCAGTCTTCATCCATATAGAGAAAACTTTTAAAAGTCTGACAGTACACCCTGACCATAAATCGCTTACCTTTGCCGGCAAGAAAAGATAACATGAAAAAAAACGAAGTATGAAACCTGGTCTGACATTGCTGCTGGTGTGTTTCCTGCCTCTCGCACCCTTGACGGTGCATGCGCAAGGCCCCGACCGGAGGCCCCGACCTTCACTTCCCGAAGAAGAGATAGAAGGCACTCCTGCCTATGCCGCACTCAGCCGCATTGAAGTGGCCGACAGTCTGCTGGAACCGAATGTACTGATTTTCTGTGGGGAACAGGTGAATCTGGATCCTTCCGACCGCAAACGGAAGCTGCGCAGGGAACTGGCCTCCTTGTCCCGCTTTTCCCAGTCGCTCCAACAGAAGGCGGCTTATTTCTTTCCTCTTGTAGAACCGATTCTGGAGGAACACCAGATTCCCGACGATTTCAAATACCTGATGGTGATTGAAAGCGGCATGAATCCGGAAGCACGCTCACCCGTGGGGGCCTTGGGACTGTGGCAGTTCATGAAGGAGACGGCCCGGGAATACGGTCTGCGGGTGGAACGGAAAATCGATGAACGGCTGGACATTGAAAAATCGACCCATGCCGCCTGCCGTTACCTACGCACCGCTTACGACAAATTTCACGACTGGGTGGCCGTGGCACAGTCGTACAACATCGGACAGGCCCGTATCGGAACGGAGCTGAAAGAACAGAAGGTGGAAGAAGCCATCGACCTGCAACTGGTGGAAGAAACCAACCGCTATATCTACCGCTTACTGGCCATCAAAATCCTGTTTACCCATCCGGAAAATTTCGGTATCTCTGCCGTGCCCGACTATTACAAGAAAATACGAAGAAGATAGAAACAAAAACGCCATGAAGAAATCTCTCGCAAGAAATTCTTCATGGCGTTTTCTATCCAGCCTTTCAAGATTATTTCACTTTCAAACTGTAACTTTCAATTCCATTCGGATGAATCACCTTCTCCAACTTCAAATCGAAAATCAACATGGAATTAGCCGGAATGGACGACTGGCTTTGCGTACCATATCCAAGCTCTGCCGGAATATACAATTCCACCCGTTGACCTTCTTTCATCTGCTGCAAGGCAGTAATCCAACCCACAATCAGTCCGTCGCCCCCACTTGTCTGACTAGCCTGTAAAGCGAAATGGGTAGGTACATGGATTTGCTCATCCAAATCTCCCGTATAATTCTGGTCGAACACCGTTCCGTTAATCAGCTTGCCACGATAGTACACACTGACACTGTCCGTAAACAAAGGAGTGGCTCCTGTGCCCGGTTCAAGAATCTTCATATACACCGAATCGCTGGCGCTGGCAGGCGTTTCAAACGGATTGGTCACCACCGAACTTCCTCCCAGTCCGGGAGAGGTGCTTTCACTTGCAATCTTGTAATTACAATATATCTCCCATTCTCCCGGATGCGTACGGGCCACATCCGCAATGGAATCCAAATAGCGGTCATTACGCACTTCCCAGTTTGCATACGGGTCTTCCACGGTCGTATCTTTCGCGCAGGATGCAAATCCGAAAGAAAGTACCAATGACAGGGCTATCAGCCAAAATAGGTTCTTGTTCATGTAGTTTAATTTATTACTGCAACGTTTTCAGCAAGCTGGTGATGCTGACTTTGTCGGCAATGATATTATTCAAATCTGCAATCGCCACACGTTCCTGTTCCATGGTGTCACGGTTACGCAAGGTTACGCAGTTGTCTTCCAATGTCTGATGGTCGACAGTCACACAATACGGAGTACCGATGGCATCCTGACGACGATAACGCTTTCCGATTGAATCCTTTTCATCGTACTGGCAGTTGAAGTGGAATTTCAGCTCATCGATAATTTCACGGGCCTTTTCAGGCAGACCGTCTTTCTTGACCAACGGCATGACAGCCAGTTTCACCGGTGCCAAAGCAGCAGGCAACTTCAAGACCACACGTGTTTCGCCGTTTTCCAGCTTTTCTTCGTGATAAGCGGCACTCATCACGCTCAGGAACATACGGTCCACACCGATAGAAGTTTCGATGACATACGGAGTGTAGCTTTCGTTGATTTCCGGATCGAAATACTTGATGCTCTTGCCAGAGAATTTTTCGTGCTGGCTCAAGTCGAAATTGGTACGAGAATGGATACCTTCCACTTCCTTGAAACCGAACGGCATCAGGAACTCGATATCAGTTGCTGCATTGGCATAGTGAGCCAACTTTTCGTGGTCGTGGAAACGATAGTGGTCATCGCCGAAGCCCAGTGCCTTATGCCATTTCAAACGGGTCTCTTTCCATTTCTTGAACCATTCGAGTTCGGTTCCCGGTTTTACGAAGAACTGCATTTCCATCTGTTCGAACTCACGCATACGGAAAATGAACTGACGGGCCACGATTTCGTTACGGAAAGCCTTACCAATCTGAGCAATACCGAACGGAATCTTCATACGTCCTGTCTTCTGTACGTTCAAGTAGTTCACGAAAATACCCTGAGCGGTTTCCGGACGAAGATAAACCTTCATGGCACCGTCGGCAGTAGAACCCATTTCGGTGGTAAACATCAGGTTGAACTGACGCACTTCTGTCCAGTTCTTTGTACCTGAAATCGGACATACAATCTCTTCATCCAAAATAATCTGACGAAGTTCTGCCAGGTCGTTGGCATTCATTGCCTTGGAATAACGTTCGTGCAACGCATCGCGTTTGGCCTGGTGTTCCAGCACACGCGGATTGGTGCTGCGGAATTCAGCTTCATTGAAAGCATCCCCGTATTTCTTGGCAGCCTTGGCTACTTCCTTGTTTATCTTTTCGTCGTATTTGGCAATCTGATCTTCAATCAATACATCGGCACGGTAGCGCTTCTTGGAATCACGGTTGTCAATCAACGGGTCATTAAAAGCGTCCACGTGTCCGGAAGCCTTCCAAATGGTAGGATGCATGAAAATTGCAGAATCGATACCTACGATGTTCTCATGCAGCAACACCATGCTCTGCCACCAGTACTGTTTGATATTGTTTTTCAGTTCCACACCGTTCTGACCGTAATCATATACGGCGCCCAGTCCATCATAAATTTCACTTGACGGGAATACAAAACCATATTCTTTACAGTGTGAAACAAGTTTCTTGAAAACGTCTTCTTGTGCCATTTTTCCTATTATTTTGATTTTTTCTACTTAAATGTCTACTTAATAGGGCACAAAGATACAGATTTATCAACAAAAAAGCACCATAGGTATATTAATTTATCTTATGAGTCATTTCATCTTGCCGCTCTCATCCACCTCAAGCTGAAGTCCGTCGTAGGTCAGACAGACGTTTTCCGGCAATTGCGCCTGCACTTTCGCATGCAGTCCAATCTGATGACTCATGTGAATGAAGTAAGTTTTTTCGGCATGGATGCGCTGCGTCTGTTCCAATGCCTCGGATAAAGACTGGTGTGTCCAATGGGGTTCTATTCGCAAAGCATTCATCACCAGAAGCTTCAGGTCTTTCAGGCAATCATAGCTTTCTTCCGGCATTCTCGACATGTCGGTAATCCATGCCATCGGACCGATACGGAATCCCATGATGGGAAGTTGCCCATGCATCACGCGGAAAGGCACGACTTCCACTTCATTCCCTTCCATGCTGGATACAGTGAAAGGTACTCTTTCTTCTATGTAGTGCAAAGGGATGTGCGGTACACCCGGATAAAGATTCTCGGCAAAACAATAGGGCATCCGGTTTTTCAGGCGTGTGGCTGTATATTCCTCGGCATACACCGGTATGTCCCGGAAACGGCAGAAAGGCCGCAAGTCATCCAGTCCGCCCACATGGTCATAATGCTCGTGCGTAATCAATACTCCGTCAATCGGGCGGTAATCGTTCAGACGAATCATCTGCTCCCGAAAATCCGGGCCACAATCAATCAGGATACGCACCCCGTTTACCTCTACCAGCCCCGAACAACGCAACCGGTTGTCATGCGGGTCATGACTGGTACACACTTCACACGTACATCCCACCTGCGGCACACCTGTCGAGGTGCCACTACCTAATATTGTGACCTTCATTGCTTTTCTCCAATAAAATTAACTTCCGGACAAATGGTGATACCAAATTTCTCTTTCACCGAACGGACAATCGCCTCTGCCAGCCGGACCACCTCTTCTCCGGTAGCCCCTCCCAGATTCACCAGCACCAACGCCTGCTTGTCGTGCACTCCCGCACGGCCCAGATGTTTGCCCTTCCAGCCGCAACGGTCAATCATCCATCCGGCCGGAATTTTCACCCGATTTTCATCCACTTTGTAGTGAGGCATATCCGGATAAAGCTTCAGCAACGCCTCAAACTGCTGCACCGGTACAATGGGATTCATAAAGAAACTGCCGGCATTGCCGATTTTCTCCGGGTCGGGAAGTTTCGCCTCCCGGATACGTATGATGATTCGCCGGAGAACGGCCAAAGAAAGTAGTCCACCCTCTTTTTCCAATTCGGAACGGATGTTTCCATAATCCAAATGATACACCGGATGTTTTTTCAGGCGATAAGTAACATAAGTGACGATATATTTCCCTTTCAGTTCCTGCTTGAAAATGCTTTCACGATACGCATAACGGCATGCTTCGTTCGTAAACACCCGAAGTTCACCGGTTGCGACAGAAACCGTCTCGACAGCCACAATCAAATCTTTCGCTTCTACCCCATAGGCCCCGATGTTCTGCACCGCAGACGCACCTACCTCACCGGGTATCAAGGAAAGATTCTCCGCTCCATACCATCCTTTCTGTACGGTATAATCCACCAGGTCATCCCACACTTCACCGGCTCCGACACGCAGGTCCACAAAATCCTCTGTCTCCTGTACCACTTGCATGCCTTTAATACCGGAATGTAACACAGTTCCCGAATAATCGGACACAAACAGCAGATTGCTTCCTCTTCCTACGTGCAAAAGAGGTGCATCCTTCTCCTGCTGTCCGTTCAAGAAACACTGCAGTTCATCCACTGATTCATATTCCACGAAACGAGCTGCCTTTACATCCATACCGAACGTATTATAAGGAAGCAATGAGTAATTTGTAAAGTCCTTCATATCGTCAATCGCTCAAATCTTCAAATCGCATCAGTTTCCATTCACCTCCGTAGCGCTCAAAATACAGCGTGTTACTGAAACCGTTGCCAAATCCTTTAAACTCCACGACCTTATAGTCAGAATGTATATTCTCGGGCTGACCGTAATGCACATTGGTCATGCGTCCCTTCATCATCGGTGGACGGAAAGCAAACCATTGTCCCTGCTCCAATGTTGTTTCAAGTATCTGAAACTCATCCTCCGGATCAGCCGTTACGAACTTCAGCGGATCATGCAAACGTTCTTGCTGAAACAAGGAATCCCGTGAAAACCGCTCATAGAAAGCATAGAAGTCTTCCTTTCCATCTTCTTCGTCCGGCAATTTTTCCACATTGATGGCCTCCAAAAACCAGGAATCTTTTTTCCGCTGAAAATAATAACGCTTGATTCTTCGGTCTGTCAGAAAAATCCAGTCGACCTGCACACTATGCAGACTGGTATCTTTTTCAATTTCCATATCCTCTTCCTTATCGAAAAGGACGGTATAAGCCGGTTCCCGACTGAACAAGGGATCAAACTTCCAGTCTTCTTTCTGAATACGTGTCACTTGTTTCCCTTTATACAAAGAAAATGGAAACACCACACGCGTCCGCTGAAACGCCTCATCGGAAGCGAAATTATAAAAGAAATCGGCAAAGCTTTCATCTGCCGCAGCAGGAACCTGTTCCTCTACTACCACGGTTGAGTCCTGAATGGAATCCGGATGTACTTTTATAGAATCGATTTGTTCAGTCAATGCGGAGAAAGGGTCTGCTTTCTTCTTTCCACCTCCGCACGATACCATCAGCATCAGCAGACAGCATCCAATGATTAGTCTTTTCATTTGGTCTCCTCAAATATCGCCGCAAAATTACCTTTTTTTTCCATTCATTGTCTACGAAACAAGAGTTTTCTTTTTTATTGAATGAAAAACAGAATTTTTTCAGTTTAAATCCTTACCTTTGCAGACAAAATAATTAAAGAAGAGATATGTTAGCAAAAATAGAACAGTTGCTTCAGGAAGTAAAAGGACTCACAGCGCAGAATCCAGAAGAGCTGGAAGCTTTACGCATCAAATACCTGAGCAAAAAAGGTGCCATCAACGCCCTGATGGCTGACTTCCGTAACGTACCTGCAGAACAGAAGAAAGAAGTAGGTATGAAATTGAACGAGTTGAAGAACCTGGCACAAGAACGCATTGCTGCTTTGAAAGAAACATTCGAGAATCAGGACAACAGTGCAGCCGAACTGGATTTGACCCGTACAGCCTACCCAATCAAACTCGGTACACGCCATCCGCTGACTATTGTACGCAATGAAATTATCGATATCTTCGGCCGTATAGGCTTTACCATCGCCGACGGTCCGGAAGTTGAAGACGACTGGCATGTGTTCTCTTCCATGAACTTCCCTGAAGACCATCCGGCACGCGACATGCAGGATACCTTCTTCATCGAAACCCATCCTGACATCATCCTCCGTACGCACACTTCATCCGTACAGAGCCGCGTAATGGAAGTGTCACAACCGCCTATCCGCGTAATCTGCCCGGGACGTGTGTACCGTAATGAGGCTATCAGCTACCGTGCCCATTGCTTCTTCCACCAGGTAGAAGGTCTGTACGTGGACAAGAACGTTTCTTTCACCGACCTGAAACAGGTGCTGCTGCAGTTCGCACAGGAAATGTTTGGTCCGGATACAAAAATCCGCCTGCGTCCGTCGTACTTCCCGTTTACGGAACCTAGTGCAGAAATGGATATCAGTTGCGACATCTGCGGTGGCGAAGGCTGTCCGTTCTGTAAATATACCGGATGGGTAGAAATTCTGGGATGCGGTATGGTAGACCCGGCAGTCTTGGAAGCCAACGGCATCGATAGCAAAGTGTACACAGGTTATGCTTTCGGTATGGGAGTAGAACGTATCACGAACCTGAAATACAAAGTAAAAGACTTGCGAATGTTCTCTGAGAACGACACACGCTTCTTGGAAGAATTCGAATCGGCCAACTGATTCTTGATTTTCCATACACTATAGTAATAAAAACACGGATTACACCGGAAAAAGTGGAAAGGGAATTTCCCTGACTGCATCCTGTGTAATCCGTGTTTATCTATATACACCTTAATAATTATTCTCCTCCGAATATGCCAAAAGATAAACTGGTCACACCGAGTTTCTGCGCCATCCTGGCAGCTAATTTTCTACTCTATTTCGGATTCTGGCTACTGACGCCGATTCTTCCGTTCTATCTGTCGGAAGTATTCCATACATCACACACTACCATCGGAATCGTCCTTTCCTGCTATACGGTTTCTTCCTTGTGCATCCGTCCGTTTTCCGGTTATTTTCTGGACACGTTTGCCCGCAAACCTTTATACCTGCTGGCCTACTTCATCTTTACGCTGATTTTTGCCGGATACATGACTGCCACCGTATTGACCTTGTTTATCATTTTCCGTGTCGTCCACGGTTTTTCCTTCGGAATGGTTACCGTAGGCGGTAACACCCTGGTCATCGACATCATGCCGTCTTCCCGACGAGGAGAAGGATTAGGTTACTACGGACTGACCAACAATATCGCGATGTCCATTGGGCCGATGTTCGGTTTGTTTCTGCACAGTGGAGGGGCTTCTTACACCACTATCTTTTCGTATGCACTCGGCTCGTGCGTCTTAGGCTTCATTGCTGCCTGTATCGTACGCACTCCCTACAAAGCTCCCGTTAAACGTGCTCCCATTTCACTCGACCGTTTTATCTTACTCAAAGGACTTCCTGCTGGTCTCAGTCTGCTGCTGCTCTCCATTCCTTATGGAATGACTACCAACTACGTAGCCATGTATGCACAAGAAATTGGCATTACTGCAGAAACGGGGTTCTTTTTCACTCTCATGGCGGTAGGAATGGCTGTCAGCCGGTTATTTAGTGGAAGACTGGTAGACAAAGGACTGGTAACCCAAGTCATCGCCGCAGGATTATACCTGGTCAGTGCCTGCTATTTCGCTTTGACAGCCTGCGGATGGCTCGTAGAATGCAGCCTGAAAATAACGACAATCATTTTCTTCCTGATTTCATTGCTGCTGGGTATCGGATTCGGAACCATGTTCCCGGCTTACAACACCTTGTTTGTAAATCTTGCTCCCAACAACCAGCGAGGAACTGCCACCAGCACCTATCTGACCTCATGGGACGTCGGTTTGGGAATCGGGATGTTGACCGGAGGATACATTGCAGAAATAGCCACGTTCAAAATAGCCTACCTGTTTGGTGCCTCATTGACTGTAGTTTCCCTGCTGTATTTTCATTTCAAGGCAGGTCCTCATTTTGAAAGAAACAAACTCAGATAAAAAAGAAGGTTTAGTCTTTGTAAGTAAAGACAAAGATATGTGACAACCGATTGTCCACTTCCGTAAGCTGTACAGACAAAATAAAGGAACGGAACAAATCGGCATGCCGAAGCATAAACGGCGGAAGATAAGAAGCATATTTTTCAGGGGCCTCCATCACCTTTTCCATATCTGTCACCATAATATAAGAAGCATCCCGTGACAAATTGGATACACATTCATCGAACAATGAATGGGAAGGAGACGCCGCTATCTGTGCCACACACGAATCCACCTTATTATGTCCTGACACAATAAGCAAACTGTCCGGTTCGCAAACCGTAGGAATCGCACGCACCGCCTCGATGGTACGCTGCTGGCAGTCTGCCGACTCATACATCTGCCCACTCAAATAAAATACCTCGCTGTTCAAGTGAATATCATACTCACTCCAGCTGTGGCAAGCTTTCTTTCCTAAAAATGGGATGGATGTCGTACGCCCGTAAATAGTAATGAAATTGGCAGGTTGTGGATGATGTATGGAAGCAAATACGGAATCATCGTGAAGTGATTTATTATCCTTCACCGCATCGATTACCTCTTCAATCAACTTCTTCTGATAGCTCACCACTACCAATCCGTCGGTCGTATAAACTGACAGATATTTTGTAGAACTAAGAGGATATATTTCTATTTTCTTTCCACGATAAACTTCCTTCTTCGGTGCAAAACCTACTCCATACCGACTTTGTACCGCCTCAATCAACTGATGTTTCCCTTCTTTCCCCGTA
This sequence comes from Bacteroides mediterraneensis, assembly GCF_025993685.1. Lineage (NCBI taxonomy): Bacteria > Pseudomonadati > Bacteroidota > Bacteroidia > Bacteroidales > Bacteroidaceae > Bacteroides > Bacteroides mediterraneensis. The sequence goes on along the minus strand of NZ_DAJPEN010000001.1, from coordinate 401,759 downwards.
CGGAAATAAGCTACCACATCCATGGCCGTATGAGGACGATGGAAACTCATCACCACATAATGCATCTGATATGAAAGGCCGTGTGCAGCCACAGAAGAATACTCGTTCAAATCGGACAAGAGATCATTAATCAAGCCGGAACGATGCAGCGTGTCCAACTGAGAGGAATAGGCCACCTGCGAAAAGGCGTGCATAAAATTATCGATATTATCGGTCTCAAGAACTCCTGCACAATCCTGAGGTACAAAATCGAAAACATCAATCTGGTGTTCCTTGTCGGCCATACTCAAACGAGCAAAACCATAGAAGGCAATCCCGATACAAAACAGTACCACGGAAAGTATAACTCCTAATTTTATGACCGAACGAATTTGCATTGTTACACGATTTTATGCAAAGATAGCAAAATCTTTTTAAAAAGTACAAACAAAAACGAACATATTTTTAGAAAGTCATTTGCACTGTTTTAATTTTTCCAGCAATTCCGCACGTGATACCCCCAAAGTTATGGCTTTTTCGTAAGCGTCACGAGCCTCCGACTTTCTTTTCAGCTCCAAGTAAATGTCTCCTTTCATTACATACGAAGCTGCATCCCGAGCATCTAATTTCAGCACCTCATCCAAGTCATATAAAGCCGCATCCAATTGTCCGTGCTCCCATTCCATATTCGCACGCATCTTCCACACCGAGACATCCTGCGGATAATCAGACACCAGGCGGTTCATGGCATCCATGGCCGACTGAAAGCGTCCTTCCTTCTCGTCCAGCATGGCCAGGCCGATACGGGCCGTTTTATTCTTCACATCCTGTTCCAGCACCACATTATAGTCTACGCGCGCTTCCTTGTATTCACGCCGTTGCATATAGATATAGGCCCGAAACAGACGAGCTTCCTGATTCTTCGGCACAAGATCAATCACGTTGCAATAATCCAGATACGCTTTCTGAAGCAAATCCTTTTCCAAATAAAGAGCTGCCCGGTTCAGCAACATGGCTGTAGAATACGGAATGATGTTCAACGCCAGCGTGTACGATTCAATGGCCTCATCCGTCTTTCCCAAACGTTTCTGCACAGTTCCCAAATTGGAAAAAAGCAAAGCATTCCGTGCATTGTTCGGTTCAAGTTTCAATGCTTTCCGAAAAAGCTGTTCGGCCTGTACCAGGCTGTCCTTTTTCACACACTCCATAGCCTGCTCAACGATTTCATTATACGACTGTGCCTGCAAGACACACACAGAAGAGAATATACTACACAAAATCAAGACTAAATATTTCATTCCTTATTTCTTTGAATTGATGCGAAGGTAGTATTTATAAATCGAACACGAAGACATTACAATATTTTTTTGTAAGTTTGAACAATCATTTATACATAAAAGCAAGAAAATTATGAAAACCGAAAAAGCGATTTTTGCCTGTGGATGCTTCTGGGGTGTCCAGCACCAGATGGAACGTGCCGCAGGAGTGATACGTACTACCGTAGGATATACAGGAGGACACAAGGAAAACCCCACTTACCCGGAAGTAAAAGCCCATACTACCGGACATGCGGAAGCGGTGCTTGTGGAATACGATGCCGCACAGACCACTTATACCGACTTATGCAAATTGTTTTTTGAGATACACGACCCGGCACAGACCGACGGACAAGGTCCGGATATCGGCCCGCAATACCGCAGTGAAATTTTCTACCTGAACGAAGAACAGAAGCAACAGGCCGAAAAAGTCATTCAGATTTTGAAAGACAAAGGCTATGAAGTACACACCCTGCTGACTCCTGCCACCACCTTCTGGCCCGCAGAAGAATATCACCAACATTATTATGACAAGACCGGCGGAGAGCCCTATTGCCATATCCGGGTCAAAAAATTCTAAAACAAAAAGAGGGAGCTTCCACGCGGAAAATCCCTCTTTCTATTTCTTTTCGGCTCAATCTAATCAGGCCTTCTTGATGTAATCTACAATCCAGGCACCCACTTCTTTCGTACCGTATTTGGCTCCGCCTTCCACTTGAATTTCCGGTGTACGCACGTTGGCATCCAATGAAGCATCTACTGCCCGACGGACAAGCGCTCCTTCTTCCTTGCAGTTGAAATATTCAAACAACATGGCAACCGACAGAATCTGTGCCAACGGGTTGGCGATGTTCAAGCCCTTTGCCTGTGGCCAAGAACCATGAATCGGTTCGAATACCGGAGTACTCTCACCGGTAGAAGCAGAAGGAAGCAAGCCCATTGAACCGCTGATGACAGAGCCCTCATCGGTCAGGATGTCTCCGAATGTATTTTCCGTCACCATAACATCAAAGAACTTCGGTTCCTGAATCATCTTCATGGCGGCATTGTCTACGAACATGTAATCGGTCGTCACTTCCGGATACTGAGGAGCCATCTCTTGGGCAATCTGACGCCACAAACGGGAAGAAGCCAACACATTGGCCTTATCTACTACCGTCAGGTGTTTCCGACGTTTCATGGCATATTCAAAACCAACCTTCAAAATACGTTCAATCTCCGGACGAGTGTACATATTGGTATCGTATGCCTTGTCGTTGTCCTGATATTTTTCGCCAAAGTACATACCGCCTGTCAATTCACGGATGCAGAGGAAATCGGCTCCATCCACCAGTTCGGCTTTCAACGGAGATTTGTGTACCAGACACTTGAAGGTCTGTACCGGACGGATGTTCGCAAACAATCCCAATTTCTTACGCATGGCCAGCAAACCTTGTTCCGGACGTACTTTCGCCGTAGGGTCATTATCGAATTTCGGGTCACCTACCGCCGAGAACAGAACCGCATCGGCATTCTTACAAATCTGGTAAGTTTCTTCCGGGAACGGATCGCCCACTTCATCAATGGCGTGAGCTCCGCAAAGCGCATACTCATAAGTTACTTTGTGGCCGAATTTTTCACAAACGGCCGTCATTACATCTACTCCCTGTACAGAGATTTCCGGTCCGATTCCGTCACCGGCTAATACTGCTATTTTAAAATCCATAATCAGATACGTTTAATTTAAATCTTCTATCAAGTTCAACATTTTAATCGTAGCCTTAATGGCTGCTTCCGTCTGGTCGGCATCAAATCCACGGGTACGGAACTCCTTATCCTCGTAATTCCATGTAATCACGGTCTGCACAAAGGCATCGGTCCGTCCGCCCGGCGGAATGGTAACGGCATAATTCACCAGCATCGGGAACTTGCGGCCCAGCGTATTCTTATAAATCTTACGCAACGCACGCACGAAAGCGTCATACTGTCCGTCGCCGGAAGAGCTTTCCTGATAAGTCTTTCCATCAATCTCAATGCTCAACGTAGCCATCGGTTTCAGCCCTTGAGCCAAAGTGACAAAATAACTGAGCAATTTCACCTTGTTCTGTATCCCGTCGTGCTTGAGCACGTCGCTGATGATATACGGCAAATCTTCCGGGGTGACCTGTTCCTTGCGGTCGCCCAACTCAATGATACGGTTGGTCACCTTCTTCATCGATTCTTCATCCAGTTCAAGCCCCATGCTTTCCAGGTTCTTGCGGATGTTGGCTTTTCCGGAATTCTTTCCCAAGGCATATTCCCGTACACGCCCGAAGCGCTCCGGGAGCAAATCGTTGAAGTACAACTTGTTCTTATTGTCTCCATCGGCATGTACGCCTGCCACCTGTGTAAAGACACTTTCACCCACAATCGGTTTGTTTGCCGGAATCGTCACTCCGGAATAAGACTCTACCACGCGGCTCACATCGTTCAGCCGGCTCTCGTCAATGCGGGTAATCGCATGAAAATGATCTTTCAAGATGGCCTGCACACTGGCCAACGGAGCATTTCCTGCCCGTTCGCCCAATCCGTTGATGGTGGTATGCAAACCTTTTACCCCACTCAGCACAGCTGCCAGCACATTGCTCACGGCCAAATCATAATCATTATGGGCATGAAAATCGAAATGCAGGTCGGGATACCGCTTCTTCATCTTGCGCATGTATTCAATCACCTGCAAAGGATTGAGAATTCCCAGTGTATCCGGCAACATAAAGCGCTTGATGCCACTGTCCTTCAAATCGTCCATCAGCCCAAACACATACTCAGGAGAGTCCTTGATTCCGTTACTCCAGTCTTCCAGATACAAATTGACATCCATATCATTCGCCAAAGCATAATCCACCACCTGATGAATATCAGACAGATGTTCCGCAAGCGTCTTCTTCAACTGATAGCGGCAATGCTTTTCCGAACCTTTTGCCAACAGATTGATGACCCGGCATCCTGCACGATGAATCCAGTCCACAGAAACGGTTCCATCCACAAAGCCCAGCACCTCCACCCGCTGCAACAGGCCACGGCGTGCCGCCCAGTCACAAATCATTTTTACCGCGTTGAACTCACCATCCGACACACGGGCAGAAGCCACCTCTATCCGGTCCACTTTCAGGTCTTCCAGCAGCAGACGGGCTATCATCAGTTTCTCATGAGGCACGAACGATACGCCACTGGTCTGTTCACCGTCGCGCAACGTAGTGTCCATTATTTCTATTCTCGGATGATTATCCATAATCTATTCTTCCGCCGGTTAGTTACGTGCCTTTTCAAAGGCTTCTATCTTATCTTTGTTTTCCACCAAAAAGTCAATGTCATCCAGCCCGTTCATCAGACAATGTTTCTTATAGGCATTGATTTCAAACTTTTCAGACTTACCGGTCGCTTTATTGGTAATAGTCTGCTCCGGCAGATTTACTTCTACTTCAGTTTTCGGATCGGCATAAATCGAGTCAAACAATTCTTTCAAGAATCCCTCACTTACCACCACCGGAAGCACGAAGTTGTTCAATTCATTGTTCTTGTGAATGTCGGCAAAAAAGCTGGACACCACCACTCTGAAACCATAACCGGCAATCGCCCACGCCGCATGTTCACGGCTGGAACCACTACCGAAATTCTTTCCGGCCACCAGAATCTGTCCACTGTACTTCGGATTGTTCAACACAAAATCCTTGTTCAACGAACCATCCGGATTGTAACGCCAGTCGCGGAACAAATTGTCACCAAAAAACTTTTCATCACGGGTCGTCGCTTTCAGAAAACGTGCCGGGATAATCTGGTCCGTATCCACATTTTCCAAAGGCAAAGGAATACAAGTACTTGTTATGATATTGAATTTCTGTTTCATGACACTCATTTTTTACATTAACGTTCTCGGATCTGTTATCACACCGGTTACGGCAGCGGCTGCCGCTGTCAACGGACTAGCCAGCAACGTACGGGAACCTGGTCCCTGACGTCCTTCAAAGTTACGGTTGCTGGTAGACACGGAATACTTTCCTGCCGGAATCTTGTCGTCGTTCATGGCCAGACAGGCACTGCATCCCGGCTGACGGATTTCAAAGCCCGCTTCTTCCAGAACTTTATCCAGTCCTTCCTGCCGAATCTGTTCATCCACCATCCACGAGCCCGGCACCAGCCACGCCGTAATATGGTCAGCTTTCTTACGTCCTTTCACAATAGAAGCGAAGGCCCGGAAGTCCTCAATACGTCCGTTAGTACAAGCTCCCAAGAACACATAGTCCACTTTCTTGCCCAGCAGACTCTCGCCCGGCTGGAAGCCCATGTAATGCAAGGACTTTTCAAACGAACCCTTTTCCACGTCACTCATACCTTCTGTAGTGGGGATATGAGCCGTAATGGCCATACCCATTCCCGGATTGGTACCATAAGTAATCATCGGCTGGATATCTGCCGCATCAAAACGAACCTCTTTGTCGAACACGGCATCGTCATCGCTCTTCAACGTCTTCCAATAAGCCAATGCCTTGTCCCATTCCGCTCCTTTCGGCGCATATTCGCGACCTTTAATGTATTCAAAGGTCACTTCGTCCGGCGCAATCATTCCTCCGCGGGCCCCCATCTCGATAGACAAGTTGCACAGGGTGAGACGTCCTTCCATGGTCAGGCTGCGGATGGCTTCACCGGCATATTCCACAAAGTAACCTGTGGCACCACTGGTCGTCATCTTCGACATCATGTACAAGGCTACATCCTTGGCTGTCACACCTTTTCCCAACTTACCGTCAATCGTGATACGCATGGTTTTCGGACGAGCCTGAAGAATGCACTGCGAAGCCATCACCATTTCCACCTCACTGGTACCGATTCCGAAAGCAACCGCTCCCATTGCACCGTGAGTAGAAGTATGTGAGTCACCACATACAATGGTCATGCCCGGAAGGGTCAGTCCACGTTCCGGACCTACCACATGGATAATACCGTTCTTCTTGTTCATCATTCCGAAATGCGTCAACCCGAAATCGGCTGCATTCTTGGCCAGCGCATCCACCTGTGCCTTTGAAACCGGATCTTCAATCGGTTTGTCCTGGTCGTGCGTCGGCGTATTGTGGTCCGGCATACAATAGATACGTTCCGGACGGAAACATTTCAATCCACGGGCACGCATACCGGCAAAAGCCTGCGGACTGGTCACCTCGTGACAATACAGACGGTCTATATACAATTGGGTAGGTCCGTCTTCCACCTTCTGCACCACATGTGCATCCCATATCTTGTCAAATAACGTATTAGCCATAAAAATATCTCGTTTAATTATTTTCTGAATTTATTGATACAATCGATGTATGCCTCTACCGAAGCGGCAATAATGTCAGTGTTGGCTCCGAAACCATAGTACATCTGTCCGTCGTATTCCACCTGCATGTGTACCTTACCGACATCATCACTACCTTTGCTGATGGCCTGAATAGTAAATTCCTTCAAGGTCATCTGGCGCTTGATAATCTGTTTCACGGCCTTGATGGCTGCATCCACCGGTCCGTTACCCGTAGCGGCTGCCTCAAAATGTTCGCCACTGATATTCAATCCCAGACTGGCCACGGAACGGACTCCTACTCCACTGGTCACCTGCAAGTATTCCAGTTTGATGTGATGGTTCACATTGCGGTCGGCTCCAGCCAATACCAGAATATCGTCATCCGTAATATCTTTCTTCTTGTCTGCCAGTTTCAGGAAATCCTCATACACCTTGTCCAATTTCTCCTGCGTCATTTCTACGCCCAACACATGCAGACGATGTTTCAAAGCCGCACGTCCGCTACGTGCCGTCAATACAATCGCATTGTCATCGATACCCACATCTTTCGGGTCGATGATTTCGTAGGTCTGTGCATTCTTCAGCACCCCATCCTGATGGATACCGGAAGAATGGGCAAATGCATTACGTCCCACAATGGCTTTATTGGGCTGCACCGGCATGTTCATCAAACTGGAAACCATGCGGCTGGTAGGATAGATTTTCTGCGTGTTGATGTTCGTATCGATATGGATATCGTGGTGACAGCGAAGAATCATGGCCACTTCCTCCAGTGAGGTGTTACCGGCACGTTCTCCAATACCGTTGATAGTCACTTCCACCTGACGGGCTCCGTTCAACACTCCACTGATGGTATTGGCCGTAGCCATTCCCAAGTCATTGTGGCAGTGGGTAGAAATGATGGCTTTGTCTATTCCGTCCACATGCTCCATCAGGTACTTGATTTTTGCGCCGTATTCATCCGGCAAGCAATAACCAGTCGTATCCGGAATGTTTACCACTGTAGCTCCTGCTTTGATAACGGCTTCTACCACACGTGCGAGGTATTCATTCTCCGTACGTCCGGCATCTTCGGCATAAAACTCCACGTCTTCTACATAACGTTTCGCATATTTCACCGCACTGACAGCCCGTTCGATAATTTCTTCACGAGTAGAATTGAATTTATATTTGATATGCGAATCAGAGGTACCAATACCCGTATGAATACGTTTGTGTTTGGCATACTGCAACGCCTCGGCAGCCACGTCGATGTCTTTCTGTACGGCACGTGTCAACGCACAAATGGTCGGCCAGGTCACGGCTTTGGAAATTTCAATTACCGAATTGAAATCTCCCGGACTTGAAATTGGAAATCCGGCCTCGATTACATCTACTCCCAAAGCTTCCAGCTGTTTGGCAACCTGAATCTTCTCAACCGTATTCAACTGGCATCCCGGTACCTGCTCCCCGTCGCGGAGCGTAGTATCAAAAATAAATAATCTGTCACTCATAATAGTATCTTTTTTATTTCTTATAATCCTAAAAAAAAGCCTTTCGCACAAGGAAGTGAGAAAGGCTTTATATGATTTTATTTTTACATCAATATGCACGCGACTCACTTCCCACCGGACTTTCCAGCAGATTAATCAGACCGCATAGCAAAATATGTAAAAACATAGTGTTCATTTTCAGAATCTTTTTACTCGTTTCTTTTTTGTTGCTGCAAAGGTATACAATATTTTGAAATGAGAAAATAAAAAGAAAGTTTTTTCAATATTTAAACAACAAATTCACACAAACAAATGCGATAGGATATAAATCTATCATTCAGAAAGCAAACGAAGCTCATGCAGACAAGCTTCTACCTCAGTCATGCTCCCCATGTGTTTGCCCATATCGTCCGACAACTTCACGCACTCACGCCATTCCTGGTTCATGGTCATCTTGCAGCGTGACAGCTTCATGACAATATTGGAAGGCTGATAACCTGTGTCATTCGTCAAATTGGTACCAATGCCGAACGAACAGCGTATTTTACCTTGGCAATACTGGAATATCTTCAGCGCTTTTTCAAAGTCGAGCGCATTACTGAAAATAATGGTTTTCGTAGTCGGGTCAATCCCCAGTTCCTTGTAGCGGGCAATCAGACGGTCAATAAACTCATATTCGTTGCCGGAGTCGCAGCGTACGCCGTCAAACAGCTTCGCCTGCTTCCGGCTGAAGTTACTCAAAAACGAATCGGAAGTATAGGTATCCGACAGGGCCGTACCCAAATCTCCATCGTACACATTCACCCAATTTTCCAGGGCCATGTAATTGGCATGCTTGTAACCGAACTGTGCCCCATGAAACATGAACCATTCATGCGGATGCGTTCCCATAGGCAGCATCCCATATTTCATGGCCAGATAACAATTGGAAGTTCCCGTACAATAACGGGCATGTTTCTTTAAGTACTCCACCACCAGTTTCTGCACGTCAAATGAGAAACGGCGCCGTGTACCAAATTCAGAGAAAGGCATCTGATGGGCGTTCGACAGTTCCACCTTTCCCGCCAACTTGTCCAGAATAACCTGTTTGTCCGGCATACGGTTCAGGAACTGATTTTTAATCTCCGATACGATAGCCAATAGGGGGACTTCATACAATGTTACCTTATATAAATAATCCGTAACGGACATTTGCAGATGATGCTGCTCATCCAGCCAGACTTCTATCTTATTGGGGTCGAAACGGAAAGACGATAGCCATTCCCAATACACTCTCGGAAGGAAACGACAATGAGAAGTCATATATTCCAGTTCCTCCGGTGCCAGTTTCACCATTTCCAGGTTATGGATTTCATTCTTCAACGCCTCCAGAAAACCTTCCGTATATTCCGTGTCGTCTCTATCCTTGAACGTAAAGGTTCCCATAGCGTACGGGAAGAGCTTGATATAGGCGTATGAAGTCGTAAACTTATATAAATCAGTATCTAAAATTGTTTTTATCACCATGGCATTCTATTTTTTATTGCAAATATAATTATTCCTTTAATTTCAACGCGACAATACAATCCACAGAAGGCTCCAAATTTTCAGTATGTAACACAATGCCCCCTTGAATTTTTTCCCATTTCACCTTCTCTCCGGTATGAAATACATTAGAAGAAAGAACTTTCTCCGTCAGAGGCAACGTCACAAACTGGGGCATTTCATCCGTCAGCAGATGCACGTAAAGCATGTTTCCCTTCCGGGTAGTCGTGCCCCATGAGGCAGTCATCACGTTTCCAGCTGCAGTGCCATAGATGGTTTCCCCGTTTTCCGACATCCACTTTCCGACCCCTCTCAGCCGTTCAACGGCCACCGCCGGAAGTTCTCCATTAGGCTGTGGGCCAATGTTCATCAGCAAATTGGCCCCTTTCCCTGCCGCACGGACTAACAGACGGACCAATTCCGTAACTGACTTGTAATTCTGGTCTTTTATCTGATATCCCCACATACCATTCATTGTTTCACAAGTTTCCAAAGGCAATCGCCCTACCACAGACTCACCGGAGAAGCCCGCTTTATTCTCACCGGGCAAGTCTCGCTCGAACATCTGGAAGTCCTCTCCGGGATAAGGTGCCTTATGATGATTGTTGCCAATCAGGCAGGCCGGCTGTAATTTATGAATCAATGCGTACTGTTCATCCAGCTTCCAGTCGAATCCGTCAGGCTGATCCCACATTCCGTCAAACCAAATTGCTCCAATCGGACCATAATTGGTCAGTAACTCCGTCAACTGATGATTCATGAACTCATAATAAGTAGCCCATTCCCCGTGCGAAGTACGGCCAGTTCCGTGTCCCGTTCTTCCCAAAGGATAGTAGTCCTCTCGTGTCCAATCCAGATGGGAATAATATAGATGCAACTTGATGCCCTGCTTCTGACACTCTTCAGCCAATTCCTTAATAACATCCCGTTTGAAAGGTGTCGCATCCACCACGTTGTAATCCGAATATTTTGTATGAAACATGGAAAAGCCGTCATGATGACGGGAAGTAATGCAGATATACCGGGCACCAGAAGCCTTGATAGCCGCGACCCACTCATGCGCATCAAATCGGGAAGGATAAAAGCCAGAGGCCACCTTCGCATATTCATGACAATCGATATTATCGTTATTCATGTACCATTCTCCTTGCCCGAACATGCTGTAAATTCCCCAATGCAGAAAGATGCCGAACTTATTATCTTGAAACTCTTTTCGCGCCTGCAAATTCTCCGGCGTAGGAACATACACTATATTCTCAGCTTGTACACAGAAAGCGGACGCACTCAACAATCCCCCGAGACAAATGGCTCTCAAAAAATGAAAGATGTGTGTTTTCATATTCATCTGATTAATTAAAAAGAATATTCGCTTTGATTCTATTTTCCAAAGATACGAAAACCACCCGCTGGGACAAACAGAAATTCTGATTTTCTCATTCGACTTCCCCAAAGCACATGCCAATTTATTTAAAAGTATTATTTCCCGTTCCCTTACGGGCACAAAAAAAAGCCCCGAGATATTGCTATCTCGAGGCTCTCTGTAAAACGGCGACTACCTACTCTCCCACTTGTACGCAGTACCATCGGCGTGGCGAAGCTTAACTTCTCTGTTCGGAATGGGAAGAGGTGGAACCTTCGCGCCATAGTCACCTTAATATCCTTTCAATTAACAATGAAAAATGAATAATGAACTTAATGACCTATCCATTCTCCTTATCAATCATATTTCATCATGACTTACAAGCAAGCAATCTCAGCACTCGGCTGAACGTATATATCATCCTTTCGATGTCTGTTCCATCCGCCCGGCGCGGATAAGGAAAGCTGACGGGCAATTAGTAATGCTCGGCTTTGCTGTCTCCAGCTTTACACCTGCATCCTATCAACGTTGTCGTCTTCAACGACCCTGAGAAATCTAATCTTGTGGCCGGCTTCGCACTTAGATGCTTTCAGCGCTTATCCGATCCCGACTTGGATACCCGGCGATGCGCCTGGCGGCACAACCGGCAAACCAGAGGTCGGTCCAACACGGTCCTCTCGTACTAGTGTCAGAGCCACGCAAATTTCATACGCCCACGATAGATAGAGACCGAACTGTCTCACGACGTTCTGAACCCAGCTCGCGTGCCACTTTAATGGGCGAACAGCCCAACCCTTGGGACCTTCTCCAGCCCCAGGATGTGACGAGCCGACATCGAGGTGCCAAACCACTCCGTCGATATGAGCTCTTGGGAGGGATCAGCCTGTTATCCCCGGAGTACCTTTTATCCTTTGAGCGATGTCCCTTCCATACGGAAACACCGGATCACTATGCTCTAGTTTCCTACCTGCTCGACCTGTCTGTCTCCCAGTCAAGCGCCCTTATGCCATTACACTCTGCGGACGGTTACCGATCGTCCTGAGGGCACCTTTAGAAGCCTCCGTTACGCTTTTGGAGGCGACCACCCCAGTCAAACTACCCACCAAGCAATGTCCTCCAACCCGGAGTTAGAACTCAAACAAACGAAGGGTCGTATTTCAACAGCGGCTCCACGAACACTGGCGTGCCCGTCTCTCAGCCTCCGACCTATCCTACACATCGCGTGCCCAAATTCAATGCTAAGCTATAGTAAAGGTTCACGGGGTCTTTTCGTCCCATCGCGGGTAATCGGCATCTTCACCGATACTACAATTTCACTGAGCTCACGGTTGAGACAGCGTCCGGATCATTACACCATTCGTGCAGGTCGGAACTTACCCGACAAGGAATTTCGCTACCTTAGGACCGTTATAGTTACGGCCGCCGTTTACTGGGGCTTCAATTCAATGCTTCTCTTGCGATGACATCTCCTCTTAACCTTCCAGCACCGGGCAGGTGTCAGGCTGTATACCTCTACTTTCATATTCGCACAGCCCTGTGTTTTTGTTAAACAGTTGCCTGGACCTATTCTCTGCGCCCTCCCATTTCTGGGTAGGGACCCTTTATCCCGAAGTTACAGGGTCAGTTTGCCTAGTTCCTTAACCGTGATTCACTCAAGCGCCTTAGTATATTCAACCCGACTACGTGTGTCCGTTTGCGGTACGGGTACCTCTGAAGTTATGTTTAGCGGATTTTCTCGGCAGTCTGCTTACCCGCGCTATCACCGCTTCCCGAAGGAGTTGGCGTACTATCAGGTTCGGCTCTTTCCGTGGATTTGCCTGCGGAAATCGGCGCCTACACCCTTCAACCGGCTATTCCGTCAGCCGGCGGCGGTGTCACTGCTGCTTCCCCACGTCACCCTCAAAGGTAGTAACGGAATATTAACCGTTTCTGCCATCGGCCTCGCCGTTCGGCTGAGCCTTAGGACCCGACTTACCCTGATCCGATTAGCGTTGATCAGGAAACCTTAGTCTTTCGGCGAGGGGGTTTCCCACCCCCTTTATCGTTACTTATACCTACATTTGCTTTTCCATACGCTCCAGAGTGGCTCACGCCACGCCTTCGACGCCGAATGGAATGCTCCCCTACCAACCATTGCTGGTTCTATAGCTTCGGCAGACAACTTGATACCCGATTATTATCCACGCCCGATTCCTCGACTAGTGAGCTGTTACGCACTCTTTAAATGAATGGCTGCTTCCAAGCCAACATCCTAGCTGTCTTAGCAATCAGACTTCGTTAGTTTAACTTAGCTGTCATTTCGGGGCCTTAGCTGATAGTCCGGATTCTTCTCCTCTCGGGCACGGACCTTAGCACCCATGCCCTCACTCCCGCGGTAGAACTGATGCGCATTCGGAGTTTGTCAGGACTTGATAGGCGGTGAAGCCCTCGCATCCAATCAGTCGCTCTACCTCACATCAGTAACCCGCGAGGCTGCACCTAAATGCATTTCGGGGAGTACGAGCTATCTCCAAGTTTGATTAGCCTTTCACCCCTACCCTCAGCTCATCCAGAAGCTTTTCAACGCTTATTGGTGCGGACCTCCATCTGGTGTTACCCAGACTTCATCCTGGCCAAGGGTAGATCACTTGGTTTCGCGTCTGCCGCATCTGACTTGACGCCCTCTTCAGACTCGCTTTCGCTTCGGCTCCGGGACTCGTGCCCCTTAACCTTGCCAGACACGGCAACTCGTAGGTTCATTATGCAAAAGGCACGCCGTCACGCTTGCGCGCTCCGACCGCTTGTAGGCGCACGGTTTCAGGTACTCTTTCACTCTTCTGTTCGAAGTGCTTTTCACCTTTCCCTCACGGTACTGGTCCACTATCGGTCTCTCGGGAGTATTTAGCCTTGCCGGATGGTCCCGGCGGATTCACGCAGGATTCCTCGTGTCCCGCGCTACTCAGGATACCGCTACGCTTCCTCTCGCTTCATGTACCGGACTCTCACCGTCTTCGGTCTGATTTTCCAAACAGTTCCATTCACGAGATGTCTTGCGATGTCGCGGTCCTACAACCCCTCAGATGCCGTAACATCTGAGGTTTGGGCTCTTCCCCGTTCGCTCGCCACTACTGGGGGAATCATTGTTATTTTCTTTTCCTGCAGGTACTAAGATGTTTCAGTTCCCTGCGTTAGCCCCTTACTAAGTAAGGTAATATCTCTTCAAGATATTGGGTTGTCCCATTCGGAAATCCGCGGATCAAAGGTTATTTGCACCTCCCCGCGGCTTATCGCAGCTTATCACGTCCTTCATCGCCTCCGAGAGCCAAGGCATCCGCCATGCGCCCTTTCCTACTTTCCTTATCACGTGCACATTCCGTCTTTCGACGGGTGCGGGATGATATATACTTTTAGCTTTCGTACTAAAATTACTTTTTGCTTGTTACATCATGTCATAGACCGTTTTTTCAATGAACAGTTAATAATGAATAATTAAAAGTTCACTGCTTGTGGAGAATAACGGATTCGAACCGTTGACCCCCTGCGTGCAAAGCAGGTGCTCTAGCCAGCTGAGCTAATCCCCCGTTTTTTTGCGGCTGCAAAGGTAAGCATTTTCCTTCGTTCCTGCAAAATTTTAAGGAAGTTTTTTTCGCTCCCTTCTTTCGAGGTAGTCCCAGGCAGAGTTGAACTGCCGACCTCTACATTATCAGTGTAGCGCTCTAACCAACTGAGCTATAGGACTGTTTCAATTAATAATTAAAAATGAATAATTAATAATTGGATGATTTCAGTTCAACCTCGTCCGTTCCGACTCGGCTTCATCTTTCTCTCTTCATATCGAAAAACAAACTCATCTGCAGCACAAGGCAAGAACCTTCGTCGGTCCCTCTCCAGAAAGGAGGTGTTCCAGCCGCACCTTCCGGTACGGCTACCTTGTTACGACTTAGCCCCAATTACCAGTTTTACCCTAGGGCGCTCCTTGCGGTTACGCACTTCAGGTACCCCCGGCTTTCATGGCTTGACGGGCGGTGTGTACAAGGCCCGGGAACGTATTCACCGCGCCGTGGCTGATGCGCGATTACTAGCGAATCCAGCTTCGTGGAGTCGGGTTGCAGACTCCAGTCCGAACTGAGAGAGGCTTTCGGGATTGGCATCCGGTCGCCCGGTAGCTGCCTTCTGTACCCCCCATTGTAACACGTGTGTAGCCCCGGACGTAAGGGCCGTGCTGATTTGACGTCATCCCCACCTTCCTCACATCTTACGATGGCAGTCTGTCCAGAGTCCTCAGCTTGCCTGCTAGTAACTGGACACGAGGGTTGCGCTCGTTATGGCACTTAAGCCGACACCTCACGGCACGAGCTGACGACAACCATGCAGCACCTTCACAGACGCCTTGCGGCTTGCCTGTTTCCAAGCAATTCGTCTGCAATTCAAGCCCGGGTAAGGTTCCTCGCGTATCATCGAATTAAACCACATGTTCCTCCGCTTGTGCGGGCCCCCGTCAATTCCTTTGAGTTTCACCGTTGCCGGCGTACTCCCCAGGTGGGATACTTAACGCTTTCGCTAAGCCGCTGACAGTCTATCGCCAACAGCGAGTATCCATCGTTTACCGTGTGGACTACCAGGGTATCTAATCCTGTTTGATACCCACACTTTCGAGCCTCAACGTCAGTCGCGGCTTAGCAGGCTGCCTTCGCAATCGGGGTTCTTCGTGATATCTAAGCATTTCACCGCTACACCACGAATTCCGCCTGCCTCAACCGTACTCAAGGACGCCAGTATCAACTGCAATTTTAAGGTTGAGCCCCAAACTTTCACAGCTGACTTAACGACCCGTCTACGCTCCCTTTAAACCCAATAAATCCGGATAACGCTCGCATCCTCCGTATTACCGCGGCTGCTGGCACGGAGTTAGCCGATGCTTATTCATAAGGTACATACAAACACCCACACGTGGGTGACTTTATTCCCTTATAAAAGAAGTTTACAATCCGTAGGACCTTCATCCTTCACGCTACTTGGCTGGTTCAGGCTCGCGCCCATTGACCAATATTCCTCACTGCTGCCTCCCGTAGGAGTTTGGACCGTGTCTCAGTTCCAATGTGGGGGACCTTCCTCTCAGAACCCCTATCCATCGTCGACTAGGTGGGCCGTTACCCCGCCTACTATCTAATGGAACGCATCCCCATCGTACACCGATGAATCTTTAATGATGTTACCATGCAATCTCATCATACCATCAGGTATTAATCTTTCTTTCGAAAGGCTATCCCTGAGTGTACGGAAGGTTGGATACGCGTTACTCACCCGTGCGCCGGTCGCCATCAAACTTAGCAAGCTAAGTTCATGCTGCCCCTCGACTTGCATGTGTTAAGCCTGTAGCTAGCGTTCATCCTGAGCCAGGATCAAACTCTTCATTGTAAAATATTTTCTTACCCTTGCGGGTATTTTTTTAATCTCTGTTTCAGGAAACCGATTCTCTATATCCTTTTTCAGGTTATTGACGGTTCTTGTTTCATCCCATATATACATTATATATAAGACTACTTCTTGTACTACATCTTCGTTTGTTTATCTAAAGTCTTTCAAAGAACTATCTTTCTTTCGTGCTCCCGTTTCAGCGGGAAAGCGTTTGCAAAGGTAAGGCGTTTTTTCTTTCCCTCCAAATTTTTCCGAAGTTTTTTTTCGGAAAAGTTTCTCGGGAGGACCTCGCGGGGCTTATCCGTTTCTCGCTCCCTTGCCGTCTTGCAAGGTAAGATACTCGGGTGCAGCGCCTTTGAAAGTCTGCCTCTCTTCACCAGTCTGTCATTCTCAGCGGCTCTCCCTCTCGAAAGCGGTTGCAAAGGTACGCACTTTTTCCGATCCTGCAACTTTTGTCACACTCTTTTTTGAAGATTTTTTTGAAGTTTTTTATAAGCGTCTGAAAAAGAACGTGTTGAAGGACATGTTTTTCCGACCACTCCGGAAACGGACGGGAACAGCCCTACATTATGTATTTCGCGCGGGCGCGTACGTGCGCACATATATGCATAAATGCAAAAGGGGAAAGGCGAAGATACACACCGGATCGGCATAAAAAACAGCGGAAACACGGAAAAACCTTATTCGAAACTTTCCTGCACGAAAGCTAAAAACCGAAAAAAACGCCCGAAAACGCAGGAAACGGAATCGCCAGCCCATCATAAAAGCCGTGATTTTCACAGGCGGCATGACAAATAACGCCCCGGAATATTCACACCGCAGGCACATTTTTTTCAGAGACTCCCGGCATTTTCTATGTCTCCCTCTCGGGAAACGTAGGTTTCCGCCGGGGAAAACATACAGTTCACGACAGGAAAACATACGTTTCTGATGGCGGAAACCTAGAAAACTTAAAGGCAGCGGAAAATCATCCCACCAACATTTTCAGATTAAGGAACGCCTGAAAGGGAAACAAACGGAACTCGTACAAAGAAAAAACGGCATGCCGATTATGGGAAAGACAGAAAAAACGGCTTACAAAAAACGTTCAGGAAAACAAGCAAACAAGAACACCCCAGAAACCAGGAAAAGGAAACCTCACGTAAGGACATAAAAAAAGGAGTTCCGCTGAACTCCAACCTTTGTTAACCTTAAATCTAATACTATGAAAAACACAGTACAAAAGTAAGCATTCCAGGTGAATACGCAAAGAAAACGGTAGAAAAATCATGTTTTACAACACATATTAACCACTAAAGAACAATATTCAAAGTGATTAACAAATTCCATAAAATAAAAAAGAGGCCCCTCATCACTGAGAAACCCCTTCAAAATGCAAATTAAAAGAGAGACATATACATTAGTGTCTACTAAAAAGATACACCTCTGTCCAATGTAAACTTTAAGCGTAGGATTAATATACACCCTCTCTGGTGTCCCACCACATAGGTTTACCCCATAAGTTATCCACGACTTCAGCATTATAAGGTGCATTGTTGGCCGCGTTCAAATTCAGTTCGGTTGAAGGATACGGCGAACGCAATGGGGGCACATTATGGTTTGCGTACTGAGCAGGACGTCCCGGAGCAATATAGTTGTTTTCAGGAACTCCCGTACGTCGGTACAACGACCAACCTTCCATCGCCTGCTTAAACATAGCAACCCATTCTTCATACCATATTTTCTTTAACGTATTATCAAATTTGCCTCCATTTTCCAAGTACTCGGCTGCGTCTGCATCACTTACTTCATTTTCAACCATAGAAAAACGCACGGCTTTTTCATAGTTGGCTGCCGCAGTACCGTAACTACCAGTATCATAGTTCAGCATGGCAGCCTCAGCAATATGGAAATACACTTCGGCTACACGCATCCAAGGAGAAAATCCTCCTAAGTCCTGCCCGTATTTATAATTCCATACCGAATATAACTTAGAAACAGCGTTGGAGGAAGCTCCGATAGTATATCCTCTATACACAGGAGTTCCATCGGTATAATCATCATCACCCTCCGTTTGACTGGCCGGCGTAGGAGTGAAATAAATGCCAATACGTGGATCGTCGGCCGCCAACAAATTGTCGACCATCACGTCGGACGCACAATATTCCGTTTTACGTGTACGATACTGGTCGGCTATCGGCTCGAAAAAGTTGGAATCGGACCCCTGCCACCAGAAGAATGCATTGTCATCATTAGAGTCCATAACCGGATAGCGTGAAGGATCACCCAACACTTCCTCAACTGTTGATTGTGCCAGCTCAGGGCTTACCTCAGATATGCGGATAGCCAAACGAAGGCGCAGTGAGTTGCAATACTTCTGCCATTTGGTGATATCCCCACCAAACAATAAATCACCATCGCTGATGTCATCGGTTCCCTCGTTACTGGCGAAACCATCGGCAGCTTCTTTCAACTTTGCGAGCAAGGCCGGATAAATATCTTCCTGCTTATCGTATTTAGGAGTAAGAATACCTTCACTCATTTTTACGGCATCGCTGTAAGGAACGTCACGCCATCTGTCGGTAGCGACCTGCATGACAGTTACTTCCATCACTTTGGCCACATTCAAAAGATTCGAACCGGGCGTAGCACGTCCCTGCAAATCCATCACATTATTCAGGATGCGATATACATATTCCCAGTTACTATCTTGTATATTCGTACGATAACTGTAACGCGATTCATCGATGTAACTCATCTTTGCCGCATAACCGCAGAAAGTCATAGGCTCATCCATCGCAAACCAGCGGTCATTGAATCGATAGGAAGTATAGTAAATAACATAAGCAAGAAGGTTCCCATTTGGAACATTGGTTGCATTGTCCGGGTCTTGGTTTATTTCCTCGAACGAGTTCGTACATCCGGTGGCACTCCAAATTAAAGCTCCAGCCATGAATGCCATGGTGATTTTCTTAATATATCTTTTCATATAGTCAGTTCCTTTTAAATTAATTTTATCAGAATGTTACTCCTAATTTTAAACCGATGCTTCGTGAAGGAGGGTAAGAGTTTGATTCGAAACCTACGTCTCCATTGCTTGAACCCGTTGTAGATTCCGGATCAAGGTGAGTGAGGTTCGAACTATGTACCCATAACAGTGCCAAGTTTGTTCCAACCAATGAAATTTTCGCTGATTTGATGAACGTATTCTTCAACAACTGTTTAGGGAAAGTATAAGTAAGATGTGCTTCACGCAACTTCAAGTAAGAACCATCAAAGACTGACATTTCACAGATGGTATAGAAGTTATAGAAGAAGTCTTCCGCATTCACTGCCACATCATTGATTTTACCGTCGGCTGTCTTGAACACTTTGTCGGTCAACACGTTCTTACCTGCAATAACACCGTTTTCACGAATATCTCCCGCTGCAGTAAAATCATATATACCTGTCTGTGTACCAAAAGCCTGTGAGATAGAGTAAACGTCTCCCCCTTTGCGGAAGTCAAGCAGGAACCCGAAACTCCAGTCTTTGTAAGTAAATTCGTTGCTCCAGCCAGCCAGCCAGTCCGGACTTACATTTCCAATCTTTTTTGCACTCTCATATACCGGCATTCCGTTTTCTACCCGAATGGAACCATCGTCATTATATACATATCCTGTTCCCACAAGTGTTCCCCAGCTTTCACCAGGTATTGCATAGCTGGTACAGCTCCAGCTGCTTCCGATTTCATAAGCGTCCAGTTTCTGTCCGGTAACAGGATCAGTATAAAGTTCGTCGATACGGCTTTTATCCTTTGCCCAGTTTAATGTGGTAGTCCAGCTGAATCCTTTTGGATTACGGAAAATATCGGCTGACAACTGAAGCTCAACACCTTTGTTGCTTACCTTACCCGCATTGATATACATAGAACTATAACCAGTGGAAGTTGCGACATTGGCTTGCATAATCTGATCGGTAGTAACTTTCTGGTAATAAGCTCCATCGAAGTGAATGCGATTATCCAACAAGCTTGCCTCAAGACCGACTTCCCATGTCTTTATCATTTCAGGACGCAGATTACGTGCGGGGTAAGTCGTAGGATTGTAGTAAAGCGTAGTACCGTTAAACGGTGCAGATATGACTGAATAATATGAGTTAGATACGTATGGATCTGTTGCATTACCGATTTTAGCCCATCCACCACGAAGTTTCAGGAAATTGAGAATACCCCCGCTGGTCAGCATCGGAAGTGTTTCTGTCAAAATCCAGCTACCGCTGAATGACGGATAGAAGAATGCATCCTTAATGGTAGAATCCCAGTCGTTACGCACACTGATATCTGCATAAAGCTGATTTTTCCACCCCAACGAAAGGTTGGCGTACACAGAGTTCGAACGCCGTGTCTCATGGTTCTGTGCAGTATAAGCTGTTCCTTTTGCGTTGGCCACGGTATAAAGTCCGGGGACGGTCAACTGGTCAGCCCCTATTGTATTGATTTCATACGCATAATCACGATAGTTAGCTCCAGCCAACGCATTCACATTGAGGTCACCGAATTGCTTGGTGAAGTAACCGATGAAATCGGCATTGATTTCCGTGGTACGACGGTCATAGTTACGGAAATATCCATCCGGGTAATCAACGCTCCATTCTATATTAGACAGCTGGTTTGAATCAAAATGATCAAAACCAAGGCGTCCTTCAAACTTCAACCAGTCAGTAGGCTTGATAAAAATAGAAGACTTGCCATAGAAACGGTCACGGGTGTATTTGTTCAAGTTATGGTTCAACACCCAGTACGGGTTCATGGCATAAGCCTGCTGCCAGTTGTAATGAGTATAATTACCCATCTCGTCCTTTTGGTCATAATTTGCCTTCAAATCCTGTATGTCAATCTGGCGTCCATGCCATTGCAGCAATGACTGCAGTACGTTTGAGCCGCTGTATCCGGTTCCAGGAAGATTGTCACTCTTCGTGCGGACAAAGTTTGCAGACAAATCGAAGTCCAGATACTTGTTTACACTCATTTTCGAGTTTATGGCAATAGAGTAACGTTTTTGGTCTGTGTTGGGTGTAGTACCTTTCTGGTCGCGGAATCCCAACGAAGCACGAGTTGATGATTTTTCATTGGAAGTAGTCAATGAAATCATGTGACTCTGTGAGTAACCAGTTTCAAAGAAATCTTTGATATTGTCCGGATGAGACACCCACGGAGTAGCTTGGCGCACACCATTAACAACCGGACTATTATATTGTGGAATCATCAGACCGATATCCAAACGCGGTCCCCAAGACTCGTCAGCGTTGTCATTCACCCCATTTCCCATACCGTCGTAGTAGGAGAATCCATGCTCTACGGCAAAGTCTGCGTATGACATAATATCGCTGTAACCTCCTTCTTTCCAGTCGAACTCACTTCCGTAATATCCCTGCCCGTATTTGTTCTGAAGTTTTGGCAAGTTATAAATCTGGTCAACCGTAAAACTTCCGTCATACGATATCTGTACGCCTTTATCTTTTTTACCCGACTTGGTTGTGATAAGGATAACACCGTTTCCGGCACGCATACCATAAAGGGCTGCCGAACCACCTTTCAATACCGATATGGATTCAATATCTTCCGGATTAATATCATTCAAACCTGAACCCAGATTGACATCTGAACCGGTTCCGTTATCGTTCTGTACAGGCACACCATCCACCACAATCAAAGGTGCATTGTTTCCGAATGAAGAATTACCACGGATTACAATATTTTGAGAGGCTCCGACCTGCCCACCTTGCGAAGTAATCTGTATTCCGGCAATCTTTCCCGAAAGTGCATTAGCCACATTCAACTGTGCAGCTTGAGTAATTTCTTCTGATTTTACTTCTTGCAAGGCATATCCTAATGCTTTCTTCTCTCTTGAAATACCCATTGCGGTAACCACTACCTCATCCAAGGTTTCCGTATCCGATTGCAATACAATCTTCATGTTGGGCTTTATCGCTACCTCCTGACTTTTCATTCCTACAAATGAAACAATCAAGGTCTTGCTTCCAGCCTTCACACCTGAAATCTCAAAATTACCATCCACATCGGTAATGGTTCCTTGGGTAGTACCTTTCACCAGCACTGATGCTCCTACAATAGGAAGCCCGTCTTCTTCTGAAGTCACCACACCTTTCACCGTTAATCCTTGCGACCATGCTACTCCCATCCATACAAACAGAAAGGTCAGCATCAATGTAAGTTTCCTTTTCATAAATCCCTCCTTTGATTAAACATAAATAAATCTCGTTTAGTTAATAAAATACATTATAAACACACGTTAAAACTCATTAACAACACCACAAAGATATATATTTAATCAAACAAACAACAAAATATCACAGAAAAATAATAAAAAACGCCAAAACGACACGCGATAACGAATATCAATTCATTTTTAATACAACAACCAATAATATAAACAGAAAGAAAAAACAAACAGAATAAGCAAAAGACAACAATAAAAGCCGTAAAATAAAAACAAAACCAAACAGAAATATATAAACAATAACGCCTATCAAAAAGATAGAAACAACAAAAGAATTAAGATACAATCAGCTTCATTAAAAGAACAAAAAAAAGAGGCCGTCTCAAAATGAAATATAAGTACAACCGTCCGCGATAGCGTTCACCACATAAAAAGATAGCCTTCCAGATTTTTGGGCGGCTATCTTTTCATCTTCTTCCATCTATCCGGAAGCAAATCACGATATTTATCTATAGGAGTATTAGGAGGCCATGCGGCACAACGGTCTATAATGTCGCAGAAGTATTCAAAGATGTTTATTCCACATCTATGGCATGTTATGGCTAATGAGTGGTATAACACCGCCACTTCGGCTCCTGTATGAGAGCCTATTGTCAGACGTCTTCGTGTCAGTGATATATACCTGTTTATTCGTTCAACTTCATTGTTGTCAAGCCTGTATTTAGGAGAAGAGAAGATTGCCGGTATTTCATGCCACTGTTTCAGCGCATAATCGGCGGCGGCATTAAGAGAATCATCAGGAGGTATCCCCGGACGGTCTTTAATCTCAATCAATCCTCTGTAGATTTTTTCAATCATCACTTTTGAGTAGCGTTGCCTCCACTGAAGGTGGTCCTCGTCAGTCCATCCGTCCTTTCCTGTTTTGTGTTTATGCTCGAAGTGATACAATAGGCCGAAGCGCTTGGCCATTTGCTGGGCAATAGTACTATCCTTTATATCCAGAAACTTCCGTTTTATATGCTGCAGGCATGGAAGTCTTTTTATTCCTTTCAGATTGCCGATTCCGATATGACGGTATCCGGAGTAAAAGTCACACTGGAAGGCTCCGTTAAATCCTTTTATTTCATTTTCAAAGACTTCAGCCGAACGTGATCCGTCATCATAAAAGAAATACACCAGACCTGTGGTCATACCGACAAACACCCAGATATATCCTTTCTTTATTTTCTTCCCTGAATCAGTGACTGTCTGCAGACGTACTTTCTGATAAGTCTCATCACCACAGATATAGTTGTCCTCAAGGATTGCCTTTGCAAGAGCCTTATAAAGGTTCTCAAGCTGAACCTTGGTTTTGCTGACAAGCTTCCGGGCGGTACCCTTATCAAGATCGAAGCCGTGTGAGCGGAAGTATTCTACCGCATTTTCAAGCGGCATTCCGTGCAGATAGCGCAACTCCGCCAGACCTGCGATAAAAGAGGAAGTGTATTGGGAGTTCAGCAGCGGAGTTGCCGGAACAGAACCTTTGAAGATTGTACCGTTCTGAACATACTTCTTGACCTTATAGATTGTCTTGATAAAGCGCATGGGAACCATTGAATAACGCACGACATCGCATGTACACATATATCTGGCCAGTTCCGGATCAAACCCCGGGTCGTCAGGTTCTACATCAAAGGTTTCAATCTCACATTCCGGATGTGTCTTTTTCTTCGCACCGTTGTTTGTATGTCTCTTTTGTATCTTCTGTTCAGGAACATCAGATTTGGGGAGCATCTGTCCGGTCTGTCTTTCCGAGGGAGATTCCTGCAGACGGCGCATTGCCTGACGGACAGTTTTTTCCTTGCTGAGTTCAATGTCCTTTCCTTTGAGAGTTTCCTCCAGAGAGGTTATCTGCTTTCTCAGTTCTTCAACCGTGGCAGTCAGTCTCTCGTTGGCTGAAGTCAGTGAACGGACAGATGATAAGGCTTCCTCCAGTTTGCCCTGAAGGAAGCCGTTCTGGCGTTGCAAAAGTTCTATCAGTTCATCCTTTTTCATGCTTTAAAGTTACGAAAAAAGGCGGATTTATGCAACTTCTTATAGATTTAATTATTTGATTATCAATATTATATATACTACCTTGCAGCCATTCTAAAGCGTTCTTCGACAGTTACTTTTACAGGTGTGAGCCCCCTCATCAGCATGTAGAAGTCATCCCATTGAAACCTGCGGACGCTGCCATCACCGTTTTTCAGCACCTCACGGAAACGCCCTTGGGACAGTCTTTTAGTGTACATCAAAAAACCGTCGCCGTCCCATTTTAATGCCTTCATGGTCTTACGGTCCTGTGAGAAAAACACATATACATCCCCCGAAGCCGGAGAATGTCCTTTCCACGACCATATCATTTGTGTCAGACCACGGATGCCATAACGCATGGATACAGGATGCTGACAGACCCACAGATGCAGACATGAATCAAGGCTCCACATGAGTGACCTCCTTTCCCATTTTACGGATAAACTTCGCAATAACAGACAAGTCCGTATCTTCCGGAAAGCTTACTTCCACATTGCCATCTACCCTGACAGTAATCACATTGCAGCTTTCTGCAGGAAGAAAACCGGCTTCCTCAAATATCACATCCTCAAAAGGTATTTCCTTATACCGGGAACTTCGACATGTATGGGGACTTGTATATCCGGGCAAATCCGAAACACGGAGTCTGTTGCGCCACAGAAAGTCCTTCATCTGTTTCCTTGTTATTCCAAAACCTTTATAATAATCAATAAAGCGTCCCGGTTGTCTGCCATCGGCACAGAGGGACTTAAATTCTTCGTAAGCCTGAGAACAACGAAACTTCAGACAACTTCCTCTTGTATATCCGGGAACATCATTCAAGCTTGTGTATTCTTCCTTCAATATCAGATACATCCTGTAATAATTGACACCATGCCCGCGGCAATATTCACGAAAGGAGCATGATTGTTTGCCAGATGAACATAATTCTTTAAAAGCAGAAAAAATCTGCCTGTAGTATTCTATTTTTACCATATCTAAAATTTTATGGCAAAGTTAGAATTACTACAGGCAGACTACAAGACGCTATCGCGGACGGTTGTACAAATATAATTTGAGATGGCCTTTTTTGTGTCTGCAAAAAAAATCGGGCAAGCCCAAACTTCGCTCAGTCAGGACTTGCCCGTCTCCCTAATTTTTCGTACCTTAGGGAATCAAGCAATATATCCCAAAGATAATGTTTAAAAACTATACCTCCAACGATAATCTGCTTTTACCTCCGTGTTTAGGCGATTTTATTCCCCAGAACGATCCGGTCCGGGTTGTTCACCGTATCATTGAACAGATCAGCCTGGAAGAACTTTACCGCAAGTACTCCGTCAAAGGCTGTCCGGCCTACCATCCCCGCATGATGCTGCAGATTCTGGTATATGCCTATCTGCGCAATATCTATTCCAGCCGCCGCATTGAGGAGTTCTGCCGCAATGACATCCGCTTCATGTGGCTGACCGGTACCAGGGTGCCTGACCACAACACCATCAACCGTTTTCGCAGCAGCCGGCTGAAGGATGTGCTCAAGACCGTCTTCGCCACCATCGTGAAGTTCCTCGTGGCGGAGGGCTTTGTAAGTCTGGACGTGGCCTGCACCGACGGGACGAAGATGGAGGCGAACGCCAACCGTTATACGTTCGTCTGGGGCAAGTCCATCCACACCCGCATCTCCAGAATTGCGGAACAGCTTGAGGAGATATGGCGGTACGCCGAGTCCGTCACCAAGCAGGAACTGCGCGACTCCGCTCCCGTCACTTACCAGGACATCACCCCCGAGAAGGTGGAAAGGGCGCTGGAACAGATACATGAAGCTCTGGAGGGAACGGATGCGGACCGGAAAGTGAAGGCCAAGGTCCGGCGCGTGAGGAAGGCATGGCCCGAACAGCTGAAGAAATACGAATCCCAGGGAAAGATTCTCGACGGGCGCAACAGCTACTCCAAGACAGACCCCGACGCCACGTTCATGCGGATGAAGGAGGACCACATGAGGAACGGGCAGCTCAAGCCCGGATACAACCCGCAGGTCAGTACCAACGGACAGTTCATCCTGAACTATACCCTCCACCAGTGTGCCGGTGACACCTCCACCTATCCCCTGCACATGGAAGACTTCCATTCCCTGTACGGCAGATATCCTGACGTGTCCGTCTGTGACGCCGGGTACGGAAGTGAGGAGAACTACCTGTACGCCTTCAGGCACGGCATCGAAACCTTCATAAAGTACAACTATTTCCACAAGGAACAGAAAAGGAGCTTCAGGAATGACCCGTTCCTGTCTGCCAACTTCTATTATAATGAAGAAACCGACGGCATGTACTGTCCGATGGGACAGAGGATGGAAAGACTCTCCGATGTAAAGCGGACGACAGACAACGGTTTTGTACAGACCATCTCAAGGTACAGGGCACGGAACTGCAAGGGCTGCCCGTTAAGATGCCGGTGTCACAGAAGCCGGTCGGAAAGGATTGTGCAAGTGAATCATCGGCTGAGAAAAATCAAGGAAAGGGAACGTGAGAAACTCCTCTCTGCGGAAGGTCTTAAATACCGGAGCCAGCGGCCACAGGATGTGGAAGCCGTATTTGGAAACCTCAAGAACAACAAGCACTTCAAGAGGTTCCATCTCCGTGGGCTGAAAAAGGTGGAAATTGAATTTGGCCTGCTGGCCATAGCACATAATCTTGCAAAAGTAGCCTCTTAGGAGGCTTCTGACGGGGGGAAAACGGTTTAAAATGATGAAATTTGCAGGAGGAAACTTGGATACTCCTTTTTTGAGGAAAATCCAAACAACTTCAATCTGAGATGAAACGACAGAGGCCATCTCAATTCATTTTGAGACGGCCTCTTTCCCAATTTATTCAGATAAATAAATCAATCTACGTAACGTTCGATTGTCTGTTCACGGTCGGGACCTACAGACACAATCTTAATCGGAGTTCCCAGCTGTTCTTCCAAGAAAGTGATATACGCATTGAATTCTTCAGGGAATTCATCCTCACTTGTCATTTTGGTCATGTCGGTCTTCCAGCCCGGAAGCTCTGCATACACCGGCTCCACGCCTTCTGTGATGTCGTACGGGAAGTAATCGATTTCTTCTCCATTCACATTGTATGCCACACAAGCCTTGATGGTATCAAAGCCGTCCAGCACATCGCTCTTCATCAGAATCAATTGAGTAACGCCGTTAATCATAATCGCATAACGCAAAGCAACCAAGTCAATCCATCCGCAACGACGCTCACGACCTGTCACAGCTCCATATTCATGTCCCAAGTCACGGATTGTCTTACCAGTTTCATCGAAAAGCTCAGTAGGGAACGGACCTGAACCCACACGTGTACAATAAGCTTTCATGATACCATACACTTCACCGATTTTGTTAGGACCCAATCCCAGTCCTGTACAAGCACCGGCACAGATGGTATTGGAAGAAGTCACAAAAGGATAAGAACCAAAATCTACATCCAGCATGGTTCCCTGAGCACCTTCACAAAGTACAGACTTACCTTCGTTCAGCAGACGATTCACTTCATGCTCGCTGTCTACCAAATGGAACTGACGAAGGTATTCAATACCTTCCATCCATTGTTTTTCAAGTTCTGTAATATCATATTCATAGTTCAAACTCTTCAAAATAGCTTCATGACGAGCCTTGGCCGCAGCATATTTTGCTTCAAAGTCATGCAGGATGTCACCCACACGCAATCCGTTACGGCTCACTTTGTCAGTATAAGTAGGGCCAATACCTTTTCCGGTAGTTCCTACTTTAGACGCACCTTTGGCAGCTTCGTATGCGGCATCCAGAATACGGTGAGTAGGAAGAATCAGATGGGCCTTCTTGGAAATGTGCAAACGTTCTTTCAACGGATGTCCGCTTGCCTCCAATGCCTCTGCTTCCGCCTTGAACAAAGCCGGATCAAGCACCACTCCATTTCCAATAATATTTACCTTATCACCCTGAAAGATTCCAGAGGGAATAGAACGGAGCACATATTTCTGACCTTCAAACTCAAGAGTATGTCCAGCGTTCGGGCCTCCTTGAAAGCGGGCAACCACATCATAACGGGGAGTCAACACATCGACTACTTTACCTTTTCCTTCGTCGCCCCACTGTAAACCTAACAAAACATCTACTTTCATGATTCTTTATGTTTTTATATTCTTTGGTATTATTTCTTTTTCCGTTTCACCGCCATGCACTTGTTGCACAGGCCATAAATATATAAAGAATAATGCGAAGCATAAAATCCTTTCAGCTTTGTCTGTGCAATGGCCTGCTTTAAATTCTCATCCTCAAATTCAGAGACTTTTCCACAGCAGGTGCAAATCATGTGATGATGGGTTTCATTGTTGTACGAGCGTTCATACTGGGAAGTATTGCCAAACTGGTGCTTGATGACCAACCCGGCATCTATGAGTAAAATGATGGTATTATACAGGGTAGCACGACTCACCCGGAACTTCTCCTTTTCTGCCATATAACTATACAACTCATCCACATCAAAATGCCCTTTGATGGAATAAATTGTCTCCAGTATGGCATAACGTTCAGGCGTCTTCCGATGTCCGTTCTTCTGCAAATACTCGGTAAGGATTTGCTTGACTGTATCTTTTATGTTCTCTTCCATCCCAATAATCGTTCAGCGGTCAAAGTTATATTTTTTTGAGTAATTTAGAAAGATTACAGGCTATATTCTATCTCATTTTTTAATTCTTCAGCCATTATATGGACCTCAGGTTTTGAAGATTTTATGAGATTTCCCAACATACGGAGTACCTTGCGTGCATTTGCTTTCGACTGCAAAGCAAATTTACAAACCGCTTTTCCCGCCACATTGCGCATATCTGAATCACCTTCCAATACGGTAAAAGTCTGGTCTAAGAATTCCTCTTCTGCCCGCTCGTTCAATGTCCATCCTTTCATCAGCAGACGGGCCATCAACAGATACCCGCAAAGCTGGAAATATTCCCGTTCGTCGGCCATCCATGGGAAAACCACCTCCGAAGCGTATGGCAAACGCTGAAAAAGATTCATTACGGTATATTCAGCCAGTTCCGGATAGTGCATGTCTTCTATCCATATTTCTGCAATTTCCCGATAAAAGGTTTCTACAGGCTGGAGCAAACCGGCCATTATTTTACACTCACGGATATTCTCCTTCCATAACGCCCGGGCCAGTTCATGATTGGGCTCGTATCCTGCCGCAATCTCTTTGATACGGGGATATTCAATACCAAAATTCAATTTATAATCAAACCCTTTCTCCCGCATGCTTTGGGAAACCACTCCATTCATAAACAAACGGAACTTCGACTTGATTTCCCTTATCGTTTCATGTATTTCTGCTTCTGTCATCATCAAATTTTCAAATTAGAATAATCGCGGCCATAACGAAGCATCTGCTCCGTATAACCTTCTGTATAATCTACTTTCACATCTACAATCCGGCCCTCCGCATCGTATTCAGGACGATACACGGGATTGACAAACCCCTTGTAGGGAGCCAGATGCAAGGCACGATAACGGGCCAGCACTTCTTCGTGAAGCGACGCATCCAGTTTCACGCCATATTTTTCCACCAAAGCACGGGCTGCTTCATAATTACCTTCGCTCTTGATACGCTGAATCTTGCTCAACAACATCCCAAAAAGTCCGCGCAACTGAAGATAATCATTGACTTTCACATACGTCTTTCCTTCCTTCTGCACCAGTTCCACGACATTCATCGACTTCCCATATTCAAGCGCCCAACGGGCAATCAACTGACGATTACGCATGTGTGCCTCCTCCAAATCACGACCCGGTTCAATGCGCACCATCTGAGTGAGAAGTCCGTTCATCATATAGGCATAATATTCAGCTTTATAAGCTTCTTCATCAGGAGTCAACCCCAGTTCCACCAGCTTTTTATCAGCCAGATAATACAGGCCGAACAAATCGGCACGAGCTTCTTCAATCGTAGAGCCATAGGCTTTCAAGGCATCCGGGTCAACTCCCGGAATCAATCTGCCGGAACCATGCCCCACACATTCGTGCAAATCCGTATGCAGTTCACTCGTGATATCGGCATATTTCTCCAACAAATCCCGCTCAGTCTGACTGTATACAAATTCTTCCCGGAAACCATTTCCTTTAGCCGCCTTGTTGTAAGCATCCGTCAAGTTTCCGATTGTCACCGACTTGGAACCATGGCGACTGCGAATCCAGTTCGAATTAGGTAAATTGATACCAATGGCTGAACTCGGATATAAATCTCCTCCTAACATGGCAGCCGTAATGACCTTGGCCGAAACGCCCGTCACCACTTCCTTTTTAAAAGCTAAAGCTACTGGAGAATGGTCCTCAAACCACTGTGCATTTTGGCTGATGATTTCCGTACGCCGGGTAGCCTCCTCGTCTTTAAAATTCACAATCGACTCCCAGCTGGCTTTCATTCCCAACGGATCACCGTAACTTTCAATAAAACCATTGACAAAATCCACCTTTGAAGCAGTGTCTTTCAACCAAGCGATGGAGTAGGCATCAAAAGTCTTCAAGTCGCCCGTGCGGTAAAAATCCACCAACAAGCGTATCACCTCACGTTGTGCTTCACTCTCGGCTACGGCCTCAGCTTTCTCCAGCCAAGCAATGATTTTCTCGATGGCTTCCCCATACATTCCTCCTACTTTCCATACTTCTTCCCGAAAGATCCCGTCTTTCTTTACCAGCCGGCTGTTCATGCCATACATCACCGGATGAGGGTCTCCTGGTATTTTCAAAATGGAATAAAATGCTTCCGCCTCTTTCTGTGTCACACCTTCATAATAGTTGGCCGCAGAAGTCATCACCAGGTCTTCTCCATCTGCCTGGTTCACCCGTTTAGGCATGACTTGCGGATTGAAAATTACCGGAAACAGTGTGTCACACATTTCCTGTACAGACTCTCCCTCCTTTAACGGGAGCTGTGTCGCATCCGCTTTTTCTATCCATTTCCGTAGAAAGTCCGGAGAAAAAGAAGGCACAAATTTATCACATGCATAATGGTGATAAATTCCACTGGAGAACCACACCCGTTTCAAATAGACCTCCAGTCCCTGAAATTCGGCATCCTCCTTGTCACCCGTATAAGTCGTATAAACCACTTCCAGCAATTTCCGGATACGCAGATTATACTTCCCGTTCTGGTCGAAAAGGATGTCCCGTCCCTCCAAAGCCGCCTGCGACAGATAATAAACCAATTCTTTCTGTTGTAAAGATAGATTCTCAAAGCCGGTCACACGATAGCGTAACAATTGCAAATCGGCAAATTGTTCTACTATATAATTAAAATTCCCTTGTGCATTCATTCTAGTTCGTTCTTAATAAAGTATTCTTATTACATAACCATACAAAAGTCGTAGAAGTTTTTCGATTTCACAACAATCCCCTCAAAAACTTTATCAAAAAACTTTACGCACAGACAAAAGTCGCCATAAAACGGCAAGGTTTTAAAATTTTCTCTATCTTTGTGAACAAAATTCAAAATCATGAGAGAACAAATGCTGAAAACCCTCAAATCTTATTTCGGGTACACTTCTTTCCGTCCGCTTCAGGAGCAAATTATCACCACCATCTTACAGAAAAAAGACACACTGGTACTCATGCCTACCGGAGGAGGAAAGTCCATGTGCTACCAGCTTCCGGCACTCATGATGGAAGGAACAACCGTGGTGGTCTCCCCACTGATATCTCTCATGAAAGACCAGGTGGAATCCTTACAGGCCAACGGCATCATTGCCCGCGCGCTGAACAGTACCAACGACGAGACCACCAACGCCCAGCTCTATTTTGAATGCATACAAGGAAGGGTGAAACTGCTCTATATCTCTCCCGAGAGACTGCTCTTTGAAAGCAACCATCTGCTGCGCGACATCAAGATTTCCTTGTTTGCCATCGATGAAGCCCACTGTATCTCCCACTGGGGACATGACTTCCGCCCGGAATATACCCAGCTGAAAGTGATACGCCAATGTTTTCCACAAGTACCTGTCGTAGCCCTGACCGCTACCGCCGATAAAATTACCCGGGAAGACATCATACAGCAACTGAACATGCGGAATCCGGAGATTTTCATCTCCTCTTTCGACCGGCCCAACCTGAGCCTGGAAGTAAAACGAGGTTACCCGCAAAAAGAAAAAATAAAAACCATTGCCAATTTCCTGCGACGCCACCGGAAAGAAAGCGGCATCATCTACTGCATGAGCCGTAACGGAACGGAGAAGGTGGCCAGCCTGCTCGAAGAAGAAGGATTTCATGCAGGAGTCTATCACGCCGGGCTATCAAACGAACAACGGGAAATGACGCAGGACGATTTCATCAACGACCGCATCCAGATTATCTGCGCCACCATCGCCTTCGGAATGGGAATTGACAAGTCCAACGTACGATGGGTCATCCATTACAACCTGCCCAAAAGCATCGAAAACTTTTATCAGGAAATCGGACGGGCTGGACGTGACGGCCTGCCCAGTGAGACCCTTCTTTTCTATTCTTTCAGCGACATCGTCATGCTCTCCCGTTTTGCAGCCGAAAGCAACCAGCAGGGAATCAACCTGGAAAAGTTGAACCGCATGCAGCAGTATGCCGAATCCGACATTTGCCGTCGAAGAATCCTGCTGAACTACTTTGGAGAAACCATGGACCACGATTGCGGCAACTGCGACGTGTGCAAGAATCCCCCGAAACGTTTTGACGGTACCATTATCGTGCAAAAAGCCTTGAGCGCCATCGCCCGTACCAACCAGCAAGTCGGTACACGCACCCTGATTGATATCCTCAAAGGATATGCCACATACGAAGTGATGGAAAAAGGATATGACAAACTCAAAACTTACGGAGTGGGAAGAGACGTACCCGGAAAAGACTGGCAAGACTATCTGCTTCAGATGTTGAACCTGGGATATTTTGAAATAGCCTACAACGAAAGCAACCATCTGAAAATTACAGAGGCCGGGAAAAAAGTCCTGTTCGGAAAAGAACGTGCACAGCTGGTTGTCATCCAGAGAGAAGATGCCCGCGGAAAGAAAGGCGCCAAAGGTCACAAGAGCTCCGCTCCGGCACCGTTGTTCGTCTCAACCGTATTCGAAGAAGAAGATGCAGAATTGTTCGAATCCCTCCGGCTGCTTCGGAAAAAGCTGGCCGACCAGCTGGCTATTCCTGCCTACATTGTGCTATCCGACAAAACACTGCACCTGCTGGCACTCAGAAAGCCGGAAACCATCGAAGAGTTTGGCGAAATCAGCGGCATAGGTGAATTCAAGAAAGAAAAATACGGCAAGGAATTCCTCAGCGTCATCAGCAAACATCTATATAAAAATTAATCAAGAAGTTTCTTCCCTGTCCACACCGGACGAGCCAGCCGCTCCACAGCCTGCGCCGAACGGGTAGGTTTACTTTCCGGAAGATGCCACCTGTCGAACGCCACAAAGTCCTCCCATGCCACCTGTTCCATTCCTTTTCCCAGCTTCATCACCTTGTCATAAAGAGCCTTGCGGGAAGGGGCGTTAAACCCACATGCCGTTGAGTTCATCATGCTGTCATCCGACGAACGATAAACTCCTTTAGGATATGTACAACCGCCTTCATATACTCCAAGAGCATCGTCCTGATAACGGGAATCCTTCAGGAAAGAAGCCCAGCATACCGAATCCGCTTCCACCGTAAAATCCACATTCTGCGACCAGCCATTGGCCTGCATGACCTTTATTTTCTGCATCTCAAGCGTAGAAATACTGCCTTTCTCCGGATAAGAATATTCATCCTCCAATTTTCCAAGCCCATGCCCCACCGCCTCATGCACCAATACCCGGCGGAATGATTCGCTTTGCAGATTCTCAACCACCGGACAATAAGCTATGGCAAACTCCACGAACTTACCTTTCCCATCCTGATAGCCGAAATATGTGGTTCCCGCATAAGCCGAAGTGTTGAGCACAACCACTGCCAGACTGTTTTTCTTTTCCGTTTGCTTCAGTGCCTTTCTCACATAAACCTGTACAGAGCTGTCGTCTCCTGTAATCGTCGCGGCTTTTCCTCCTGCCAACCTACAGCTGAATGCCGTTTGATAGCCCATTCCAAAATCATTGTTTTCGGACACGGCCTGAACCATAAACACATCAAAATAAGCCCTAAGCGACCTTATCGGTTCTTCAGAAAACAAATTCTCCATTGCCGTTTCCATTACCCTCCGGTAAATGCCGTCCGCTATTTCCTGGTCCACAAATCCATCTCCCATCAAGACAACCGGTATGCCTTTACCTTCTGTGTGTTTCTGCAAAACATCCACTTTCCCGTCTGCTGAAAAATCTACCGACTCCAGCACCTGACCGCCCAGTTGAGAAATCTTGACAGTAGCCAGCTTCTTCTGAGTCCCACTGGCTTCTTTCATAAACAGCAAATAAGCCGAACGAGACATCCCTCCTTTATTGGGAGCCACATTCAATACAACCTCATGTTTTCCCGCCGGAACTGCCCGGGTCGATATTTCTTTCCGCAGCCAGTTCTCGGGCTCAGAAGGAGTATATATCCGCAAATCTTTCATCTCTACATTCGATTCGAAGCGGATGACAAGACTTTCTCCATCCACCTTCGCCAGATACTCCCCTTGTTCGGGCAACACATAATCGCCCACTTCCTGAAATACGGACACTTCATAAACCGCATCTCCGGATGTCAGCCTCACTTTAGCCTCCCGCGGTCGGTTGGAGTTATTCTCCGAAACCACCCTGACCGTCACTTTTCTTTCTCCTGCTCTTCCGGAAAGAGGAGAAAGAGTCAGCCATGTGGCATCCGTAGTTGCATTCCATGTGCCGGAACAAATGAAAGATATTGAAGCCTCATCTCCTTCCACCGACGGCAACGTGACACTTTCCGTAACATTTTCAAACGGAATCACCGCTGCTTCCTTCTGGCAAGCAACGAACAACAGGGAAAAAATCAGATACAGGTTAAAAAGGTTAGCTTTCATACGTTGAATTAAGTCATTCTTGTGTTTTCTGCAAAAATGGGAAATAGTTTGCTTATCAGAAAAGAATCGACAAAGAAAGTGAGGCAAAATGACAAAAAAAGATTCCAAAGAGCGTTTTTTCTGTCACACTCTTTGGAATCTCGCCTATAATCAGAATCCTGTCCTATTATCCGAGGAAAGAAATCAGCACACCTGCAGCTACAGCTGAACCGATTACACCGGAAATATTACTTGCCATGCAGTATTGCAGCACATGGTTCTTCGGATCGTATTTCAAGGCAATTTCATTGGCTACACGGCTGGCCATCGGCACGGCACTCAATCCGGTAGCTCCAATCAGCGGATTGATTTTCTTCTTGGTGAAGAGGTTGACTACCTTCACAAACAAGATACCACCTGAGATTGACAAGGCAAATGCCAGGAAACCACCAATCACGATACCGATGGTTGTCCAGTTCAGAAAAGCGTCGGTCGTCATGGTTGCTCCTACGGAGATACCCAGGAAGATGGTAGCCGCATTCATGATGCTGTTGGAAGCGGCATCAAACAAACGGGAAGTGTTGCTGCCGATTTCCTTCACCAGGTTACCGAACATCAGCATACCAATCAAGGGCACTGCACTCGGTACGAACAAGGCCACAATCGTGGTACATGCAATCGGGAAAATGATTTTCAGCACCCGCAGGTTCTTGATTTCCGTCTTCGAAGGATATTTCTTCTCCTGTTCCTTCATGTTGATGGACAGCTCCTTCTTCGTACACCAGATACGTACCACCAGCGGTACGATAACCGGTACCAAGGCCATATAAGAATAAGCCGCAATGGCAATCGGACCCAGCAAGTGCGGAGCCAGCTTAATGGTAGTAAAGATGGCTGTCGGACCGTCGGCACCTCCGATGATACCCAGAGAGGCAGCTTCCTTCGGAGTGAAGCCCATCAGGATAGAAACCAGCAGTACGGCAAAAATACCCAGCTGGGCAGCCGCGCCGAAAATAGAAAGACGAAGATTACGCAACATCGGACCAAAGTCGGTCAGCGCACCCACACCCATGAAAATAATCGGAGGCAGGAATCCCGTCTTAATCAACATATAATAAATGAAGTTCATCAGTCCCAGGTCGTGCGCAATCTCATGCAGCGGCATTTCCCAGATGTTCTTCATCACACCGTTCACCATGACCATTCCGTTCTCGTCGGCCTGCACCACTCCCATGTCGCCTCCCGGGAAGTTGGCCAGCAACACACCGAAAGCGATGGGCACCAGCAACAGCGGTTCATACTGTTTCTTGATACCCAGATAGAGCAGGACGAAAGCGATGGCATACATGATGAGAAACCGCGGGTCAGCAGCAATGTTGCTGAAAGCGGTCATATCATATAATCTTTCTAATATCTCTTCCATCACAAAATCTTCATTAATACGTCATCTTCTGATACGGAATCACCGGAATTTACACAAATGGCGGTCACCGTTCCACTGAATTCTGCACGGATGGCATTGTAAGTCTTCATTGCCTCCACGTAGCAAATCACGTCACCTTTATTTACCTTGTCACCCACTTTCACCGGAGTTTCCTGCGCACCTTTTGTCAGGAAGAACTTACCTTCCAGCGGAGAGAGGATTTCCTTTCCTTCGCCAGCCGGTACCTGCGCAGCCGGAGCGGCTTCTGCACCTGCCTGACCTGCC
Organism: Bacteroides mediterraneensis; assembly: GCF_025993685.1. Taxonomy (NCBI): domain Bacteria; kingdom Pseudomonadati; phylum Bacteroidota; class Bacteroidia; order Bacteroidales; family Bacteroidaceae; genus Bacteroides; species Bacteroides mediterraneensis. Next base: position 364,500 of record NZ_DAJPEN010000001.1, on the reverse strand, counting down.
AGTTTGGCCGGATTGACATCACCAAAGGCTACCGTTACCCGATAAGCCTGACCGTTGACGTCTACCGTCAATACCTTGGTCTGGTCGTTGGCCATGTGGACTTCTTCCTTGGCTTCACGACGTTTCTTCACGTCTTCCAGGAAGTCGGCCTTGGCCTTTCCGCTCTTGTAGGCTTCATACTGAGCCGGATGCATGGCATATTCGAAGAGTTCCTCGTCGTCCTGTCCGGTTTCCCATTTCTTTTCCCACATCATCTGGCGATATTTCTCCAGCTGGTCAGGATAGTTGTCCTGTGGGTTACCCGTGAAGAACTTGCGGCCTTCGCGTTCTGCCTTTTCCACGATTTCAGGAGCCAGTTTGCCCGGAAGCTGTCCGGCCTTGCCCAGAATCATGTCCCAAATATCATCGGCAATCATGCCCCAGCGTTCCTTGCCTTTTTCCATCTGAATGACGTTCATCATGGCCAGGTTCTTCACATACTGGCTGAACGGAGTGACCAGACACGGATAACCTACACGCGGCCATACGTAAGCCACTTCGTCGAACAACTTAATCAGCAGTTCATCCTGTGTCATGAACGGCAGGTTCCGTTTTGCCTTATATTTGTTGATAGATTCCAGGTTGGTATCCAGGTCGGCCATCAAACTTCCCATCATACCGCCCGGCAGTCCCGGTCCGATGAGCAGAGAGTTCATCAAGCGGTTTCTCGGACTGATGTACAAGCCCAGGAAGTCGTCCATGAATTCCTGAATCAGTGAGCGCACCTTCATGTAAGCCTGCATGTTGATTTCCGGCACCTTGAAGCCCGCATCCTTCAGCATGGCCTGCACACTGATGACATCCGCATGTCCGGTTCCCCAAGACAACGGATCCATACCTACATCCACGTAATCGCAACCGGCCTTGCAGACTTCCAGGATAGAAGCCATGTTGAAACCGGGTCCCGCATGTGAGTGATACTGAATCGTGATATCCTTGATTTTCTTGATGCCGGCCACCAATTTACCCAGGAACACCGGACGGCCGATACCAGCCATATCCTTGATACAGATTTCATCGCAGCCTGCATCAATCAGCTTCTTGGCCATATCCAGGTAATATTCTACGGTATGAATCGGAGAATAAGTGATGCAAAGACAGCACTGTGAAATCATGCCGGCATCGTGTGCATAGCCGATAGAAGGGATAATGTTGCGCACATCGTTCAATCCGCAGAACGTACGGGTAATATCCGTACCCTGTGCTTTCTTGACTTTATAGAACAATTTTCGTACATCGGCAGGCACCGGACTCATTCGCAAACCGTTCAGCGCACGGTCGAGCATGTGCGTCTGAATACCGGCCTCGTGAAAAGGCTTTGTCCACTCGCGGACAGCCTTGTTCGGATTCTCCCCGAACAACAGGTTAACTTGTTCAAAACCTCCCCCGTTTGTCTCTACACGGGCGAAACACCCCATTTCAATAATGGCTGGGGCCACCTTTACCAACTGGTCTACACGCGGTACGTATTTTCCGGCACTCTGCCACATATCGCGGAAAACCAAACTAAATTTGACTTCTTTCTGTTCCATGATTCTACATGCGTGTTTTTCTAACGGACTACTGCAACTTTTCTACTTTTATTACCTGGCCTTTTCCGGCTGTCAAAATGTCGACGGCTGCCTTGATAGCATCCATTGCACCTGCATCAGTAGATGCTCCCGATGAAGTGTTTTTCTTTTTCGGAGTTTCCTCTGGAGCTACTTTATTGACAACGGAAATCAGAAGTTGGCTTAACCAGATAACGATGAGCAGAATTACGAAGACAGTGACCATTCCAACCACCATCAGCAATAATCCCAGTTCAAAGTTTTCCATTTTTCAACTAATTTGAATGTATATAAAAAGGCGCTCTTCAGAAAACCAAGTTCCGAAGAGCGTCCCAAAAGTAGAAATTTCAAGCAAATATCGTAGCTAAAACTCGTTAAATATTTGATATTTTGTTTACAAACCTACCATATTACTATCAAAATAAAATCTCATCCAAGGATTTGCGCTTCTTAGCTGACATTTCCTGTTCGGCAGAATAGCCCACCGGAATCAGTACCGCAGGCTCTATATGGGCAGGCAACTGAAGCACTTCCCGGCAAAGAGGTACGTCAAAATTGCATACCCAGCAGGTGCCCAGTCCCTGCTCTGTGGCTGCCAGGCAAAGGTGCTCCACAGCAATAGCCACGTCAATGTCGGCATGGTCTTTCCCGTCCGACTTGCGATGCCATGATTCCTCGTGATTGACACACGCCACAATGAGGCAAGGCACATTGGATATCCATTCCCTCGGATAAGCCTTTTTCAGCTGCGACAACCGAGGCTCATCGGTCACCACCGCAAACTTCCACGGCTGAAAATTCACGGCCGAAGGAGCCATCCGCACACATTCCATCACATAATCCAGTTTTTCTTTCTCTACCGCACGGGGTTCATAACTCCGCACGGAATGACGTTGTTTTACCAGTTCCAAAAAATTCATGTCTATAATTCTTTTATAATTTTATTTCCAGATTGATTCCCATCACATTCAGACATCGCTTCACATCGTACTGCCGGCAGTAATACACATCCAAGGCCGTTTTCCGTGACAGCCCCCAACGCACTCCCGGGCGATAACGGACACGCGGCAGCGAAAAGAAAGCTCCTCCCCCCACCGGCTGAAACGACTCTACCGAGAAATAAGGATGCAGAAGCCAGCCTGTCGGTTCATATACAGCCTGCAACCGCGAACGAAGCTGTGCCTCCTTTCCTCCTCCGATAAACGTATGCTGGAAAAGTTCCCTCCAGCCAAGCTTGAAGTCTCCCACAGGGCCGGACACCACAAAACCTGCCTGATAGCGATGGCCGGTTTTCCATCCCGCCTTTCCGCGGTCACGATACTGCAACTCGTAATAGCCTTTAAGCTGCATCAACGGAAGCACCCGACAGTTCACCCCCACATTCAGCCGCTCCCGTTCCATCTCTTTCAATCCCTTCTGGGTTCTTGCCTGAAAGGTACCTCTGAACTTCCAATACCTGTTCATCTGCCAGTCTACCCGTACGCCCGTCCATGCGGCGAACTCTCCATGTGACACCGCGTACGTACGTACCGGCAGCAGCCATCCGACACACGCCCAAACGATTCCAAAAACCAGGAATCCGTACAGTTTCTGTTTCCTCATCCTATCCGCAGAAAGATTTAATCCCATATTCTCTGCAAGATATCAAGAAAATCTTGAATAACATAAAAATATTTCCACAAGATTTCCCAAATTCTTTCCCTTCTTTTAGGTTTCCCAATCCAGAAACGTATGTTTCCCTTATGCGAAACATACGGCTCCGCCTCGGGAAACGTACGTTTTCCGATAGGGAAACATAGAAAATGAAACGTGGAATGACTCTTTATGTACTGGAGTTTACAAAAAAAGCGCCCTGAACCTTTTCAGATTCAGGACGCTCCTCTTATTTCACCTGCACGAAACTTATCCCGCCATCAGCAAGACAAGCAACTGTGCGGTCAGAATACGCAAGAACATAGTCAACGGATATACCGTAGAATAGCCTACAGCCGGTGCATCGTTACCTGCTATCTGGTTGGCGTATGCCAAGGCAGGAGGGTCGGTGTTGCTACCGGCAATCAGACCCATTAGCGTGAAGTAATTCACCCGATGATGCCAGCGGGCTATAATACCTGTAATAATCAATGGAATGAACGTTATCAGGAAACCAACTCCTACGTAAAGCACGCCATCGCCTTCCACTACCATCTGCACGAAGTTCTCACCGGCCTTTATTCCCACACTGGCCAGGAAGAGCACCAATCCCACCTCACGCAACATCAGGTTGGCACTCATCGTCGTATAGGTGACCAGTTTCACCTTGTGCCCAAAACGGCCAATCAGGATGGAAATAATCAGCGGGCCACCGGCCAGACCGAGTTTTACCGGAGTCGGCATGCCCGGAATGGCAATCGGCAGACTACCGAACAGAATACCACAGAGGATACCCACAAAGATGGTCACAATGTTCGGATGGTCCAGACGGCGCAACTGGTTACCCAGCAAGTTAGCCACCCGCTCGATGGCATCCTGCGGGCCGACCACCATCACACGGTCGCCCACCTGCAGACGCAGCTGACGGGCCGCAAACAAGTCCATACCCGAACGGTTGACACGTGTCACATTCACTCCATACATACTGCTGAAGTGAAGTTCTCCCAAGGTTTTTCCGTTGATGTTCGGCTGTGTCACCAAAATACGACGGGAAACCATCGGTTTGTCCTGCTGGTTCGTCACATCCCAGTCCTGTTCAATCTTCGGACCGATGAAAGCCATAATAGCCTCGGAATCATCTTCAGCACACACCACGAACATACGGTCGCCCAAACGAAGCACCGTATTGGCATTCGGCGTAATCATGTGTCCGTCCTGAATAATGCGCGTACATACAAAATCGCGTGCCAGGAAGTTCTGTACCTGCGACAACGTCTTGCCGCTCAAAGCCTCGTTCTGCACCTTCAAGGAGATGGTGTAAGGCTTCATGTGAGGATTTGCCTCCTCCTCTTTCTGAATTTCATCGCTGTCCTGCTTCACATCTACCCGGCAGATATAACGGATGATAATCATGGAAAGAATGATACCCATCACTCCCAGCGGATAAGCACAGGCATATCCCATGGCAATTTCAGGACCCTGATAATGCAGCTGCTGCAACGCCTCGTTAGCCGCACCAAGTCCCGGAGTGTTGGTCACCGCCCCACAAAGGATACCTACCATCATCGGAATATCTATCCTGCCCTGCAAGGCAAAATACAGAATCAGTGCTACTGCAATATTCAGGAACACAATTCCCACCGCCAGCAGGTTGAGCGTGATACCCCCTCGCTTGAACGAAGAAAAAAAGGAAGGACCGACCTGAAGTCCGATACAGAAGACAAAGAGAATCAGTCCGAAGTCTTGTACGAAAGAAAGAATAGCCGGATTTCCGGTAAAGCCGAAGTGTCCTGCCAAGATTCCGACAAACAAGACGAATGTAACTCCCAGCGAAATGCCGAAGAATTTAATTTTTCCCAACAATACCCCCGCCGCAATCACAAAAGCATAAAGTGCTACGATATGCGCTATTGAGTTGGGATTCGTCAATAAATCTTGTAGCCAATTCATAGATATTAAATTATTTTATTCGGGAGGCAAATGTAACCAATTAAAAAGAATAGGACAAACTTTTCTTTCTTTTTTCACCACAAGCCCTCCCGATGGGTTTACAGCATACACTTTACCTCACTGAATATATAATACCAGTTTCATGTTTTTAGCTTTCTATGGCTGTAAAAAAAGGACAAATGTAGAATAAAAAACCGGAAAATTTGTATATTTGCCCATGCAGGTAACCAACCTACACAAATAATTTTAAATCTGAATATCAACAAAAACACTAATTCACTATGGCAGATAGTAAAGAAAAACTCTTTTCAGATTTTCCGCCTGTGTCTACCCAAGAATGGATGGACAAAATTATGGTCGATTTGAAAGGAGCCGATTTTGAGAAAAAGTTGGTGTGGAAAACCAACGAGGGTTTCAAAGTGAAACCGTTCTACCGTCAAGAAGATTTGGAAGGCCTGAAAACCACGGAAGGACTTCCCGGACAGTACCCTTATATAAGAGGTATAAAGAAAGACGACAACACTTGGTTCATCCGTCAGGATATTACGGTGGAAGATGCAGCCGAAGCCAACGCGAAAGCCCTTGACATCTTAAACAAAGGAGTCGATTCACTCGGATTCCAAATCAAAGCCAAAGAACTCAATGCCGAATACCTCGACACCCTGCTGAAAGATATCTGCTGCGAATGCATCGAACTGAACTTCTCTACCTGCCAACGCCATACCCTGCAACTGGCGCAGCTGCTGGTAGCTTACTTCCAGAAAAAAGGCTACGCGCCTGAAAAACTGAAAGGTTCGCTGAACTTCGACCCCATCAGCAAAATGATGCAGAAAGGAAAAGATGTGAGCGCCGTCATCGCCACCGGCAAAGAACTGGTGGAAACACTGGCCGGATATCCGCATTTCCGTTGCATCGCCGTCAACTCGGTACAGCTGAACAATGCCGGAGCCTACATTTACCAGGAACTGGGATATGCACTGGCTTGGGGAAATGAATACCTCAACCAGCTGGTGGAAGCCGGCGTGCCCGCCGCACTGGCTGCCAAGAAAATCAAATTCAATTTCGGTATCAGTTCCAACTATTTCATGGAAATTGCCAAATTCCGTGCGGCACGTATGCTGTGGGCCGACATCGTAAAACAATATCAGCCGAAATGTCCGCGCACGGACTGCAAAAATACAGGGGCCGACGGTACTTGCTACTGTGCCTGCAAGATGGTGGCACACGCTGAAACTTCCAACTTCAACCTCACTCTGTTTGATGCACATGTCAACCTGCTCCGCACACAGACGGAAGCCATGAGTGCGGCCATCGCCGGTGTGAATTCCATCACCGTTTCGCCGTTTGACAAGACTTACGAAACGCCGAACGATTTCTCTGAACGTATCGCCCGCAACCAGCAACTGCTGTTGAAAGAAGAATCTCATCTGAACCGCATCGTCGACCCGGCTGCCGGTTCTTATTATATTGAAAACCTGACTGTCTCCATCGCGAAAGAGGCTTGGAAACTTTTCCTGGCTGTGGAAGAAGCGGGAGGCATGCTGCAAGCGGTCAAAGCGGGCAGCGTACAGGAGGCCGTGAACCAGAGCAACAAAGCTCGTCATGAAGCAGTCTCCAAACGGAAAGAAATTCTGCTAGGAACCAACCAGTATCCTAACTTCAACGAACTGGCCGGCGACAAACGCCCGCTGGACGGATGTACGAAATGCGGATGTGGCGGTCATGAAGAAGAGGAAACGGCTTTGGTTAAATTGCAGACGGCACGTGCGGCCAGCGAATTTGAGGCTCTCCGCCTGGAGACTGAGAACTCCGGCAAACGTCCGAAGGCATTCATGCTGACCATCGGCAACCTGGCCATGCGTCAGGCCCGTGCCCAGTTCTCCTGCAACTTCCTGGCTTGTGCGGGATATCAGGTCATCGACAACCTGGGATTTGCCAGCATTGAAGAAGGTATCGAAGCGGCCATGAAGGCGCAAGCCGACATCGTGGTGCTCTGCTCCAGTGACGATGAATATGCCGAATATGCCATTCCGGCCTTCAAGGCCCTCAACGGACGTGCCATGTTTATCGTGGCAGGTGCCCCGGCCTGCATGGAAGAACTGAAAGCTGCCGGCATTGAGAACTTCATCCATGTACGCTGCAACGTGCTGGAAACTTTACGCGAATACAACCGCAAACTCTTATCTTGAATTGCACACTATGAGACAGAATTTTACACAAATCGATATATTTGCCGGTTTCCATCCGCAGAACGGCATGGAATGGCAGAAAGAGAATGGCATCACCGCCAACTGGAAAACACCTGAACAGATTCAGGTGAAGCCTGTATACACCAAGGAAGACCTGGAGGGCATGGAACACCTGAACTATGCGGCGGGTATTCCTCCTTATCTTCGTGGCCCGTACTCCATGATGTACACCTTCCGTCCGTGGACCATCCGTCAGTATGCCGGATTCTCTACCGCAGAAGAATCCAACGCCTTTTATCGTCGTAACCTGGCTTCCGGACAGAAAGGTCTGTCTGTGGCCTTCGACCTTCCGACTCACCGTGGTTATGACCCGGATCATCCGCGTGTAGTGGGCGATGTGGGTAAGGCGGGTGTATCTATCTGCTCGCTGGAAAACATGAAGGTGCTTTTCGATGGTATTCCGTTGAACAAGATGTCTGTATCCATGACCATGAACGGGGCGGTACTTCCCATCATGGCGTTCTACATCAATGCGGGACTGGAACAGGGGGCCAAACTGGAAGAAATGGCCGGAACCATCCAGAACGATATTCTGAAGGAATTCATGGTGCGCAACACCTATATTTATCCGCCTGCCTTCTCCATGAAGATTATTTCCGACATCTTTGAATACACTTCCCAGAAGATGCCGAAATTCAACTCCATCTCTATCTCAGGATACCACATGCAGGAAGCAGGTGCCACTGCCGACATCGAACTGGCTTATACCCTGGCCGACGGATTGGAATACCTGCGTGCGGGAGTGGCTGCCGGCATTGACATCGATGCCTTCGCTCCCCGTCTGTCGTTCTTCTGGGCCATCGGCATGAACCACTTCATGGAAATTGCCAAGATGCGTGCCGCCCGTATGCTGTGGGCGAAGATTGTAAAACAGTTCCATCCGAAGAACCCGAAATCACTGGCTCTGCGTACACACTCACAGACTTCCGGATGGTCACTGACCGAACAGGATCCGTTCAACAACGTGGGACGTACTTGTATCGAGGCCATGGCTGCCGCACTGGGACACACGCAGTCACTGCATACCAACGCACTGGATGAAGCCATCGCCTTGCCGACGGACTTCTCGGCCCGTATCGCCCGAAACACGCAGATTTACATTCAGGAAGAAACACAGATTTGCAAGAACGTAGACCCGTGGGGAGGTTCTTACTACGTGGAGGCCCTGACCAACGAACTGGCTCACAAGGCATGGGAGCATATTCAGGAAATCGAGAAACTGGGTGGTATGGCCAAAGCCATCGAAACAGGTATTCCGAAGATGCGTATCGAAGAAGCGGCTGCCCGCACACAGGCCCGTATCGACTCCGGAGAGCAAACCATCGTGGGAACCAACAAGTACCGTCTGGAAAAGGAAGACCCGATTGATATTCTAGAGGTGGACAACACAGCCGTACGTCAGGAGCAGATTGAGAACCTGCGCCGTCTGAAAGAAGGCCGTAACCAGGCCGAGGTGGACAAGGCACTGGAGGCCCTCACCGAATGTGTACGCACCGGAAAGGGCAACCTGCTGGAACTGGCCGTAGAAGCCGCCCGCGTACGTGCCACACTGGGAGAAATATCCGATGCCTGCGAAAAAGTAGTAGGACGTTATAAAGCAATTATCAGAACAATATCAGGCGTGTATTCATCAGAAAGTAAAAAGGATGCAGATTTCGCACGGGCTTGCGAACTGACCGAAGAATTTGCGAAGAAAGAAGGCCGCCGTCCGCGTGTCATGATTGCCAAGATGGGACAGGACGGACACGACCGTGGTGCAAAAGTTGTGGCTACCGGATTTGCCGACTGCGGTTTCGATGTGGATATGGGACCGTTGTTCCAGACTCCGGAAGAAGCAGCCCGCGAAGCCGTGGAAAACGACGTGCATGCAGTGGGCGTTTCGTCACTGGCTGCCGGACACAAAACCTTGATTCCGCAAATCATTGCCGAATTGAAGCGTCTGGGACGTGAAGATATCCTGGTCTTTGCCGGAGGTGTCATCCCGGCACAGGATTATGACTTCCTGTATAAAGCCGGCGTAATGGCCATCTTTGGCCCGGGTACTTCCGTAGCCAAATCGGCTTGTCAGGTAATGGAACTGCTGCTGGAAGCGGAAGAGGAATAAAAGAAGGATTTCTATAAAAAAGCAGAGGCGTCTCAGATTTTGAGATGCCTCTGCTTTTTTATACGTCCTCCATCATTTTTTCAGCTTGATGTAAAAGAAACTCTTTACCAGCCTTTTAGGCAATATCAGTACTTCCCAGGCTGTACTAGAGTACTTTACTGAAAGTACTGCAGTACTTCCTTGAAAGTACTACGGTACTGCCCTGGAAGTACTGGAAAGTCATTTGTACGTAATCCAGCGAATCATTTCCTTGAAAGAAGGTTTCTTGCCATACATCAGAATACCTACCCGGTAAATCTTTCCCGCTATCCAAATCATGCCGAAAGCGGCGGCATACAGAATCACCACCGACAGTACGGTTTCCCATACCGGTACATCGAAAGGCAAACGTACCATCATGACAATGGGAGAAGTAAACGGAATCATGGAACACCAGATAGCCAGCGGTCCGTCAGGATTGTCGGAGCTGTAGATACCCGCATAAAGAGCAAAAATCAGCAACAGAACAATCGGAGTCATAAATTGCTGGGAATCTTCCTGCCCGTTGATGGCGGCCCCGATGGCTGCAAAGATAGAGGCATACACCAGATAACCTCCGATAAAGTTCAAGACAAAGAATCCTCCCATCTTGGCCAAATTCAACCCATGGAGCAGAGCCAACACACCAGAAGCCTCTCCCATCAGTTCCGGAGAGCTGCCGGATAGACTACCCGCAATACCCAACAACACCACAATCAGCAGAATCCAAATAGCCAGCTGGGCCACGCCTACCAGTCCGATACCCACAATCTTTCCAATCATCAGCTGGAAAGGACGGACAGAAGACACAATGACTTCCACAATGCGGTTGGTCTTCTCCTCCATCACACTTTGCATCACCATACCTCCGTAAGACATCACGAACATGTAAATCAGAAACGTCAATACCATGCCGGCTGCCATGGCGGCTCCTGCATTCGACTCGCTTTCCGTACCGTCGTCACTCCATTTCACCGTACGGATATTCAGCTTACGGTTCATATCCTGCATAATGGAAGGCAACTGGGGTATGTCATAACGAAGCAGTTTGTCCTGACGTACCTGTTCATCGAGTGTCTCGCTCACCAACCGCGAAAGGCTGTTCGGCACTTCCTTCCGTGAATAAATGGCCACAGCTTCCGGATGGACGGCCAAATCGGCCTTGATTTCCACCACGGCGTCAAACGTACTGGAATCTGTCCGGAAAGAAGCCTCCATCTGAGGAACTCCGACGAAATGATACGATTCATCGTCCTTGAACTGAGGCAGATATTTCATCGTTTCATCAATGACGGCCACCTGTTTCTGGTCGCCTCCCTTGACGGTAGACAACCACAAGGGAACAAAAATAAGTGCCGCAAACACAAACGGCATCAGAATGGTAAGCAGAATAAACGATTTCTTGCTTACCCGATTTATAAATTCACGCTGAATTATAATCCAAGTCTTGTTCATAGCAAAAGCAGATTTTAGTTAGACTTTTCCTTCTACTGTACGGATGAAGATATCATTCATGGAAGGAATACATTCCGAGAACTGGGTGATTTCGGCCTGGGCCCCAATCTGTGACAGCATTTCCGAATTGGAAATGGAAGTCAGCTTACGCAATTTATAGCTGACCGTCTGCGCATCGAGCACTTGACGACCGACCACTTCGAAGGCATCCGATTCCGGCAATGGCTGGGCCGACTGCACGGTCAATTCATACAGATTGCTCTTATACTGGGAACGAATATCCTTCACCGCTCCCTGCAACACCACCTTGGAATGATTGATCAAAGCAATATGGTCACAAATCTCTTCTACGGACGCCATGTTGTGCGTAGAGAAGATAATGGTATGCCCTTCTTCTTTCAGCTTCAGAATTTCGCGTTTCAGCAGTTCCGCATTTACCGGGTCGAAACCGGAAAACGGCTCATCGAAAATCAACAAAGGAGGACGGTGGAGTACCGTAATGACAAACTGCACTTTCTGCTGCATACCTTTGGACAGTTCTTCCAGCTTCTTGTTCCACCAAGGCATAATGTCAAACCGCTCGAACCAGTCGGTCAGGCGCTTCTTTGCCTCCTGACGGCTCAAGCCTTTCAGTTGGGCCAGATAAACAGCCTGCTCGCCCACCTTCATTTTTTTGTAAAGTCCGCGTTCTTCCGGAAGATAGCCGATGGAATAGATATCCTGTGGTTGGGAAAGGCGGCCGTCGAACCAGACTTCTCCCGCATCGGGAGCCGTAATACGGTTAATGATACGAATCAAAGTGGTCTTTCCAGCCCCATTGGGTCCCAGTAGACCAAAGACCTGCCCCTTAGGCACCTGAATGCTCACTCCATCCAGTGCCGTATGGTTGGCATAACGTTTGGTGACTTGTCGTGTTTCTAAAAAAGAATCATTCATGTCTTAGATTTTAAAAGTTTGAACATAAAAACAATTTCACATTCAACAAAGGTAAAAAAATCCCATTAATCGGAAACATTTGACCACATTTTATGCATAAAAAAAGCGGAAATACCGATTCCCATTACACCGGTATTTCCGCCGTATACTCGAAACGGACTCAAACTACAAGAAAAACTTAAAGACAAAGATAACCGACAAGATGTACATAGCCGGTGTCAGTTTCTTGGTATGCCCGCACAATAAGTTAATCAGCACATAACTGATCATTCCCAACACAATACCGTCGGAGATACTATAAGCCAACGGCATGAAAATGATACAGATGAAAGCCGGAATCGCTTCGGAATAATCCAGGAAGTCCACTTTCTTGACGGAAGACATCATCATCAGTCCTACCAGAATCAGTACCGGAGCGGTGGCAGCTCCCGGAACGGCCAGGAAGAAAGGAGCCAAGAACAAGGACAACAGGAAACAAACGGCAGTCACGAAAGCTGTCAGACCGCTGCGTCCCCCTTCTCCCACTCCGGAAGCACTTTCTACAAAAGTGGTAATGGTACTGGTTCCCAATACGGCACCGGCAGTTGTACCAACCGCATCCACCAGAAAAGCCTGTTTCAAATGCGGAATCTTTCCGTCTTTCGTCACCATCCCCGCCTTGGTAGTCACTCCGACCAGCGTACCAATGGTATCAAACATGTCCACAAACAGAAAGGTAAAGACTACGATAACCATTTCCTTGGTGAAGATATGCTCCCACTGGAACTGGCAGAAAATCGGTGCAATAGAAGGAGGCGTACTGAACACGCCGTCCAAATGGGTCAGCCCCATCGGAATGCCGATGACAGTAGTCAGCAAAATACCAATCAGCAGGGCGCCACGCACCTTCTTCACCAGCAAGATGGAAGTTACCAGCAGACCGATGATTCCCAGCAAAGCAGAGCCGGAAGTAATATCCCCCAACGAAATCAAGGTCGCATCGTTATTCACAATGATACCGGCATTCTGCAGACCGATGAAAGCGATAAACAGACCGATACCGGCTCCGATGGCATTCCGAAGCGTCAGCGGAAGCGCATCCACAATCTTTTCACGCAGATTGGTCACCGTCAACAGAATAAAGATAATTCCTTCCAAAAGGACAGCTGTCAGGGCAAACTGCCAAGTATATCCGAGCGTCAGACACACCGTATAGGCAAAAAACGCATTCAAGCCCATACCCGGGGCCAGTCCGAAAGGAAGTTTCGCATACACTGCCATCAATAAGGTGGCAAAGGCAGAAGCGATGACTGTGGTAGTAAACAGCGCTCCTTTATCCATCCCCGTAGCCGCCAGAATATTCGGGTTGACGGCCAAAATATAGGCCATGGTCAGAAAGGTGGTGATACCGGCCAGGATTTCCGTACGCACACGGGTCTCACGAGGATTAAAACCAAATAATTTTTCAAGCATTTTCATTGTATAATTGCGTTAAGTCTATTCCAACAACATCAGAAAGTCCACTTCATGGCCAGCGTCGGGATGAAATAAAAACCGTCGCGCGTAGCAAAGTTGTGACTCAGTTCCCATTCCGAACCCACGCTCAGGTTCAGATTGTCATTCACATGTTTGAACTTGTTCAGGTTTATCCAGAACTGAGGCTCACTGATGAATATGAAGTTATGATTCTTCCCGTTCACATCGGTATGCTTCTCGCGCCAGAAATCGGCAAATCCGCTGAACGTGAACTTTTCCTGCCAGAAGTTCAGTGTCCAGGTACCCGTTAACTGGAAATTATGGGGCTTTACATTCTTCTGAATATATTTATACAACACCTGAATACCAAATGTCTTTGAGAAATCACTGTTGTTCCAAGAATAAGTGGCACCTCCCAGAAAAGCGTTGTTAATGTAATTCAAACCACCGTTGTATTCCACGTGTGCAGAAAAAGGAGCTTTCCAGAATTTCAGTTCCCGGCTGATTTCCCAATAAGCAGAAGCCACTCCTTTATCCGTGTAATCCATATCGACAAAGAAATACGTGCTTCCCCACTTGTCGGCCTTGAACATTTCGACCGTGGTGGTTACCCAAGGACGCTCGTCGAGTGATTTGTACAAGGCACGTCCCAAGTCGTAGTGTAACTGAATGTTCTGCGCCACGGCTCCTCCCACGAAGGCAGACAGAAGAAGTACGAAAAGAAATAATTTTTTCATTTGAATTTAACTTGTTTTTAATGGTTTTTAAATCGGCTGCAAAATTACATAAAAAAGCACTATAAAAGCAAAGAACTCCTTATCTTTGCTTTCAAGAATACAAGTAAAAGCCCATGAAAAAGCTATTTATCCTCCTATTAATGTGCATAATCGGTCTGGGAGCGAAAGGTCAGGTATCTTCAGCCGCCTTCCAGAAATGGCACGGTGACAAATATTCCATGTTCATTCACTTCGGACTCTATTCCCAGCTGGGAGGAGTGTGGCACCAGAAACAGATTCAGGATGGATACAGTGAACAGATTCGGGCCTTTGCACAAATACCACAAGCAGAATATGAAAAGATAGCCCATGAATTCAATCCTACGGAATTCAACGCCGATTCTATCGCCCTGCTGGCCAGGAAAGCCGGCATGCATTCCATTATCTTTACCAGCAAGCATCACGACGGATTCTGTCTGTTCAAAACCGCCACTACCCCGTTCAACTCCTACGATGTCTCCCCTTGCAAACGGGACTTCGTCAAAGAACTGTCGGAAGCGGCCCGGCGGCAAGGACTGCGGTTCGGACTATACTTTTCACTCATCGACTGGCACTACCCGTATGCTTCGCCCATGTCACCGCACAATGCAGATTTCATCACGGAGAGTCACCACAATTACTCCAAACAGCAACTGAAAGAATTACTTACCCACTACGGAACCATTTCGGAACTGTGGTTCGACATGGGTTCCAATACGCCCGCACAGAGCAAAGAACTTTACGAAATGGTTCACCGGTACCAACCCGACTGCATGGTCAGCGGGCGACTGGGAAACGACCAATACGATTTCTGTGTGATGGCCGACAATGATTATCCGGAAAAGACACTCCATGCTCCCTGGCAAAGCGCAGCTTCCATGTTCGACGAAACATGGGGATACCGCTCTTGGCAGGCACGCGGCAACGTGGAAGACAAAGTACGGGAAAAGACACGCAGTCTGATTAATGTAGTTTCCAGAGGAGGAAACTACCTGCTCAACATCGGCCCTAAAGGCAACGGAGAAGTGGTCGACTTTGAGAAAGAAGTGCTGGAACAAGTCGGCAACTGGCTTTCCCATTACGGTTATGCCGTATATCAGACGGAAGCCTCTCCGTTTCAGGAAGAGTTCGACTGGGGAGAAGTGACCCGTAAAGACAATCACCTGTATCTCTTCCTATCGGGTACTTATCCCAAGGATGGGAAAATCACCTTCTCCATGCCGGGTTATATCCTGCAGAAAGGAGACGGGAAAATGGCCACCTATCTGCAATATGGTGACGAGGTGGTACTCACCATTCCGGCCTCAGCCTACAAAGACAAACAAATCCATGTGCTGACACTCTCGTTCGACAAAAAGATTGAACCTCTTCCGGGAAATACAGTCAGAAGCACGATGCTGACCGCACAAAATGCCACGCCACAATACAGCTATTCCTGCTTTGACTATTATACCAACTACCGCAGTGTCATCGGTTACAGCTGGGATTTTGAGCAACTGCTCCTCAAACAGCTGGAACTCATTTACACACCACAGGAAGCCGGACGGAAAATCGACCTGATTCTGGATGGAAAAACCTATCACGTCACTTTGAATAAAGGAAAGGAACAGAAAGTGACTTCGCTTTCCAATACGGTATGGGGAAAAACCTATATCTGTGGCCCGGGCAACGGGATATTCCATTCAAAAGACACGTTGATTGCCAACCTGCAACAAACTCCTCTCACCGGTAAAAACTGGAAGCCCGCAGCAGAGAGCGATACGTTGGATTGTCCCCAATTCGCCAGCTATTATATTCTGAGAGAAGTAGAATCACCCCGTTCACAACATATTCTGGCTGAAATCGGAGCGGGGAACGGAATGGAAGTCTATGTCAATGGAAAACTGATTGCCAAACACCTGAACCCGTATCGGACTCAGTTCCGTATGGAAAAAATCGTGCTCCCGCTCAAAAAGGGTATGAACCAAGTCGTGCTCCGCACTTACAACCGCTTTGAAGACCAAGCCACCTACCTGTTGCGCCCGGCAGAAGAACAGAAAGTCTACCGGCAGGATGTGGTACTACCCGATGCACTCAACGGGAAAGACCATCATCTTGTGCTGAAACCACACAATCCCTCTTCCCCGCATACTGACGCAGAATTGTCCAATCTGCGCATCCGGTTAAGAAGGATTGCTCTCAAAGGCCAAAGAGATTAATAAATCTCCTTGGCTACCTTATATACACTGTCGGAAGCCATGAAAGTGTAGAAATGCAGACCGGGAACCCCATGTGCCAGCAAGTCCTTGCACTGTGCCTTGCACCATTCCACTCCTACAGCTTTCACTTCCTCGTCATTCTCACATTTACGGAGCTCTGAAGCAAAGGCTTCGGGGATATCGGTACGGAACACTTTAGGCAGCACATTCAACTGGTTCTTGAAGACTACCGGCTTAATGCCCGGGATGATAGGCACCTCAATGCCTTCCTGACGACAACGGTCTACAAAAGCATAGTATTTTTCGTTGTCAAAAAACATCTGAGTCACCACGTAATCGGCCCCATTGCGTACTTTCTCTTTCAGATAGAACAGGTCCGATTCCATGTTGGGCGCTTCTTCATGCTTTTCCGGATAGCAGGCCATGCCATAAGAGAAAGGAGTTTCAATGCCTTCAATTTTCGAACCATCCAGTGAGATGCCTTGATTAAAACGGTTCACCTGCTCCTGCAAGTCGGTGGCGTGTTCGTTGTACAAATACAGGTCCTTGGCCGCAATGTCCAACGGTTTGGAGTCACCTCTCAGCAACAACAGATTGGTAATGCCCAGAAAGTTCAGGTCGAGCAAGGCGTATTCCGTTTCTTCCTTGGTAAATCCCTTACAGATGATATGGGGAACCGCCTGAATGCCGTACTTGTTCTGAATGGCTGCCGCAATGGCGACCGTTCCCGGACGTTTCCGGACAGTGGTCTTCTTCAGGTTGCCGTCGGGTTGCGGCAGATACACAATCTCACTGTGGTGAGCCGTGATATTAATGTACTTGGGATCGAACTCCCGCAACTTGTCGATGACGTGATATACTTTTTGTATGCTGTTTCCTTTCAAAGGCGGCAAAATCTCAAAGGAAAATATCGGTTCCTTACTATTCTTTATCAAATCTATTACTTTCATCGTGCATTTGTAAATTTATACCGACAAAGATACAAGCATTTGATTTATCCACCAACACTCTGGTGATATTTAGAAAAAAGAGAGTGTTTAACCCACAAAACACCTGTCAAAACAGAATAATATTCTATTCAGAGCTTCGATTATAGAATAAAAGAGCAGTAAACCGTACAGAGGTCTAAATATGAAGTCCGTAGTCGTGCTTCACTTCATCCATCACAAACATGCTTTCCAACGAACCCAGACTGTCTACCGTACCCAATACATTAATAATAAATTCCTGATAGTATTTCATGTTCGGAGCATGGATTTTCAGCAGGTAATCGTAGCTGCCGGAAATGTTGTAACACTCCGTCACCTCTGGTATCTGCTGCACGATACGGGTAAACTCCATGGCAATGTCCTTGTTCATCCGGCGCAGCTTCACGTTGCAGAACACCACAAACCCCTGATTCAGCTTGTCAGCATCGAGCACAGCAATGTATTTCTTGATGTATCCTTCCCGTTCCAGTCTTTTCAATCGCTCGAATACGGGTGTGGATGACAGACTGACCTGAGCCGCCAGTTCTTTGGTAGTCAGCCGGGCATTCTCCTGCAACGTGCGGAGAATCTGCAAATCTACTTTATCCAATTTTTCCGTCATCAGAATATTATTCTAGCAAAGTTTGTTTTATGTGTGCAAAACTAATCGTTTTTTCTTTCATAGCAGAACTTTATAGATAAATTTTCCATATTTTTCGTTCATATTGGAGGATATATCCATCAGAACTACTTTTGCATTGTATTTAAACCCCTAAAAACTCACTGCAATGGAAAAGACTAAGCTACACTTTGAAACACTTCAACTACACGTAGGACAAGAAACTCCCGACCCCACTACTGACGCACGGGCCGTACCTATTTATCAGACCACTTCGTATGTGTTCCGTGATTCTGCCCATGCAGCCGCCCGTTTCAGTCTGGAAGAGACCGGAAACATTTACGGTCGTCTGACCAATCCCACACAAGACGTACTAGAACAGCGGGTGGCCGCACTGGAAGGTGGAGTTGCAGCCTTGGCCGTCGCCTCAGGAGCTGCCGCCATCAGTTATGCGTTTGAGAACATCACCTGCCAAGGTGACCATATCGTATCCTCCTGCACCATTTATGGAGGCACCTATAATCTGCTGGCACATACTTTCCCTACCCGGGGCGTACATACTACCTTCGTAGACCCGGAAGACCCGGAGAACTTCGAGCGGGCCATCCAGCCGAACACCAAAGCATTATTTATCGAGAGCCTGGGAAATCCCAACAGTACGCTGGTGGACATTGAACGCATTGCGGAAATTGCCCACCGCCATCAGATTCCCCTTTTGATAGACAACACCTTTGCCACGCCTTATCTGTTGCGCCCCATTGAACACGGAGCCGACATCGTGATTCATTCAGCCACCAAATTCATCGGCGGGCACGGCACCTCGCTGGGAGGTATCATCGTGGACTCCGGCAAGTTCGACTGGAAGGCTTCCGGAAAATTCCCTCAACTGACCGACCCCGACCCATGCTACCACGGACTCTGCTTTACCGATGTAGCCGGAGCTGCCGCCTATGTGACCCGCATCCGGGCCATCCTGCTTCGCGACACCGGAGCCGCCCTCAGTCCGTTCAATGCCTTCCTTCTCCTGCAAGGGCTGGAAACCCTTTCACTGAGAGTGGAACGCCATGTGGAAAATGCCTTGAAGGTAGTGGACTTCCTGCAACACCACCCCAAGGTGACGAAAGTCAACCATCCGTCGTTGCCGTCACACACCTCTCCGGCACTCTACCAGAAATATTTCCCGAAAGGAGCCGGTTCCATCTTTACCTTCGAGATTCAAGGAGGACGCGCCGAAGCCCACCGCTTCATCGACCACCTGAAGATTTTCTCCTTGCTGGCCAATGTGGCTGATGTGAAATCGCTGGTCATCCATCCGGCCAGCACCACTCACTCCCAGCTCAATGACGAAGAACTGGCCGCACAAGGAATCACGCAAGCTACCATCCGCTTGTCAATAGGCACCGAACATATCGATGATTTGATTGCCGACTTGACACAGGCCTTTGCACAAATCTGACAAACGAGTAAAAAAATCCCCCTTGCTTCTGAATTGAAGTAATCCCAAAAGTTTTATATTCCACTTTTTAGGGTCGCTTCAAATTCCTGAAAACAAGGGGGATTTTTCCATCATTCAGGAGCGGGAATACTCCCGACAATTCCTTTCCACTTTATTCCAGCTCATCTACCTCCAGCTCCTCACTTTTCCGGTACCCCGAACTGGTCAGTACGGCAATCAGCTGCTGCTGTTCATCCACCAAGTGTACTTCGATGAAAGGTACCCGGGCATGATTATACGTCTCAGTAGCCTCCGCATACACATAGCCTTTGCTCACCGCACGCAAGAACGTGATATTCGCATTCAGCGACAAGGTCAGCCTCCCCCGGCTGTTTGCCACCGCGGCGAAAGCCAAGTCAGCCAGTGTGAACAAAGCACCTCCCTGGCAAACCCCTCCGGCATTCAAATGTTTTTCGGTCACTTTCATCCGCGCCTTGGCATATCCCGGACTGATTTCCAACAATTCTACTCCTGCCTCCGCCGCAAAACGGTCGGCCGACAGCATTTCTTTCAAAGTTCCCATATCTCTTAACGTATTGTCACCATAGTAGCTCCAAATCCGTATTCCCGGAAAGAAGCATCCTGCCATTGGTAAGTCTTGTACTTCCGCTTCAGTTCATCCAGGATGGCCCGGCGCAGCACGCCGTCTCCCTTGCCATGGATAAACACAATCCGCTGGCCTTTCTTCTGCTTATACTCTTCCAGCGTCTTGCAGAACACCTCCAGCTGATAGTTCAGCATTTCCGCATTGCCCATGCCGGTGGTATCGTCCAGCAATTCATGGATGTGCAGGTCCACCTCCACAATCTCGTTTTTCACCACATGCTGCTTTTTCTGCACCTTGGCCGGTACGTCCTGCACGCTCTTCTGCAACAAGGCATTCTTGATGTCATCGGCCGATACGAAGACCTGCTTTACCGCCTCATCGTCCTTCACAATCTCATAAATCAATGCCGGTTCTTCAAAGAAATCGGAAGGCTGGAACGTATGCAGCTTGTAGAATTTCACCGTGTCGATGCGCAATTCCTGGCTCACCGCCGGCTTGAACAGGAAGCTACGGTCGTCCTTATAAGCCAGAAGCTGGACCGCCACACGCTCCATACCGTTCAAGGCACTCTTTTCAAATTCTTCCAGATGCTGCTTCATGTTCGGTTTCACTGTACCCCGGCTGCGCAACGTCCAGCTGTTGCCTTCTGCCGAAAGATACAGGTAATCCACGAAATAATTGCTGTCATTCACCAGATAGGCATCAAAAGCGGTAGAGGAGATGGCCTTCACATCCTGCGGCACGTAGGCCAGGAACACGTTCAGCACATCATTCCCCCGGATTTCCGGAGCCCGATACGTAATCGGTTTTTCTTCTTCCACCTCTTCTTCCTCTTCCACCTCCGGAGCCGACGGCTTCTTGGTCGATTTCAACGGAATATTATAGTCATCTGTCTGAACCACCACACATTCTTTAATCAGCATGGGGATTTCAAACCCGTCTTCCCCTTCTACCAATGCTACATCTTTTCCCTGAAAGCCGCGGACAATCCCGCCGCCCACTTCGCTCAGGAAACGTACTTTATCTCCTATTTTCATATCTTTCTCTGATTTTATAACTCTGACAAATGTAACGACTTTCATCGGAATATGGAAATTATTCAAGAAGCCATGAAAGGAAGTCCACGAAAAAAATATTCTGCTAGGAGGATTCTGCTAATTATTGTACTTTTGCAAAAAAATAAACGACATGGAAGATACAAAGCATATAAAAATCAGCGATTACAATTATCCGCTGCCGGATGACCGCATCGCAAAATTCCCGCTGCCGGTCCGCGACCAGTCCAAGCTGCTGGTTTATCGGCACGGACAAATCAGTGAAACCCATTTCACTTCCCTTCCAGATTACCTGGAACCCGGCACTCTCATGATTTTCAACAATACGAAAGTGATTCAGGCCCGTCTGCATTTCCGCAAGGAAACCGGTGCCCTGATTGAGATATTCTGCCTGGAGCCCATCCAGCCCAACGATTATGCCCTCAACTTCCAGCAAACCCAGCATGCGGCCTGGCTCTGCATGATTGGCAACCTGAAGAAATGGAAGGAAGGCCCGCTGCATAAGGAAATGACGGTCAAAGGCAAAACCCTTACCCTGACAGCCACCCGTGGCGCCTGCCACGGCACCAGCCACTGGATAGATTTCACCTGGGACAACCCCGAAGTGACCTTTGCCGACATTCTGGAATTCTTCGGCGAACTGCCCATTCCTCCCTACTTGAACAGAGAGACGCAGGAAAGCGACAAGGAGACTTATCAGACGGTCTATTCCAAGATAAAAGGTTCCGTAGCGGCCCCGACCGCCGGCCTGCACTTCACCGAGCGCGTATTGAACGCCCTGAAAGAAAAAGGAGTCGACCTGGAGGAAGTGACCCTCCACGTGGGAGCCGGCACGTTCAAACCTGTGAAGAGTGAAGAAATTGAAGGACACGAAATGCATACGGAATACATCTCCGTGAACCGAAGCACCATCGAGAAACTGCTGGCACACGGAGGCGAGGCGGTAGCGGTGGGCACCACTTCCGTCCGTACCCTGGAGAGCCTTTACTACATCGGGGTGACCCTGTCACAGCATCCCGACGCCAGTCAGGAAGAGCTGCACGTACAGCAATGGCAACCCTACGAAACCCATCCGGCACTGAGCACGCTGGAGGCCCTGCAACACATCCTCGACTACATGGACCGTCACGGACTGGAAGCCCTGCACACCAGTACCCAGATTATCATCGCCCCGGGATACGAATATCACATCGTCAAAAAAATGGTGACCAACTTCCACCAGCCGCAGAGCACGTTGCTATTGCTGGTTTCAGCCTTTGTAAAAGGAAACTGGCGACCGATTTACGACTATGCGCTGGCTCACGATTTCCGTTTCCTGAGCTACGGCGATTCGTCCTTACTGATACCCTAAAATTTAAACGCCTCAACCGATGAAAGATAATAGCGAAGAAATGTTTCCCCTCGTAGACGAGGAAGGAAACCTCATGGGAGCGGCCACCCGAGGAGAATGTCACAACGGCAGCAAGCTCCTGCACCCGGTGGTCCACCTGCATGTATTCAACAGTAAAGGAGAACTCTATCTGCAGAAACGACCGGACTGGAAAGACATCCAGCCCGGCAAATGGGATACTTCCGTGGGAGGACACGTGGATTTGGGAGAAAGCGTGGAGATGGCCTTGAAGCGGGAAGTCCGCGAAGAACTCGGCATTACCGACTTCACCCCTCAGCTACTGACTCATTATGTATTCGAATCCGCACGAGAAAAAGAACTGGTATTTTCCCATAAGACCGTGTACGACGGTCCTATCTCTCCCAGTGAAGAACTGGCCGGCGGACGTTTCTGGTCCATCGAAGAAATCCGGGAAAACTTAGGAAAAGGCGTATTCACCCCAAACTTTGAACGGGAATTCACGACCGTACTCCAACCTGAATAACGGTCAGTAAAGCCAATCTGAAAATGCTGCTTGCTTTTCGGAAAAACACGCTTATCCCCACTAGGTTTCCCTACCGTAAAACATACGTTTCCCTTGGCGGAGCCGTAAGTTTCCGCCAAGAGAAACGTACGGTTCCGCCAAGGGAAACCTAAAAAACGACAAGACGCTACCGCCTCCTTGCCGAACCATTTCAATATTCCACCTTATCCGTTTTGGCCGTCCAGTCCTGAAAGGCTTTGATGGCTTCTTCCGGCAGCAATACCTCTGAAGGCAGGCGTCTGTCTGCCGGTTTCAAGTCCAATTCCTCGTAAATAAAGGCATCGTCGAAACCGATGGCTGCCGCATCGTGCTGGTTGTTCCCATAATACATCCGGTCCAGATGCGCCCAATAGATGGCTCCCAGACACATGGGACAAGGCTCACACGAAGTATAGATTTCACATCCGCTCAAATCAAACGTCCCCAGCTTCTTGGCAGCTGCCCGGATGGCACTCACCTCCGCATGGGCCGTCGGGTCACAATCCGGAGTCACCCGGTTTACTCCTGTAGCGACAATCTTTCCATTCCGGGCAATCACGGCCCCGAAAGGGCCTCCTCCTTCTGCTACATTCTTCACAGACAGGTCTATTGCTTTTCGCATCAATTCTTCTTTTGTCATACGATTTAGTTTTAAGTCCAAGTTCAAAAACGAACTGAAAATAGGGAAAAAACTAGAATAATCCAAATTTTTTCTTTACATTGCAAAGCCCCCCTTAATCATCATAGCCTATGAGAACCTGTATTTTTACCTTCCTGCTTGGTTTGTCCTGCTTCCTGCTTTCAGCCTCCCCCTCGAATATAAAGAAACTCACGGAAACCGCCGATGCATTCTATCAGACCGGCAAGCTAGATTCTGCTCTGTGGGCCATCAACCAGGCCATCCGGCAGGCTTTGACCGACAAGGATACCTGCGGCATGGTGTCCTGTTACACCTCACAAGGGGTGTATCTGCGTTCTTCCGGAAAGATTCCGGAAGCAGTGGCGGCGTATGACAAAGCCCTGCAACTAGCCGTCCGCCTGCCTGAAAACTCGGAAGAGAACCGGCAGGCCCTTGTCACACTCTACAACAACCTGGCCACCATCCACCTGGATATGAAGGATTCGGAACAAGCCTTGAAATATGCACACGAAGCAGTTACCCAAGCAGACCAATGTCAGGACGCTGCTTTCCGTACTCAGATTTACAATGTATGCGCTTCAATCTTCATCACACAAAAGGAGTATAAGGCAGCCAAAACTTATCTGTCTAAAGCCATAGAGCTTTCGCAACAGCTTCAGCAACCGGAAACCGAACTCAGTGCACGCACCTACTACCTGCTGACCTTGTTTCGGGAGGGTGCATCCTCCCAAGAGATTCAGCCGCTCGTCCAACAGACTAACCGGCTTGCTTCCAAAGTCCGCTCAACCATGGCTCTCGTCAATTACTATCAAGTGCTCTTTTATGTGCAACAAACCCAGAAAGAATGGAAGCAGGCCGCACAGACCGCCCAAAAGATGCTGCAGCTGCCGGGTATCGAAAATTATCCGTTCCTGGAATACGACATCTACAACAATCTTCACCTTGTTTACAGGGAGCTGGCCGACTACCGACAGGCTTACCACATATTAGGGCTGGCCAAAACCCTCGGCGACTCGCTGTTCGTACAAGACAAAAGCCGCCAGCTGGAGGAACTCTCCGTGAAATATGAAACCCAAAAGAAAGAGCTGGAATACCAACAGCTACAAGAAAAACGACAGAAAGAAAAGCAGAATCTGCAACTGAAAATCACCACCCTGCTCATCCTACTGGCAGTCATGGCCTTCATCTCGCTCTATTTCATTCAAAAACAGAGGCTACGCATCGAACGCCAGAAAAGAGAGGCAGAAACACAGCGCAGTGAATTTGAGAACTTACAGCGTGAAACAGCGCGCAATGCCACACGCACGTATCTGAAAGAACTGGAAGAAGAACGCAACCGCCTGGCTAAAGAGCTCCACGACGGGGTATGCAATGACCTGTATGCCTTGGAAATGAATGCCGTTTCTCTTGATGAACCTTGGAAGGAAGTGCTACGCAACAGTCGGGAAAACATCCGGCGGGTATCCCACGAACTGCTTCCTCCCACCTTTCAGGAAACCACGCTCAAACAAGTACTGCAAAATTATGCGGAACGCATGACCTCAGCCGCTTGCCAGGTCACCTTTACCACCCAACCTGAAGAATGCGACTGGTCGGTGCTCCCCGAGACCTACAGCCTGAATATCTACCGCATCATTCAGGAAGCAACCAGCAATGCGCTCAAGCATGCTTCTCCAACCGAAATTCATCTCTCACTGGAATGGAAGCTTCCCAATCTGGAACTCATCATATCCCACAACGGACACTTCATCTCCACCTCCGGAAAGGGTATCGGATTACAGACCATGAAAGAACGTGCGATGGCCTTGAAAGGAAGCATTTCACTGGATTCTCAGAAAATGACCATCATTATTCCACTGTTCACCTAGAAAACTACGGGTTACCGTGGGGGGAATCTCAAGAGGGTTGCGTACTTTTGTTAATAAATAAAAAGACAAAGCATAAATGAACCTGAATGTAGCCATTATCGACGATCATCCTCTTGTATTGGAAGGGTTGAAAAGCCTGTTGTCCCATAGCCCGGGGATAACAAGCATACATACGGCACAGACAGGCTCCCAGCTGAAAGATTTAATGGGACAATTTGATTTTCAGCTCTACATCATCGATTTGGATTTGCCAGACATAGATGGATTTATACTCATACACCAGATAAAACAGAAAGACCCGACAGCCAAGATTGTAGTCAGTACCATGCACGAAGAAATCTGGATTGTCAACAAGCTAAAAAATCCGGACATTGATGCAGTCGTATTCAAATCGTCGGCAGGAAAATACATAGAAAAAGCCATACAGGCTGTCCTCAAGGGGAAAACATACTATTGTCCGCAATTCCAAAAACTCTATAAAGAAAAAGAAAAGGTCAGCAATACGACCGACACACTTGATTCTGCCCCCACCATTCGGGAACTGGATGTGCTGAAAGCCATTGCCAAAGGAATGAATACCCATGAAATTTCCGAATGCCTCTTTATTTCAGAAAATACCGTAGAATGGCACCGCAAAAACCTGATGGTAAAATTCGGCGCAAAGAATGCCACCGATTTGGTCATCAAGGCACTTTCAAAAGGCTATCTCAGTATTCCCCTGAACTAAAATACGCCATCCTTTATGATGGCATACAAAAGAATCTGTTACTATAATTCTTTCGGGACGAAAATACAACTTATTTAATTGATGTTCCAATAAGCTTATCTGAAAACAAACAGAAAACCTACGGAAAAGAAATCACTGAAAAACGCAATATCCCCAGCCGACTTCAAAAGGGGAACCAGACTATTTGAAAAAGGGAAACACTCCATTTCATTTTTAGGAGACTTATTATAAACCACCTTCAAAATAAACGCCTTATGAAAACCTTTACGTATTATTTAGCAAGCATTTTTGCATTGTGTATTCTACACGCTTGTAGTGATGAAGAATCTCCCAGTCCGCAACCTCCTCCTTCCAAAGGACAGGAAGAAGTGCAAACCATTGTAAAAGTCCTGAAAGAAAGCAAACCGCAGGTGAGCCAGTTTGTGGAAATACTGGAAAAAACAAATGTAGCCGACCTCCAGGAAAGTCAACTGACTGTTTTTGCCGTGAAAAACGCCAATGCCGCCAGTCGCACCGAGAAACTGGACACAGCTTCCATTAAAAACCACATTATAAAAGGACGGTACACCAAAAACGAACTTACTGAAGGAAGCACCTTGACCAGTATCAGCAATGAAACACTTTACGTGACACGTGAGGAAGACAACATTCAAATCAACGGCATCCAGATTGAAGGAGAAGCCATTCCGGCAGGAAACAGTTATGTATATGTCGTACCTGAGGCTTTTCCCATGCTCGACGGACCGATTGTCAGCTTACATGAAACGACCATTCTTGTGCTATTACCTACTGGAGAACCGCTGGAAGGTGTGACCATCGAAGCCCAAGAGGGAAATGGGACCGTACTGGGACCTTTCACGACCGATGAAAACGGAGCAGCAATCATCTCACATCAGAATGATACATTAACCTATGTCATCAGCAAAGAAGATTACTCCAATCTATCCGACGGCTTCCTCATTGAAGGAGCTGACGCCAATGGCAATCTTATCTTCACTGACTTAAATGGAGATGGAGTAATCAATGTAAATGACAAGGTAAACAGCGAACCGTATAGATACTACCTGAATTATAGGAACCTTGCAGAAAACAGTGTAACCAAAATCTGCTACATGACCAAAACTGAGGAGGTAAGCGTAGCGGATATTCAAAACAAATGGAACGAAGAGCTCGGCATCTACCTGACACAAGTCAAAAATCTGGAATACAGCCTGCTATACGATACCTATTTCGACTATAACATGGTGGAATATACTTCCAGTCCTTTCTGGGAACTTGCTTACCAGACTTTGGAAAACGGTAAAAAATACTTGGATCAGGTTACCTCATTAAACACGTCGGAAGGATGGGCCGCTTCCTGGGATATGACCGTCGACTACGGAATGATTCAAAACCAATTATTAGGATATTATGGAAAAATCATGCCCAACGACAACGAAGCAAGTCAAGACTGGCTACTCTACTATCTGACAGATTTGATATCCAGTTCAACCGAGAAAAGACAGTTGGCAACCAGGGCCTTGCTAGGGAAAACCTACCTGATTTCCGGATATTACCAAGAGGCCCTTCAACAGTGCCAATATATACTGGACAGCAATGCATTCAGTCTGGATCCGGAGGCAACAAACCTGTCAGACAGTCAGGAAGTCCTTTGGGGAGGATACAAAGATAATTTCGGAAATCCAGGAGGAAGCTACATTCATCCCGTCCTTTTACGAGAGGTATATCTCATGGCCGCCATCGCCTATTCTCTAATAGGGAATGAGATGCAAGCCACTGAAATCAAGAATCAACTAAAAGAGGCATTCTCACTGAATGGAACCGACTGGGCGGAATATATTCAGCTGCTACAGGGCACAGGAGGAGCCTATCCTTATTATCGTCTGCTGAACATTCCCATCGAACAAACTGGATTCAGCAGTCCCACCAATTATTACTTACCTATTCCTGCAGAAATACTCAACAACAATCCGGATATGACACAGAATCCGGGGTACTAAATTCTCTCTTATACAAAAAAATCCCAGCCGGAAAGTCCGGTTGGGATTTTACTTTTATAGCTTGAAAGGAGAAATTACATCATGCCTCCCATACCGCCCATTCCTGGAGCAGCCATCGGCATGTCAGCCTTTTCCTCTTTCTTTTCTACGATGACACATTCAGTAGTCAGGAACATACCGGCAATTGAAGCGGCATTTTCCAAAGCCACACGCGTTACCTTGGCAGGATCAACCACACCGGCTGCGTGCAAATGTTCGTATACATCCGTACGGGCATTGTAACCGAAGTCACCCTTGCCTTCACGTACTTTCTGAACTACTACAGCACCTTCCTTACCGGCGTTGGCAACAATCTGACGAAGCGGTTCCTCGATGGCACGTTTGATGATTTCAATACCGGTTGTTTCGTCGGCATTGTCACCCTTCATGCCTTCCAACGCATCGATGGCACGGATGTAGGTCACACCACCACCCGGTACGATACCTTCTTCGATAGCGGCACGAGTAGCACACAAGGCGTCATCTACACGGTCTTTCTTTTCCTTCATTTCCACTTCGCTGGCAGCACCTACGTAAAGAACAGCTACACCACCTGACAATTTGGCCAGACGTTCCTGCAGTTTTTCTTTGTCGTAGTCAGAAGTAGAGTTCTTGATTTCAGCCTTAATCTGGTTGACACGTTCCTGAATCAGTTCTTTCTGACCGGCACCGTTTACGATAGTGGTATTTTCTTTTGTCACAGTTACCTTGTCGCAAGTACCCAGCATTTCCAAAGTAGCCTGTTCCAGTTTCAAGCCCTTTTCTTCGCTGATAACCACACCACCGGTCAATACGGCGATATCTTCCAGCATGGCTTTACGACGGTCGCCGAAGCCCGGAGCTTTCACTGCACAAATCTTCAACTGGCTACGCAGACGGTTCACAACCAAAGTAGTCAAAGCTTCGCTGTCCACATCTTCTGCGATGACGAGCAACGGACGTCCGCTCTGTACAGCCGGTTCCAAGATAGGCAAGAAATCTTTCAGATTAGAAATCTTCTTATCGTAAATCAGGATGTACGGATGTTCCATCACGCATTCCATCTTTTCTGTATCAGTTACAAAATAAGCTGACAGGTAACCACGGTCGAACTGCATACCTTCTACTACACCGATGGTAGTATCAGTACCTTTAGCCTCTTCAATGGTGATGACACCATCTTTAGAAACCTTACGCATGGCATCTGCAATCAATTTACCGATTACCGGATCATTGTTGGCAGAAATAGTAGCGACCTGTTCAATCTTGTCGTAATTGTCGCCTACAGTTTCAGCCTGTGACTTGATAGATTCAACCACTTTTGCAACGGCCTTGTCAATACCACGTTTCAAGTCCATCGGGTTAGCACCGGCTGTAACGTTCTTCAAACCTACGCCTACGATTGCCTGCGCCAATACGGTTGCGGTAGTAGTACCGTCTCCGGCATCGTCTCCAGTCTTTGAAGCTACTGATTTCACCAACTGTGCACCAGTGTTCTGGAAAGGGTCACTCAGTTCCACTTCCTTTGCCACTGTCACACCATCCTTTGTGATGTGAGGAGCACCGAATTTCTTTTCGATGATTACGTTACGTCCTTTCGGGCCCAGTGTTACTTTCACTGCATTAGCCAGTTCGTCTACACCTTTTTTCAACTGATCGCGAGCGTCAATGTTGAAGAGAATATCTTTTGCCATATTGAATTTTCCTTTCTAATCTTTTAAATAAATGAATGAATTATCCCAAAACTGCCAGTACATCGCTCTGACGCATCATCAAATACTTCACGCCTTCATATTCGATTTCTGTACCAGAATATTTTCCGTACAAGACCGTATCGCCTACTTTCAAGACCATTTCTTCGTCTTTTGTGCCATGGCCTACGGCCACTACTTCACCCTGCAACGGTTTTTCTTTTGCTGTGTCAGGAATAATAATACCGCCGATTGTTTTTTCTTCTGCAGGAGCCGGAAGAATCAGGACTCTGTCTGCTAATGGTTTAATGTTCATAATACTATATTTTTTTACGTTTATACTAGATTATAGCCTCATGCATTGTACACGAAAGCATCAATCTTCTTACGAAAAGCGTGCCAAAGCTCAAAACTGCCATTCTGACATGAATTTACTGACAAAGTGGATTTGAACGCTGACATCATAAGCAGTTTTTTCTTCCTTCCATCTTCATTTCTCTTCTACAGGAGTAAACAGGTCTCTTGCAGGAGAATCTGACATCGCATCCTTATCTGCTTCTTGCCGGAGACGGGGAGAGAATTTCTTTTTCGACGTAATTCCTAGCTCCGTCAGCATGTCCGCCTGACGAATCAGGTTACCTTTTCCCTGTGAGAGCTGTCCCAGGGCATTCTTGTACGCCGTGGAAGCCGCCTGCAGTGTATCCCCGATTTTCTCAAAAGTCTCGGTAAATCCCACCAGCTTCTCATACAGCACAGTACCCCGCTTGATGATGTCCTGAATGTTTTTCACCTGATACTCCCGTTTCCACAAATCCAACGCCAGCCTCAGCGCCGCAATCAGGTTCGTAGGGCTCATCAGCACCACCTTCTTCTGATACGCATAGTTCCATAAGTCCGGATCGGCCTGCAACGCCAGCAGATAAGCCGATTCGTTGGGTACGAACATCATCACGAAATCCAGGGCAGAGACATTGTAGCTGGAATAATCCTTCCGGCTCAATTCATCGATATGTGTCCTGACCGAAGCCAAATGGGCTTTCAAGTACTGTTCCCGCTGTCCGGCATCCTCACATCCCACATAATTGGCGTAAGCCGTAAGCGATACCTTCGAGTCGATAATCACCTGCCGGTTGTCCGGATACACCACCAGCACATCGGGTTGCATCCGCTGTCCCAGCTCATTCTTGAGCGGTTCCCCATGTTCATCTTTCAGAAACTCCTGACGGAAATATTCTTCCCCTTCCCGCAGTCCGGAATTCTCCAGAATAGTTTCCAGAATCATTTCCCCCCAGTTTCCCTGCATCTTGGAATCTCCTTTCAAGGCCCGGGTCAGGTTGTTGGCATCGTCACTGATCTGCTTGTTCAGCAGCATCAGTTCTTTGATACGGTCCTCCAGTGAAAAGCGCTGTTTGGATTCCTTGTCGTACACTTCTTCCACCTGATGCTTGAACTCCTTCAGGTTTTCGCCGAAAGGTTTCAACAGATTACCCAGCGTTTCCGAGCTAAGCCGGTTGAACGCCTCCGTCTTCTGCTGGAAAATCCGGTTGGCCATATTCTCAAACTCCATGTTCAACTGTTTCCGCAACTGCTCCATCTCTTCCTTCTGATGTGTCAAGCGCTCTTCCAAGTTCCGACGTTCCGCCTGTGAAGCCGCCAGTGCCCGACCGTTCTCTGCCCATTTCCCGGAAAGTTCATCCAGCTGTCCATGCAACCTCTCCGTCTCTTTCTTATACTGTTCTGCCAAAGCTGCCGTACGTTCCTTCTCTGCTTGAAGCAAATCCTGGGCATGTGCCTCGCTCCACTGCAACTGTGAGCGCAAGGCTACCGATTTCCGGGCCGCGAACAAATAGCCCAACAGCCCTCCTACTATCACACCCATCACTAAATATACGATTTCCATATTTTCTGCAATTATTTATCAAAGTAGACCGACAAAAAACACAGGTTCCACGATACCGAAGTCCGAAGCCTTTACATCTTCCGCCTTCTCCCGTGAAACCTGTGTCCTTATTCTATAAATAAATCACACTTATCCGTGAATGGCAGCTACCAGTTCATCCGGAGTGACCAGCGACTGCTCGCCGCTTGCCATATTCTTCAGTGTCACTTTTCCTTCTTTCATCTCATTCTCACCCACAATGGCCACAAACGGCACCATCTTCGCATTGGCATAGCTCATCTGCTTTTTCATCTTGGCTGCATCCGGATAGATTTCCGCACGGATACCTGCCGCACGCGCCTGTGACAAGATAGGAAGTACATAAGCCGCTTCTGCCTCTCCAAAGTTGACGAACAGCAGTTGCGTACCGTTCACGGCTTCCTTCGGATACAAATCCAGCTGGTTCAGCACATCGTAAATACGGTCGGCACCAAAAGAGATACCTACGCCCGACATACCGTCCATACCAAACACTCCTGTCAGATTGTCATAACGGCCACCTCCACTGATACTACCAATCTGTACATCCAAGGCCTTCACTTCAAAAATGGCTCCTGTATAATAATTCAATCCGCGGGCCAACGTCAAATCCAGTTCCACTTCCGACTTGATGCCCAGTCCGGCAATCGTCTTCAGGATAAATTCGCTTTCCTCCACCCCTTTCAGACCGGTTTCACTGGCAGCCAGCACATTCTTCAATGTGGCCAGTTTCTCTTCGTTCGAACCGTTCAACAGGATAATTGGCTGCAACTTGTCAATCGCTTCCTGCGGAATACCCTTTGAAGCCAGTTCCGCATTCACATTGTCCAGACCGATTTTATCCAACTTGTCGATGGCTACCGTAATGTCGACAATCTTATCTGCTTCTCCGATAATCTCCGCAATACCGGTCAGAATCTTACGGTTGTTAATCTTGATGGAAACCCGGATACCGAATTTCTGGAACACCGTATCAATCATCTGCACCAGTTCCACCTCATTCAGCAGAGAATTGCTGCCCACTACATCGGCATCACACTGGTAGAACTCACGGTAACGTCCCTTCTGCGGACGGTCGGCACGCCATACCGGCTGAATCTGGAAACGCTTGAACGGAAAAGTGATTTCATCACGGTGCATCACCACGTAACGTGCGAAAGGAACCGTCAGGTCATAGCGCAACCCCTTCTCACAGAACTTGCTGGCCAACTTGGCTGCGTTCCGGCTCAACAGCTCTTCATCCGTCAGCCCGGAGAAATAATCCCCCGAATTCTGGATTTTGAAAAGCAACTTGTCGCCTTCCTCCCCGTACTTACCCATCAAGGTAGACAGGTTTTCCATGGAAGGAGTCTCTATCTGCTGAAAGCCATAAAGATAGAACACTTCGCGAATCGTGTTGAATATATAGTTACGTTTCGCCATTTCCACCGGCGAAAAGTCTCTTGTTCCTTTCGGTATACTTGGTTTTGTTGCCATAATGAATCAGTCTTTAAATTAACGGGGCAAAATTACGAATAAAATTTCTACCTTCCACACACAAAACGAAAGGATTTCACGCTTACTCGCGGCGATTCATATAAATTGTCACGTAGTAAATCAACGTAGCCAATGAACCCAGTGCCGCTACTACATACGTATAGGCAGCCGACTTCAAGGCATCCGTGGCCTGCTGGTGGTTGAAGGCATTGGTGATACCCGCCCGACTCAACCATGCCAACGCCCGACGGCTGGCATCTATCTCTACCGGGAGCGTAATAATACTGAACAAAGTAGTCATGGCAAACAGACAAATACCAATCAGCAGCAACTGCGGGAAAGAATTTACCATGAGGATACCTGCCAGCAGCACCCACGATACGATGGAAGAAGAAAACTGTACCACCGGTACCAATGCTGAACGCATCCGCAAAGGCGCATATCCCCGCGCATGCTGCACGGCATGCCCACACTCATGGGCAGCTACTGCCGCCGCAGCCACACTCGCACTTCCATAAACCCCTTCACTCAGGTTCACCGTCTTGTTCATCGGGTTATAATGGTCGGTCAACATCCCCGACGTACTGGTCACCGTCACGTCGTAGATGCCGTTATCACGCAACATTTTTTCAGCGACTTCCCTTCCTGTCATCCCGTTACTCAGCGGAATCTGGGAATACTTTTCAAACTTACTCTTCAGACTGGCCTGCACCATGTAACTGAGAATCGCAATACCTATAAATACAATCCAAATAAACATAATTTCTTCATTTAATCGTTATACATTCTATCTTACAAAAACCTTGCCAAAAGAAAGGCTGTCAGTCGTTTCCGCTCAAAGATAAAGATTTTATTTTTCTATTCAGGCAACTTTGCGTAATTTTGCCCCATATTGAAAGAAAGACCATGATAGTTTGCATCGCCGAAAAGCCCAGCGTGGCACGCGACATCGCCGACGTGCTGGGAGCCAAGAACCGAAAAGAAGGATACATTGAAGGAAACGGATACCAGGTGACCTGGACATTCGGGCATTTGTGTACCCTGAAAGAACCGCATGAATATACTCCTTCATGGAAAACATGGAGCCTGAGTACTCTTCCCATGATTCCTCCCCGCTTCGGCATCAAGCTGATCAACGACAGCGGGATTGAAAAGCAGTTCCACATCATCGAAAAGCTGATGCAGGAAGCTGAAATGATTATCAACTGTGGGGATGCCGGCCAGGAAGGAGAACTCATCCAGCGGTGGGTGATGCAGAAGGCCGGAGCCAAGTGTCCGGTCAAACGGCTCTGGATTTCCTCACTGACGGAAGAGGCCATCCGCGACGGTTTTGCACACTTGAAAGACCAGTCGGAGTTCCAGCCGCTCTACGAAGCCGGACTGAGCCGGGCCATCGGCGACTGGACCTTGGGCATGAATGCCACCCGACTCTATACTCTGAAATACGGACAGAACAAACAGGTACTTTCCATCGGACGGGTACAGACGCCTACCCTGGCCCTGATTGTGAAAAGACAACAGGAAATCGAACATTTCGTACCCAAACAGTACTGGGAACTGAAGACGGTCTACCGGGATACGGTCTTCTCGGCCATCGTACGCAAAAGTGACGAGGAACTGGCAGAAGAAGCCGAAAAGGAAAAAGAGAATCCTTCGGCCAAGAAAAAGACACAGGCTGATGCCAACCGGGGTATCCCGCAGATTACCGATGAACAGACGGGAAAAGATTTGCTGGAACGCATCCGGAACGTAGACTTCACCGTGACCGAAGTCAGTTCCAAGAAAGGTACGGAAGCTCCTCCCCGCCTGTTCGACCTGACTTCCCTTCAAGTAGAATGCAACAAGAAATTCAGCTACTCGGCCGACATGACCTTGCAGCTCATCCAGTCGTTGTATGAAAAGAAGGTGGCCACCTATCCGCGTGTGGATACCACTTTCCTGAGCGATGACATCTATCCCAAGTGTCCGAAAATTCTGGAGGGACTGAAAGATTATACCGTTTATACGGGCGCACTGGCCGGGAAACCGCTCCTCAAGTCGAAAAAAGTATTCGACAACAGCAAGGTGACCGACCACCATGCCATCATCCCTACGGGCGTACAGCCGCAGGGCCTCAGCGACATGGAGAAACGGGTATTCGACCTGATAGCGAGGCGCTTCATCGCAGTGTTCTACCCCGACTGCAAATTCTCGACGACCACCGTCATCGGGGAAGCCGACCAGATAGAGTTCAAGGTAACCGGCAAACAGATTCTGGAACCCGGCTGGCGGGTAATTTTTTCCAAGGACGTGTCGGAAGAAAACAAGGAAAATGAAGAAGAAAGCGTGTTGCCTGCCTTCACCAAGGGAGAAAGCGGTCCGCACAGTCCGATGCTCAACGAAAAATGGACACAGCCGCCCCGGCCTTATACCGAAGCTACCTTGCTGCGTGCCATGGAAACCGCCGGAAAGCTGGTGGACAACGACGAACTGCGGGATGCCTTGAAGGAGAACGGCATCGGCCGCCCGTCTACCCGTGCCGCCATCATCGAGACTTTGTTCAAGCGGCATTACATCCGCAAGGAACGTAAAAACCTGATTGCCACTCCTACGGGTGTGGAACTGATTCAGCTGATTCACGAAGAACTGTTGAAATCGGCCGAACTGACCGGTATCTGGGAAAAGAAACTGCGGGAAATCGAGCGGAAAAGCTACGATGCGGGTACCTTCCTGGCCGAACTGAAACAGATGGTCACCGACATTGTGTACAGTGTGTTGCGCGACAACAGCAACCGCCGTGTCACCGTCACTACCGACGACAGTCCGAAAATCCCGTTGAAAAAAGCCGCTGTCCCCAAGAGCAACGACGGTGAGCCCAAGAAGAAAGCCGCTCCCCGCAAGCCACGGGCCAGCAAGAAAGCCACCGCGCCGGATACTCCTAAAGAGGATACCCTTCCTGCCGACGACAGTATTTTGGGCAAAGCCTGCCCCGTATGCGGCACGGGTATCATCATCAAGGGGAAAATGGCCTACGGATGCTCACAGTGGAAAAACGGATGCAAGTTCCGCAAACCCTTCAAAGTGTAATCAAAAACGGATAAACGATAACCCAACTACCGAACTACAAACATACGAATACTAAGAATTTAAATTTCCCCAAATATCAGATTAACCTCAGATATTTGGGGAAATTTATTCTTTATCCTAAAGACTTCCGTAATTCTTCATCTCACAAACTTCCTGCCCAGCCACTTCCTTACAGGCTCATCATAGAGTTTCAGACACAGATAGGCCAAGACGATGCTTCCGAAATAAACCAGTGCCGCCATCGGCCAGGTTTCTCCCAGCGTGTACAGTTTGTTTTCAATCAGCCACGCATAGAACAGGTACATCAAAGGATAGTGAATGGCATACAACGGATAGGATATATCGCCTAAAAACTTGCAGATACGGGTCGACCGCTTGTCGGTGGTCTGTCCGGAAGCCCCCAGACAAACCAGCATAGGGAATATGACGACAATGCAGACCATCTCGAACACCCCGTTCAGACACACGGGCGAATGGCCTTCCACATAAGGCACACAGAAAAGCACCAACAGAATGACGCTGCAAATCCAGAATGCTCCCCGAACCTTGAACGGACGAAAATTCCGCGATATCAGCATGCCCAGCGTGAAAGGAAAGAGCATCCGCAACATTCCTCCCCAGAAGTTCAGTCCGTCGAGCGTCCAGCCCACGCCAATCATGCCGTAGCCCACCACGTCGGACAAGGCAAACCAAGAGAGTCCTAATCCAAGCAATATCACCAGGACGGTCAGCGCTTTGTTGCTCAACCGATGGATGAAAAGGGCATAAAGGAGGTTCCCGATGTATTCAAAAAACAGCGACCAGCTGGGACCGTTCAGCGAAAACATCTCCCCGTTTCCGCGTACGTCATAACCCGCTCCCGGATAGGCCGGTATGAAAAACATGGCCAGCAAGAGAGCCAGCATCACCGCAGAAGTAGCCACCTGCGTGCCGTCCCACTTCACCCCTCCCTGAATAAAGAAGGTGATGCAACCGATGACCGCTCCCATGACAATCATCGGATGGAGGCGGATCAGCCTTCGCTTGAAGAAGCCCTTCAAGGTCAGATTTTTCTTCCAGCGGTCGTCGTAAGCATAGCCGATGACAAAACCCGAAAGTATAAAGAAAAAGTCGACGGCCAGGTAGCCGTGGTTGATGACCGTGATGAGGGTGCCCCCTCCGGCAAAGGAAAATCCTTCAAAAATGTGATAAAACACCACCAGCAGTGCAGCCACTCCTCTCAGTCCGTCGAGCAGTTCATAATGCGGTTTCGTATCGGCAAAAGCCGAGGAAGATATTGGATGATTCATATTGGAATAAATTGAATGTGACCCTGCAAAGATAGAGAATCACCCCCAATTAAAATTTGTCCTATATCAAATTATGGCTTTTTGCTTCGCAGCCTGCTGAGCGTGGAAAGGGTAATCCCCAGATAAGAGGCAATGTATTTCAAGTTCACTTTCCTGCATATTTCGGGAAACTGTTTCTGGAATTCCTCATACCGTTCCTTGGCCGGAAGCGACAGCCGCTCTTTATGACTTCTGTGGAGCCTTCTGTATTCATTCTGATGAATGATTCTCCCCCAGTTGCATAGCTCCAGGTTCGTTTCAAACAAATGTTGGAGGTCGGTTATACTGATTCTGTAGGCTTGCACTTCCTCCAAGGTTTCTACATATTCCTCACTTTTCCGGTTGTAATAAAGTTCATCCATACTGAACACAATGCCGCCTTCTGTGCCAAATGAAGTGGTATATTCTTCCCCATCCACCACCCAATAGGCTCTTATGGTACCTTTTTCTATGAAATAGGCATATTTGCAATAAATTCCCTCTTTAATCAGCTGGTACTTTTTAGGAAAAGTACAAGGTGTCAAATAAGACTCCAGCTCCTTGATAGTAGAGTCGGATACAGGACATTGCTTTCTGATACTCTCAATAATATTTTTCATCAATCAATCTTACCCCCACATATAAATATGATACAAGAAAATCCCTGGCAGATTCCCGGAGGTTAAAATTACAGAGATTTATGGTATGAAAGGTGATTTCTCCCCAGAAATTATGCAGCAACTCTTCCTAATTAATGTGAGTTCGAAATAATAATAAATATATTTTACTGATAATCAAAATCATAGCAATAAAATCACTAAATTTATAGTGACCAATTATAACATTTAAACGATAACTGCTATGTTTTTAAAGTCTAAAGTTACAGAGATTTATTGTATGGCCGATGATTTTTGTAAGGAATTCTACATTACGACAGAAAAAATATATGATTAAGGATAAGAAGACCAAACATTGACGTAAACTTTATCAATAACAGACAGACAACTTTCTATTTTTTGACTTCATTTCGAGCTCAGGTTATTTTTATAATTCTAGTATTCTTCGGGATGGACTTCTCACTTCCCGAAGAATACTAACTATTCTCCAACCCCTAAGTATACAATGCATGCCAGTTTAATAAATTCAAATTTCTAATAAGAAAAAAATTAAAGGTCACATTTTTCTCAGTTTTTTCAATATATCCATAAACTCTATAACTTTCTCTTTATTATCTTTGGCACAATTCACTTTCTCATATTCATCATTTTTAAGATAATAAAGCTGAGGTTCAGTACTATTTCCAGATTCAACTTCAGGTATCCATGGAATACCAGCAGGACCATTATTAGGCTCGATAAACTTCCATTCTCTATCTCTCACAGACAAAGTATGATTATACGACTGTTCCACTACCCAGTCTCTACCCAAAGTATCACACCCCAAAATAGCCCCTATATAATTCTCACTGTCCGGAGCAGAACCTTTGGGAATACGAGCACCAATAAGCTCACCAAGCGATCTGATCAAATCAATCTGTGAAATTAAAGCATCAGATTTTCTCCCACCTTTAATACCATTGGGCCACGAAACAATAAACGGAATTCTTGTCCCTCCCTCAAACGCACTATACTTATTGCCCCTCAACCCCCTGGTAGGTGAATGTCCATTCAGTAATTCCTCAGCCCTATCATCATATCCATCATCCAAGACAGGACCATTGTCACTAGATAATATGATTAAAGTATTATCATAAATGCCCAAATTCTTCAAAGCAGAAACCACCTGCCCTACAGTCCAATCAAACTGTACGATAGCATCACCACGCAACCCCATTGGATTTTTTCCTCTAAATCTGTCATGAGGAAATCTTGGCACATGCACATCATTAGTGGCCAGATACATAAAGAAAGGGGTATTCTTGTTTTTATTGATAAACTCTATCGCATGACAAGCTATAGAATCAGCTATATTTTCATCTTTCCATAAAGCCCTTCCACCACCTTTCATATACCCGAACCTACTTATTCCATTAACAATAGCCTTATCATGCTCATGAGTTGGTTTTAAATTATACAACAGTTCCGGATGATCGCATCCTAAAAGTTCACCAGGAAAAGGCTTTGAATAGCTCACCTCTATTGGAGCCGATGGATCATAATCAGCCACCATACCATTTTCTATAAAAACACATGGAACCCTATCAGCCGTTGCTGCCATAATATATGAATAGTCAAAGCCAAGATCTCCCGGATGAGTAGGCAAAGGAGCATTCCAATCCTGTTTGCCTGTCTCAGCTCCAAGTCCCAGATGCCACTTCCCGATAACTGAAGTTCTATATCCCGTATTTTTGAACACATCAGCCAAAGTATACTGATTCGGATTTATAATCATAGCAGCATCACCTGCAGCCACATCTGTACCTTCCTTTCTCCATGCATATTCACCAGTAAGTAAAGAATATCTTGATGGAGTACTTGTTGCCGCCACTGCATAAGCGTTGTTAAACAAGATACCGTCACTAGCCAGACCGTTTACTGCAGGAGTAAGAACATTCTTCGCACCATAACATTCAAGGTCGCCATATCCCAAATCGTCGGCATATATTATAATTACGTTTGGTAAAGACCTTTGCGAAACATCAGGGCTTGAAGCCATAAGAGAAGCAGCCTTCATTGTAAGACCAATTCCCATCAAATAATTTAAATTAGCCTGAAACATACAATACACTATATAAAATCAATTTATATTACTCAAAATCAGATTGTTGTTTTTCAACCTCCTTAAGTTTCAATCTACTAAGTTCCTGCTGTAACCTTTTAATTTCACTTTTACAATCAGTATTACTTTCAGAAACAACACCATCATTCTTTTTATAACCTTCCAGCAACAGAGAAAGCTCCTTATTATCAGCTATCAGCTTATGCTTTGAAGCAACAGACTTAATTATGAGCTCGGCAGATAAGGGAGTATGAATACCTTCAAATACAACAGAAGCCTTTACCTTTATCTCACCGGCATTGGTATTGGCACGAACCAATACAGGAGCTGTTCCCCATTGTACCTGGCGAGGGTTAGTGAAAGTTGCTTCATCTGCAACAAGCTCACCGTTTCCTTCAATCTCAAATTTAATATGATAATTGTTCAGACGCTTGATATTCCCTTTATCATCTGCCACAGCTGCAATAACTGTAACCAAATCGGAACCATCAGCAGTAGTTTCCACATTCTCATTATCAACCCACATAACAATCTTAGAAGGACGACGTGCAGGCAAGACTTTATGGGTAGCTACGACCTTGCCATCCACCAGTCCCTCCGCAAATAAATAAGAATCATTATGCTTCCTTTCACGAGCTAGTTTTTTATCATACATTACATCCCACACATTCTCAAAAGTAATGACAGGAGAAGGCATGCCCATGTCTGTTTTTTCCTTCTTGTAGATATATTGTTTACCATTTTTACAATATGTAAGCCTTACTTCATCACAATTACTATAAACGGTAACATCTTTAGGAGAGAAGGGGGTCATAGCATTAGCTATATAAACCATAGGCCCTGTTTCCGAAATGAGCATATCATTCTTCTGTGCAGGACGCTGCGAACAGAACATATAATAAGCCAACTTAGGCTGACGGAAAGCATCCATTATGCCACCATAAAAAGGATCTGGATGATAACCACGCTGATGATCAAACGAGTGCCACAGACATCCCCCCATATGTTGTCGACTGTTTCTGTAAAGAACATCATAACAAGTATACTTATAATCAGTCTTTGCATATCCCTGAGCCTGAATAAGCATAGGAATTTCACCCCATGCTCTGTTTACACGACTTGGAGAGTTATGAGAATTCCAATCATCCACATTATCTCCCCATTCACGGGTAAAGTATGAAATTTCAGGATTCATGTTTTGGGTATTAAATGCACCACCCGCTCCATTAAGAGGATGAGTAAAGTGAATAGGAAAATATTCACTGCCACGAGCTGTTACATCACACCCTGCATAACAATAGGGGTACGGATATTCTTCATGCAAAATATCCACCACATTTTTGGCAAAATCTTCCGGATACCATGTTTCATTAAGAATAGGCTCCCACATCCATACAGACGGATGATTGCGGTCACGCCGTACCATATTGCGTATATCATTGTATACCCTTTTTGCAAAAATGGGAGCATCATTCCAGAACTGCCAACCGGGGGTGTTTACAATTACAAAAAGTCCTAATTCGTCACACGCATCCATAAAAGCCGGATCCTGCGGATAATGAGCGTTTCTTATCACTCTTAATCCTGCATCACGCAGTTTCTTTGCATCTCTCCAATGAAGACTGTTGGATAAAGCATTACCAATAACGGCAAAATCCTGATGCCTGTTGGCTCCAATCAACGGATACGGGTAAGGTTTACCATTTAACCAAAAACCATCTTTTCCTTTAAATTCTATACTCCGTATACCTATTTTTCTTCGATAGCCGTCAATTATATTGTTATTCTTATCTTTGATATATACGTACAGCTGATATAAATATGGGGAATCAGGATCCCACAAATGAGGGTTTTCGACATTCATACCCACCGTCGTGGTACGGGCTTTCCCTTTTGAAAGAGAAAAACTTTTACTGTTGGATTGAACCTTATTCCCATTTCTGTCATACAGTTCATATTCCACTTTTCCTGAAAATGATTTTGATGACATATTTCTCACATGAGCATCCAGCCGGATATTTGCTGATTTATCTGAAACATTATTATATGAGACGAACAAACCTCCACTAGCTATTTCATTTTCATAATTAGGATCTGTCAAATAGACATCATTATGAGCAATCATCCAGCAATCGCGATATATCCCTCCAAAATAAGCAAAATCAAGCATATCCTGCTGTTTCCCAGGAGGATAAGAAGCATCATTCGCATTGTCAGCCCATACTGCAATTACATTATCCTTTCCATATACAAGATAATCTGTGACATCAGATATAACAGGGAGAAATCCACCAAAATGTTCTTTTACCAGTTTTCCATTAACCCACACTTTTGATTTACCCATAATAGCTTCAAAGTGCAAGAACAGTCTCTTTCCTTTCCATTCCTCTTCGGGAGTAAAATGCTTGCGATACCACACTTCACCCTGATAGTTTATGCATCCGCTCGCCTCAGCAGGAAGTATCTCCATTCCGTCGGGCAGTGAAACGAGTTTCCAATGACTGTCATCAAATTCTATATCTTCTGCTCCTGTCACATTTCCTTTGTGAAAACGCCAAGCAGGGTTCATACTAAAAACTTTTCTACCAGTGTTATCTAATTCATAAAAACCTGCCGTCGAATATTCCGGTTGATATGAATTAGCAATCGCACACAGGCCGTTCATTCCATTTAAGAGCAACAAGAAAATTGTTAATCTGATTAAAAATAAAGTATTTCTCATGTTATTAAATTAATCGTTATACAGAATTATGTTCAGTTCGGTTATTCAAATTCATACTGTTACAGTCCATCTGGATAAGGTAAAATTTTACCATCAGATTTTAAAGATGGTCTTTGTGCATTTCTTTCCCTTAAATAATCCGATAATTCGGATGACAACTTTTTCACTATTTCTGGCAATCTTTCAGACAAGTCGATTTGCTCTGAAAGGTCATCCTTTACATTATAGAGTCTGAATCTTCCATTTTCCCAATTATATATCAGATGATAATCACCCTTCAATATTGATGAATAGGCACCGTATCCCTCTTCAATATCCTGAGTTTCTCCCCATAAATTAGGGAAATGCCACACTATAGATTTATTAGAATCAATATCACTTACATTCTTCAAACACCTGACAAAGCTTTTTCCGTCGACTATCTGCACAGTATGGTAGTCGTGTATTCCTGCCATTTCTATAATAGAAGGGTAAAAATCTTCAATAATAACCTTTTGCAAGCATATACTGCCGGGCTTAGTCACACCTGGCCAGTAAACAAGCATCGGTTCTCTTACCCCTCCCATAAAAGCAGACCCCTTACCAGCACGTGCCGGATAATTGGGATCTCTGTTAGGTACGCCTTCCCTGCAATATCCCAAAGCCTGCCCACCATTATCAGACATAAACAATATTATTGTATTCTGAGCCAGTTTTGGATCCGACTGAATATAATCCATTATATCCCCCAAACTTTTATCCATTCCTTCAACAAGTGCAGCATATTTAGCCTCTTTCTCTCCTAATTTAGATTTAAGTTGTCTATCATATTTTCCTCTATAATTATTGCTGAATCTTTTGTCATCTTCTATAGGAGTATGGACAGCATAATGTGACATATACAAATAGAATGGTATTTTTTCATTTACCGCCTTTTTCATTTCTTTTATGGCCTCTATTGTCAAAGCTTCTGTCAAAAAAATATCCTGACCATGATACTTTTCAAGACCCTTGACGGCAAAGGGAGAGCCTTCGCCGAAATTCTTTATACCCAAATAACTGCCAGGAGCTCCATTAGGACCTCCCGCAATGTTTATATCAAATCCCATATTCGATGGATCAGCCCCAGGAGTTGTTCTTGCACCAAAATGCGCCTTGCCGCAATGAATAGTTCTGTATCCGTTATCCTTCAATATTTGAGGCAAAGACGTAATAGCTACTGAATTATTTATTACTCCTTTGGTAGCTTCAGGTTGTATTCCATTATAATTCCAGTCAGGCAATTCAATGACATCGCTGTTTGCGTCTGTTTTTTGGTCAAATTCCA
The DNA here is from genome assembly GCF_025993685.1 of Bacteroides mediterraneensis. Taxonomy (NCBI): domain Bacteria; kingdom Pseudomonadati; phylum Bacteroidota; class Bacteroidia; order Bacteroidales; family Bacteroidaceae; genus Bacteroides; species Bacteroides mediterraneensis. The sequence continues at coordinate 320,126 of NZ_DAJPEN010000001.1, read as the reverse complement.
ATGTCCAGTTAGTAACCCTATGGCGAGAAGCATTCATTCCTGACATTAAACTACACCTTGTGGGAGAAGATATGGCACATGAATAAGCTTGTGTGAACTTTACTCCAAGCCTTGCCAATCTTTCCATATTGGGCGTTTGGTAACGTAAATTCAAAGCTGAAACTTCATTGCCATTGAACGGGACAGAAGTGTCCTGCCAGCCCATATCATCCACTAAAAACATTATAATATTAGGCCTGGCATTTTGAGCTACAACAGAATTTATAGCCCACAAATTACAAGCTAATAAAGGAAAAAATACTGTTTTCATAATATTCATTTTTTAAGAGTGCCACATGCCATAAGAATGATATCTAATAAATGTATAAAAATTTGTATATAAGACACAATACCTATCTTTCTTTTGTCATCCAATATCCCTCATCCTATGGACATGTTTGGCACTCTGGTGTATTATTATTCTCCCTTTTGATTTGGATTCTTAGCCCTATAGAAATTCAATCTTTCTGTCCATGTTTTATCTTCTAATGGAAAAACTTTATGAGTATTAGCCCATTCAATCCATTTAGTCTCAAGTTCTTCAACCTTATCCGGATATTTATCAGCCAAATCATTCGTTTCAAACGGATCTTCATCTAAATTTATTAATTCCCACTGCTCATTCCGGTTAGCTTTTACAAGTTTCCATGTTCCATCAATAATCGCACATGAACTCTGGTGTTCGAAGTATAATGTCCTTTTTTCTATAGACTTACCTTCAGAAGCTGGCAATAAATTCTTCCCTTCCAAATCAGCATGAGAATATTTTTGCGGATATTTCATACCTCCTATTGCCATACATGTAGGCAAAACATCAATAATATGTGCCGGCTGATTACAAACCTTTCCTTGCATCTTATTTTTACTTCTATTTCCATAAGTAAGAATGAATGGTGTGCTTGTTCCACCTTGGAATACCCATTTCTTATAACTACGATATGGAGTATTCGACAAATCCGACATCAACTGACCAATGTATCCTCCTTCATCAGTAGCACCGTTATCACTCAAGAAGATAAATACTGTATTTTCATACATTCCTTTTTTCTTTATGGCGTCAACCAACTTCCCTATACCTTCATCCATAATTTCTATCATGGCTGCATACGTGGCCATATCATTTATCCATTTGTGTTGCTGCTCAGTAGTAAGTTCTTCCCATGCAGGACGCTTTCCACCAAATTCCTTATTGAATAAAGGAAGTTCCATCTCATCAGGTACAAGTTGTAACTGTTTTTGTTTCTCAAATCTTTGTTTACGCAATACATCATAACCGACTTTATATCTGTCAATGCATTTGTCTATATATTTTTGAGGAGCTTGCAAAGGCAAATGAGGCGCATAATGAGCCACATAAAGAAACATGGGAGTCTTACAGTCATGTTTATTTACAAAACTAACCGCAGAATCAGTAATAGCCTGCGTGTAATAATAGTCATCAGGCAGATTGGTAATCCTATCTAAATTATTATATACTGGACTCGGCTTATAATAGCTTCCTCCACCATGAAGGCAACCATAATATCTATCAAAACCTCTCTGCACAGGATAACTTCCATTAGGTGCATCATAGGCTCCAGTCGTGGTTACGTGCCATTTTCCACTCATATACGTACTATATCCTCCTTCCTTCATAATTTCGGCAATAGTCGGATATTCTTTATCTATCTGTCCACGATAACCAGGTCTATGTTCGTCTACTTCGGCCATCCATCCCATACCCGCCTGATGCTGGTATCTTCCAGTAAGTAAGGCTGCACGACTGGGACAACTTCGTCCTGTATTCTTAAATTGACTAAAACGCACTCCTTCCTGAGCAAGCTTATCAATATTGGGCGTTTTTATCTCACTACCATAACAACCAAGGTCTGAAAAGCCCATATCATCACACAGAATAAGAACGATATTAGGAGTTTTTTCTATTTCCGCATACACATTCGTAGATAGAAATGGTATGATAAGTGTAGCTATTTGCAACTTGTTCATAACTATATTTTATTTCATTTTTATTTTTATAAATATTGGTGTAGAATCAAATTTATCATCAACTGCAATTTTCACAGGCTTATTTTTGTCCAGCAACAATGCTGTTTTTTGAATACACTTGCCTGATTTATAAACCTTCATTTCATATTTCCCATCGATTTTAGAGTGGAGAAATAACTTTAAATTCCCTATGTCTGTTTGATTCATTTCGTTTTCCACTTCAAATGTAGGTACGTATATCATAACAAGAGTCTCCCTGTTGTCAATATTGAGATGACTAATTTTCAATTTTTTATATTCAGAGAAACATCTTACATAGCCAGGACCAGGTAATCCGCCGAATATTATATCTTCATTCTGTTCGATATTGGCAAACATCTCCATCAGTGTTCTCCGTGCCAATAATGAATCTGCATGTTCCTTTCGAACCTCACCATAACAATAGACTCCGAAGCCTTGAGCAGCCCTTTCTAAAGTATGCATTACAAAACTATTGAAATCTTCATTCTTATTAAATCTGCCAATTCCTATTTCTGAAGGAACCAATATTGGCAACTCATAAGAATATCTGCCTCCATCATATCTTTTATCAAGACCTTTAATCGCTTTATACCCATACTGTTTATACAACATAGTGCCTATCACATCCAAATTACCATCTTCATAGAAAGAAGTACTAGTACCAGTCATATCCATACGCAGTTCATCACCAGCCTCTGCCTGTCCTGCATCCAAATTTGTCGACAACATCTTATATGGATCCACTTCATGAAAAGCCGTTGTAAACTGTTTCCACCACCAGTTCATAGCTTCTCGCTTGAATTGAGCATAATCAGTTTTGTTTGTCTTTAGTTTCCACTCCTCATACAAAGCGGCTGTTACAGGGTTATAATCACTCTCATCCAAGAAACTGAATCCCTCTTCATTTCCAAGTTGTACTCCTATTACAGTATCACTATTTCTGTAATGAGAAGCCAGTTCCCTAAGCATACGTTTTATTCGGTAAAATATTTCTTTATGTCCATAAACATGCAAGGGTCTTATTCCACCTTTTTCCACAAGCGTTTTAATATCTTTATACACCACCCCATTCTGTTTTGCCCACTGCATAGTGTAATTGCATGAATCCCTGTCGTCAAGATGGAAAGTCCATGAATTTGTACAATCCGGTAACGGAACACCGTTATATTGTGCATGCAGAAACAATACCCAATTTATTTTTATACCATTATTTCGGGCGTATTTTTCAATACTGTCAGTAAATGTAAAGTTAAAACAATTATCACTGGGTTCTATTTCCTCCCAGTGTATCATAACATAGGCCGTATTGGCTCCCATACTGACCATATCAGAGAAAACGGAATTATAGTCAATGTTACTTTCATATCTTGTATCCCAATATCCAGTCTCTATGGCCTTTATATAAAAGGGGGTCATCTTTTTTTCATGCCTTGTCATAAAAACAACCTTACCATTCTTTAATCTGATTAACCCACATTCAGATGGTATGGTATCTTTATATTCATAATCAGTAATTATAGCCGATTTAATAGGCGACCTATCCATAAAATCATTACTAACATTCTGAGAACTTAACGTTCCCCAAAAAGATATAGTAAAAAAGAACAAAAAATTAAATTGTTTAAAGGTCAACATATTTCACAAAAGTTTTTATTCTATAAATTGAAATATTTCATTCTATGAACTATAACCCACAAGCTGAAAATAATTAAATGTAATATTCACATTTAAAAATTTAAAGGGGTAACATCTTTCTGTAATATTTAAACAATCTTTGTATCGATATAATTAGAACATAAAACGGAACACCCGCAATTTATTTTACATTAATTTTAATCTTTCCAGCCTTCACCCCTTTCGCAGAAGCCCGAAGTTCAATTACACCAGCTTTCTCACTTGACTGCACTATCACCGTAAGCATACCACTGAATACATGCATCCTAGGGAGATGGAAAAGATCAAGGCAAGTAGGATCACCATTAGCTGAAGCACGGTACTTACCAGCACCTCTAACCTTAAAATTAACAAGACGACTGTCGGTTGGACAAAGATTACCATCTTTGTCAACAACTTTTAATGTAACATAAGCAAGATCCTTTCCATTGGCTTTAAGGACAGAATAATCTGTAGATAGTTCTATATGATGAGGCTTACCTGCTGTATTAACTACTTTCTCTGCTACAGCTTTATTGTTATCATCATAAGCGATTACCTTAACTTCACCTGGTTCATATATAGTATTATACCACATAAGGCGGTAACGGTTCTCTACCGTTCCGTCCTTGTGTTTTGTCTGTCGGCCATAGCTTTTACCATTGATAAATAGTTCAGCACTGGGATAGTTGGTATATACGAATACAGGAACTTTCTGTCCTTCATACCCTTCCCAGTTCCAGTGAGGAAGAATATGAAGAGTCTCTACATTTTTATTCCATACACTGCGATAAAGATAATATCTATCTTTAGGAATAGAAGCAAGATCTATGATTCCAAACATGGAACTGTGATTAGGCCAAGCATTTGTATCGTATGGACTGGGTTCACCAAGATAATCAAAACCAGTCCAAACAAATTGACCTATTGTCCATTCATGATCATCGGCACGAACAAAGTCTATATCAGGGATATTGGACCATGTGCAATATTCAAGATCATAGGAAGAAGATTGATGATCATCGTACATTGCTCCTGCCTTTCGTTCTGCTGGTAGCTTATATACACCGCGAGAACTTACTGTTGATGATGTTTCTGAACCGAGTATAATATTCTGCGGCAGACGCTCATAGGCTTCATCGTACATGTGTGCACGGTAATTGAAACCCGGAATATCAAGCATAGCTGCAAAACCGTTGCCCAATACACTCTGTACCTGGTCCATACCACAGGTGACAGGACGGGTAGGATCCTCACGGTGACAAATGTCCTGAAGGAATTTTGCAACCTTATAGCCATCGGCACTCCACTGCGTAGGAACTTCATTACCAATACTCCACATTACAACACTTGGATTGTTTCTGTATTGATGTAACATGTTCACCAGATCCTTTTCTGCCCATTCATTAAAGAATCGATGATAGCCATTGTCACACTTCGCAATATCCCATTCATCGAATGGCTCAAGCATCATCATGAACCCCATTTCATCACATAGAGAAACCAGTTCAGGTGCAGGCATGTTATGTGCGGTACGTATGGCATCACAACCCATATCCTTCAACAACCTAAGCTGGTGGCGAAGAGCAGAAACATTAATGGCAGCTCCAAGCGGCCCAAGATCATGATGATTGCACACGCCCTGAAACTTGCGATGCTTACCGTTAAGATAAAATCCTTTCTCAGCTACATATTCAATAGTACGAATACCAAAGCGTGTAGTATAAGTATCAAGAAGTGTATCCGATGAATATATTTTAGTTACCGCCTTGTAAAGTACAGGCGATTCAGGCGACCATAGCTGTGGATTATTCACTATAAAATTTTGTATAAAAGGCTGACCATGATGAATAATTCCTTTATTGGTCTTAGAAACTACTACATTTCCTTCAGAATCAAGGATGTCAGTTTCCAACGTAAGGAGAGCATTGTCTGAATTCAGAATCGTAGTACGAAGACAAACTGATGCATAATCCTTCTTTACATGAGGCGTAGTAATTTGTGTACCCCATACAGGAATATGCACCTTATTTGTACTTATCACACGTACATGACGATAAATACCTGCCCCAGGGTACCAACGTGACGACTGAGGACGGTTCTCAAGGCGAACAGCCAGTAGATTATTCTTTCCATCTGTATTCACAAGCCCTGTAACGTCACAATGGAAAGAATTATAACCACAAGGCCAGAAACAGACCTCTTTCTCATTTACATAGACACGAGCCTCACTCATGGCTCCGTCGAATACAAGTGTAGTATTTTTCCCTGGTTCTGATTCAAAGAATGTACGATACCAACCTACTCCCACATACGGCAAACCTCCTGTACGACCTGTCTTCAGACTAGCCTGTGTTTCGAAATTCTGTGTAACCGCCACATTCTGAAGATCGTTATTCACATCGAACGGACCATATATAGCCCAGTCATGTGGAACTGTAACACTTTCCCAACGAGAATCATTAAAATCGATTTTTTCAGCTCCCGACACTTCGCCTTTAGTAAATCTCCAGCCTTGTTCCAAAGATTGCTCACTACGTTGTGCAAACAAACTTAAAGAAGTGATAAGGCCTATTGCTGTAAGATAAATCTTTTTCATTATTTACATCATTAAATCTCTGAGATAAGAATATTAAGCTCTTATTTCTTGAGGTAATTCATATTCCGTATTAATATAACAGGCTTTCCCTGTTTCGCTGTCAGGCACTTGTATTTTTGCCTCTCATACTAGTAACTAAATTATTAGATTTATGATTTAACAATAAAAAGAAGATTTAAGGGAGATAATATCTTCTTTCAAATTCAGTATATCAACTTTTTCTCCTTTCTACATAAAACAAAGGTCGTATCCCAAAAATTATTTCCTGCGATACAACCTTTGCATATTTTATCAACAAACCATGTTAGAACTTAGGAGCTTGATCTGCCTCAAGTGGCCATCCTGGATTTTGATATATTGTAGATGTACTCAAATCATCTCCACTGGAAGTAATCCGGAAATGCTTAATGGAAACAGGTGAAAGATAATGAGCCTCACACCAACTGTATCCTGCATCATACATCAAGTTATTCGCTTTAAGAATTCTATATGGTGATAAATATTTACCAGAATTCTCATAACTTGACACATTAGCACTGGCACTTTCATCACCAATCAACTGAGTCTTACCTGTAGCCTTATCATTGTACATATTCTTCAATTCAGATTCCCACAAATTGACACCTTCTGGCCAGAAATTCTTTACCTGATCCAAAGCTCTCCATCTACGCAAATCATTCATACGGAAACCTTCTTCGATAAGTTCACATCTACGTTCTCTTCTGATGTTATACATAAGAGAAGTCACCTTTTGTCCATGAGAATAAACTGCCCAGTCACTTTCTTTAGACAAATCAGTACTATTCACCGTAACCATATAATCACGCGGCAAACCTGCTCTTTCTCTTAGATCGCCCCAATATTTCTGTGCATTTGCATCGATAGACTGTCCATCAGTTTCAATTGCGGATGCCTCGATATAATTCAGATAAGCTTCAGTTGCTCGATAAATAGGACAACCTTCGATAGCCGTATTACCATCTCTATACCAATTATCAGAAAGTCCTTTTCTTAACTGATAACCCGTTACACATTTCTTTTCAGTGATATCCAAAATATTCGGAGCAAGGGCAAGAGTATCATTATAACTGTTGCCATCAGCATCTTTCAAAGGTTCTGGAGTAAGGATTTCACCTGGTGTCATCATGAACAACTGGAGACGTAAATCTCTGTTCTTTCTGACATCCATTAAGGAACCATCGCCTTTATACTGGTCGCTCGCATAAATAGGTTTTCCATCTCTGCACAAGAACGTTTCTACATACTGACGTGTAAATCCACTATTACCGCCTACACGGATATAATATGGAGCAGAATGCACGATATTATACTGATCCAAATCATAGTCCTTCCACAAAATAATCTCAGAATATTCTTCCAAACTATTGGCAGAGAACTGAGCAAAATAAGGATTACTCATCTTATACTGATTCTGATCTGTCGGTACAATTTCATCTGTACAACTTACAGCTGTATTCTGAGACAATGGGACATTGTCAATCACTTGTTTTGCAGCATCTTTTGCCTGACCAAGGAAATATTTTATTTCCTCATCAATATTGAAACCAGCTACATCTTCAGCTTTTCCTGGCCAATCGGGTCCGCCAGGCACCAAGGCCGTTCCCTTATGATATTTCAACCATGAACCTTCATACAAAGCAACTCTCGACTTTAACAACAACGCTGCATTCTTTGTAATCCGATTCTTTCCACCACTAATATTATTACTCAACAAAGAAATGGCTTTGTCCAAATCTTCAATGATAAATCTGGCCACCTTGTTCTGGGGCTGACGCTTACTGGCTTCAGTCAACGGTTCCATTTCATCCGGCAAAGTTTCCGTTACAATCGGGAAATCACCTAAAGCCTGCATTTTATCAAAATAATTTTTAGCTCTTAAGAAATAAATCTCTCCAATATAATGATTGATGTTCGTTGTAGAACCTTCAATTTCTCCTTTTTCATGACGTGGCACTACGATTTCGAGGAAATAATTCAGTTCTCGGATATCGTAGAAATACCAAGGATCGTTTGATGCTGTACTATATGATTCTACAGTTTTCCATTGTCCAGGAATCCATTTGTTATCATATCCGGTTGCTGTCTGATTATCCGTTCCATTGTCATTGCCCCATATACCTAAACTCCATCCAGAATGTGCATTAAAGTTATAATGCTTAACTGCATATGCCGCCAAATCTCCTTCTGTATAAAAGAAATTATCCGGTGTCACACTATCCAATGGTTCTCTATCAAGAAAATCATTACAAGAAGGCAGTATCATAGCACTACCCATTATTAAAAATAAATATTTTGCAAAACGTTTCATATATATTCCATTTTTAGAAGTTTACACTAATACCTGTTGAGAATGTACGTGAAAGTGGGTAAGATTTACCAGACTGAACTCCCCAACTAGCACCATAACCAGAATAGATTGTTTCCGGATCAAAGCCATCAGGCAATCCTGATACAGTAAACAAGTTTTCTCCTGAGAAGAAGATACGAACATTCGACATACCAACTTTCTGTGTAATGCGATTTGGTAAAGTATAACCTATCTGTAGATTCTTCAAACGCATATATGCTGCATTTTGTAAATAGCCTGTTTGAGTTTTCTGGTTCTTTCCATAGTTGTTTGCCAACGGTCTCGGGAAATAAGCATCCAAATTTGCACCTTCAGGGTCACCTTCCGGTCTAAAATAATCCAAATGTGAAGTAAAGCAAGTAGCCTGCCACATACCACCATTAGCTCCCCAGAACATGTTGTCACCTAGCCAAGCATCACGTTTCATAACACCTTGGAAGAAGATACGCAAATCGAAACCTTTCCACTGAGCACCCAAGTCCAATCCAAATCTGAATCGCGGTGAGTTATTTCCAATAATTCTTCTATCTCCCGGATCGGATAACGTAGAACCTTCCGTAATACGGCCATCTCCATTAATATCCCGGTACATGATATCACCTGCACCCCATTTCGTACCAATCGCATCCTGGCCTCCATTAGGCAATGAAGCAAGATGAGTATCCATTTCCTCCTGGCTTTTTGCTATACCGATGGTTTCAAGTCCCCAAATTTCTCCCATATAATGACCTGCGTTCCATGTAGACAGGTTGCCAGTTGGATTCGGATACTTAAGAATCTTCTGGCGGTCGTCAGACAACAGGAAATGTACATTATAACTGAAGTCACGGATACGGTCCTGCCAGCCCAAATCGAGTTCAAAACCTACAGACTGCATATCCGCATTGTTCATTTGCGGTACATCAGCTCCCAAAATAACCGGAAGTTCCGGAGCAGGCCCCACCATATCCAGTGTTTTACGGTTAAAGAAGTCAAAACTCATCGTCAACCGATTATTGAACATACCCAAATCGAATCCAATATTCCAAGAACGCATGGTTTCCCATCCCAACAAAGCCGAAATCAGGTTAGGTGCATTGGCCGTATTCGGTCTTTCACCATTAATAAGCCAGTTTGAATCTGGATCGGCAGCCACAAATTTCATCAGCTGAATATACGGATACAAGTTAGTGGTATTTTGGTTTCCCAATTCACCCCAAGATCCACGAATCTTCAGATTGTTTACAATATGGCTATAATCTTGCATGAACTCTTCACGTGCTATATTCCAACCTGCAGAGAATGAAGGAAACACATTCCATCTCTGGTCTCTTGCGAAACGAGAAGTTCCATCGTAACGCATATTTACTTCAAACAAATATCTTTCTTTATAGTCATAGTTTATTCGCCCAAAGAAACCGGCTGTGGCCCACTGAGTTAATTGAGACTTATCAATCGTCTGCTTTCCGGTGGCTGCATTAATATTTGGCACTTCCTCTGAAATCAAGTCTTGTGCAGTTGCCTGCAACTGACGCCATTTATTGGATTCAGCCTGGAAACCAACCATTACCTTCAAATTATGGGCATCATTAAATGTATGTGCATAATCAGAATAGATGTTAGTATTAAAATAATTTGTTCTTTCCGTGCGTTCCGTTACTTTATTAGTTGTCCATCCATCAATATAATAAGATGTATTATCGACCTGCCACTGCGGAACCTTCAAGGTAGAAGTATGTGCAAATTCATCGATAGTCTTATAATTGATTTCTGCAAAAATCTTCCAGTTCTTAATCGGTTCAGCCACAATCTGGAACTGCTGGTACAACCAATCAGTCTGTGTATCCACATCACCTCCGTATAACACATTATTTATCAATGTACCAGACATATAGTGACCATTAGGATCATATACGGGTTCCATCGGCCATCTCTTGGCTATATTATGATACATCGTGTAATCATTAGCGGCCGTTGGCTGAGTCAGGTCTCTACGCATATATTTAGTATTATAGGTCATGTTAAGCCACGGGAAAAGCTGAGCCGTAATTTTACCCGTTACGGTATAACGCTTTAAGTCGTCTCTTTTCACCCTTAACATACCTTCCTGATTCATATAGTTTGCAGAGAAATAGTATTGGATTTTCTCCGTACCTCCATTGGCACTGATAGAATGTTCCTGTGAAAATGCCGTTCCTCCAAAGACTACATCATACCAGTCTGTATTGGTATTACCAATCCAGTCCCATCTATTTCCGTTATCTTTGCTCGGGAAAGTCGTTTGAGTTAATGTGCCATCCAGATAGTCGCGAATACGCTGCATACGCGTTTCATCAAAGTATGCGGTACTACCATCATTAGTCAACATTCTGTTAAAATAAGAAGCATACGTATAAGAATCGGCAACCTTCGGCATGTTAATAGCCTGAGACCAACGGAAGTTATTATTGTAATTGATGTTCATTTTTCCGGCTTTACCTTTCTTTGTCGTAATCAAAACCACACCAAAAGGAGCACGAGAACCGTAAATAGAAGAAGCAGCGGCATCCTTCAAAACAGAAATACTTTCGATATCCTGAGGATTCAACATGTTCATATTACCTTCCATTCCATCAATAAGAATCAACGGAGAAGAATTTGAACCGCTGCCGATTGTACCCGCGCCTCGAATGTTTACTGTCATTTCCTGTCCCAACTGGCCACCATTACCATCTGAAGAATATCCGAAGTTCATACCTGGAACAAGTCCTTGCAATGCCTGACTGACATTAGAAACAGGTCTTGATGATAATTCCTCTGCCCCAACCGTAGATACCGAACCAGTAAGATTTACCTTCTTCTGAGTACCAAAGCCTACAACAACTACTTCATCAAGAACTTGCGAGTCATCTTTAAGTTCCACAGTTAGGGAACTTCCATTCCAAACTATTTCCTTGGTCTGATACCCAACAAAAGAAATCTGAATCGTTGCACCTTTTTTTACATTAGAAAGTTCAAAATCTCCATCTAATCCGGTAATTGTACCATTAGTTGTTCCTTTGACAACTACAGATGCACCAATGACGGTTTCACCGTTTGCATCCTTCACAATACCTTTACATACATTATTTTGCTGAACAACATTTGTTCCTGCCACACTCGTCTCGAATGCAGCATGCGTCAATCCTGTACTCATAGAACCGAGTAACAGCATCATACTGACTGTTTTGAAGTTTTTTATCATAAGTATTATACTTAAAGTGGTAATTTATAAAACTTAGGCTCCACGACTATTTAGCCTATTATTTGTGCTTTTCTATCTATTTCATGTATCTTTTTATAATATTAGTGATATTTAAGGTATAGCTATCTTAACATGATAGTTCTATTGTTTGCAAATATACATATATTTTTTCAATATCAAAATTCATAAATATATATTTATTTATAAAAACCATTTTTGGTAATTATATCAATACAAAATCCGTCAATATACACTAATTTAATTTTTAGCTTTCCATAATGCAAATTATTCTTTTGCAGCAGGTTATATAGTTATTTTTTTTATTTTCAATTTTCACTACAAAAAAAGAGTATACACAAGAATTAATTTCCCCTTGTTACATACAACACTCATTTGACGTAAATTCTTTCAAACCTCATAGCCAATTTAAAAATCCACAACGATAATGCCGTCCCACCGTAAAATTAATAGACATGTAAGAATAAATTCAGATATACCTTTGAACAACATTTGTTGACATTAAAAAGAAGTAGTGCACGAAAATACCCCACAAGCTTGCAGGCTTCTAACTGCATGAAGACCATTACTCATACAAAAAACAACACACACGATTAATCTCACAACATGAAATCAACCCTATACTCTAATCAATCTAACATTTGAGAAACCCTTCAAAATCAGATTCTTCTTCCATCGGTCGTCGTAAGCATAGCCGATGACAAAGTCCGAAAGTATAAAGAAAAAGTCAATAGCCCAATACCCGTGGTTGATGACCGCGATGAGGGTAAAAGCAGAGGACAAAATTGGATGATTCATATTCTGTATGAGTATGGTACGCATTTATAATTATCCAACTTCACATTTTCCTCATTTCATCCGATTATTTTTCCACAATCCCATTTATCAAATCAAACACCCGCAAGAATAACTGTAAATGCCCCTTTATATTCTCTGTTTCACAGTGCGGGATTTGTGTTTCACAGTGTGAAATATGTATCCCACACTGTGGTTTTTGTATCCCACACTGTGGGACAGAGAATACACCTATATATTTCACCATTTATCTACTTGTGTTTCAATGAATTTACCCTATCATTCCACAAAATCTATTTTTTCAAGGGAATCGGAGCCTTGCGGAGTATCTTCGGGAACTGCCAGAAGAAGAGCAGGGTGCAGCAGATGGCGGCTGTGGCATCTGAAACAGCCTCAGCCAGAAACACGCCTTCCACATCGAAGAAACGGGGCAGCACCAAGGCAAGAGGTACCAGCAGAATGACCTTACGGAGCAAGGCGATAAAAATGGAAATCCGGGCTTGGCCAAGGGCGACAAACATGTTCTGACAGGCACGCTGCAGGCCGAAGATAGTCATTCCGGCGAGGAAAATCGGCAACACATGCTCCACGGTGGCAATCAGTTCGCGGTCGCTCGTAAAAGCAGAAGCCACTACGGACGGGAAACAAATCATCAGCAGCATCAGGACGAAATTGAAGGAGAACATCACCGTCAGCACAATCCGGAAACAGTCTTTCACCCGCTGCCGGTCGCCATGCCCGTAGTTGTAACTGGCCACCGGCACAAAACCTTGGGCAAAGCCGGTGAGCGGCACGCTGACCAGTTGCATGGCACTTTGCAGAATGGCCAAAGCGCCCACATAGATATCGCCAAATTTCTCCAGACTGCCGTTCAGCACGAAGCCTACCAGACTTTCCGTGCTGGCCATGATGAAAGGAGACACGCCCAAAGCCAGCATACCACCCACAATGCGGCGGTCGAACTTCAAGTAGCGTTTTTCCAAACGCAGGGAAGCCCGGTCGGAACACAGGAAACCCAGTACCCAGCAAGCACTGCAGGCCTGTGAGAGGATGGTGGCCAGTGCCGCTCCCTTCACGCCCATGTCGAACCAGAAGATGAAAATCGGGTCGAGCACGATATTCAGCAAAGCTCCAATCAGCACAGAATACATGGCGATGCTGGGACGTCCCTGTGAATTGATGAAGGTATTGAGTCCGGTAGAAACTTCCACGAACAGCGTACCCAGCAAATACACCGAAAGATAATCTTCGGCATAAGGGAGCGTAACGGCAGAAGCCCCTGCAAACTTCAAGATGGGCTCCATGCACAGATAAGACACCAGCGAAGTGAGGACGGTAAACAGTATCAGCAGCATGAAACCATTGCCCAGAATCTTTCCCGCACGCACCCGGTCGCCCTGTCCCAACGCCATGGCAGCCAGCGGGGCACCTCCGGCCCCCACAATGGCCGAAAAAGAGGAAATCAGAATGACCAGGGAGGTGGTCACTCCCACTCCCGCCAGCGCATTCGTCCCGATTTCGGGAATGTGTCCGATATAAATGCGGTCTACTATATTATATAGGAGATTGACAAACTGTGCGGCCACTGCCGGCAACGCCATCTTGAAAATGAGGGGAAGCATCCGTTCTGTTCCCAGGCGCTCTTCGTATTGATTGTTGATTCTTACTGTCATAAATCTTCCAAAAACGGAAGCAAAGTTACAAGTTTTTCGGGAGAGAAGGAGAAGAATGTAACCGAAAAGCACTAATTCCACCCTCGGATTTGATTTACATCAACAAATCGGGCCTTTACTTGAAAAATATGCTATAAAACATATTTCGTAAAAAAGAAAGCCCTATCTTTGTGGTGTAAAAAGAAAAGGGCAATAAGAAAGAGGCCCACAAAAAGTTTTCATAGGTAATTATAAATTAGGTAACAAGTACAACAAGGCCAGCTGGGAAGCCCGCCAGAAGATTTAATTAAACTAACTAAAAAAAGAAAGGGTAACAATTATGAAAAAGGTAAAAAACATTTTCCACAAGATTGCCAATGCAGATCCAATGATCTGGGGCTATGTAATGCTGAGTGACGACAGACGCAAATAAACAGGCGGCGCTGACAAGTTCAGCATTTGAAGAATGAATCTGATAAATGCCGAAAGGCTTCTCGTAAATATTCTGACGAAAAAGCGGTTGGGTTTCCAAGCGCTTTTTTTATTGCCTTTTTGTCTGTATCTTTGCTTCTAAAAACCACAACCCATGACTCCAACCCTGATAGATACCGACAACCCCGAATTTCAGAACGCCCTGAAGCTCATCCAATACACCCGCCAGTCGGTCTTCCTGACCGGAAAAGCGGGAACGGGTAAGTCCACTTTCCTGAAATACGTCTGCCAGCATACCAAAAAGAAATATGTGGTACTGGCTCCTACGGGTATTGCGGCCATCAATGCGGGCGGAAGCACCCTGCACAGCTTTTTCAAGCTCCCGTTTCATCCGCTTCTGCCAGACGACCCGAAGTTTCAGGGACGGAAGCTGAAAGATTTCCTGAAATATTCGGCCGACCACCGGAAACTGATTCAAAACATTGAACTCATCATCATCGACGAGATTTCCATGGTACGGGCCGACATCATCGACTTTATTGACAAGGTGCTGCGCACCTACTCGCACAACCTGCGTGAGCCCTTCGGCGGGAAACAGCTGTTGCTGGTGGGCGACGTGTTCCAGCTGGAGCCGGTAGTGAAAAGTGACGAACGGGAGATTCTGAACCGCTTCTATCCGAACCCGTATTTCTTCTCGGCCAAGGTGTTTCAGGAAATGGAACTGGTATCGATTGAGCTGACCAAGGTGTACCGGCAGACCGACAAGGTGTTTGTCAGCGTACTCGACCATATCCGGACCAACACCGCCGGAGCTGCCGACCTGCAACTGCTGAACACCCGTTACACCCCGGCACCTCCCTGCCCGGAAGAGAACGACCTCTACATCACCCTGGCCACCCGACGGGACAACGTGGACTACATCAACGAAAAGAAGCTGGAAGAACTGCCGGGCGACCCGGTCACACTGAAAGGAGAAATACACGGGGAGTTCCCCGAAAGCAGCCTTCCCACCCTCATGGAACTGGTCATCAAACCGGGTGCACAGGTGATTTTCATCAAAAACGACCAGGAAAAACGCTGGGTGAACGGTACCATCGGCACCGTGTCGGGACTCTCGGCCGATGGCACAATCTATGTGGTGACGGAAGACGGCAGTGAGTTTGACGTGCATAAGGAAAGCTGGAGCAACATCCGCTACCGCTACAACGAGACGGAGAAGAAGATAGAGGAAGAAGAACTGGGCACCTTTACCCAATATCCCATCCGGCTGGCGTGGGCCATCACCGTACACAAGAGCCAGGGTCTCACATTCAATCGGGTCATCATCGACTTCACGGGAGGGGTATTTGCCGGCGGACAGGCGTACGTGGCCCTGAGCCGCTGCACTTCGCTCGAAGGTATCCAGCTGAAACGCCGCATCTCACCGGCCGATGTGTTTGTCCGCCCGGAAATCGTCAGCTTTGCCCAGCGTTTCAACGACAACCAGACCTTTGAACGGGCCATGAAACAGGCACAGGCCGATATCCAGTACGTGGCAGCCGTGAAAGCCTTCGACAAAGGAGAGTTTGCGGAATTTCTGGAAGCCTTCTTCAAGGCCATCCACAACCGATACGACATTGAAAAACCACTTATCCAACGTTTTATCCGCCGGAAACTGTGCCTCATCAACCGGCTCAAGGAAGAAAACCGACAGCTTAAAGAGCAAATGCAGCAGCAACGGCAGAACCTGCAGAAGTATGCCCGCGAATACTACCTGATGGGCAACGAGTGCATCACCAAAGCACACGACCCACGGGCCGCACAGGCCAACTACGACAAGGCCTTGGAGCTGTATCCGGAATACGTGGATGCCTGGGTACGCAAGGGAGTGACCTTCTTCGACGAGGACCGGGTGGAAGAAGCGGAAGAATGCCTGAACCGGGCCGTACAACTCCGTCCCCAGGAGTTCAAGGCGGTGTACAACCGTGGAAAACTCCGGCTGCTGACGGGGAAAACGGAAGAGGCCCTGACCGACCTGGACAAGGCCACCAGCCTGAAGCCCCAACATGCGGGAGCCCATGAATATTTTGCCGAGGCACTCGAAAAAAGCGGAAAAGAAATAGAAGCAGCCATCCATTATCGAATTGCGGAAGAACTACGGAAGAAAAAGAAATAAATTTCTTATTTTTGCGGTTACACGAAGTCTCATCCTCGTGCCCGTACCATGATACTGAAATTATATCCCAAGAACAACCGACCGGAAGACTTGCAGCGGGTGGTAGACCTGCTGAACGACGGCGGCATCCTTATCTATCCCACCGATACGGTGTATGCCATCGGGTGTCACGCCTTGAAAGAACGGCCCATCGAACGTATCTGCAAGCTGAAAAATATCGACCCGCGCAAGCACAACCTGTCCATCATCTGCTACGACCTGAGCAACATCAGCGAATACGCACAGGTGAGCAACGCCACTTTCAAGCTGATGAAACGTAACCTGCCCGGTCCGTTCACCTTCATTCTGAACGCCAACAGCCGGTTGCCCAAAATTTTCCGCAACCGAAAAGAAGTGGGTATCCGTGTACCCGACAGCCCCATCATCCGCGAAATCTGCCGCCTGCTCGATGCCCCGATTCTGACCACTACCCTTCCGCTGGAAAAGGGAGAGGACATTGAATACATCACCGACCCGGAACTGATTGATGAAAAGTTCGGCAGTGTGACCGACCTGATTATCGACGGAGGTACAGGAGGCATTGAACCTTCTACCGTGATAAATTGTTGTGAAGAAGTACCTGAAATTGTCAGAGAGGGAAAAGGTATATTGAAGGAATAAATAACTGTATTATTAATTAATCATCAAATCATGTTACTTACATTATTACAAGCAACTGCACAGGCAGGCAAGGCAGCTTCCAGAATCAATGTGGAACAAATTCTGGACAAACTGCTCAACTGGGGTATTGAAGTGGGAAAAGACATTCTGGCAGCCATCATCATCTACATTGTAGGCCGGTTCATCATCAAGCAAATCGGACGGCTGGTCAGCAAGATTCTGGAGAAAAGGAAACTGGAAATCAGTGTGCAGACCTTCCTGAAAAGTCTGCTCAACATCTTGTTGAACCTGATTCTGGCATTTGCCATCGTGAGTAAGCTGGGCGTAGAAACCACGAGCTTTGCCGCCATCCTGGCCTCTGCCGGTGTGGCTATCGGTATGGCACTGTCGGGCAACCTGTCAAACTTTGCCGGAGGACTGATAATCCTGGTGTTCAAGCCGTTCAAGGTGGGCGACTACATCGACGGACAGAATGCCAGCGGAACAGTCAAGGAAATCCAGATTTTCCATACCATCCTGGCTACGACAGACAACCGTATCATTTACGTGCCCAACGGCGCATTGAGCAGCAATGCCATCACCAACTACAGCAAACAGGAAATGCGCCGTGCGGAATGGGTGTTCGGCGTGGAATATGGAGAAGACTTTGAGAAAGTAAAAGCTGTACTGGAACGCATCATCGCGGCAGATACCCGCATCCTGACTACTCCTGCTCCTTTCATCGGGCTGGGAGCTTTGTCGGCCAGCAGTGTGGATATCAAAGTACGCGTCTGGACCAAGACCGAAAACTATTGGGACGTATATTTCGACATGAACAAAATCGTATATGACACCTTCAATAAGGAGGGTATCGGCTTCCCGTTCCCACAGCTGACGGTACACCAGGCAAAGGACTGATTTCCGAACGAATCGCATTGCATAAAAAAATCTTCCACCGAAGGGCGTCACCTCAGTGGAAGATTTTTTATATCCTGTTTTCTAAAAGGAAATCCGCTTTCTTATTTCCGGTCAGCTTTCAGACGGTCGGCCATGGCCTTTGCCAGTTCCTTCGCCTGCGCATAGTTGTCGGCTTTCATGCTCTGCTTCATTTCAATCGGATTACCTACCACTTCGAATTTCAGTTTCTCTGTGAACTCACCCAGTTTCTTTACCGCCGCACTGGCCCAAGTGAATGAGCCGAAGTAACCGAACAGACGGTTCTTCATTTCACGGGCAGCCACCTTGTTGAGCAAGGACTCCATCTCAGGATACAGCTGCATGTTGTAAGTCGTACAACCCGCAATCAGTCCTTTGTATTTGAAGATATCGGCCAGGATATAAGAATGAGGCGTATGAGATACATTGTGCAGCACGATGTTCTTGATACCTTGTGCACTCAATTCTTCCGCAATGGTTTCAGCCAGTTCTTCCGTATTGCCATACATCGTACCATAAGCAATCACCACTCCTTCTTCGCCTTCATAGCGGCTCATCTTGTCGTACATACCCACCACTTTCGGAATATATTCTTCCCACACCGGTCCGTGAGTCGGACAAATCATCTTAATAGGCAGGCCACCGCATTTCTGCAAGGCTTTCTGCACCGGATTACCAAATTTACCCACAATGTTGGCATAGTAACGGCGCATTTCGTTCCAATAAATATCGGTATTGATGTTACGGTCGATGCAACCTCCGTTCAAGGCTCCGAAACATCCGAAAGCATCGCCAGAGAACAGAATTCCTTCTGTTTCATCGAATGTGACCATCGTTTCCGGCCAGTGAACCATCGGCACCAGATAGAAACGCAGGTTGTGGTGTCCGAGTTTCAGGAAATCGCCCTCACCCACTACGTAACGTTCACCTGTCACGCCATAGTATCCTTCCACCATCTCGAAAGTCTTCTTGTTTCCTACCAGCACAATTTCAGGATAGTATTTCTTAATCAACGCGATAGAACCTGAATGATCCGGTTCCATGTGGTTGATGATCAGATAATTGATTTTACGGTCGCCGATGATGCTGCGGATTTTCTTGATATAAACTTCAAAGAAAGCGACATCTACCGTATCCACCAGTGCCACCATATCGTCATCTGCAATCAGATAGGAGTTATAAGATACGCCATAAGGAAGTGGCCACAAATTCTCAAACAATGCTTTTGTGCGGTCGTTCACACCGACATAATGAACTTTACCTTTAATTTCCATTGATATCCTATTAATTAAAAATATTATATTGTTTTTATTCTCTTTCCTTTTCGTAAAACTTACCCTGCCAAGTGTCCCTTTCCTGCAGACGACGCTTCATACGGACTGCAAACTCGTAATTCTTGATTCCCCAGTCGGGTGCTATCAGCAACTCCTTGGGCGACTGTGACACAAAACGTTCCAATACCAAATCGGGACGCACACGCTCCAGGTAATCAATCACAAGGTCAATATATTCGTCTACCTCATACAGATGGAATTCCTCAGGATGCAACTCATATTCACGGGCCATACGTGTGCCGCGCACCAATTGCAACTGATGCATCTTCAACGTCGTCAATGGCAAAGCTGAAATTTGTGTCGCCTGGCGGATAATGGCATCATGGTCTTCACCCGGAAGGCCCAGAATGACATGGCCGCCCACACGTATCCCTCTTGCCGCCGTACGTTTCACGGCATCCTCCGTACATTCAAACGTATGTCCGCGGTTAATCCGTTGCAAGGTCCGGTTGTCCGTACTCTCAATGCCGTATTCCACCAGCAGAAAAGTCCGACGATTCAGTTCTTCCAGGTAATCCAGCAATTCATCGGGCATACAGTCCGGACGGGTACCTATCACCAGCCCGACAACCCCTTCCACCTGAAGAGCATCTTCATACATCTTCTGCAACTTTTCCAACTCCGCATAAGTATTCGTATAAGCCTGGAAATAAGCAAGGTATCTCATCTCCGGATACTTCCGCGCAAAAAAGGCCTTCCCTTCTTCCAGCTGCTCTTTCACCGACTTGTCCGTCCGGCAATAGGCTGGATTAAACGTCTGGTTATTGCAGTAGGTACATCCACCATATCCTTTCACCCCATCCCTGTTCGGACAAGTAAATCCCACATTCAGGGAAATTTTCTGTACCTTGAAAGGAAAGTGAAGCGCCAGAAACTTGGCAAAATCATTGTATCGTGTACGTTCTTCCATGATTTTACAAATTCGGGGACAAAGATAATGCTTTTCAGCCACTTTTCCCACAATTCATAAATACAAGAAATGCAAAAACCTCCCTACCACGGACAAAACATAAAAAAGGCTGTCACAGTGTTACCCGCAACAGCCTTCAGACTACATTATTTCAATTTAAAAAAGAATTATTCCGCTTCATTCAATGTCGCAATACTTACACGGTTCCAGTCCGGTTCAGAGAACATATCACCTACTCCCTGACCTTCAGCCGTAATACGTGAAGCACTGATTTTGTACTTACTGATCAACATGTTCTTCACGGCTTCCGCACGCTGATTGGCCACACGTGCATTGACTTCCGCGCTACCTTCGGGAGAAGCATATCCCTTAATGGAAACAGTACTCTTCGGATTGTTTTTCATATAAGTGGCAATACGCTCCACATTCGGAATCTGGTCTGCACTGATGGCAGTCTTTCCCTGACGGAAAGTAACCACTGATTCCAAAGACTTGGAATGGGTGTTCTGAACGATTGTTTCTACCTGCTTAGGTGCATTCTTCAAATCGGTCAGTTCTTTTGCCAGGCGAGCATTTTCAGCAGCTTTCGCATTCAAAGCCTCTTCCTTACGGGCATTTTCCGCACGCAACGCATTGACAGACTCATTCAACGCATCAACTTCTGCCTGGTTATAAGGCTTCTGGATAGTCATGTAGTGCTTACCGTTGCTGCTAGCAAAATGGTAAGTCACACCTGCCAGGATTTCAATCTTCGACTTGTTGACATTCAGCAATTGTGCACGGTTACCGTCCATTCTATAGACAATCGCCGGACGAACATTTACAGTCCATGCCTTTTGCTCACCCAAATTGAAGTTCAAGCTTGCCCCAAAACGGCTTACCATATAAGAACGGTCATATCCATAACCCGAGTTCATAAAGTCATGACCCCAACCAAATCCGGCAATACCTTCCACTTCAAACAATCTTGGCTGACCGTTGTATCCGCAGAAAAGATTATTCAAATTAATCTTACCTAACAGACCTAGATTCAAATCGTCGAAAGCGGTCTTGCTCATAGAAGTATTGATACCTGTCAAACCTTCAAATGAAACGCCCAGAACTGGAGTTATCTGTTTACCCAGTTCAATACCTGTTTCCGCACGCATGTTACGCCAGAAAGCAGAATGAGCGGTAGGAGTTGTGACTCCACCTTTCACGCCCACATACCAATTATCAAGAAAACGAGTTCCTTCATACGCCTTTTGTGCATTTGCAGAAAGAGACGTCACAGCCAGAGCTGCAGCTACTAAAATTGTTACCTTTTTCATTTTTTCATTCAAACTTTAATACCTTAATCACATTTTTCAATCTCGATGACTTAATAACTATATTCCAAAAGGAATTGTTTGTAGAAGAACAGAGCATTAACACTCATTAAGAAACAAATACAATAAAGAATCCATATAAACAGCTGATTATATGAGTTTTAACCGAACGGTTCAATTATATATACACAAAATAAAAAAAGAAAACAAAAAAGGTGTCCTGAAAAATCAGAACACCTTTTTTGTTGGGCTACTCGGATTCGAACCAAGAAAAACAGGACCAGAATCTGTTGTGTTACCATTACACCATAGCCCAATAACGCTTTGTCTCCTCCGTGAAGACGCGGCATAAATGAAGTTGGGCTACTCGGACTCGAACCAAGAAAAACAGGACCAGAATCTGTTGTGTTACCATTACACCATAGCCCAAAATCAAAGAACGATTGTCGTTTTTTGTTTGACGGTGCAAAGGTACAACATTTTTGGAACATACAAAGCTTTCTGGCATTTTTTTCTTCTGAAAAACATATTTTTCTTCTTTTTTCAGCTTCTTTCAGGCAAAAATTTTCTGATATACAGAAAAGCAAGTATATTTGCCTTACTTATTATAAAGAACTTTATTTATAAATATAGGAATATTCAAAAGAATGAACGAAACAAAAAATTTGATAGAAAAAATCACTGAAGGAATTCAAGAGAAAAAAGGAAAACAGATTGTCATTGTCAATTTAACAGAAATAGAGGATACTATCTGCAAATATTTCGTCATCTGCCAGGGAAACTCGCCCAGTCAAGTGTTGGCCATCGTTGACTCCATCAAAGAACATGTGAGAAAAGAAACCGGAATCAAGGTATATGCCATAGACGGACAAAGAAATGCCCAATGGGTAGCCATGGATTACAGTGACGTCATTGTACATGTGTTTTTACCGGAAGTACGGAATTTTTATAATTTGGAACATTTGTGGGCCGATGCCAAACTGACTCATATACCAGATTTAGACTAATATAATAATAGGAATAGAATTATGAGTAACAATTCGAACAATAATAAGCCAAAAATCAATGTGCCACGTTTCAGTCTGACGTGGCTTTACGTCATTATTGCCATGATTTTTGCCTTTCTTTATTTCTCCGGAGATGAGGGTAGTGCCACCAAAGAGGTGAACTATACAGAATTTCAGGAGATGGTTACCAAAGGATATGCAGATAAAATCGTAGCATACGACAATAATACAATAGAAATGTATATCAAGCCGGAACACATTGTGGATGTCTTCAAAAAGGATGCCAGCAAAGTAGGAAGAAGTCCGGCTATCCACGTGCAAATCGGTTCCATGGAAGCCTTGGATAAATTCCTGAACGAACAACAGAAAGAAGGAAATTTCACCGGTTCCATACAATATGAAAAGAAAAGCGACTATTTCAGCCTGATACTCTGGAACGTACTGCCCTTTGTCATCCTCATCGCCATCTGGATGTTTGCCATGCGACGGATGGGAGGCGGAGGAGGTGCCGGCGGCTCATCGAACGTTTTCAATGTAGGCAGAAGCAAGGCGCAGCTTT
Organism: Bacteroides mediterraneensis; assembly: GCF_025993685.1. Lineage (NCBI taxonomy): Bacteria > Pseudomonadati > Bacteroidota > Bacteroidia > Bacteroidales > Bacteroidaceae > Bacteroides > Bacteroides mediterraneensis. Next base: position 296,514 of record NZ_DAJPEN010000001.1, on the reverse strand, counting down.
TTGAAAAAGGTACCAACCGCATCACTTTCAAGGATGTAGCAGGACAGGCTGCAGCCAAACAGGAAGTACAGGAAATTGTTGACTTTCTGAAACAACCGCAAAAATATACGGAACTGGGAGGTAAAATACCTAAAGGCGCTTTGCTGGTAGGCCCTCCGGGAACCGGTAAGACCCTGTTGGCCAAAGCTGTAGCTGGAGAAGCTGATGTTCCTTTCTTCTCTATCTCCGGTTCCGACTTTGTGGAAATGTTTGTCGGCGTAGGTGCATCCCGTGTGCGCGACCTGTTCCGCCAGGCAAAGGAAAAAGCCCCCTGTATCATTTTCATCGATGAAATTGACGCCGTAGGACGGGCCCGTGGCAAAAACCCGAGCATGGGAGGAAACGATGAACGCGAAAACACCCTGAACCAGCTGCTGACAGAGATGGATGGATTCGGTTCCAACAGCGGAGTCATCATTCTGGCTGCCACCAACCGAGTAGATATCTTGGATAAAGCCTTACTGCGCGCCGGACGTTTTGACCGTCAGATTTACGTAGACCTGCCGGACTTAAACGAACGGAAGGAAGTGTTCGGTGTACATTTGAGACCATTAAAACTGGATGACTCCGTAGATGTAGACCTGCTGGCCCGCCAGACTCCGGGGTTCAGCGGAGCAGATATTGCAAATGTATGCAACGAGGCAGCCCTGATTGCCGCCCGTCACCAAAAGAAGAGTGTCGGCAAGGATGATTTCCTGGCTGCAATCGACCGTATTGTAGGTGGTCTGGAAAAGAAGACGAAAGTGATGACGGCAGCCGAGAAACGTGCCATCGCCTTGCATGAAGCGGGTCATGCCACTATTTCCTGGTTCCTGGAACATGCCAACCCGCTGATTAAGGTTACCATCGTACCGAGAGGCCGTGCTTTGGGAGCAGCCTGGTATCTTCCGGAAGAACGCCAAATCACGACGAAGGAACAGATGCTGGACGAAATGTGTGCCACTTTAGGTGGACGTGCCGCAGAAGAACTCTTTATCGGTCATATTTCCACCGGTGCCATGAACGACTTGGAGCGGGTGACCAAACAGGCATACGGCATGATTGCTTACGCCGGAATGAGCGACAAACTTCCCAACCTGTGTTATTACAACAGCAACGAAGACTACAGTTTTACCAAACCTTACAGTGAACATACCGCAGAGCTCATTGACCAGGAAGTACAAAACATGATCAGTGAACAATACACGCGGGCCAAGGAACTGTTGAAAGAACACAGTGAAGGACACAACCAACTGGCCCAACTGTTGATAGAACGGGAAGTCATCTTTGCAGAGGATGTGGAACGTATCTTTGGCAAACGTCCGTGGACATCACGTTCAGAAGAAATCATGGCTGCCAACGAACAGGCAGAAGCAGCCAAACAGCTGGAGAACAAGCAGGAGACTTCTGAACCTGCAGAGTCTACAGTAGAAAAGCCGGAAGAAAAGCCTGCGACTGATGAGCCTCAGCCTGCAGAAGGAGAAAAATAACCGCCAAGTTTATTGGGAAAAACATAAAGCACCGTGAAAAGCAATTTTATTCAACGCGCCATTACAGGAGTTATTTTTGTAGGTGTCCTCGTAGGATGTATCCTGGGGGGACCTATCTCTTTCTCCTTATTGTTCGCACTAATCACCGCACTGACCATCCATGAATTTGGAACCATTGTCAGCAAACAGCCGGATGTAGAAATCAACAAACCCATCTGCATGCTGGCAGGTGTCTTCTTGTTCTTCGGATTCGCCTATCTGGGTGTGATGCCTGGACAGACAGAAATTCTGATACCTTATCTATTTCTCCTCATCTACCTGCTGGTAAGCGAATTGTACCTAAAGAAGAAGAATCCGCTGAATAACTGGGCGTATGCCATGATGAGTCAAATCTATGTAGCCTTGTCATTTGCCATGCTGAACGTACTGGCTTATCACTCTGTGGGAGGCACATCACCTTACCAGATACAATATAATCCGATATTACCTTTATCTATCTTTATTTTCACTTGGATAAATGACACGGGGGCCTATTGTACAGGGATACTGTTCGGGAAGCACCGTCTGTTTGAGAGAATCTCCCCCAAGAAATCATGGGAAGGTTCCATTGGAGGTGGTGTATTCAGTATCATCGCCGGCGTCATTATGGCTCATTTCTTTCCTTTCATGTCAATAGGGGTATGGATTGGACTCGCCCTGACTGTTGTGGTATTCGGCACGTGGGGTGACCTGACAGAATCCTTACTGAAACGTACACTGGGAATAAAAGATTCCGGTAATATTCTTCCCGGGCATGGCGGAATGCTCGACCGGTTTGACAGCACGCTGATGGCGGTACCGGCAGCCGTCGTGTATTTATATGTGATTTCTTTCTTTTAAATTCAAAAAGCAGGTCCTCAAAACTAGATTGAGGACCTGTGATATTTTTTCCGCAACAGTTCGACCATTTGAGAGGCCGCCCTATCAGAAGCTCCTGCCTCACCCAAGATACCTGCCAGTATCTCATAGTCTTTCTGCATCGCCTTCCGACTGTCTCCTCCCGGAACAATCCGGGCCAATTCCGTTTTTACGTTTTCCACCGTCATCCCGTCGGCCACAAGCTCTGTCACGACCTCACGCCCTGCAATCAGATTCACCAATGAAATATATTTCACTTTCAAAATGTGTCTCCGCAGAAATGAAACCAGCTTTCCGGCAGCAGTATAATAGCATACGACCTGAGGCACACGGAACAAAGCTGTTTCCAGCGTAGCCGTCCCACTTGTCACCAAGGCTGCCGTAGCATGAGAAAGCAAATCATAAGTCTGCCCGAATACAATTTCCGCATCTTTTCCCATGTAAGTCCGGTAAAACTCAGGAGCAATGCCCGGAGCCCCCGCAACCACAAACTGATATTCCGGAAATGCACGGGAGGCTTCTATCATCCGTGAAAGGTTATCTTTTATCTCCTGCTTACGGCTACCTGCCAGCAAAGCAATAATCGGTTTGCCACCCAAATTGTTGCGTGCCGTGAAATGAGAAAAATCTTCTGTATATGTCTGTTGAAAACAATCAACCGCATCCACACACGGATTTCCCACATAATGAATCGGATAAGAGTGTTTTCGAAAGAACTCCACCTCAAAAGGAAGGATGGAGAACAACTCGTCCACATCACGCTTGATATTTTTAATACGGTATTCCTTCCATGCCCAGATTTTGGGTGAAATGTAATAAAATATCGGGATACGGGTATGCGCCTTGATATACTCGGCAATTTTCAAATTGAACCCCGGATAATCCACCAAAATCAATACATCCGGCTGCCAGCAGACAATATCTTTCTTACAATAATCCATATTCCGGAAAATAGTCCGCAAATGAAGCAAAACAGGAATGAAGCCCATATAGGCCATATCTTTATAATGCTTCACCAAAACGCCTCCCACTCCGGCCATCAAATCACCTCCGAAAAAGCGGAATTCCGCCTCCGGATCGTGCTGCAGCAAGGCTTTCATCAGATTAGAGGCATGCAAGTCGCCCGACGCTTCTCCAACAATCAAATAGTATTTCATAACTGAAGATTCCAGTGATTCAATTCTTCCTTCAACGCGTATGCCGTTACGTCAATCTGTGTGGGGGTAATGGCCACATAATCATGATCAAGCGCCCAATGGTCCGTATCTTCCGCATCTGGCTCATTGTTCTTGTAAGAACCTGTCAACCAGTAATAATAGCCACCTCTTGGATGAACTGCTTTCACAAACTCGTTTGTCCAGACTCCATCCGTCTGTCGGCAGATGCGTACTCCTTTCAGTTCTTTTACACCCGGGAAATTCACATTCAAACAACAACCGGCAGGTAATCCATGCGCCAGCACTTCTTCCACAATCCGTTGTATATAAGGGAAGGTAGGTGTGAAATCCGCTTCCGGATCGTGATTGCAGAGCGAAAAACCGACAGAAGGGATTCCTTTCAAACAACCTTCAATCACGACTCCCATGGTTCCTGAATAATGCACATTCACCGAAGAATTGTCTCCATGATTGATTCCCCCAATCACCATATCGGGCACCCGAGGAACCAACTCATGCAAAGCCAGCTTCACACAATCTACCGGTGTGCCTGTGCAGCTATATAAAGTAAATCCCGGCTCAGAAATCAATTGTGCGCAACGAAGAGGATGTTCTGAAGTAATGGAACCGGAAGCTCCCGAACGGGGGCCCGAGGGAGCGACTACCATCAAATCGGCCATAGGGCGCAATACTTTTATCAACTCCTGAATTCCTTTCGCAGCATAGCCGTCGTCGTTCGACAACAGCAGAAATGGTTTCTCTTTCATCATATTATCATTCAATCTTTTTATGAGTGTAAAGTTACAACAAATCTTAATCTTACCAAACCGGACCACGCAATTAAGTAAAAATATATATCTTTGCCCGCGTGAAGTTATTAACAGATGAGGTGACTTTTCAACACTTTCCAAAAAGTCATGGAATTTTAATTGACACTGTCACCAATTATTCGTTACTTCGCAATCAGAATAAACTGATTAATATGGGAAAAATTATTGCTTTAGCCAATCAAAAAGGAGGAGTAGGCAAAACTACCACGACGATTAACTTGGCTGCATCTTTAGCTACTCTCGAGAAGAAAGTACTAGTGATTGACGCTGACCCTCAGGCAAATGCCTCATCCGGCCTAGGCGTGGACTTGAAAGATATCGATTGTTCAATCTACGAATGTTTAATCAATCAGGCAGACATCCGGGAGGCTATTTACACCACCGATATTGACGGATTAGACATCATACCTTCTCACATTGACCTGGTAGGTGCGGAAATTGAAATGCTCAACCTGGAAAACCGTGAGAAAATCATGCGACACGCACTGGAACCGATGAAAAACGAATACGACTACATATTAATAGACTGTTCGCCTTCACTCGGACTGATTACCATCAATGCTTTGACCGCAGCCGACTCGGTAATCATTCCTGTGCAATGTGAATATTTTGCTCTGGAAGGCATCAGCAAACTGTTGAATACCATCAAGATTATCAAGACAAAACTGAATCCGTCACTGGAAATTGAAGGATTCCTGCTAACCATGTTTGACTCACGCCTGCGTCTGGCCAACCAGATTTATGATGAAGTGAAACGACATTTTCAGGAACTGGTGTTCAAAACCATCATCCAGCGTAATGTCAAACTGAGTGAAGCTCCCAGCCACGGCATTCCGGCCATTCTCTACGATGCAGAATCCACCGGAGCAAAAAACCATTTGGCCTTGGCTAATGAAATTATAACACGAAATAGCAAATAAACGTATGGCAGTACAGAAAAAATTTGCATTAGGACGAGGACTCGATGCTCTGATATCAAATGAGGAGGTAAAAACTTCCGGCTCATCTTCTATCAATGAAATAGAATTGAGCAAGATATCAGTCAATCCCAATCAACCTCGTCGGGAATTTGACCCTATCGCTTTGCAGGAACTGGCTGACTCCATTGCAGAAATCGGTATCATACAGCCTATTACCTTACGACAGATAAGTGAGGATTCCTATCAGATTATTGCAGGAGAAAGACGTTACAGAGCCTCCATATTGGCTGGACTAAAAACCATACCGGCTTACATCCGTACGGCTGACGACGAGAATGTCATGGAAATGGCATTGATAGAAAATATCCAGCGCGAGGATCTGAACTCACTCGAAATCGCACTGGCCTACCAGCACCTGATTGAACAATACGAACTGACTCAGGAACGTCTCAGCGAACGGGTAGGCAAGAAGCGTACCACAATCGCCAATTACTTGCGGTTGCTGAAACTGCCGGCTCCCATTCAGATGGCCCTGAAAAACAAGGAAATCGATATGGGACATGCACGTGCGTTGCTGACTTTAGAAGACCCTAAAACTCAGATACGTATTTTCAATGAAACCGTGAGCCAAGGCTACTCGGTACGCAAAGTTGAAGAGATTGTAAAAGCGCTGGCCAGCGGCGAAAGCGTGAAAAGCGGAGGAAAAACCATTGCACCGAAAGGAGCACAATTATCAGAAGAATACTCCATGCTGCAAAACCATCTGTGCAGTTTCTTCGGTACCAAAGTACAGCTATCCTGCAGCAATAAAGGAAAAGGGAAAATCAGCATTCCTTTTAACAGCGAGGCAGACCTGGAAAGAATTATGGAGATTTTAGACTCTTTGAAAAAAACAGAATAAACGGAAACAATCTTTTGAGAGCACATACATTGACATATTTAGTATTGTTAATCTTGTTATTCTGCACCCCTTATTGGGGGAGCACGGAAGTGTATGCCCAACGTGCCAAAAAGCATCGGGAAGGTATACTCACGGCCGATTCTATCCGTGTAAAGAATCAGGCAGACAGCCTGGCACTGGCTGATACGACAGATTTACAACGGCAAATCGCCTTGAAGAATCTGGAATCACCACTGGATACGGCTGCCCTGGCAAAACAAAATGACTCTTTACAACATACCCTGCCTCCTGTAAAAGAGAAAAAACGCTGGATACCTAATTCCAACCGGACAGTATGGCTGGGACTGGTTATCCCGGGAGCCGGACAAATCTACAACCGGAAATATTGGAAGTTACCCATTATTTATGGAGGCTTCGTAGGATGTGCATACGCCCTGACCTGGAACGGACAAATGTACAAGGACTACTCCCAAGCCTACCAGGATATCATGAGCAACAACCCCAATAACAAAAGTTATGAGGACTTTCTTCCTCCCGGAACCAATGTCAACGACCGTCTTGAATATTGGCAGGAATTATTCCGTTCACGCAAAGACCTTTATCGTCGCCAACGCGACTTGAGCATATTTGCATTTATTGGTGTATATTTATTATCGGTGATTGATGCCTATGTCGATGCCGAACTTTCTGATTTCGATATCAGTAAAGACCTCAGCATGAAATGGGAACCCACCATCTTTAACGATGCATTCCGCAACCGTCCGCAAGGAGTCGGCTTGCAATGCTGTATTAAATTTTAAGCAAATGAGAAAGATACTTTTCAGTTTACTGACTGCCACAATCTGCAGTGCATCCTCACTTTTTGCACAGCAAACAGAAAAAACAATCACTGTACAATCAGCGAACGGACAAGAAGACGTGATAGACTTGCCGGAAGGTATGATATCCACCACCGACAGTCTCTATTTGGACTGGATATCCAAACACTATATCAATCCGGCAGAAAACTGTACGATGACTACCCAGAACCCAGAGGTCAGCGATTCCATCTATATGGATCGCCTGCAACGGATTCCAGCCATCATCGAAATGCCTTATAACGACATCATACGGAAATTCATTGACATGTATGCCACTCGCCTGCGGCAAAAAGTATCTTTCATGTTGAGTGCGAACAATCTTTACATGCCTATTTTTGAAGAAGCCCTTGACTTATATGACCTTCCTCTGGAATTAAAATACTTACCCGTCATAGAATCTGCATTAAATCCTACCGCCACCTCTGCACAGGGAGCTGTAGGACTGTGGCAATTCATGCTTCGTACGGGACAAGTATATGGGCTCAAAGTCAATTCTTTGGTAGACGAACGCAGAGATCCGGTAAAATCTACCCGTGCTGCCGCACGCTATCTGAAAGATTTATATGATATCTATCACGACTGGAACCTTGTTTTAGCAGCGTACAACTGCGGACCGGGTACCATCAACAAAGCCATCCGCCGGGCGGGAGGAGAAAAAGACTTCTGGAAGATTTATAATTTCCTGCCCAAAGAAACAAGAGGTTACGTTCCGGCATTCGTAGCTGCCAATTACATCATGACTTACTATTGCGAGCATTACATCAGCCCCATGGAAATGAACATGCCCGAAAGTACGGATACCGTTCACATCAACCGTTCGCTGAATTTGAACCAGATAGCAGAAGTATGTAAGATGGACATTGACCAGCTGCGTGCCCTGAACCCCGAATTCAAGAAAGATATCATTCCGGGAAACGAAAAACCTTATGCCTTGAGATTACCGACTCAAATGATGAGCTGCTTCATCGACCACGAAGACAGTATTTACAACTATAAGCCAGAGGTTTATCAGACACGACGCAATACCGTGGCCGTAAGCAGCAGTAATGCGAGCAAAAGTCAAAGTAAAGGAAAAGCGGTGTACCATCGTATTCGCAATGGAGAAACCTTAGGAGGTATTGCAGCCAAATATGGAGTCAGTGTAAATCAGCTCAGACGATTGAACGGAATTAAAGGAAGCAACATCCGGGCTGGCAAATCATTACGCATCCGTTAAGAAAAGCAGCCATTTGCTTGTTTGATTCGTATTTTTCCCTATTTTTGCATTATCGATTCAAAGAAGGGAGAGAATTATGACTGACGACAAACTTACGCAGGAGCAAGCAGATGAACAACTGATAGACAATGCCTTTCAGGAGTTATTGGACCGATACCTTGAAAGCAAACACCGGAAAAAGGTTGAAATTATCACAAAAGCATTCAATTTCGCCCGACAAGCACACAAAGGAGTGCGCCGACGTTCGGGCGAACCTTATATCTTACATCCCATTGCCGTAGCACGTATCGCATGCGTGGAAATTGGATTGGGGTCTACTTCCATCTGTTCAGCGTTACTTCACGACGTAGTGGAGGACACAGACTATACAGTGGAAGATATCGAAAACCTGTTCGGCCCCAAGATAGCTCAAATCGTAGACGGACTGACCAAAATCTCCGGAGGTATCTTTGGAGACAGAGCTTCTGCACAAGCAGAAAACTTTAAAAAACTACTTCTTACGATGAACGATGACATCCGTGTCATCCTTATCAAGATTGCAGACCGACTGCACAACATGCGCACACTCGGTTCCATGCTTCCAAGCAAACAATACAAGATTGCAGGAGAAACGCTTTATATTTATGCTCCCCTCGCCAACAGATTGGGGTTAAACCGTATCAAGACTGAATTGGAGGACTTGAGCTTTAAGTACGAACATCCGGAAGCATACCAGAAAATAGAAGACAAACTGAAAGCCACGCAAGCTGAAAGAGAAAGTTTGTTTGAAGAATTCACGGCTCCCATCCGGGCACAGCTCGACAAAATGGGACTCCCCTATCGAATCTTGGCCCGCATCAAGTCGCCTTATTCCATCTGGAATAAAATGCAAAACAAGCACATCACATTTGAGGAAATCTATGATATTCTGGCCGTACGTATCATTTTCACTCCAAAGAATGAAGAAGAGGAGCTGAATGACTGCTTCAATATCTACGTAGCCATTTCCCGAATATATAAACCTCATCCCGACCGCCTGCGTGACTGGGTCAGCCATCCGAAAGCCAATGGCTATCAGGCGCTTCATGTCACTCTGATGAGCAATAAAGGCCAATGGATTGAGGTACAAATCCGTAGTGAACGGATGAACGATGTAGCCGAACAAGGTTTTGCCGCACATTGGAAATACAAAGAAGGAGGAGGAAGCGAAGACGAAGGCGAACTCAGCAAATGGCTGAAAACCATCAAGGAAATCTTGGATGACCCGCAACCGGATGCCATCGACTTCCTGGATACCATCAAACTGAATCTTTTTGCCTCCGAAATCTTCGTGTTTACCCCTAAAGGAGAAATCAAGACCATGCCGCAAAACGCTACTGCCCTTGATTTCGCATTCTCCATTCACACTTTCTTGGGAAGCCACTGTATTGGAGCCAAAGTCAACCACAAGCTGGTTCCACTCAGCCATAAACTACAAAGTGGAGACCAGGTGGAGATTCTAACCTCCAAAGCACAAAAAGTACAACCTTCATGGATTAATTTTGCTACCACAGCCAAAGCAAAAGCAAAGATTCTGTCTATTCTAAAAAGAGAAAGAAAAGAAGTGCAACAGACGGGAGAAGATATGCTGCACAATTTCTTCACCAAAGAAGGTATTGAAGCAAACGATACCAACATACAGAAACTTTGTACACTCCACAAACTAAAGACACCTGAAGACCTGATGTACCAAATAGGACAAAAAGTCTTCATACTGGGAGAGGCTGATAAAAATGAGCTAAAAGAAAAACCGACCCCCACAAACTGGAAGAAATACATCGCATTTGCATTTGGCGGAGGTAACAAAGCTAAAACCCAGGATAATGTTTCTCAAAAAGAGAATACGCCTCAACTGAACATTGACAAAAAGAAGGTCGTCCGCCTCACTCCTGAAGAGATTCAGAAGCACTACATCATCGCAGACTGCTGCAAGCCGATACCGGGAGATGATGTACTGGGTTATATTGATGACAACAACCGGATTATCATCCACAAGCGCCAATGTCCGATTGCCGCCCAGCTCAAAACCAGCTTTGGAAACAGGCTGCTGGCCGTACAGTGGGAAACCGGAAAGGCACTCAATTTTCCTGTAAATGTATATATAAAAGGTATTGACGGTATCGGGGTGCTGAATCAAGTGACACAAATCATTTCCCAGCAACTGAATGTAAATATCCACAAACTGAACATCGAGTCGAATGATGGAATCTTTGAAGGACGTATCCAACTTTTTGTACACGATGTGGACGATGTAAACACAATCTGTGAAAATTTAAAGAAACTGGAAAGCATTAAAAAAGTGACACGAATCGAAAACTTTGACGATGCCATTGCTGATTAACAGTATCTGATTTACTAATCGGCATATATTCTTCTCTACATACGCAGAATATATGCCGGTTTTTCATGTCCTTTCATCCGGAAATCAGAAAAACAAAAAAGCCACTGAGAAACTCAGCAGCTTTTCATTATCTGTGGACCTGGAGGGAGTCGAACCCTCGTCCAAACAAGGAAGCCATATGCTTTCTACATGCTTATCTCTGCCTTCGGTTTTCGTACACAAGCAAGACCAGAGCCACCCACTTATGTCTTAGTTCCTAAAACTTCATCCCAGCCGCGGAACAAGGCTGAAACTATTTCCGATTTTGCTGCACCGCTAAACCAAACGCTTCGGAACAAGAGCTTTTGAGCGATGTCTCGTTTCCATCACTGTGACGGAAATAAAGCTAATCTACTATACTTCGATTAAGCAGCGAGAGCATAATTTTCGTTGCCAGATAATTGTTCAGTAACTGAGATTATAGTGCAAATCACTGACGCACTGCATGCTTACATACCACATCTCTCGCTGTCAAAACCAAACAAGCCCAAGATTAAGTACTTAAGTGGCAGCAAAGATAGCAAATCTTTACTCTATCTACAAAAAAAGAGGTGCAAATTTGCACCTCTCCTCTTATTATCTTTACTTTTGGTATCAATGATGGAACAGACGGATACCCGTAAATGCCATTGCAATACCGTATTTATCACATGTTTCAATCACATTGTCATCACGAACAGAGCCTCCGGCCTGAGCAATATACTCTACCCCACTCTTATGCGCACGTTCGATGTTGTCGCCAAACGGGAAGAATGCATCCGAACCTAAAGACACCCCTTTCTGTGTATCCAACCATGCCCGTTTCTCTTCACGGGTTAAAATCTCCGGCTTTTCCGTAAAGAACTGCTGCCATACGCCATCGGCCAACACATCATCATGATCTTCACTGATATAAATATCAATGGTATTGTCACGGTCGGCACGGCGGATTTTTTCTACCCAAGGCAAGTTCAATACTTTCGGATGTTGGCGCAGGTACCAGATATCAGCCTTGTTTCCAGCCAAACGAGTACAATGGATACGGCTCTGCTGTCCGGCACCGATACCAATGGCCTGTCCGTCCTTCACATAACAAACTGAATTAGACTGCGTATATTTCAACGTAATCAATGCAATCATCAAATCACGCTTAGCCTCTTCCGGGAAATTCTTATTCTGTGTCGGAATGTTTGCAAACAGTTCCGGGCCATTCAGTTTCACTTCGTTACGTCCTTGTTCAAAAGTAATGCCAAACACGTCCTTGTGTTCAATAGGATTCGGACGATAAGCCGGATCTATCTTGATGACATTATAAGTACCCTTCCGCTTGTTCTTCAAGATTTCCAAAGCCGCATCCGTATATCCCGGAGCAATGACACCGTCGGATACCTCACGATTGATGAAACGGGCAGTTTCCTCGTCACACACATCACTCAGAGCTATAAAATCTCCATAAGACGACATACGGTCGGCACCACGTGCACGTACATACGCATTTGCCAGCGGCGACAAAGGCAGGTTATCCACAAAATAAATTTTCTTCATGGTTTCATCCAGTTCCAGACCGATTGCGGCTCCGGCAGGACTCACGTGTTTGAACGAAGTAGCGGCCGGCATACCGGTAGCTTCTTTCAGTTCTTTCACCAACTGCCATCCATTGAACGCATCCAAGAAATTGATATAACCGGGACGCCCGTTCAACACTTCAATAGGCAGTTCTCCCTCCTGCATGAAAATGCGGGCCGGCTTCTGGTTAGGGTTGCAGCCGTACTTGAGTTCGAGTTCTTTAGCCATATTTTAATAGTTTGGTTGAATTTTCTACAAAAGTACGAAAAAATCGGAAGCATATTCCACGATAAGTACATGATTTTAGGAATTCCCACAGAAAGCAACGGAAAAATCACAAAATAAATCTGTATTTTTGCCCATATTCTATACAAAATATAAAGGACTATGATAGACGAATTATTACATTTCAACAAAACATTTGTGGAAAGCAAAGGGTACGAAAAATACATCACGAACAAATACCCTGACAAAAAAATCGCCATTGTCACCTGCATGGACACCCGTTTGACAGAACTGCTGCCAGCCGCACTGGGTATCAAAAACGGAGATGTCAAAATCATCAAGAATGCAGGAGGAACGATTACACACCCGTTTGGAAGTGCCATGCGAAGCCTTCTGGTAGCCATATATGAACTAGGAGTGGAAGAGGTCATGATTATCGGGCACACAGACTGCGGCGTGCAGCACATGGACAGTCAGGTCATGCTGCGCCACATGCGCGAAAGAGGTATCTCACAAGACCACATCGAAATGATGCAATACTGTGATATCGACTTAAATTCCTGGCTCAGCGGCTTCAATGATACGGAAGAAGCTGTACAAAAGAGCGTACACATCGTACGCCACCACCCGCTAGTACCACAGGATATACGGGTAAGAGGATTCATCATGGATTCTACAACCGGAAACCTCACCGAAGTACAAGAAGACTAACCTACATAAGCCCTAAAAACAAAGGCCGACAAGAAAGAGAGAAACTTCCTGCCGGCCTTTTTTATCAATTCAAAGAATAATCAGCCTCAACGGTCTTCCGCCAAAGCCAGTATAGAAACCTCCTGGGGTACATAATCCCCTTGGAAGAAACGACTGGCACGCAACAGATGGCGCCAAATACTTACCAACTCCTGAGATTCCTGAAGGATATTCAAATAAACCATTGCCGCCTTCAAACTTGTATTATCAGACTCCTGCATCCGGTTCATCTGCTGTTTACGCAAAGCGGAAATATTGTTTTTCAGTTCGTCACCTTTCTTCAAAATATCATCGGCATCCGCATAGTTACCTGTACTGATGGCACTCTTGGTACGCTCCATCAAACTACAGAGCTGCTCACGTACTGGAAGGAATTCCTTCACACAATCCGGAGATATCGGGTTGAAGTTATTATCCACATGCTCCTTACAAGGTTCACAGATTCGTTTCAAGCAGTAAAGCATTTGCTCGCAACTGTTGCTTCCCAAGTGGAACCATGTATTCTTTTCTATCGCTACGGTCATAGGCAGACGGCGTAATCCCAGAATTTCTTTCCGCCGACGTTTCTTGAGCATCTTCTTCTGGTCGTCCGTCGCATTCATGGCCTTCCGCAGACTACGCAAGTCTTCATTGATGAATCCGTCAGTCACCTGTACATAGGTTTTCTCACTGAAATCCACGTAGCTGGCCAAGGTTTCCTGCACATGCTGACGAAGCAACGCCAAGGTTTCGCTCTTGTCCTTGCTGCTCATCATCCGCTTGAACACATCGTCCTGTCCATCCACCTTTTCTTCTTTCTTTTTATACTGGATATTACTGCGTACCAAAAGCACTACAGCTACCACAATAAAGATGAACATACCAACGAAACTGGTGTAGAACATTATGAAAGTAACCAGCGCACAAATCGTGAAAGCCACGAACGCCGTGATAAACCAGCCACCAATCACGGAAAGCATACCCGTGATACGATATACTGCACTTTCCCGACTCCAGGCACGGTCGGCCAATGAACTACCCATCGCTACAATAAATGTCACATAAGTGGTAGACAACGGCAACTTCATGGTGGTACCGATGATAATCAACAGTCCAGACAAAACCAGATTCACCGAAGCACGTACCATATCGAAGGCAGCCCCATCGTTCAGAATCACTTCATCCTTATTGAAACGGCTGTCAATCCAACGACGCATTCCCACCGGAATCACACGTACCAGAAAATCATTGATATTAGTGGCGCGACGTACAATCACACGAGCCAATGCAGAAGAACCGAACATCTCATCACCTTCCTCCTGACGGGCCAGATCGACCGACGTCTTGATTACATTCTTTGCCTTTTTGGAAGTAGCCAGCGCATATACCATAACAACCCCCGAAGCTATCAGGAAAATGGCAGGAGTCTTAGCCGACGACATCAGAGAAGACATCATAAAATCATGAATTCCTGTCCCATTGGAATTTGCCACATAATCCGTGTACGCAGAAAAACCCGCCAAAGGCACACCGATGAAGTTCACCAAGTCATTGCCGGCAAAAGCCAGTGCCAACGAGAAAGTTCCCAGCAACACAATAATCTTGAATACATTTACTTTACACCAGTGCAAGATTTGCATGATGACCGTAAACACTACGAAACATCCGCCCACCAATATCAGGGTATTGTCCTGAATCCACTGCTGAGCTTCAGAAGTCATGAACGAAGCACTCTTCAAACCCTGTATAATAATGAAATACCCCAAGGCCGTCACGGCAATTCCGCCGAACACACCGATGGTCCATGAAAGATGTTTCTTATAATTGAAACTGAAAATAAGTCGGGACACATATTGTACAATAGTACCCGCAATGAAGGCAACCGCCACAGAAAGGAAAATACCCATAATGACCGACAAAGCCTTTTCCGTATTCATCATATCACCCAAACTCAACATACCGGTTTCGTCTCCGATAATCTTCAAAATTGCCAGAATGAATGTACCTCCCAACAATTCAAATACCATGGATACCGTAGTAGAAGTAGGCAGCCCCAACGTATTGAAGACATCCAGCAACACCACGTCCGTCACCATGACCGCCAACAAGATGCACATGATTTCATAAAAGCTGAAATTTACCGGCTGGAAAATTCCGTGACGGGCGATATCCATCATTCCATTACTCAACACCGCTCCAGCAAACACCCCGACAGCAGCTACAATGATAATCGTTTTAAACTTCGCGACCTTTGCACCAACCGCCGAATTCATAAAGTTCACGGCATCATTACTGACACCTACCAGCAAATCGAAGACTGCCAGCATAAACAGGAAAATCACAATTCCCAAATAAATAGTTTCCATAACTTGTTTTGCTAAGTTTTTTCCGGATGCAAAAATATTTCATCCTTGTTATAATCGAATGTCATATATGTTACAATCCTGTTACAAAATCTCAGAAAGGAAGCAAATGGAAGTACTATTCACAAGAAGGTCAGCAGCAAAACTTTCAATGTGAATGTAAAAAAAAGATATTTTATTTCTACTATCCTATATTTATCATCTGAAAATTCGTAATTTTGCGGCTGAATTCAAAATCTCAAAATTATGTCAGAATCAAAGAAAATCAAAACCGCATTGGTGTCTGTTTACCATAAAGACGGCTTGGATGCTATCTTAGCTAAACTCCATGCAGAAGGAGTTGAATTCCTTTCTACTGGAGGAACACGTCAATTCATTGAATCACTGGGCTATCCGTGCAAGGCAGTAGAAGATATCACAACCTATCCTTCTATTTTGGGAGGACGTGTGAAAACCTTACATCCTAAAATCTTCGGAGGTATCCTTTGCCGTAGAGAACTGGAAAGCGACCAAAAACAAGTAGCACAATATGAGATTCCGGAAATCGACCTGGTAATTGTAGACTTGTATCCGTTTGAGGATACAGTGGCCAGCGGTGCTGCCGAACAAGATATCATTGAAAAAATCGATATAGGCGGCATTTCATTGATTCGTGCCGGAGCCAAGAATTTCAACGATGTAGTCATCGTAGCAAGCAAACATCAGTATCAGCCGCTGCTGGACATCCTGAACCAGCAGGGAGCCGTTACCACACGTGAACAGCGCCGTTGGTTTGCAGGTGAAGCCTTTACCGTATCTTCACACTACGATACCGCTATCCGCGACTATTTCAAGAAATAAATAAAAGGCAGTTCATTCTGCCTTCTCTATACGGACTTATTAATTCAAAATTCTAGACTTATATTAGAAGGAATGGGATTATTCTCCTTTACACAAAACATAGCGATGGACCTTGGCACAGCCAACACCATCATTACCTGCAATGACAAGATTGTGGTAGACGAACCCTCTGTCGTTGCGTTGGATCGCCGTACGGACAAAATGATTGCCGTGGGTGAACGTGCCAAGCTGATGTACGAAAAAGAAAACCCGAACATTCGCACCGTACGCCCGTTGCGTGACGGAGTGATTGCGGACTTCAACGCCTGCGAACAGATGATGCGCGGGTTGATTAAAAAGGTAAATACCGGACGTCATCTTTTCACTCCTTCCCTGCGCATGGTCATCGGCGTACCGTCAGGCTCCACAGAAGTGGAACTACGTGCCGTACGCGACAGTGCGGAACATGCAGGCGGACGTGATGTCTACCTGATATTTGAACCGATGGCTGCGGCTATCGGTATCGGACTGGATGTGGAAGCTCCGGAAGGAAACATGGTGGTCGACATAGGTGGAGGTTCTACCGAAATCGCCGTAATTTCATTAGGCGGTATTGTTTCAAACAACTCTATCCGTGTGGCTGGTGACGACCTGACAGCGGATATTCAGGAATACATGAGCCGACAGCACAATGTCAAAGTCAGTGAAAGAATGGCCGAGCGAATCAAAATTCATGTAGGTGCTGCCATTACGGATTTGGGAGACAATGCTCCAGAGGATTACATCGTACGCGGACCAAACCGTATCACAGCGCTTCCGATGGAAGTACCGGTCTGCTATCAGGAAATAGCCCACTGCATGGAGAAAAGCATTGCCAAAATTGAGACGGCCATCCTGAGCGCACTGGAAAATACACCTCCCGAACTGTACGCCGATATCGTCAACAACGGTATTTACCTGGCCGGAGGCGGAGCCTTGCTGCGCGGACTGGACAAACGTCTAACAGACAAAATCAACATTCCTTTCCACATTGCCGAAGACCCCTTGCTGAGCGTAGCCAAAGGAACGGGTATCGCCTTGAAAAATGTAGATCGTTTCTCATTCCTGATGAGATAATCTCATAAAATTGAAAATGAAGGGGTCGGAAGGTCCCTTCATTTTCAATTTTCACTTTTTTGTTTACACATCATTCGGACTCTCTGACATGCGAAACCTAATCAATTTTCTGCTGAAATATAACCATTGGTTCCTTTTCGTACTTCTGGAAGTGATTTCCCTTACCCTGCTGTTCCGTTTCAACAACTATCAGGGAAGTGCTTTCTTCACTTCTGCCAATTATGTGGCGGGACTGGTGTACGAGGCATCCAATCAAGTGACACGTTATTTCGGACTGACGGAAGTCAACAAAGACCTCACGGCACGAAACGTGGAATTGGAAATTGAGGTAGAGCGCCTGTCACAGGCTTTGGAACAATATACCCAAGATACACTCGGAGTAGCCAACCTGCGCAAGGAAGCATTGAAAGACTATGTGCTCTATGATGCCAGAGTGGTGAACAACAGCGTAACCCACCCCAACAATTTCATCACGATAGACAAAGGGTCGGCCGACGGTATCCGTCCGGAAATGGGAGTAGTGTGCGGAAATGGGGTGGTAGGTATTGTCTATCTGACAGGACAACACCATTCCATCGTGCTTCCTGTGCTCAACTCCAAAAGCAGCATCAGCTGCAAAATCAAGAGAACATCCTATTTTGGTTTCCTCAAATGGGATGGAGGTTCCTCACAATATGCCTATGTGAAAGACATGCCCAGACATTCGGAGTTCACGTTGGGCGACACAATCGTGACAAGCGGCTACAGTGCCGTATTCCCCGCCGGAATACCGGTAGGCACTGTCGATGACATGACCGACAGCCACGACGGCTTGTCCTACCTGCTCAAGGTGAAACTCTTTACCGACTTTGCCCGATTGAATAACGTCAGGGTACTGGGTTCTTTCAACGGGAGCGAACAGGCACAGCTGGAAGACAGTATCCACTCCGTGCAACCATAACTATTAACCACACAGAAAGTTTGGGAAATTATGCAATATATCATACGTCTTAAATGGTTTATAATACTGGCCCTGCTTCAGGCGCTGGTGTTGAATCACATCCATTTTGAACAATACGCTACTCCCTTATTATACATTTATTTCTTATTGAAGATAAATTCGGGAAACAGCCGTAAGGGCCTCCTGTTGTGGGCCTTTTTCCTGGGACTCTGCATCGATATCTTCAGCAACACCCCCGGCTTGAATGCAGCCGCTTCCGTGCTGACGGCTTTCTGCCGCCCCTGGATTCTGCGTTTGTTCTCACTGCGCGACACCACTGATAACTTCGAGCCAGGCATCTATCAGATGGGATTTGCTCCTTTCTTCCGATACACCTTGGTTATGGTACTGTTGCATGCCGTCGTCCTGAATCTGCTGGATATGTTCTCTTTTGCGCGGCCACAAATATTGTTACTGAAAATAGCCAGTGATGCAGTCATCACGCTCATCTTTATTTTATGTGTTGATTCTGTCAGGAGGAAAAAATAGTGGAAAGAAATTACGACCTTGAAAAGCGGAAATACGTCATTGCCGGCGCAGTCGCTGTCATTGTATTGATTTTTCTTATACGCTTGCTCTCCCTGCAAATCATGAGTGAGGACTATAAGAAGAATGCCGACAGCAACGCCTTTCTCAAGCGGATACAGTATCCCAGCCGGGGAGTCATCTACGACCGCAATGACAAACTGCTGGTCTACAACCAGGCAGCCTACGACATCACAGTCATCATGAAGGAGATTACCGAACTGGATACGACCGATTTGTGCCAGACCCTGAAAATCACACCGGAATTTCTCCGGAAGAAATTCCATGACATCAAGGACCGGCGCCTCAACCCGGGATACTCTCCCTACACCAATCAGGTATTCCTGACCCAGCTGTCGGCCGAAGACTGTGGAGTGTTTCAGGAAAAACTGTTCAAGTTTCCCGGATTCTATATCCAGCGACGCACCATCCGGCAATATACTTACAATGCGGGAGCCCACATCTTAGGTGATATTGCAGAAGTGTCCAAATCGGACATGGAAAAGGATGACTACTATATCCCCGGAGACTTTATCGGGAAACTGGGAGTGGAACGTTCTTACGAGAAGCAGCTGCGAGGCGAAAAAGGCATTGAGATATTGCTGCGCGACGCACGCGGACGTATTCAAGGCAACTACATGGACGGCAAATTCGACAAAGCTCCCGTGGCGGGCAAGAACTTGCGGCTCAGTCTGGACATCGACCTCCAGCAACTGGGCGAACGCTTGCTGGAAGGGAAAATCGGCAGTATTGTGGCCATCGAACCCTCTACCGGCGAGGTACTCTGTCTGGTGTCTTCTCCCTCTTACGACCCCCGCCAGATGGTAGGAAGAAACCGAGGAAAGAACCACCTGATGCTGGCACGTGACCCGTGGAAGCCCTTGCTGAACCGCGCCATCATGGGTACCTACCCCCCAGGATCCACATTCAAGACCTCACAGGCACTCACCTATTTGCAGGAAGGAATCATCACCACCGGTACCAGTTACCCGTGTAATGGCGGCTTCAATTTCCGAGGCCTCCATGTGGGCTGTCACTCACACCCCTCCCCCCTCTCTCTGATTCCGGCCATCGCCACTTCCTGCAACGGTTATTTCTGTTGGGGACTTTATCACATGATTGGAGCCCGGCAGAAATATGGCTCCGTACAGAAGGCCATGAATACATGGAGAGACTACATGGTGTCCATGGGATTCGGCTACCCCTTGGGAATCGACCTTCCGGGAGAAAAAAGAGGATTCATCCCCAATGCCAGCGTGTACGACAAGGCCTATCACGGTTCATGGAACGGACTGACCATCATCAGTATCTCCATCGGACAGGGGGAGGTGACGCTGACACCGCTGCAGATAGCCAATCTGGGAGCTACCATTGCCAACAGAGGCTATTTCATTACGCCCCATGTGGTCAAGGAAGTCGAAGGTGAACCGCTCGACACGCTCTATTCCAAGAAACGCTATACCATGGTCGACCGTTCCCATTACGATGAAGTGGTACAAGGCATGCGTGCTGCCGTACTGGGTGGAACCTGCCGGGGAGCCAACCTGCCCGACATCGAAGTATGCGGCAAGACCGGTACAGCCCAGAACCGAGGAAAAGACCACTCGGCATTCATGGGATTTGCCCCGATGAAAGACCCGAAGATAGCCATTGCCGTATATGTGGAAAACGGAGGATTCGGTGCCGTCTACGGTGTCCCCATCGGACGGCTCATGATAGAACAATATCTGAAAGGAAAGCTTTCGCCCGAAGACGAAGCGATGGCAACAGAAATTCAAAACAGGAGGATTGATTATGGGATACACGAGAGGTAGTGTATGGAAAAATGTGGACTGGTGGACCATCGGACTTTATCTGGTATTGGTCACCTGCGGCTGGTTCAGCGTATGCGGAGCAAGCTACGATTACGGAGAGCCCAATTTCTTCGACATCACGACACGTGCCGGCAAGCAGCTCATGTGGATAGGCTGTTCGCTGGGACTCGGATTCGTCATACTCATGCTCGAAGACCGCATTTACGACACATACGCCTACCTGATTTATGGCATCCTGCTCCTGCTCCTTTTCGGTACCATCTTCAATCCGCATGAAATCAAAGGTTCACGCTCGTGGATTGTGCTCGGCCCCGTCAGCCTGCAACCAGCCGAGTTCGCCAAGTTTGCCACAGCCCTGGCACTGGGAAAATACATGAACGAATACACCTTCCAGATGCAGCGAACCCGCAATCTGTTGGTAGTATTGGGCATCATCTTGCTGCCTATGCTGCTGATTATCCTCCAAAAGGAGACCGGTTCCGCACTGGTGTATCTCTCCTTTTTTCTCATGCTGTACCGGGAAGGCATGACTGGAGCCGTATTGTTTTCCGGCATCTGTGCCGTTGTCTTTTTTATTGTCGGCCTCCGGTTTGGAACCGAAATCATGCCCGATGAGATGACCTCCTGGGGAGAATTTTCCGTACTGACCCTCATCATCCTGCTATCTTCTTTCCTGGTAGGAAGATTCTGCCGTCAGTCTCCCAAACTGGCGGTTTATATCTTCGGCATCGGAGGAGGAGCCACCCTGCTGGGCGCACTTTTCTCCAACTATGTGATTCCGTTTAACGTCTGCCATCTTCAACTGGCCATTTGTGCGGCCCTCGTAATCACCCTTTTTTATTATTACCTCAGGGAGCAAGTAAGGGAGTATTTCTACATCATCCTGTTTGTCATCGGTTCCGGCATCTTCTTTTTCTCCACCGATTACGTGTTCAACCACGTACTGGAGCCTCATCAGAAAATCCGAATTGAAGTATTGCTGGGTATGAAGGACGACCCGGCAGGAGCCGGATACAACGTCAACCAGAGTAAGATTGCCATCGGTTCCGGAGGGTTACTCGGAAAAGGGTTCCTCAACGGCACCCAGACCAAACTGAAATATGTGCCGGAACAAGACACCGACTTCATCTTCTGTACCATTGGAGAAGAACAGGGATTTGTGGGTTCTGCCATTGTCATCTTCCTGTTCATGGCACTTATTCTCCGTCTTATCGTTCTCTCCGAACGGCAGGAAACCCGTTTTGGAAGGGTCTACGGCTATTGCGTGCTGGGCATCTTTTTCTTCCACCTTTTCATCAATGTGGGAATGGTGCTCGGGCTGACCCCGGTCATCGGGATTCCGCTTCCCTTCTTCAGCTACGGAGGCTCTTCCCTGTGGGGATTTACCATTCTGCTATTCGTGTTTCTCCGCATCGACGCGGCCCGGGAAAAATAGCCGGATGCCCACATCCGAAATACCCGGTAACGGATTTTTCCGCATCAGATGGGCTATACGGAAACTGCGTCCCAAGGAATCTGTGGTCAATACCACCGGCTCATCCCATATATAAGCTGTCTGAAACAATCCGCCGACAGCCCCTTCGTGATGCCACTGTCCTTTCTCATCGGCCAGATAAATATGTAAAGTGTCCGTATGCGAAGGCAGAGAATCGCCGTCCACCCGTGTCACGGACAACCAGATATCCCGATAAGGATAGGCTCCCGTGTGACGAATTCCCACTTCCATCTGATAAGTTCCTGCCGGCACTTCCGGGGGAAGTTCAAACCCCACCGAATCCGTCCTCTGCCAGCCTTCCCTTCCGGGAACGGACTGGTACACATGATACTGCGTATTCGTATGGCAGGCCGAAAGCAGGCACACGACCAGACTCAGAAAGCCCGCATACCCCATTCGGCCCTTTATCCATTTTTTATGCTTGTACATCTGAATTTGTATTTCGTTCCGGACGTTTATTTCCCTCATTGTTGTTGTTCCGACGGAAATTTCGTCTTCCGTTCCGACTCGGACGAGGCTCCTGCCCCGCATTTGCCTCTCCTTGCGGAGCATTTCCCGCAGCCGCCTGAGGTACGGGATTATTTTTCGGGCGGGACGGACGGTTGTTTCGGGCCTGAGGGCCTCTGTTTTCCCGTTCTTTCGTTCCAGCTTCCGGTGTCGGTCTGTTGTTGTTTGCCTCCGCCGGAGCAGCAGGCTGGTTAGCCGCTTGAGCGCCCCCTTTTGCTTTCTTTTTCCGGTTCCGTCCAGCCTTCGTTTTGTCGAAACGTGTCAGACTCTCTTGCTCCAGCAAGTCTTTCGAACGCTGCGGTTCACGGGAAGAGGTTTCTTCATCCAGCTTCTCCGGTTTCTCACCCCGCTTGTTCATGTTCAACACCTCAAAAGCGCGACGGGCAGAAATGGTCACTTCGTTGGCCAGGAAACTCTTGTCCGTGCTGTACGTGATGGTTCCTTTCAGGATATCCGCCTTGAAATAATAATACACATTGTCCAGCGTTTCAAGTGTAATTTCCTTGCTAGGCAGACGCTTCTGACATTCCACATACGCATCCACCTCGTAATTCAGGCAACACTTCAGCTTGGCACACTGTCCGGCCAGCTTCTGCGGATTCAGTGAAATGTCCTGGAAACGTGCGGCACTGGTAGACACAGACACAAAGTTCGTCATCCACGTAGCGCAACACAGTTCCCGTCCGCAAGGCCCGATTCCTCCGATGCGTCCGGCTTCCTGACGGGCACCAATCTGTTTCATCTCGATTCGCACCCGGAACGTTTCGGCCAGCACCTTAATCAGCTGACGGAAATCCACACGTTCATCGGCAATGTAATAGAAAATGGCCTTGTTGCCGTCACCCTGATATTCCACGTCACCGATTTTCATCTGAAGTCCAAGGCTCTCCGCAATCTTGCGGGAACGAATCATGGTGTCGTGTTCGCGCGACTTGGCCTCTTCGTATTTCTCCATGTCCACCGGTTTCACCTTCCGGTAGATGCGTCGGATTTCCGCATCCGGTTTCAGGTTGGCTTTCCGCATCTGCAACGGCACCAGCCGCCCCGTCAGTGTCACCGTACCGATATCGTGGCCCGGACTGGCCTCTACCGCCACGATGTCCCCTTTCACCAGGTGCAAGCCGTTGCTGTTCTTGTAATAGCCTTTCCGTGTATTCTTGAACTGTACTTCCACCATATCCTGCTCTTCTCCATTGCCCGGGATATCGGCCAGCCAGTCGTAAGTGTTCAGTTTATTATTCTGTCGTCCGCAGCCTCCACAACAGAGTCGGCCGCTTCCGTTTTTAAGCTTAAAATCGTCCATATATTGTTATTGTTGTTTCATTTCTACAATCATTCTCAATGCCATGTCAAAAAAGACCATCTTCGGATTGACGTTCTGCTCGATGTGGAGCTGTGCCTCTTCCAGCAGCCCAGTCACCGAAAAGATGTTCCGCTCGTTGATGTAAGGTGCAAAACGGGTGGCAAACTGCATCTCTTCCGGACTCAGGTACACCATATCCGGCTGTCGGAAGTTGCAGATGAAATTCTCGCGCACCATCCGCTGGCAATATTCCAGCAGATTCTTCTGGCGCTCACGTCCCATCCCGGCCACCTGCTCGCTCCAGGCTCTCAGGCTACGGATGTCACGCTTGTAAGCCGTACGCATCAGGTTCACGAAAAGTTCAAAACAGAGTCTGTTCTCTTCACCCAGATGCACGTTTTCCACCGCCCTCAACAGGCTTCCCGCCGAACGGTGTGCTATGTCAAGGGCATCTTCCTCCGGCAGCATATACCGTTCCTTCAGATAGCGTTCAATATCCGCTTCGGACAGAGGTTTCAGGTGGATGCGCTGCGTCCGGCTCAAAATAGTGGGCAGCAGCAAGTCGGGCTCTTCGCTGACCAGCAGGAATACCGTCTTCAAAGGAGGTTCTTCCAGCAGCTTCAGCAACTTGTTCGCACACTCCACATTCATTTTCTCCGGCAGCCAGATGAGCATCACCTTATATCCGCCCTGACTGGCCTTCAGGGACAGCTTACGCTGAATCTCGTCGCTTTCGCGCACGTAAATCTGCGGCTGCTGGTTGCCGGCATCCATCATCCGCATCCATTCCTGAAGGTCGGCATACGGATTCCGCTCCAGCATCTCACGCCACTGAGGCAGGAACTCATCGCACACCACGTCGCGTCCCGCCTTCTTTTTCACCACCGGAAAGGCAAAGTGCATGTCGGGATGCGCCAGATGGTCCATCATCTTGCACGAACTGCATTGCCCACACGCATCGTCCTCTCCCGGATGACGACAAAGCAGATAGCGCGACACCGCCAGTGCCAGCGGCAGTTTGCCACTACCGGCAGGTCCCGTAAGCAACAGGGCATGAGGCATCTTTCCACTCCGAACGTTGTGGATGAGAAGCTGTTTCACTTCATCTTGTCCGATTACATCCTTAAAAAACGACATGCGGTTCCAGTTAAAAAATCAGGTTCTTTTCAGGGCTATTATTCCCATATAATCGGACAAAAATAAGAAAAAAATCGTAGTTTCAGGGTATATTCTCCCTTATTATTATATAACCGGAGTAAACAAATGTGCGAACCAGCCGACAAAGCGTCGCCACACACCGCGTTTCTTGTACTCCTCACGCGTCATGACCGTACTGTTGAGCTTGTCGTTGCTGAAGACCTCTCCCAGTTCGGCCGTAGTAGGCAGGTCCAGGATAAACGCATTGATTTCATAATCATAGCGCAGGCTCCGGCTGTTCAGGTTGGTGCTGCCCACCGTACAGAAACGCTCGTCCACCATCATGATTTTCGAATGATGGAATCCCCCGTTGAACACATAAATATGCGCCCCGGCCTTACGGAGCTTGTTGGCAATATAAAA
This sequence comes from Bacteroides mediterraneensis, assembly GCF_025993685.1. NCBI lineage: Bacteria > Pseudomonadati > Bacteroidota > Bacteroidia > Bacteroidales > Bacteroidaceae > Bacteroides > Bacteroides mediterraneensis. The sequence goes on along the minus strand of NZ_DAJPEN010000001.1, from coordinate 270,847 downwards.
ACCTGCATCGGGCGTAAAGGGAATGTCCGATTTGCCGGGAATCATGATTTCCACCCGTACCCCACGCTTGGCCGCCCGCTTGATGGCCTTTCTCACCTGACGGGTAGGCGTAAAATAAGGATTGATTATCTGCACCTTATGCTCCGCCGCATCCAAGGCAGCAATGTAAGCCTCCCGCATGATTTCCGGACACACCCTCGGAATACGCTGCACGATGGCGACTCTCCTTCCGGAGCCCACACAAAAACTGTCCGGCACCACCGGCATTTCTTGCAGCTCTTCATGCGTTTCCTTGTTCCATACCCCCAGAAACGCTTCTTCCAGATACTTCACGGCTGGACCTTCTATGCGGATATGCATGTCGCGCCACGGACCGATTTCCGGCAGTCCGTTGATATAATAGTCGGCAATGTTCATTCCGCCCGTATAGCCCACTTTCCCGTCGATGACCACAATCTTCTGATGGTCACGGCAAAACACATGGTTGATATAAGGGAAACGGATGGGACTGAAACGGGCCATTTCAATGCCTCTGTCTGCCAGCATCTTCAAATGTTCTTTCCGCAACGGACGGCTGTTCGACAGGTTGCCGAAATCGTCAAAGAGTGCCTTTATCGTCACACCTTCCTTTGCCTTCTCTGCCAGCAAGGTGAACAATTCCTTGGCAATGGAATCGCTCCGGAAATTAAAATACTCCAGATGGATGTATTTTTCGGCCTTCTTGATGTCTTCAAACAAATGCTCAAACTTGCTGCGGCCACTCTTCAGCAGTGTCATACGGTTACATGAAGTCACCGGAATATGCTTCTTTTCCAGGAAACGGGCAAACAAGGAATCAGCCGGCAGATACACATCGGCTGTATCCGTTTCTTCTTGAAAGGCAGGTTCCTCCTGTTCCTGTGCCTCCAGCGGAAAGATACAGCATACGGCCAGCATCCACCATAATATATACAGTTTCAAATTCATCTTCTTCATGGTCATTGGGGCAAAAATATGGAATATTTCAGAAACCACAATGAGTTTCCAATGCAGAATTGAAAGAATGACCAACGATTCTTCCAAATCGCCTTATTCCTAATTTCTTCCGGCCTTTCATATTCTCTGTCCCACAGTGTGGTTTTTATATTCCACACTGTGAAATATGTATCCCACAGTGTGGTTTTTGTATCCCACAGTGTGGGACAGAGAAATTGCCGGATAGTTTCGAATTAAACACCTTGAAAATCCCCATAAAACCTCCAGAGAAAAAAGAAAAGGACAGAGCAGATGCACCCGAAGACAAAAATGCAACCTACTCTTTGCAAAATCAGGGTGCGACTTCTAAAAATAGTGAAATTTTTCCGTAATTGCCGGAAATACTTTCTTCCGCCCCCATTTTTCCCGGAACAAAGATTCGTTTTTCAATGAGAACTTTCCTATCTTTGCATCGAAAGAAAAAACAAAGACTATACACTTTTATACATAACTTAAATACATAAGAATTATGGAATTTGTAACAAACGAAAAACTTACCATTGTTGGTGCTGCCGGTATGATCGGTTCTAACATGGCTCAGACTGCTATCATGATGGGCTTAACTCCTAACATCTGTTTGTACGACCCGTACGCTCCAGGTTTGGAAGGTGTTGCTGAAGAATTGTTCCACTGCGGTTTCGAAGGTGTGAATGTCACTTTCACTTCAGATATCAAAGAAGCGCTGACTGGTGCTAAATATATCGTAAACTCAGGTGGTGCTGCCCGTAAAGCTGGTATGACTCGTGAAGACCTGTTGAAAGGTAACGCTGCCATCGCTGAAGAATTCGGTAAGAACGTAAAACAGTACTGTCCGGATGTAAAACACATCGTGGTAATCTTCAACCCGGCTGATATCACTGGTTTGATTACTTTGTTGTACTCTGGTTTGAAACCGAGCCAGGTTACTACCTTGGCCGCTCTCGACTCTACTCGTCTGCGCAGCGAATTGGCTAAACACTTCGGCGTATCTATGGACGCTGTTGAAAACTGCCGTACTTACGGTGGCCACGGCGAACAGATGGCTGTATTTGCTTCAACTGCAAAAGTAAACGGCAAACCGTTGATCGACATGATCGGTACTGACGCTCTGACTAAAGAACAGTGGGCTGAAATCCAGCAGAAAGTAACAAAAGGTGGTGCCAACATCATCAACTTGCGTGGCCGTTCTTCATTCCAGAGCCCGGCATACGTTTCTATCGAAATGATTGGCGCTGCTATGGGTGGCAAAGCCTTCCGTTGGCCGGCTGGTACTTATATCTCAAACGATAAGTACGATCACATCATGATGGCTTGGGAAACTTCAATCACAGCTGACGGTTGCCACTGCGCTGCATTGAACGGTACAGCTGAAGAACAGGCTGCTTTGGACAAGAGCTATGCTCACCTGTGCGAATTGCGTGACGAAGTAATCGCTATGGGCGTTCTTCCTGCTATCTCTGAATGGAACAAACTGAACCCGAACATCAAATAATCGGATATTCCATTGATATAAAAAAGGAGGCTATAAATCGGCCTCCTTTTTTTATGTACTTCCAGCATTTCGCTTCCTCCGGAAGGAAATTCCCACCTACCGTCGGATTTGTACATGAGAAAAATAAAATACAATCTGATTATCAACAAAATAGCAAACCCCCATGTACATCAGACATTCTTCTGTATCTCTTCCTAAAGCACTATCTTTGCGGTCTCCCACTATGTATTTTTTAATTTCTGAACCGCAATGAAAATCCGTGTCTTGTTATTTCTTTCCATCCTCCCTCTGATTGTTTCGTCCCTGCACGCCCGCCTGCCGGACGGCACTGCCTACCCGACCAAGGACTCTCTTCTTTCCATCTCACCGGAAGGAAAATACTCTGTTCCCAAAGCGAAAGACCATTTTCGCAGGAACTTCTCATACATGGGTATTCCATTCATCGCTTCCGGGCTGATTGTAAAAGGAGAAAACAAGAATTTCCGCACCCTGCGCAACCGTTTCGAACCCAACTTCCACCAAAAATACGACAACTATACGCAATATCTCCCTCTGGCAGCCACATGGGGAATGAAACTGGCGGGGGTGGAAGGACGCAGCTCGTGGAAAGAACTGACCGTCAGCAATGTATTTTCGGCGGCTCTCATGGCCGGATTTGTGAATACCTTGAAATATACTACCAAGGAAGTACGTCCGGACAATTCCTCAAACAATTCATTTCCCTCGGGGCATACCGCCACCGCCTTTATGTGTGCCACCATTCTGCACAAGGAATATGGCATGCTCAGTCCGTGGTATAGCATCGGCGGATATACGTTGGCCGGACTGACCGGAGTGACCCGACAGCTGAACAACCGCCACTGGATTGGCGACGTACTGGTGGGAGCCGGTATCGGTATGATTTCTACCGACCTGGGATATTTCTTTTCCGACCTGATTTTCAAGCATAAGGACACACGGCCAGATGATACAAGCTACAACCGTTATGAGGCACCTTCCTTTTTGAGCTTCAACATGGGATTTGCGACGGGACCCTCCAGCCTGCGTACTGCCGAATTATATGACAAGGAACACGGTTCCCCTCTGGGCATGCGCCTGCGGACAGGGACCGCCACGGTAGTCAGTGTGGAAGGAGCTTATTTTTTCAATACCTACTTCGGAGTGGGAGGCCGCCTGAAAGTGTCCACCTTGCCGGTGATAGCCGATATCCCGGAAGAGAACAAACGGCATTTCGACCTGGACAACGACTTGCAGGAAGGAGCTCCGGTCAACATGTTCCTGCTCGACGGACTGGAATCGGACCATCTGGGAATGTGCGACATCGACTTAGGGGCCTATTTCTCATACCCTTTGAACCGCCACTTCCAGCTGGGCGGCAAACTGCTGGTCGGCCGGCGACTGAATGCCGACTTTACCCTGAATTCCCTCTCCCGCATCAACCCTGATATCTTCGACCGGCAAAAAGTCAGCCAGGAAGCCTACAACCAGTTCTACAAGGAAGATGTGGAATATTATCTCCAACAGGAAGACCTGACCACCCACGAACTGCTACGCAGCACGTTTGTGGATGAAGAGTTTCTGCACATCCGGAAAAGTTCCACGTTCAAGCTGGGCACGGGCATTTCCCTCACCTACCGTTACAAAGAGGATGCTGCCCTGCGCCTGTATTGCGACTATGACTTTGCCTCTCCCCGGCTGACCTATGACCTGAAAAATACCTGGGTGGATGAAGAAGGAAACCGCGAAGCACGCTCCTACAGCAAACGGACACCGATGCATAACTTTACTTTCGGAGCCTCCATCGCGTTCATGTTCTGAATTCCATCTTCAATCCCTACACCCCTTTTTTCTGAACTCTGCCGGAGCAATACCAAATTGTGCCTGAAAACATTTGGCAAAATAGGAGGGGGAAGAAAATCCAACCCGAAAACATGCTTCACTGCTAGAAACCCCCTCTTCTGCCAATAAATAGGCCGCCTTCTTCAAACGAATCAAGCGAATGTAATCGTTTGGAGTCATTCCCGATATGGCTTTAATCTTTGTAAACAAACCAGACCGAGAAATTCCAACCTCCTGGGCCAGTACATCCACGGTAAAGTCCGAGTCTGTCATTCGTTTCTCAACAATTTTAGATATCTTATCAATCAAAAGAGTATCTAGTTTAGATATAGATACAGAAGCTACCATCGGTTTCGTCTTAAACTCTTTTTTCAACCTCTCCCTGTTTCTGAAAATGCTTGCAATCTGCGCATTAATTACGTCACCTGAAAAAGGTTTCTCAAGATACACGTCCGCACCATTTTCAAGCCCTTCCACATAATCCTCGGAGGATGCTTTTGCCGTAAGCATAACCACTGGAATATGACTGGTTGAAAGATTAGACTTCACGTGATGACAAAGCTGTATGCCATCCATCACAGGCATCATCACATCACTGATTATCAAATCGGGCATATTCTGTGAGATCTGCTCCCATGCATCTTTACCATTCACTGCATAAAATACCTGATAATGCACAGAAAGTAACTGAAGTAAATATTCCCTCAAATCTTGATTATCATCTACTATCAGAATACGATACTGTCCTTCCGGCATATCCGCATTATCTTCACCCCGTACCTCCTGGGAAGGAATCTTTTCTAAATCTTCCTCCCCTTTATGTACAAGTCTGTCAAAACATACAATAAAAGTAGAGCCTGCCCCCAACTCGCTTTCCAAGGTAAGACTGCCATGCATCAAATCTACAAGTTTCTTTACCAATGAAAGTCCTACCCCAGTCCCCACTCGCTCAGAAGAGGTCTTATCAGGAACCTGATAGAAAGGAGAGAATATTTTTCCTTGTTCTTTCACATCAATCCCCCGGCCATTATCTCTCACCCTCACTTCCAATTTCCGATCACTCACAATCAACAAATCAACCCCAATATAAGTATCAGTAAACTTCAATGCATTCGACAATAAGTTACTGATTACCTTTGTAAATGCCTCCTGATCAATACGAGCATAGCAAGGCTCCTCTGGCATTGTCAAACTAATCTTAATATGTTTCATATCTGCCGAAAGCTGAAAACGCTGATATACATTCATCAATAAAGTCTTGACATTGGTTTCCGCCAATATCACATTCATTCCTCCCGACTCAACTTTACGAAAATCCATCAACTGATTAACAAGCGTCAGCAAACGTTCCGCATTCCGCTCTATTACCTGCAACTGCGGAAGAACATCCTTTACTGTCCCCGAACTTTTCATCACATGTTCTAACGGTGCCAGTATTAATGTCAATGGAGTACGTATTTCATGCATGACATTCGTAAAGAACTCTATTTTACTCTGATAAATCTCACGGTCTTTTTTAATCGTAAGTAACGTCATACGCCGACGATGTATTCTGTTTATCCTATAATAGGAATAGACCAAACATGCCAATCCCAATAATACATAACCCGCAATCATATAAGAAGAAGCCCACCAGGGGGGCAATACTTTAATAGGAAACGAAATGGCATTCTCATTCCAGACTCCATCAGAATTAGACGCACTCACCTGAAAAACATAACTTCCAGCAGGCAAATCTGTATAAGTTACATGTGGTGCATTACTTGTTTCCGTCCAATCCTTTTCAAACCCCTTCAAACGATAACGATACCTGTTCTTAGAAGTATTAATATAACTCAATGTAGCAACCGAGAAACTGAACATGGAATGAGAATGATCCAAAATCAAACGATCTGCATAAGTAATGGAAACTTTCAACGGCGAATCCTTACTACCAACAATCACCGGTTTATTAAACATCTGGAAATCGGTCAAAATCACCGTAGGTACTTGAAGATCGGTCTGAATTTTATCCGGATGAAACTCATTAAAACCATTTACTCCACCCACCATAATTGTGCCATCGGATAATTGTATGCCTGAATTGGGAAGAAACAAGTTCTCCTGTAGACCATCTTTCTTATTATAAAATTTTAAGGAAGAAGTTTGAGACTGATAACAGAACATACCATTATTAGTCGTAAACCACAGTTTATCTTTATCCGGTAAGATTTTATAAACCACACGTATGTGCGCAGGCAAATTTTCACGTACAAATAAATCTTTCTTACGGTCATATCTAAGCAAGCCGTCTCCGTCTGTCCCCAACCAAAGTTCCCCCTGCATATCCAGACAACCTGTAATAATCTGATTTGTAGGAAGCGTACCTCGTTCATCTTTTACTTGATGAAAATAATGTATCCATTTCCCTGTCCGATGATTCAAGCAATAAACACCTCGGTTAAGAGAACATACCCAAAGATTCTGTTGACTATCCTCAAAGATATACGAAATGCTGGCTCCATGTAATTCATATATCCGTTCAAAATCATCTGATTGTGGCTTATAAACATTCAACCCAGAAGTCGTGCCAACCCATATCTTTTGCCTAGAATCCTTATAAAGCGCATATATTTCAGAAGAATAAAGCGAATGTGGAGATGTATCCGATTTATAATTTTTAAATACTCCCGTACGTAAATCCAAAATATCCAATCCCCCCATATACATCCCCACAAACAATTTATCACCGTCCTGCAATAAAGCATGAATGTTATGATAAGTAGGGCCAGATTTTCCTTTCAAAGGCTGATAAGCACGAAAAATCTGTTTATGTCTGTCCCAATAAAAAAAGCCAGCATCATCAGTACCTATCCATAAATTATCCTTATCAGCATGAGCGAACACACTAATAATACTTGCATCCAGCTGAGAATTATCTTTATAATAATGCAAGAAATTATCCTGCAGAGAGGATACATAATTTACCCCCCCAAAATAAGTACCAATCCAAAGTGCATTCTCACGGTCAATAAACAATTCATGTAAATAATTATCATTCAATCCTTCTGGATGTTTATTATCCGCTCTTACCACATTCACTTCACCTGTCAGAATATTATATATCGTCAGTCCCTCATCCGAAGCAAGCAACAAATGATTACGTTGCCATTCCACAATTCTTCTTACTTGAAAAGGATGATTGAACGATAAAGGAGGTATTTTCTGAATCAGTCTCCCCTGTTCCCTATCCAACAAATAAAGTCCATCGCTTCCACTACCTACCCAAAGACGATGAGCAGAATCTTCAAACAATACCCGTGCATCCTTCACATCTCCCGAAGCTACTGGCTGAAACATGTCTTGAGAAGGCATATAACGACTGATTCCTCCTTCACGGGTAGCAAGCCATACTGTTCCAAAAGAATCCTCCATTATATAATATACAAAATCACAATTCACCTTCCCAATTGCCATATATTGATGGAGTGTTTTATGAAGAAGATCATAGCGAAAGACTCCTTGTCCAGCAGTACTTATCCAAATATTATGGTGATGATCGCGCATTACATGAGAAACTGAAGAATGTATGCCCTCCCCAAATTCAGAACGCACCTGAAAATCAGAAAAACTTTCCGTCAATAAATCGAAGACACTCAAGCCTCGCTCACTACCAACATAAAGTCGCATGCTATCTTCCAATATAGTATAAATACAGGCTCCTAGAGATTCTACACGATTATCTCTCCACACACGAATATGGTTTCCATCAAAACTATGAAGCCCGTCAATCGTTCCAAACCACATACGCCCCTTAGTATCCTGTACAATACTATAAACAGCGTTATTTGAAAGTCCATCACTAATCGTATAATGAGTAACATTCCTAAATGCTCCCCAACATGGAAAAACAGGAATTAGTAATGCAATAAAAAAAAGTAGTCTTACAACCTTCATATCTTAGCAGTTTACAACTAGAAGCTCATTTTTCAAAACAAAAATACAAAATTTTATTCTCACCCCTTACTATTTCACCGAAACAAAAATCGGTTATTGAAGAAAAATCATAGTTCTTCAACAACCGATTTATAGTAAAATAGATTCTGAATTTCACAATCTACAAAAGTATATTACTTTTTCTTTTACAATATCTGTGCAGACATCTTCTCTCCAGATGGCAAACTTACCTCAATCATCGAATAAGAGTTTCCATTCGCATCCTGAAAATTCATAGCTTTACAAGTATTTCCATCTATTTTAATTTGTGGATGCTTTCCAAGAAACATTACTTTCCATACAAGATTCTGTGATGTTTGATTCTCAATCTCACTTATCACACGTCCTATATGTTTTACTGTCACATACCCATCAAAAACAGGAAGATTTCTAATCTCAGCCGTCAAACTATCCTCAGCCAAACGAGAACAAGTAGAAATCTTTCGTTCACTAGCAGAAGGAACAATCCCCATTACTCCATTTATCATACCTTCTATAATTCCATACGAAACCTCCGGGTATTCCGAACGATTCATCTGTGGAAGTTCAGTCAGATAGGTATAAGCTTCCTTAAAATATCCCAAACGATACAACAATGCAGGAAAAGCAGACATATTCTCCACATTCCATTCCTTGTTCAAAATATCTTTAACAGAAGCCCGAATACGATTTGCATCCTCCGTTGCACCAAACCATAAAATAAACGGCACACCTTCTCCACGATAGAAAGTATGGTCTTCTGTCCAGAAAGTCTGATAATAAGCACTGTCTTCACACCACCATTCCTTCTCCAAAATATTCCTATATTCAAGCGCCATCTGTCTGTCTTTTTCTGCTTTTCCCTTATTTCCTAACAATAAAGCCATCTTGGAACTAGCATCAAATCCCGCATACAACGCTGCTATCAAATCCACTCCCACAGTCAATCCCCTGAAGTTTTCCACATAAGAAGCCAACCCTCTGCAAGTATGAAAGTTATTATTCAAGTCAAAATTCTTTGGCTGATTCATATAACGTGGCCTCGACATAATACTCTCAGGTTGCAGTTGCCAACGGGAAATATACTCATTCAAAGATTTATTGTAAAAATTCACAAAACAAGAATCAGTCAGGTAGTCTTTATCACCTGTCCACTCATACATTTTCCAACAAGCCTGAATCACATCAAAATTAGCATTCAAATTATACCAAAACTCTTTATCATTCGTATAATCTGCCGGTGCAGGCTTATCATAACGATTAATTTCCCAGTACGTACACCAATCCTTATTTTCACTGATATTCTCAGCAAATTTTCTAAACATATTTTTATTATGAACAGCCAGTCCCAAGATCTGTGCTCCCACCGACTGATGAGAGACATCGCGCATACAAAAAGCTTCACGCTGAGGTAAAGCGGCTTCATACCAATAGCCTACAGGATCCGTACCATCGTGTGCATACGACAAAGCCATTTTACGAGCCCAATTATATGTGTTTTCCAAATATTTATCTGTAGAACTAAACACAGCCGTCTGCTCTTGAGGAAACTTTTCCACCACGGATTTTCCAGCCGAATTACCACACCCCGACGAGAATAAAACGATTGTACCCAACAACAATAAATGTCTTATCATATTAATTCAAATTGATTGTGATTGTTTTCCCTTCTTTCATATCGTAGACTTTCTTCTTACCATGACTTGTAGTCATTATAACTTGTAGTTTCCCTGTGCCATGACGTTGAATAATCAAATCAAAGTCTGCCCCAAACGCACGTACATGACGCAATGCCATCTGATTCCACTTCTTAGAAAGACGAGGAGTCAACATAAATGATTTAAATCCAACTGGACGAATACCAAACAAGCCCTCAGTTATGATACGTCCATAGAGGCCACTTTCAGCAGAAAGATGTCGTTGTTCCCCCTCAGGCCACGCCTCTATGGCATAAGGTACATGTTCTCCTAGTAATCTGGTTTTAGAATAGCGATGCAAATATTCTGTTGCCTTTTCTGTTTCACCGGCAGCATATACTCCTCGTAAAGCATAAAGTGTAGATCGATCCCAAAAAGTCTCACTTCCTGCTTGTGTGAGCAACCCATTCTCAGTCCATAACCGAGGAGAAAACAGTGCTTGAATTGTACCTTCTTTTCGTTCGTCAATTCCCATTGTTAAAGGAATACAAATCCAAGAACGGAGTACCTCATTTCCCTTATAATAGGCATAAGTTGAATAACCTTCGACCGTACTTCCAAAATACACCTCAATATTCTTACGTAAAATAGCAGCCTGTTTTCTATAGGTATTTGCCACATTGCTTCCTTTCCCCAACTCCTTTGCCAAATAGGCAGCTGAAATCAATGCATCATAATAAAGTGAAGATGTACAAAGATTGGCATCCCCCGAAGGAAAACGATTTTCCAGTTCATCTGTATCTGAAGCAACAACTCCCCCTTCATTTAATTTTCGATGACAATATTCCAAACACCAAGAAATAAGTGGCCATAATTCTTCTGCCTCTTCACGGTTAGCACGAGCCAATGCATAACGAGAAGCCCCATAAGCTATCATTGCAGCATCGCCACGGTCACCCACTCCAGCCCAAATATCCAATCCTTCAGCGACAATTGAACTGGGAATTGGTTTCCATTCATCATTCATAAAACGTGCAAAATGTTTGAAACTATTCAAAGCTGAAATATTCCCATACTCATAACCAATATAAGGAAAATAGGGATTAATATATTCAGCTTGGTCATTAGCCCAAATAGCAGCATAATATGATTCTCCTCCTGGACCATGCATAGGTCCTCCTTGAGTTTCATAAATACTTTCACAAGCACGTATCTTTGAGAATGCAAACATTTGATTTATTATAGAATCTGGAGTTTCCAAAACTAAGTTATTCATCCAAAAGTCAACCTGTGAATCCCTTTTCTTCCTCTCCTCACAAGCATCAAGCACAAGACAAGATGTTTCCGAATCCCGCGCGGAAATAGACGCAGAAAAATTCAAAGTATCTCCAGGCTGCAATGTAAAATATCCATTCTGCCACAATTTTCCTTCAATAAAATAAGTTCCTTTTACTCCTTTTGAAGAATCAGTCTGAGCACTAAAACAACTCTTCGGTATTTCCACAGCCAACAGATTTTTTCCCTTGTTTATCACCTGATACAATTCTATCAAAGCTGGAAATTCTGTAGAGGGGAAATACTCACGCACTATTTCCCATTCACCATAATATCCCTGATTTACAACACTACTAACCTTTAACTTACCCTTTATTCCCAGCTCTTTTACTTTTTCATCAGACTGCAGACTACGTCCGTTTACCGTAACTCCGGCAAGCGGATTCCAGTCATAACGACGCATCAAACTGGCATGTGTATTATTAGGAATAGTCCGCAGACCTGGCCACACTATACTTTTATTCAAACAAAAGGCACCTTTACTATTGACCCCATAACGAAGTACCACGGAAACAGTCTTTCCACTCATTTCTATATGATCTTCATGTGGAATATTTCCGTTTACTGACCAAATAATCTGATTATCCGGAGCAATATGCCAACGGGTTGTATCTCCAGCATCTACACTTGATGTCATGAATGCAAATCCCCCAATTAAAAATGCGTTAAGTAAATTCATCTATTACAGATTTTAAGTTATGCGTTTACAAATAACTGAAATCTGTTCCTAAATTAAACTTTATTTTTCATCTAGGAACAGATTTCTATTTAAATCTTTACAAATCAGTATATCCAGGATTTTGTTCCAATGCACTATTCTTACGACGCTCATAATTCGGGATAGGAGCCAAATAATGATTTGGAGCTATAAACTTACGAGGATTACCTACATTCGTTATCGTATACGTCTTGGTTCCATCAGCCTTTTTAGTTATTTTGATGCCATGGAACTGCCCCACTTGCGTATCTTCCGCTATCTTCCAACGACGTACATCAAAATAACGGTGTTCCTCAAAAGCCAGTTCTACCTTACGTTCCTGTTGAATTCTTTTCAACAAGGCTTCTCCACTTTCTGTCACATCAGGTAACATGTTTGTCGGATTTTCAGTCATATTGCGAGCTCTTTCCCTCACAAAATTTACATACTGGCGGGCCGTTATTTCATCCCCACAGAAGTATTTTGCTTCTGCATAATTCAGATAAATTTCAGCTAAACGGCAATATATCCATGGATGGTATGCCTTTTCTGACCACAGATTAACCAGATTCTCATCCATAAATTTACGGATTGTATAATGGGTTTCCGAATAGTTCCAGTTGTCAGTACCATATTCACTGTCTTTTCCACCACTTGTCCCATCCTCATTGACATAAAACTCTGCTTCTCCATCTCGGAATGATTGTCCATCACATACAATAGATGCATAAAACCGTGGATCTCGGTCTTTCCACGGATTAACAGTCGTTGTTGTTTGACCGTCGTACCATTGCGTATCAGGCATTATACCACCTCTTTTCTCATAACTATCCACCATTTCCTGAGTCACGCAAGTAGCTGAGTAACCATGCCAACCATTCGGGCTATTTTCAGCATCAAACCAATGCCCAAATTCTTGGGTATAAAGACGTTGAAATATAATCTCTGAACTTTCCGGATTCAAGAACAATCCTTGATAGTCCGGATCCAAATTATTTACTCCCAAACCACCACATAAATTGATTACCTCCTCAGCAGCCTTAGCAGCCTCTTCATAAGTCTTAACATTCCACCATGGACTGGCAGCATAAAGTAACATACGACTCTTCAGAGCTAAAGCAGCCACTTTAGTAACGCGACCAAAATCTGCATCATTCTCATATTTTTCCGGAAGGTATGTAGCCGCACGATCAAACCAACCGACAATGGAATCTACACATTCCGTATAGCTTGCACGCTTAATATTCAACACCTCATCCGTATCATCCAATTGATAAGATTTGGTTATCATGGGAACTCCTCCATAACGGTTTACTAACTCCATATAATAAAACGCACGGAAGAAAGTAGCTTCTCCAATCAAATAATTCCGTTCTGGCTGATCTACTTTATTCACGTAATCCATATGTTCAAAGAAAATATTACAATTCTTAATATTCTCATAGTAAGCTGACCAAATATCAAGGTTTCCTAACTGATCAGGAGTGACAGACCCTTCAAGTACCTGATAAGAATTATTCCAATTAAAGTTATTGATTGATTCATCACACGAATACCGCAAAGCAGTATGATCCCATCCTGTTTGTGGAAGATTATAATTCCGATGTACGTATGACTTCAACAAACTTACATCCGAAAACACATCTTCTTCAGTATAAGTATCCAATGGATCCACATCCAAGATATCGCATGATGCCATAGCAGCCAGTAGCGCTCCGAAGCATATTCTTTTTATAAATGTTGTCTTCATATTTTTAGTTTTCTTAAAAGGTTAGAAAGTCACATTAATGCCAAATGAGTAAGTTCTTGCCAATGGATAAGATTGACCAAGCCCTGTTGCATCCGATTCCGGATCCTGTAATTTAATTTTATCAAAAGTCAGCAAGTTGGTGCCCGACAACGAAAAGCGCACATTCTGTAACTTCAAACGTTCCGCCCATCTTTGCGGCAAAGTATATGCAATCTCGGCATTTTTCAAACGAATAAATGAAGCATTGTACAACCAAAAATCACTCCAAGGTGTATTAATCACATCATCCTTATCGAAAGCACGAGGATATTTTGAATTTGGAGTTTCCTCTTCCGAAATCCAACGATTATAATACAAATCTTTATCTTGGTTATACGAATAAGGAACAATCATTTGTGAAGCTCTTCCTTGTCCAGCCCACATCATGCTTATTTCCAATCCTTTCCATTCAATGCCATAATTAATACCATACACAATCTCAGGTACATTACCCGTTTTACTACGAATTTTATCATTTTCACTGATGATTCCATTACCATCCACATCTACATACCTAATATCACCCGGCTGTGCTCCCGGCATGTGTACGCTATTATTTACCTCATCCCAGTTTTGGTAAATTCCATCCGTTTTATACATCAACCATGTATTTAACGGGCCACCGGTTTGTCTTTGCCATTCAGGTATATTGGCAGCTTCGTCAAAGAATATAATTTTATTACGGGCGAAAGTGAAATTACTTCCAATGTAATAATTCACGTTTCCAATTCGATGGCGATGATTCAACATAACCTCAATACCCTGATTATTTACTTCTCCTAAATTCTCATCTGGCAATGTATTCCCTAAACCTGTATACGAAGGGATAGAAGCTTGTCTTGCTGTCAAAATATCTTTACGTTTCTGGAAGAAATACTCTATAGTAAATCCTAACATTCCATTCCAAAAATTACCATCAATAGCCACATTCTTAGAATCAACCTTCTCCCAAGTCACATTAGGATTGGCAAGTATACCAGGATAAATAGCTTTACCAATAGAAGGATTCTTTCCTAAAATAGCTCCATTTTCCATCACATACGGATTAATATACTGGAACGGATTAATTCTATCGTTACCTAATTTACCCCATGAAGCACGTAGTTTCAGGTCATTAATGAATGAAGCTTTCTCCTTAATAAACTTTTCCTCACTCAAACGCCACCCTACAGACACTCCTGGGAAAGTACCCCAACGATGGCCAGGAGCAAAATTCATAGATCCATCACGGCGAATAGAAAATTCGAACATATAACGGTCTTTTAAAGCATAATTTAAACGTCCGAAAAAGTTTTGTCTAACAGAAATATAACCACTACCTGAGTTCGTTTTTTCCTTATCACCTCCAAAACTCAGATAATCCAACTTACTGTTCAAAAAATAATTACGGAACGCTTCAAAAACCTCACCACCATACTTATTCTGCTCATAAGCAACAAAAGCACTAATATGATGTTCACCAAAAGTACGATCATAATTCAATTTTAAATGCAACGTACGCGAAAGACTATTTTCATGTGACTGTGTCAACTTAATAGTACCTCCTTCCGGATTAGTCGTTTGCTTGATATAATCTTTGGTATTGGAATCATAGCGATAAGTATCCCATACATCTATCAAATATTTCTCATTACGAAAATGGAAATTAAAGGCCCCATATCCCGACAAAGATAATCCCTCGGTAATCCAAGGCATTTTCAATTCAAAAGTAAACTTAGAGTTCACAAAATAATCATCCACTTTATCATAACCTGTATCCTTTCCAGAAACCAATACTGCCGGGTTATTTCCTTGATTGATGCCCGGCCCCGGCAAGCCATTTGGATAATAGTCATACAAATAAGGATAAGCATTTGTAGTTTCCCAAAAGATTGAATATGCATCATAAATTCCCATGTTACGACGTTCTTTACGCCCATCCAAATCAACTCCAATTTTCAGATTTTTACTTACTTGTGCATCTATATTTGAACGAACCTGATAAGTATTATAATTAAATACTGTATTTCTATACATTGGCTCCTGATATGAATAGTCGCCTGAAACATAATATCTTACCTTATCTGTCCCTCCATTGATAGAAAGAGAGTGACGAGTTTGAGGAGCCACATTACGAAATACAGCTTTCATCCAATCTGTATCTCCATACTGAAGTCTATCAATAGTTCCATCCAAATAACCTTCTTTTATATTCTCATAAAGTGGAGCTTCTCCTTTATATTTACGAACTTCATCTGAATAAGTCATATATTCATAGGCATTCATTAAATCAGGGACACGGGTATTTTGTGTCAACGATACAGAACCACTATAATTTACCATTGGTTTATCATTACCTGATGAGCCACGTTTTGTAGTAACCAAAATCACACCATTTGCCGCTTGGGAACCATAAATAGCAGCTGAAGCATCTTTTAATACATTAACCGATTCTATGTCATTCGGGTTTATACGCTCCAAATTGCTAAGACCATTATTAGGATCAGCCACTCCGTCAATTACGACCAATGGATTAGTGTCCCCCAAAGTACCCATACCACGAATGTAGATCTTGGAGGCATCGTTACCTGGCTCACCCGAACGGTTAGTTGCGACAACTCCTGGAATCTTACCTGCAAAAGTATTAGTTATATTGGCATTACCAATTGTCTTCAAATCGCTTCCTTTAACAGTTGCAACAGAACCCGTCACAGTAGCCTTTTTCTGCACACCATACCCTACAACTACGACTTCATCCAGCACTTTCGTATCTTCACCCAACTGTATCTTCTGAGCTTGGGCCGTAGCCTTTATTTCGACCGATTGATAACCAATATAAGAAATCTCCAGTAAAACTCCGGCAGGTGCCTGCAAAGTATACCTTCCGTCAAGATCAGTAATCACCCCATTAGTAGTACCTTTCACGACAACATTTGCCCCAATAATAGGCTCTCCTGTCTTTTTATCCACTACAGTACCTTTTAGTGTGACGTCCTGCTGAGTAATAGCAATGGATGCGGTCACATCATTTGTTACGGAAACTGCCCAACTCGGCAAGATTCCATATGCCAGCATACCTACCATCAGAATATGCCTGCATTTTAAAGTTGATTGAAATGTCTTCATTAGATTAGGTAATTAAAACAGGTTAATATATTTATTTAATAATCGCTGCATAGCCTCCCCCATCATACATACTGATTGTAACAGTATCACCTTGTTTCACTTTCTTTGTACGGCAAGCAAAATCCTGTGCCTGAAGATCAACATTGACTCCATCTTCCCAACAAGTCAACGTCTTGTTTCCTTTAATAAAATCAAGAGTGATATCAAACCTCTGCCCTTTCTTTCCAACCATACCTCCAATAAACCAAGTATCACCAGAGCGACGTGCCACCACAATATACTCGCCTACAGATGCTTTCAAAACGCGTGTTTCATCCCAAACTACCGGAACCTGACTCAAGAATTCCATACATTTTTCTTCACGGTAATAATTTGACGGAGAATCGGCCAACATCTGAAGTGGACTTTCATAAACGACATACATACCCAATTGATGACAACGTGTCCCAATAGAAGCTGGTAAATTAAACCAAACCTTATGGTCTTTCTCATGGAAATTAATCATGGCTCCCGGTGTATAATCCATTGGTCCAGCTACCATACGAGTAAATGGTAAAGTCACATTGTGCTCAGGAGTC
The DNA here is from genome assembly GCF_025993685.1 of Bacteroides mediterraneensis. Classification (NCBI taxonomy): domain Bacteria; kingdom Pseudomonadati; phylum Bacteroidota; class Bacteroidia; order Bacteroidales; family Bacteroidaceae; genus Bacteroides; species Bacteroides mediterraneensis. Next base: position 253,428 of record NZ_DAJPEN010000001.1, on the reverse strand, counting down.
ACAAAACTTCCCCACTTATGATTTTCCAAACCGGCTACACCTTCCGAACTCAATACATTCGGGAATGTTCTCAACCAACCAGTTGGCTTATAAGCTCCGTGAAAATCAACCAACATTCTGTGGGCTGCAGCCTTTCGTGCTACCGTATAATAAAAATCAACCATCGCTTGATCATCACGATTCATGAAGTCCATTTTAATACCTTTGATTCCCCATTTACTAAACAAAGCGAAGGCCTCGTCCAGTTTCTCACGAAATGGAGCCCATGAAACCCATAAAATCAAACCTACATTCTTCTTTTTCCCGTATGCAACCAATTCTTCCATATCAATATCCGGGACAGTTTTAGTTACATCCCATGCCTCAGACCAACCATCATCAAGTACAACGTATTCAAGGCCGTATTTAGAAGCAAAATCAATATAATACTTATAGGTCTCATTATTAATTCCACATTTAAAATCCACACCCGTCAGAATTAACGCATTATACCAATCCCAGGCAATTTTCCCTGGTTTGACCCAAGAAAAGTCACCCTGTGACTCTGGAGCCAATTTATATATCAACTGATTTGTTACAAGATTAACATCATTTTCTGCAACAATCATAGCCCGCCAAGGATAATTACGCGTACCACTAACTTGAGCAATAAAATCAGCTCGTTTAATAGGAAATATCTGGCGATCATCGTTTTTTTCTTCTTCTAATGAATAGGCTGCAAATTTCCCTGCCAACTCATATTTTCCCTGCTTCTTTAAAAACATTCCTGGATAACTTTCTAAATCAGATTCACTAATCAAGATACGTGCTTTATCATCTATCTTAATTAATACAGGAGTACTGCAAAAATGGTCAGTCCCAATTTCAGACAAATTCATTGGCTTAAATAAAGGTTGCTGTGCAGATAACATGGTTTTCTCTTCTGGGAAAAGCGTATTATAGTCTTCCGGGAAACAATAATCCACTTCTTCACTAATAACTCTTAATGAATCGCTAAAATCTGTATGAAAACGATAAGCTATTCCATCATTATATGCACGGAAATACAGTTTATATTGATCTGCACTTAATACCATTTCATTATAACAATCTCTAATCTCATCACTCTTTTGGCGAATAATTGGCTTCAATATCCGGTCTTCTGTATGATACTCTACATCTGTCACTCTCATATTACGTCCAATCACTACTCCATTATCAAAAGTCATAGATAAAGGGGATGGATTCAGAATCATTTTCCCATTAAAAGTTACAGAATAGGTAGTATGAACCCCTGTTTCTACATTTATAAGAATACGTTCATCCGGAGATTTCACAGTATAGTCCTCCGCAAACATTGTGGTGCCAGAAACCAGCAATAAAAGGAATAAAGTCTTTCTCATATCAGTTCTTTCTATTTGTTAACTCTGAAAACAAAAGTACAATAAGACATTAATGAATATGGAATGAAATATCCAAACTGTTGCCATAAATATCCATACAAGAAACTCTATTATCCAAAAAACAGACTCTATTATCCAACAAGAAAATACAATTATCTGATATACAACAAAATAAGATTTATCTTCCAATATTAGGCCAAATACCAACCAAGATATACTTCAACAAATCTTATCTAACATGATAATTAGAACATCTACACTATCATATCAAAAATGATTCACAACACGCAATTGCACATTCTACTTATTTTTATTATTTTCGCATTCCGATATGATAGACCAAGCCACCATAGACCGGATATTGGATGCGGCACAAATAGTAGATGTGGTATCCGAATTTGTCACGCTTCGCCGAAGAGGAGTGAACTACATCGGGCTGTGTCCGTTCCACAACGAGAAAACGCCTTCTTTCAGCGTCTCGCCCAGCAAGGGATTGTGTAAATGCTTCAGTTGCGGAAAAGGAGGCAATGTGGTCCATTTCATCATGGAACACGAACAGCTCTCCTACTACGAGGCCCTGAAATGGCTGGCCAGAAAATACAATATCGAAATCAAGGAACGCGAACTGACCGACGAAGAAAAACAGGCTCACAGCTTGCGCGAAAGCTTGTTTGTGGTCAATCAGTTTGCAGCTGAATATTTTCAGGACATACTCTACAACCACATCGACGGACAACGTATCGGTATGACGTATTTACGCAGCCGCGGGTTCCGTGATGACATCATCAAGAAATTCCAGTTGGGATACAGTCTGGACAATCGGGATGCGCTGGCCCGTACAGCCTTGCAAAAGGGCTATAAGGAGGAGTTCCTTGTCAAAACCGGACTCTGCTACCGAAAAGATGACGGCTCCTTGCGTGACCGCTTCTGGGGACGTGTCATCTTCCCCGTACATACCTTGTCGGGTAAAGTCGTGGCTTTTGGCGGACGTGTGCTGAATGCGGCTACCAAGAACGTACAGATGAAGTATGTCAATTCCCCGGAGTCAGAAATCTATCACAAAAGCCGGGAACTGTATGGCATTTACTTTGCCAAGCAGGAAATCGTACGTCAGGACCGTTGTTTCCTGGTGGAAGGCTACACCGACGTGATTTCCATGCACCAGAGCGGGATTGAAAATGTGGTGGCCTCTTCGGGTACGGCTCTGACCTCCGACCAGATACGGTTGATACACCGTTTCACCAACAACATCACGGTATTGTATGATGGGGATGGAGCCGGCATCAAGGCCAGCATCCGAGGCATCGACATGCTGCTGGAGGAAGGGATGAACGTCAAGGTCTGCCTCCTTCCGGACGGAGATGACCCGGACAGTTTTGCCCGTAAGCACAATGCTACCGACTACCAGGCCTACATCAACGAGCACGAAGTAGACTTCATCCGCTTCAAGACCAACTTGCTGATGGAAGAGGCCGGAAAAGACCCAATCAAACGGGCGGGCCTGATATCCAGCATCGTCAAAAGTATTTCGGTCATTCCGGATTCCATCGTCCGATCTGTCTATACCCGTGAATGCAGCCAGCTTCTGCAAATGGAAGAAAAAATCCTGACAGAAGCGGTAGCCAAACTCATCGAACAGGCAAAGGAGAACAAATTCAAGGATGCCCAACGGAAACAGCAACAAGCTCTCAGGGCTCAGCATGTGCCACAAGGAAGTGCCGAAACACCCACAACTCCAACAAGTACGGAAAAGCAACCGGAATCTCCTGTCCCACCGGAAAGTCCGGAGACTCTCCCCCCAGCCCCTTCCGACGAACAAGCTGCACTCTTATCAGAAGCCAGTCCTGCTCCAGCCGAAGAGTATCTTTCTTACATTCCACTGGAGGGGAATGAGCAGAAAGTGTTCTACCAGCGAGAACAAGCACTGGTACGCATGCTGATTCGCTACGGCGAGAAAGTCATGTGCTATCTGGAAGATGAAAACGGAGAGGAACAGCCGCTTACCGTAATTGAATGTATTTCTACCGGATTGAAGGAAGATGAATTGCAGTTTCACAACGCCTTGGACCGCCGTATCCTCAAAGAGGCAGAGATGCATCTGCAAGATGCCGGTTTTGTGGCCGAACGTTATTTTCTGAGTCATCCAGATCCGGACATCAGCAAACTGGCTGCCGAAATGGTCAGCGACCGCTACCAACTGAGCAAATACCACTCCAAAGGACAGAAAATCCTGACCGACGAAGAACGGCTCTATGAATTGGTTCCTCGCCTGCTGATAGATTTTAAAATTTCAATCGTGGAAGAAGAAATGAAACATACACTCCAGATACTGACCCGACCTGACATCTATAATGACCCACAAAAATCTGCAGAAATCATGAAACGCTACCAAGACTTACAGAAGATACAGATTTCAATGGTCCAGAAGGCCGGTGACCGTGTGGTATTACCTCATACGAACTAAAAATACTATTTCCCCTTTTCATGCAGAAGGGGAAATAGCACCACAAATCAATATTTTGCACGAATCAGGTTCATAAATTCCTCACGCGTCTTTGCCTGATTGAATGCGCCGGTAAAATCAGAAGTGGTTGTCACTGAATTCTGTTTTTCCACTCCTCGCATCTGCATGCACATGTGCTTGGCTTCCACCACCACCATTACTCCTAATGGATTCAGCGTCTCCTGAATGCACTCTTTTATCTGAAGTGTCATACGTTCCTGCACCTGCAGACGATGTGAAAAGATATCTACCACACGGGCAATCTTGCTCAGCCCCGTAATATATCCATTCGGAATGTAAGCCACATGTGCTTTCCCATAAAACGGTAACATGTGGTGTTCACACATAGAGAAAAAATCGATGTCCTTCACTATCACCATCTGGCTGTAAGGTTCCTTGAATTTGGCTGCGTTCAACACCTCTCTCGGGTCCATTTCATAGCCACGCGTCAAGGTCAGCATGGCTTTAGCCACACGCTCAGGGGTTTTCAACAGTCCTTCCCGCTCTGGGTCTTCTCCCAGCAAGGAAAGAATTTCTTTATAATGGCCCATCAGTTTTTCCACCTTTTCCTGCGGCCAGTTTATCGAATTGGTATCTGTCATCATTATTCTATAGGTATATTAATCTGTTCGCGCACAATAGATACTTCCTTAAAAACTCCTGTCGCCTTCAATTTACGCATGGTGACATGTGCTTCTTCAATGCTCTTGAAGTCTCCTACCCTGCACAGCCAGCGTGGAGGCTGAAAATAAGTATAAACCGGCAAATCGGGAAACTCTTCCTTCACTTTCGCAGCTACGTTGTTCGCCTCACCACGTGCCTGGCGAGAATTATTTCCGGCATATACTTGTACACGAAAGCCACGAGCCTTCAATGTCTTCACCGGTTCTGAACTTGTAGACCGTACATAGCGTTTTCCTATCAGAGAAGTAATCTGTGCATCCTGATGGATGGTAACCACTCCTTCGCCCGCCTGACGGGTTTGTAGACTTTCAATAATGTTCCGCTGGGCATACACCCCGCTGACACATAAAAAAGAAACGACGAATAAAAAATATTTCAGCATACCCGGATTTTTAGATAGACATAGAAAACAAAAGTCAATTGAGCACAGAGGGAAGGAATGACACTGCACGTCCTCATCTCTCTGTGCTCAAACAATTCCTGATTAATTCAGATATTGGAAATTATTTAAAAGCATCGATGATACCTTTGAAGTCGGCAGCCTTCAGAGCAGCACCACCAATCAAACCACCGTCTACATCAGGATTTGCAAACAATTCTTTTGCATTTGAAGGTTTGCAGCTACCACCGTACAGGATAGAAGTGTTTTCAGCCACTTCCTTACCGTATTTAGCAGCTACCAAAGAACGGATGTGAGCGTGGATTTCCTGAGCCTGCTGCGGAGTAGCAGTCTTACCTGTACCAATAGCCCAAACCGGTTCGTAAGCCAAGATAATCTTGCTGAAGTCTTCTGCTGACAAAGAGAATACAGAAGCCAACTGAGCTTCTACCACTTCATTCTGCTTGTTAGCTTCGCGTTCTTCCAACACTTCACCGATACAGAAAATCGGTTTCAGGTTGTTAGCCAGAGCCAATTTTACTTTTTCAGCCAAGATTTCTACTGTTTCGTGATAGTAAGCACGACGCTCTGAGTGACCCAGGATTACATACTGAGCACCTGTAGATGCAACCATTTCAGCAGAAACTTCACCTGTATAAGCGCCAGATGCCTTGTCTGCGCAGTTTTCAGCACCAACGCCAATGATAGAGCTGTCTACCAGAGGAGTAACAGAAGCCAAGTGAATAAACGGAGTACAGATGATAACGTCGCAGTTAGGTTTGTCTGCAGTCAATACTTCGTTCAGTTCTTTTGCCAATGCAATACCTTCCTGCAGGTTCTTGTTCATTTTCCAGTTACCTGCTACAATGTTTTTTCTCATTTTGTTTTAATTTTAAAGGGTTAGTCTATAATGTTTCTTTTTTTTCTTGCTTTTTTTTCTTTTTCTCCCTGCGGCTCTTGATGTGTAACCAAACCAAATCGGCAACGGTAAACAGCAGCAAAGGCCCTAGAAACCAGCAGGTCACCTCTACAATTTTATGAATACTTGTCTTAGGGCTCCACGTACTGAATGGAAGACGTTCCAAAGGTGCGTTCAACTGATATTCATCCGGCAAATTAGAAACACTCCATTTGCGCAACACCACACCTTTTTTCAGCAATATCAGTCCTGGATTGGAACGGACCATCGTTTTGAGCGTAATTTCATCCATCAGTGCAAAAGGGTACTCAGCCCCGGTATTCTCCTGCCACTCCATGATATCCTGCTCTGAGGAAGCAGTCAGGCAAAGGAAACGGTAACCGTGTTCCACACTGTAATCATAAACTTCATTAATCAGGTCCATCCCACTGTCGTCTGCCTGCTTCAACCAAGGAGATACCAGTAAGAAAGTATATTGGTCACTCTGCAGAATCTCTTCCGTCAAATCTTCTCCTGTTTCCAATGAAGTGATGGAAAAATCATGAATAGGCGGTTCATATCCCTTTTCTTTTACCCGTGTTTTCGAGTCCACAAAGGTCCAGGTAGAATCCGTCGGGAAATTATCGATGGTAAACTCCTGTTCCCTTCCATTCTTGGAGTAGATGAAAATGGTTTCATACACCGTCGGCTTCTCTCCCTCTGGAATACTCATGCCTTTAACAATATCAGCCCCTACATGATACGGACGAAAATCAAATACCGGCAGATAACGGAAACAGAAGAATGTGAAAAAAATAATGAAAACAATACTGTAAAGCGAAATCAGCCAGTCGACCTTTGTCGTCACCAAATTAAAGATATACCGCCTCCACTTAAATACGGAAACTGCGGCTATCAGCAACACAATATTTTTGAAGAAAGTCTGCCAATTGGTCAGAACCACCGCATCACCGAAACATCCACAATCGGATATCGGATTGGCAAGGGCCAGCCACAACGTCAACGGCGTCATGAAAGACATGACCAGCAACACCAACAAAGGAGCAACCCGACGTCGTATCCCAAAAAACAGATAAATACCCAGAATAAACTCCAGAAAGCCGAACAACATCGCCAGCAAATAAGGCACATAGCCCTCGCTTAAGCTCAACAAGCCCCATGCTTTCAGGTAATCCTGTATTTTATAAACAGTACCCAAGGGGTCATTGGCTTTTATAAATCCGGAGAACAAAAAAACAATCGCCAACAGAAAACGACAGAAGTTGCTCCAGACTACAACAGCTTTATGTAAATACTTATTCTCCAAATTCCAGTTTAATCAATCCGAATACGGCATAATTAATCATATCCATATAGTTGGCATCCACACCTTCCGACACCAATGTATCCCCTTTCAAAGATTCAATCTGTTTCGTACGGTAAATCTTCATCAGAATCAAGTCAGTATAAGAAGTGATGCGCATGCTACGCCAAGCCTCATCGTAATCATGATTTTTAGCCAACATCAATTCCAGTGCCTTCTTGGCATAGCGGTCATACAAATCCAACGCCCGTTCTTCGGTTATGTCTTCTGTTTCAGCATATCCTAACTCCAACTGAATCAAGCCTATAATACCATAATTGACAATGGCCATAAACTCCGGACGAATACCTTCATCAATCAATGACACGCCCTTTACCTCTATACTGCGAATACGGTTGGCTTTGATAAAAATCTGATCTGTCACAGAGGATGGCCGCATGATGCGCCATGCAGCCCCATAGTCATGCAGCTTCTTGGCAAACAAATCACGACAGATTGCAATTACATGTTCAAATTGTTTTTTGGTTTCTTCCATCTCTTATGCTCGAATATGTGGCAAAGTTACTGTTTTTTCACAGAGCACACAATAATAAACAACATAAAAAATGCCATTTCATACATACCTGACGGCTATATGAAATGGCTATTCTATTACAATATGGGTATTCTTCTAATCAAGAACATCTCAGAACTTGTCCGATACGCAAAGTGGTCGTACGCTTAATACCATTAATCTGACACAAGCGATCGATAGATACATGATACAAACGAGATATGCGTCCCAAAGTATCTCCCTTGCGAATCTTGTGGTAACGGATAGCCGATTTCTCAGCTTCTTCCGCTCCCGACTTTCCCGACTTCACTGCCGCCAAAGCCCGTGTACGCTGATAGGAATAACGGTTGGCACCACGTACAAACAAATAACTGTCTGCCACAATATCCTGATTGGGAAAATCAAACATAAATTCCGGATTAATCACTTCTCCTAAGAAACGTGTTTCAAAATGCAAATGTGACCCCGTAGAACGACCGGTATTTCCACCCAGGCCAATCGGATCGCCCGCTTTTACATACTGGTCTTCAGCAACAATCTGTTTAGACAAGTGACCATAAATTGTTTCCAGGCCATTGTCATGACGAATCACCACATACTTGCCGTACCCTCTACGTTCGTATTTTACCATACGGACACGTCCGTCGAATGCAGCACGGATAGTATCGCCGATATAGACTTTAATATCCAATCCGTTGTGCATACGCCGCCAGCGAGGACCGCACTTAGAAGTAATAATTGTATGGGTTGTCGGCATGCAGAAGCCTGTAAGATCAATTCGGAAACTGTCTGGAACCTGTGTACCACCGTACGCATGAACGCGATCATTGTTCCAATTGGGATAAAGACTATAAGCAGGATATACAGCCTGTTCTGCTTTAATCTGACGAATCAAGGCCAATGAATCAACTGCTTTCAATTTTCTGTCGATAGGAGCCTGACGAGCGAGAAGATCTTGTCCCGAGACATTGATACTCACCATTGCCAACGCTGCCATCGCTACTGTTCTAATACATTTTAATATCATTCCATTCTATATTTTTCAGCTAGTATCCGTCGGTTGGCTTTCGTGATATAAATTATTCCAGCCCGACCTCCTAAAAGAATACCACTACTGGTTAAAAACAATTCATATTCATGATACATATCTCTTCTCTCGAAATATGCCTTTCGTTTTACAAACAACGTCCCAAAGATAAAATTTTTCTGCCACACCCGGTTGCCTGGTTAACTATTTTTCATGTATTTTTATACGCACGGGCTGCGATTAATGTTGTAAAACATAATAACCAGCAAAACAAAAAATTAAATGGAATTACTTCGATAAAGAATTCAGTCCTTCCCGTCTAATGAACTTCCCGTTTTTCCATTCATAACACAACGGTATAGAAATCACATAACGCTTCAATGATTCTGCTGTCTTTTTATCCAAATAATCAGGAGTAGTATAAGTGATTGACAAAAAAGGCTGTTCAGCCGATAAGGTGGCCTTCCACAAATACATATCTGCGTAAGCTCTCAAGTTCTTCAACGAGTCAATCTGCATCTCAGACTGGGGTACAACATAAAATTCATCTTCCTGAGGAAGCTGGATAAAATCACTGGCCGGCAATTCTTTCCACTCGGTATCATAGAAACGAATTTGACTATCTCCTGCTGGAGCAAAATAAGTGGACACAGCACAAATCACCTTTACAGAATCGTTTAACGGCAATAATTTCAATTCCAGCGTACTGGCTGAAGTGCTTTTCAGGAACAAATAATCTGGGGTCAACCGGGTCATTTCTGAAGTATTTCCAAAACGGTTTTTCACCTCTGCTTTCATGCCGCTTTCCAGGAAATCCCCAAAATCAGCCCTGTTTACCTCTGTCAGAAAGGGAGATAAAGAATCCGGCATTGCAACAAACAGCGTTTTTAAATCCTGGGCATATCCTCCCATACACATTCCTAATGCAAATAACACTATCAAAATCCGTTTCATAACCTACTTCATCAAAAAATGCCCAAATATACAATTATTTCTTCGAGTAAAAAAAGAAATTTTTTCTCTCATCCCTTTCCATCCCGCCTTTTCAGAAAATCAGTCGGACTCTCTCCAAAATAATCCTTGTAACACCGAGTGAAATAAGAAGGCGAACTAAAGCCGACTTCGTATGTAATTTCAGCTACAGTCTTTTCTGTGGAAGCCAATAAGGAAGCCGCCTTGTTCAAGCGCGCAATGCGCAACAATTCATTAGGAGAATAACCGGTCAGAGCTTTTGTCTTACGGTATAGCTGTACACGCCCCAGTCCCAAATCGGCCCCCAAATCCTCCACACTCAGATTCGAATCGCCCATTTTCTCGTCAATCAACATTTTCAGTTTTTCCACAAACCCCTTATCTATCTCTCCCAAAGGCTGCTTTGGCATAGAAGCCACTGCATCGGTCATCAACTTCAAACGTTTACGGTTATCTATCAAATTCCGCAGGCGGGCCAGTAACAGTTTGGCACTAAAGGGCTTTGCCAGATATGCATCTGCACCTGAATCATACCCCTGAATGCGTTGCTCGTCCATCGCGTATGCGGTCAACATCATCACCGGAATATGAGAAGTCTGAAGCTCACCTTTCAATCTGCGACAACACTCAATGCCGTCCATTACAGGCATCATCACATCACAAATAATAACGTCCGGCACATATTTCATGGCTAGCCGGATTCCCTCCTGCCCATTGACAGCCTCAATCACCGTATATTTATCCTGCAACAACATCTTCACATAATCCCGTACATCCCGATTATCATCAATCACCAGCACCATTTCTTTCTCCGCATTTCCGTCTATATCAACCTTTTTCGGCAACTGCCGTAAAGTTTCTGCTCCAGCATCCAATACGGCTCCTTCTTGCAGATTCTTCAGTGATTCGTTTTTCTCTATCACTTCTTTCACCTCGCCTTCCTGCCTCATCGGGAGCTCAACCAGAAAACAAGTTCCCTTACCTTCCTCCGTTTCCACGTTCACCTGCCCGTGATGCAAATGTACAAAAGCCTCCACCAATGCCAGTCCAAGACCGGAACCTGTATGCTGCATATCAATCTGATAAAAACGTTCAAATACATGACGGGCATGTTCCTCTGACATACCAATGCCTGTATCACTTACTTTTAAGCACAAAACGCTTTGCTTCCCCTGCATTTTACGAGAAAGTTCGACCTTTACCTCACCTTTTTCCGGTGTAAACTTAAACGCATTAGACAACAAATTATAAATAATACGCTCCATCTTTTCTGCATCCGCCACCATCCCATAATCTGACACATCACCCTCGGCAGTTACTTTAAAATGGATATGTTTTCTGGCCGCCAACACATGAAAAGCCTTCGTCCATTCTTTAACTCCCTCAAACACATTAAACTCAGAAAGGCGCAAATCTAATTTTCCACATTCATATTTTTGAAAATCAAGAATCTGCGTAATCAATCTCAACAGAATCGACACGTTACGATGTACAATCTCCAGCATCTCCCTGTCTTGTTCACCCAAATGCTTCTCTTCAAGCAACTGGTTGATGGGATCGGCTATCAATGTCAATGGGGTACGGAAATCATGCGACACACTGGTGAAAAAAGCTAGTTTGGCATGTGTCGCTTCTTCCAACTGTCGAGATAACTCTATCAACTGATCACGCTGTTCCTGCAACTGGTCACGTTGCCGTTCCAATTGTTTTTTCTGCGCAGACAATTCGGTATTCATCCGGTTCTTCATCCAGAAGGCACGCACAAGGAAAAACATCAAGAAACCTACCAATACCAAGATTACCACACACGCATATAAGAACATTTTTTGTGCAGAATAACGAAGAAAATAGTCATCCAACCGACTGTGCAGCAATTCTATTTTATGATCCAAGGAAAAGATATGCTCTGTCTGCATCTGCATAATCCGGGCATTTTCCTGATTCACAGCTGCCGTAGACAAATAATTCTCCCGCTCATACTTCTGCCCTTTTAAGATGGACATAGCCACCTGAATCACCTTATCTCCGCCTGTAGGATAGATAAAAGTGGCACTCAATTCTCCTTTAGCCACACTTTCCACTCCATATCCTTTTCCTGCCACTGCATCTACGCCAATAAACACGATACCTTTCTCCCGCCCTTGACGACGAGCCTCCTCATACGCTCCGATAGCCATCCGGTCATTTTGAGCAAAAATCAAATCAATCTGGGCATGTTTCTTTAAAATAGTGTCGACCACCATACGGGCTCTATCCTGAAACCAGCCGGCATCCGCAGAAGATATAACTTTGATACCCGGCGCCGCCTTCAAGGCATCCATCATTCCCCGATGCCGTTCTACAGCAGGAGTAGATGCCTTCAGGCCTGTAATTTCTACCATCTTTCCATTTCCATGCAAGGCATTGACAATATACTCACCGACTTTTTTACCAATCACATAATTATCCGCACCTACATAGGCTGTGTACTTATTAGAATGGATTTTCCGGTCAACCAACACTACGGGAATACCTGCCTCGTATGCCTCCTCTAACACTGGAGCGATTGCTCCTGCCTCATTGGGAGCTACAATAATCAGGCTCACTTTCTGATGAATAAAGTCTTTGATATCACTAATTTGCCGCTGATTGTCATCTTGTGCTTGTCGGATTTTAACCTCCACTCCAGGATAAAAAAGAGCCTCGCGCAGAATTTCTTTGTTCATCTGCACACGCCATTCATCATTACTACACTGTGAAACTCCAATAATATATTTAGGCTTTCTTCTGTCACAAGCCATTGACAAACACACAAGGAAAAATAACAAAAGATATCTATGCCAGCGATGTTTCATGCAATTCATATTAAGTTAACCTTACAAAGATATATCAAAGCAAGGAAAGCTTCTCTATCAGAAAGAGTTTTTTCTTTATTATTAAACAATAAAAATGCGGTTTCAGCCGTCACAGCCCAAACCGCATACTTTTCAAATCTAACCTAAACTAAAAATACAAACTTATAAACCTTTTATTATTTACATTTTATCTCTTAAATACAGAGGAAATTCAGGCATGGCTCCATTTTGAGTACATACAAATGCAGAGACCTCCACAGCCAGTTCATGTGCTTCACGTACCGTCTTTCCTTTCAAGATAGAAGCCACAAATGTAGCTGTAAACGAATCCCCTGCACCTACCGTATCAGCAACCTCTACTTTCGGAGTTTCTACAAAAGACACATTGCCCGGAGTAAAGACATAGCTGCCATTCACCCCACAGGTCAGAATCAACATTTTCAAGTTATATTTTGCCAGCAGAATCCAGCATTTATCCTGCAAGTCGATACCCGGATAACCAAACATACGGCTTACAGTCACCAATTCTTCATCATTTATCTTCAGCACATTACATTTCCTGAAAGAGTTGCAAAGTACTTCTTTCGTATAGAATCCTTGACGAAGATTAATATCAAAGACTTTCAATGTGCCTTCTTTCGGCATAGCATCCAAAAACTTGTTGATTGTTTCGCGGGAAACGACACTACGTTGGGCTAAAGAGCCGAAACAAACCGCTGTAGTCTGCTTGGCCAACCCTTCCAATGCCATTGTATATGGAATATTATCCCATGCCACACCTTCTTTAATATCATAGCAGGGAACCCCTTCCGCATCTAATTCCACTTGTACGGTTCCTGTCGGATACGGCACACGTTCAATCATACAATGCAGATTCTTTTCATAGAAGTTTTCCAGAATTTCAGTACCCAGTTTATCTTCTCCTACGGCACTTACCGCACGCCCGTCAAGTCCGAACTGTGATACGTGATACGCAAAATTAGCTGGAGCACCTCCAATTTTCTTTCCCTCAGGCAGCACGTCCCACAGTGCTTCTCCTATACCTACGACAATTGTATTATTCATAGTCTTACTATTTAATGTTTAATTTTCAATGTATAAAAAAGTAAATAAATCACGCCTGCAGCCATCACTGCCACAGCCCCTGTCTGTCCTACCGCATCGCTGGCTATTCCCATTAGAAGCGGGAATACAGTACCGCCGAAAAGCCCCATGATCATCAGTCCTGACACTTCATTCTTTTTATCCGGCATAGCCAACAGCGCTTGTGAAAAGATAATGGAAAAGACATTGGAATTTCCAAAACCAATCAAAGCAATACATATATAAATAACCATGCGTGAATCGAAGGCGAAAAGCCCAATCATGGCCAGCATCATACAAATCACACTGATCAAGAAAAAGACCTTAGAAGATACGACCCGCAGGATAAAAGCACCGGAAAAACATCCCAGCGTACGGAAGATAAAATACAGGCTCGTCGCAAATCCAGCCTCCGTCAAGGTCATGCCAATACGCTCCATCAAAATCTTCGGAGCAGTAGTGTTCGTACCTACGTCAATCCCTACATGGCACATAATGCCCAAGAAAGACAACAGGATAAAGGGTTTGCCCAACAGCTTCAGGCAATCTGTAAAACCGGAAGCTTTATCCGGCTGTTCCTCGGTAATCGGAGTAGCCGAAAGCAACAGAATGGCAAAGATAGCCACCACCATGTAAATCGGGAACAACACTCTCCATCCCAAGCCAAAAGTCGGAATAGTCTGCAAAGCTCCCCACATGGCCAGATAAGGCGCCAAGAAAGAAGCTATGGCCTTCACAAACTGACCAAAAGTCAGCGTACTGGCCAAACGGTCGCCCGAGATAATATTACTCAGCAACGGATTCAGAGAAGTCTGCATTAATGCATTTCCAATTCCCAACAAGGAGAAGGCACAAAGCATCAATCCGTAACTATCGCCAAACATCGGAAGAAGCAAAGACAAGAAAGTGACTCCCAAACTGAGTAACACAGTCTTTTTACGTCCGATACGGTTCATCAACATTCCCGTAGGTACGGAAAATATCAGAAACCAGAAAAACACCAAAGAAGGAAATATATTCGCTTCGGAATCACTCAGGTTCAAATCTTCCTTCACATAATTGGATGCGATTCCCACCAGATCTACAAATCCCATGGCAAAGAAACAAAGCATCACCGGGAAGAGCTTTGCATATTTTAATTGAGTATTTGTCATTTTCGTTCGTTTTTTAGTTTACATTCTTTTCTCTTTTTGCAGAGATTATTCAGCAGTCAACTCTATCACATGACTTTGAGTCGGCTGGAAACCAAAGACATCCAGTCCCACCTTCATCAGATAGTCACCAGAGAAGACTTTTCCATTCTCCTTCAGTTCTGAATCTTTTGCCGGCATTAGATTGATTTCTTCCACCTTATACATCTTATTCGGATCCAGTCCCTTTACCTTCAGTTTCATCAGTTTCTCCTGAAAACGAGGATAAATGTCGTAAGCAAATATCACTCCTTTCGAACCGTCCTCACTAACGTAATTCACAGCCATGTGGTTGGATTCATACGGAGACACCAAACGATATTGCACACCATCCAATATCACCGGCTGCAAACGTTTCCAGTTGGCCACGGCAAGCTGGCAATATTCCAGTTCCTCAGCCTTCAAGTCTTTCAACCCAATATCAAAGCCCAATTTACCCATAGAAGCCATATCCGTACGGAACTTGATAGAAGCATTCTTGTTCCAGCTGGTAACGTGTGCACACATAGCCTTGGCCGGGAAGAACTGAGAGAATCCCCACTGAATATAGGCTCTTTCTACCGGATCAGTATTATCACTGCACCAAAACTCTGTGAAATATTTCAAGGCTTCATAGTCACAGCGGGCACCACCACCGGAACAAAGCATCATCGGCACATCCGGATAATTCTCCTTTACCCGTTTCATGACATTGTAGACACCTCTGACATGATCTATATAAAGACGTCCCTGTCTTGTTTTCAAATAAGAAGAATAAATATTGGTAATCGGACTGTTACAATCCCACTTAAAGTAAGCAATACCCGGATTCTCTTTCAACAGTTTGTCTACGACACCATATACATAATCCTGTACTTGTGGATTGCTCAAGTCCAACACCAGCTGATTACGGTAATAATAAGTGTCACGATTCGGATAATGGATTGCCCAATCGGGATGCTTTTCGAACAATTCACTTTGAGGATTGACCATTTCCGGTTCAATCCAAAGGCCGAACTTCACTCCTTCTTTCTGAGCAGCCTGCACCAAGGCATTGATACCACCAGGAAGCTTGTCAGACGTAGTTTCCCAGTCTCCCAGTCCTGCAGTATCCCCGCTACGCTTGTATTTGTTTCCAAACCATCCGTCATCCAGCAGAAACATATCCACACCGAGTTCCTTCGTTTCCCGAATCAAATCGACCAGCATATCCTCATTAAAGTCGAATCCCGTATTTTCCCAGTTATTCAACAAACTCAAACGGGTACCTTTTCCATCTTTCAACTGATAGTTACGCGCCCATTCCTGGAAATTACGGCTTCCTTCACCCGTGCCGTTATGACTCAATGTAAAGATGAACTCTGGAGTTGTAAACACCTCTCCTTTCGCCAGTTCATAATTTGAAGCATAAGAATTGATTGCTGGAATCACACGCAGGTTTCCCACGTTATCCACTTCAAATGTAAAGCTGAAATTACCAGTCCATCCCAATGTACCCATCAGGACTTCCCCCTGATTCTCTGAGGCAGGAGCATTCAGACCGACCATGAAAAAAGGTTGTGCATGCATGGCAGCACGGCTTCCCAATTTGGTATCGACCACTTTCTTTCCAAATTCCAGCTTCTGGGTACTCATCTGTACCTCTTTCGCCCAGTCCCCACTGAATTCGGTCAGATAATAGGAAGGACAATTGAAATACAACATGGTTGAAGCATAACGGAACAACTGGACAGGTTTCTTTTCCTGATGTTTTATTTCACTCCAGGTTTTGATGATGTTTTCCTTCTCATAAGCTACATAATGCAATGTCACGTCTACCGGATATTTGTCGTCACGCAACAAGATATCGGTCTGCGTACCCCCTTCCACATTTTTTGAAGAAGAAGACACATAATATAGCCAAGTGGAAGCATTCCCGTCAGCATGAGTAATGCCCACTGCTGGTTCAAAAAAATCCTCATTACCCGAACCGGAATAGACCTCCCATCCACGAGCAGAAACACTCGCATCCGAAGCAGGATGTACTCTCCAGTCAAGATTCGCCAAATCAGCCTCGTGTAATAGTTTCTCTCCCAGATAAGTCTGGTAAAGCCGTCCGTTTTCAGCTACTTGAAGCACCAAGTCCGTCTTATCCGTAGAAATGCGGATAATTTTCTTCTCGGCAGCCCCCGCATACTGAAACCCCACCAGTACACCTAAAGCCGTCACAAAAAAGTTTCTCATGGTCATGTCTGTCTCTCGTTTATCGTTTATTACAACCCCAATTTATATATGTTCATATTCTCCACCTTGTAGTCAGCCCCTTCACCGTAGAAACGCAGTGTGTTGTATGGCTTGGTAGGGAATACCAGATTTGTCATGGCAATACGTCCACCGTCTACAAAGATTTCAACAGAACATTTATCTACAAAAATATTCAGATGATAAGTTTTTCCTTCACACAATGAAAGCGGAGCCCAAGTACCCAGTGCAAAGTCATTCTTGTAGTTGATTGACATTGTCTTGCGGTGATCATCTGTTTCTTTTTCATGTACGGTTACCTCTCCGTAACGTGTCAAATCCACAATACCGCTTTCCGTACGGTCGGCCACCAGTTTACCAGCTTTCATGTCCAAGTAAATTTTCACCTTCTCACCTTTGTCATTCAGCAGCTCAAAGCCTGCCACCTGTGCCTTACCCGGAGTCACGTCCATTTCCAGTTCGTAAGCCCCATCCGTCTGCGGCACAATTTCGTCAATCTTATATTCATCTTTAACCGTAAAGTTGTCTACCTTGCGGGTATCCTTACGTAATGCTTCAGTTTCCTTCACCGCATTGGCCGCCATATAAATCTGTCCATCCTTTGTATAAAGTGACAGTTCACGAGGCAATGCATTGGCACCACGGTACTGACGGATAGGAGTGGCATTGGCATACTGCCAGTTACTCATCCAAGGCACAGCAATCACACGGTCACCTGTATTTGAGAAACATACAGTTGCATAATGATCTTTTCCGTAGTCAAGCCATTTCGTCACTTCCGGTTTGGTGTCACATTTAAATTCCTTACCGTCAAAGTCACCGACGAAATATTCTGTAGCACTTCCGCCGAACATACATCCCGGATTAATATTGACAATCATCACCCACTTCATCTTGTTCTTGTCACCATCCACCGGCAACTGGATAAAGTCAGGGCATTCAAACTGGTTCGGCTGTACGCCATATCCTTTTCCAAAACCGCTCTGATACTCCCAGTCCTTCAAATTGGAAGAAGAGTAGAAACGCATCTCCTTATCGGCAGAAACAATCATGTACCACTTCTGAGCCGGTTCATACCAGAACACCTTCGGATCACGGAAGTCTTTCAATCCGTCAAACGGAGTCAGAATCGGGTTCTTCTCGTATTTTGTATAAGTACGTCCATTGTCATTGCTGTAAGCCATGCACTGAATCTGTCCGTGTTCGTCACTGGCAGAAGTATAGAAAGCAATGATGGCATCTTTTCCGTAGCCTGCGCTATTATTCTTATCAACTACCGTACTTCCTGAGAAAATATGTCCCAGTGTGTCGCGTGCGATAGCCGGTTTCAGGTGATCCCAATGAACCAAATCCTTGCTGACAGAATGTCCCCAATGCATATTTCCCCATTTGGAACCATAAGGATTGTACTGGAAATACAAATGATACTCTCCATCTTTATAAACCAGACCGTTGGCATCGTTCATCCATCCGTAAAGCGGAGTATGATGATATACTGGACGGTAATAATCTGTATTTGCTGTATTAAAAGTGTCTGAAAGCTGGATATGATCCCAGCAAATGGCATTTGCAGCCACCTTTCCAATTGTCACCGTAGCTTCTTTCACACCTGCAGGCAATTCGAACGGCACATAATATTCCACGCTGTCTACCGCCAGACGAACGTCCATCGGTGTATCTGCAGGGCTACCTGTATCCAATTTCACCTTCCCTTCATTGGAAGATTCTTGAATAGGAAGCAACAAATATTTTGAAGGATTCTTTATATGTACAATAGTCAGAGTGTCTCCCTGATGCTCAAATACAAGGTCGGTCTTTTGTGATTGGCATGACCACATACCAGTCAAGAAAAACGCACCTAATGCGAGGTTAACAAAATTCTTTTTCATGATACGTTGTTTTTATTGGGATTAAAAATACGAATTATTCTTATTATTGAAATACCTAAACTGAAAACTTTTCAAACTCCGGCAGCCCGAAGGCCTGCCGGAGATATTTATTACCTAGAAAAATGAATGTCAGAATTTTACCTGTGCAGAGAACTCTACCGTGAACGGGCGGATGTAGCTACCGGCCATTACTGTATTCGCATATTTTCCAGCCTCATCCTTCGTTACCAGTTCTGCTCCGGCAATACTACCTTTGGCACCGGTCTGGTTCAGGAAGTTAACAACCGAACAACCCAATGAGAGTTTCTTGTTCACCTGCCAGTTCAAGCCTCCGAAAGTTTCCCAACGGCCATTGAAATAATAGGCATCGTTGATGTTGGCATAAGTCTTGCTGAAGTAACGGAAACTTGTCCAGATTTTCAAATCCTTTGTAATCATGTAGCTCGGGTCGATTTCCACGATAACCTGCGGAATTTCCGCTACGATGTTGCCTGTGGCATTAATCTGACCTACATAACCATCAGAGAATTTAACAGAAGTCTCATACTTCTTGTAAGTCGGCTTCTGATAAGTGAAGAGGAAGTGCAAGTCAAATCCCTTGAACGGACGAGCTACCACGTCGGTGGTCCATCCCAGTGTCTTGATATCATAGTTCAACGGTGCTGCCAGGATTTCATTCACTCCATTCACACTGTGCTGCAAGTTCAATGTAGAGTTGTTGTTGGTCTTTGAAATGTAAGAGAACAAAGAAGTCAAGCTCAACCATTCATTGTTATAATAGATACCCGCACGTCCCAGAGGTACTGAAATCTTATCGGTGTTCGGCAATACAGCCGGAGCAAAGTTTTCAATTCTCGGATGCTGGGTAATATAAGTGAAGTCACCGGTAAATCCGAATTCTTTCGTCAACTTATACGTAGCAGCTGCACTCAAAGCGTAATTAAACCAGTCATATTCCATCGGAGTAGGTTCAATCTTTGTTCCGTTAGGTGCTGTAGCTCCTAAATGATAATCGGCAAAACGTCCTACAAAATTACCGTCCGCATCTTTTACGGCTGCATTGTTTCCACGAAGTGCCTGATATTCCAGACGCGCACCATAGTAAAGGTTAAACTTATCTGTCACATCCCAGTCATGAGTGAAATACACAGCCAGTTTGTTTTCATGACCTTTGTAATATTCCGATGCGTTCTTGTTAAAATCGTAATAATATCCGTTGCCATCATACGAACGGGAAGTAGAAGTCGCATAACCCGGATTGTACAGACGAACCGGATAACTTCCATCGGTCGGTACCGACTGGTCGTACATGGTGGTATTAGAAGCATAATCAATGTCGTAATACCATTCGTTCAATCCCAAACGCCATGTACCGTTCGACAACTTACGAGAAAGTTCCGTGGTAAACATAAACTCGTCAATGAATCCACGGTTCAAGCAAGACATACGGCTCTGCACATATTCACCATTGTAAGCCTGCATGCGGCCGTCTTCACCCTCATACTGATAATTGATGCTGCTGTTCGCACGCTGTGAAAGTTCCATCGGAGTCTGGTACACACAAGAACCGGTCGCATGATCATATTTCATAATCACCTTCCACGACAGGCCGTTGTCCCAGTTATAGTTATTCATCAAGGCCACTTCACTTCCCTTGTTCTGCACCGCATCATACAAATTGGTTTTCTTCAATTCACCCGTCCGCATGTCACGGTATATCATCTCATTGTCCACCGGAAGGTAGGAAGTCGTACCCAAAGCAAAAGCGCCCAGTTCCTTCACGCTACCATCGCCTACATAAATGAACGGAGCCGACTGAGTGGCATACATATATACCGGATGGCTGTTGCTGTAATGATACATAGCCGTAAACTCACCACGGTTCTGATTGTAACGCTTTGTCAAGGCAAACTTGTAAATCTGTGTACGATCCTGGAACGGGGTCGATTTGATTTTGAAGGTTCCCGGGTCGAAATCCTGGTAAATACTTCCACTATAGAACCAGTCCTTTGCAATCTCTCCATTCAAGTTCAATGAAATCTCCTGCATGCCAAAATGATTGGACTTGTAGTTCAGGGTTCCGTTGAAACCTTTTTCACCCAGCTGGGTAAAAGAGTTGACTGCATAACCGATATTTCCTGTCGTAATGGCTGTTTCTGAGATTTTCAGCAATCCGACATGACTCAAACTGGCATCTGCACGCCACAAAGAATTCACGCTGTGAGGATTGGTAGCATA
Organism: Bacteroides mediterraneensis; assembly: GCF_025993685.1. Taxonomy (NCBI): domain Bacteria; kingdom Pseudomonadati; phylum Bacteroidota; class Bacteroidia; order Bacteroidales; family Bacteroidaceae; genus Bacteroides; species Bacteroides mediterraneensis. The sequence goes on along the minus strand of NZ_DAJPEN010000001.1, from coordinate 232,252 downwards.
GGTTACCGGAATCCCATTTTCCAGCACGTTCACATCCGCAGAGGGAAGACCAATCTGGATTTCACGAGGTCCATTCGCACTCGCAGCATTCAACATCACATTACGGTTTCCTTCTTCCTTGGAATTACCGTCATTTGAGGATTTGTTCTCTTGTGCATATCCGTTCACACAAGCCAAAGCGAGCAGCAACACTGCAGCTCCCATACGATTAGAAAACTGTTTTTTTTCGGCCTTCATAGCATTTTAATTTAGCATGTTAGCATGAAAGTTGTTTTTATTTGTTTGCTGCAAAAATAGGCAATCGGTTCATAGAGAGAGATAAGGAATGTTACATCCTGTGACAATATTGTTGCATGAAACAAAATTGAAACAGGATGAAACATTTTTACAAACAAAAGGAAATCCTCATCCAGAAGCTGTTTCCACGCAGAAACAGCCTGTTACTTCAGTTTATATACCCGCAAGGCCTTCACATTATAACCGTCTTTATCCGACTCAAACAACATCTTATGATAAGGTGCAGACGGGAACACCAGGTTTGTCATCACAAACTTTCCTTCTTCCCCAAAGGCCTCGATGCTGCAACGGTCTACAAACAGACGCAATGTCATCTCTTTTTCCGTGGTTACCGGGGCCACTGTCACTGCCGGAAAGTCACTGCTAAAGTCTACTTTTCCACTCTGGCTGCGATCCATCACAAACTGCTTGCGCAACACATCGTAGTACATGGAAACCTTTTCACCCTTGTCGTTCAACAGGCTGAAGGCAATCTTTGATGCACCGGCATTCTGAATCACCATTTCAATTTCATAGGCTCCTTCATTGTCCTTCAAGAGGCTTGCCACTTCGTATTGTCCTGCCACCTTAAACGCAGGCACTGAAACCTTTTCTCCACGGGCCTTCTTTATCTCCGGCGAAGGAGTGCTTTTCAGATACAATTCTCCGCCCTCACGATAAAGCGTCAAGTCGCGTGCAATGGTATTGGCACTACGATACTGTCGGGTTGGCACATTGTTGGCATACTGCCAGTTGCTCATCCATCCCAATGCCACACAACGGCCGTCAGGAGCATTGTTCCAAGTGACAGTGGCATAATTGTCCTTACCCCAATCCAACCATTTTGTCTGCGTCGGGAATTCATTCACAAACTTCTTTCCATCAAATGAACCGATAAAATACTGTGCGGCACTACCACCGAACGGACCACCCGGGTTCAGGTTGCAAATCAGCACCCATTTTTTCTCACGGGTACCTTCCACCGGAATCTCTACCATATCCGGACATTCCCATACGCCCCCATGCGCACCTTGCATGGCACCAAACTCACTCTCTTTCTTCCATTCCTTCAAGTTAGAAGAAGAATAGATTTCCATGTGCTGACCTACGGCCAGAATCATACACCAGTGCTTGCCCGGTGCGTACCAGAACACTTTCGGGTCACGGAAGTCTTTCTCAGTAGAAGTCACAATCGGGTTACCTTCATATTTGGTAAAAGTCTTTCCATTATCCAGACTATACGCCATACTCTCAGCCTGGACATCGCCCCACGGAGTAGACTTGGCGGAAGTATAGAAAGCAATCACAGCTCCTTTTCCGAAACCAGCCGTATTCTCATGGTCTACCACACACGAGCCACTGAAAATAGCTCCCCATGCATCCGGCACGATGGCACAACCTTCATATTTCCAATGCGCCAAGTCGGTACTCGTGGAATGTCCCCAGTGCATGTTACCCCATACCGAACCATAAGGATTGTACTGGAAATACAAATGATAAACTCCATCTTTATAGAACATGCCGTTCGGGTCGTTCATCCAGCCGTATGCCGGTGTATGATGATAAACCGGACGGAAGCTCTCTTTGTTTGTCATATCAAAGGTCTCAGCTGTTTTCAATTCCTTCCAGCAGAGTGCACTCTCAGGAACGCCCTGAATATCGATAGAGACATGTTGACCTTTGTAAGCCGACAAAGCAAAGGGTACGTATGAATCCACTCTTTCACGAGCCAGACGGACATTCATGAAAGTACCTTCCAACTCGTTATCCTTTACCACAGCAATCTTACCTTCAGGGGCATCATCCTGAATCGGAAGGAGCAAATAATTCTCAGTCACCTCCAAAGATATGATACTCTGTTCGTTCACCAGATGACGGACTGTCCACGCAGCATCAGCCTGCGCCATCGGTGACAATCCTAGAAAAAGTCCCAGAAAAGCGACTTTCATCGTATATGCATACTTGTTCATAAGTTATATTATTTAATAATCAGATTGTTCTTCCTTTCCCCTTCTGTAACCAGGAGAGGAAGAGAAAGAACAACTTTAAATTTATTCATATCCTTTATTCTGAGTGTACAATCCAGGGATGTAGAACATCTGATTGTAAGGAACAGGGAAGAATTCGTTCTTTCCAGCAGTGAAATGAGCGTCCTTGTAATACTGTCCATAAGGCTGACCCTCATATACGTCATTCTGCTCGGTGAGGAAGTAAGCATTCAAAGTCTTTGACGCAATACCCCAACGACGCAAGTCAAAGAAACGCCCGTTTTCCATGGCCATTTCCAGACGACGTTCCCAACGTAGACACTTGCGGGCTATTTCCTTGGTTGAGAAATAATTGTCCGGATAGAGTGCAATCTCACACTGATCTGCTGCATAGCTAATATGTTTGGCTACTGACTGCTTTGCACGATTACGGATATCATTCACAATGTCCTCTGCTTCGCTCAGTCTGTTCAACTCAATCAGCGCTTCCGCACGCATCAGCATCACGTCCGTATAGCGGAATACATAATCATTCATCGCAAAGGCCTGCCATGAACCGTTGTAGGTCTCACCTTCAGAGCGTTGAGGAACTTCTTTCAGAGAAGTATAGTATCCATAAGTATTCGGCGTACGTGAATTGGCAGTAGTCATCGTATATTCAGCTTCATACTTGTAAGGGAAGGTCGGCATACCTACAGTGTGGAACAAGCGCGGATCCCATTTCTGACTGGTAGGCTGACCGTTAATCGGATAATCAATCTCGTTGTTATAGTCATCAAACATCGGAAGGCCGTTCTTGGTCTTGAAGGCGTTCACCAGGTTCTGAGAAGGTTTGTGGAAATCCCATCCGCAAGACCACATCTGCCAGCAGCCATTCAGCATATTCGACCAGTTGGCACGTCCGTAAGTTGTATTGTCATCTTCGTAATCCGAACATTGTACGGCAAAAACAGACTCCTTGCTGTTCTTGTAAGCAGGCAAGAAGATGTCACCATAATCTTCCAGATATCCGTAATCGGAAGACACCACCTCATCCGTATAGTCTATCACCTTCTGCATGTATTCAGAATTGATATAACCGTCACCGGTAGTAGCTTCATATCCGTCTCCCCATGCCAAAGTCAGATAACATTTAGCCAGATAAGCGGCAGCCGCTACTTTGTTAGCCCGACCGTCTTCACCCGGTTCTTTCACCGGCAATACATCATAAGCTGCCTTGAAATCATCAATGACTTTCTGGAACAGCTGCTGGTAATTCAAGGCTGTATTGCTGACCTTTTCATACGAATTATCTTCCACTACTTGTTCGTCAATCCAAGGAACCTGACGGAATACCGTCAGCAGTTTAAAATAAAAATGTCCACGCAAGAAACGCATTTCTGCTACACGCTGCGTTTTCACATCTTCGCCCAGCTGATCGCCATTACGTTCCAGCGCAAGCAATGCACGGTTGCAACGGGAAACAGCTACATACAAACGATACCACAATTCATCCATCTCACCAGGAGTGGTGGCTGTCAATGTAGTCCAGATATCAAAAGCATGATAACCTGTATCCGTAGTTCCTGAACCACCTTTCAGACAGTCGTCCGAACTCACGTCGCCATAAGGGAACAAGTTGAACGGATAAGTGTACCAACAGTCGCCCAACATAGCGTAAGCCGCATTTACCATTTTCTCCGGATCAGAGAAGGCCTTATCTTCGTCTACTACTGCAGTCGGAGTATAATTCAAAAAATCTTCACAGCTACTCAATGACAAACCCAGTGCGCAAGCTGCCAGCAATATATATTTTTTCATCATATTCATTATTTTAAATTAGAAACCAATTTGTAAACCAAATGATACAGAAGTTGCAAGCGGGTAATTCCAGTTCGGGTTTTCCGGGTCCGGACAAGTCAGACTCTTGCTCTTGATAGTCAGCAGGTTTTGACCTGACACGTAGATTCTGGCACTAGACATCTTAAACTTAGACAAGAAAGAAGCAGGTACCGTGTATCCCAATTGGAGGGTACGCAATTTCATATACGATCCATTCTCTACATAGTAGCTGGAAGCTCTACCTTCATCTGCGGTGTTATTGGTCGTCAAAGCCGGAATCGTAGAACTTGTGTTGTTGGTATTCCAAGCACCCAGCAAACGGGTTCCTTTGTTAGAACCAGCATCTACAATACTCCAGAAGTCTGTCTGTGCTTTCTGGTTGTTATATACATCCTGATTGCAAACGCCCTGCCAGAACATTGTCAAATCGAAATTCTTGTAATTCAGTGCGATGTTCAAACCATAAGAGAAAGCAGGAACCGGATTATAAATCCAATCCTGGTCATTGGATGTAATGACGTCATCTCCATCCAAGTCTGCATATTTCAAACCACCCACACGGGCATTAGCCTGTCCGGAAGCGTCTACTTCAGCCTGATTCTGGAACAAGCCTTCTACTATATATCCTACAGAAGAACCATAAGGCATACCTGATTCCACTAAATTTTCTTTAGAAGTATGGGCATAAGCTCCAGTAGTAGTCGACGGCAGATAAGTAACCTTGTTACGGAAGAAGTCTATATTGGCACTGACATCCAAGCCCAGTCCACAAGCCAGTGACTTACGGTATCCTACGTTGAATTCCATACCCCAGTTGCGCAAAGAAGGACCATTCAACCAAGAAGCACCTCCTTCACCAATGGCACCCAAGTAAGCCGGATTAATCAACATATCACTGACATTCTTCACATATCCATCGATTGTACCATACAAACTGCCGTTCAAAAGTGTAAAGTCGGTACCTACGTTATACTGCGTAGCCGATTCCCATTTCAAATCAGGATTGGCAAGCTGAGTAGCACGATATCCTGAAGGGAACGTACCTGAACCCTGAAGATACAAGTCGTATGCGGTAGAAGTCACACGGTCCAACCCGTAATCCACGACATACAGACCAAACTGTGCATTGTTATCAATTGCCTGGTTACCTGTCTGTCCCCAAGACAATCTCACTTTCCAGTCATCCATCCAGCTTGCCTTTATCCATTTAGACACACGCAAACCCAATGTAGCTGCCGGGAAAGTACCCCAACGGTGACCTTTACCAAAACGAGAAGAACCATCTTGACGGATAGTGAATGAAGCCAGCACCAAGTCATCAAAATTATAGTCAATCTTACCAAAGAAAGAAGCCAGACGATAACCTACTTTCGCACCTGTATTCTTCATGACGCCCGTAGCAGCGTTCGGCCACATATAATCCACATCTTCCAATGCATAGCCTTCTGAATAAGCTGAGAAATCAATAGAACTTTGCTTTGACAATTCAGATCCCAACAAAACATTGAAATCATGTTTCTTTGCCACATTGAAATTGTAGTTAATGGTATTCGACCATGTCCAGTTCACTTCATTCTTATTTGACAAGGTAGTCTTAGCGATATCATTGTTGACAATATCAGAATGGAAAGTGTGCGTCATTGAGTTAATGATTGAATTATACGTATCAATACCGAAGTTGGAACGGAAAACAAAACCTTTGAAAGGCTTGATATCTACATATCCGTTACCAAACAGACGCCAATAGTCCAAATGATTGTCTTTGTTCTGATACAATTCACGCATCGGGTTCTGACGGTCGCTCATACCGCCCACCGGACCAGCAAAAGTGGTCCCGTCTGTTTCATATACCGGTACAGTCGGTGCCATCTTCAACGCGTTTTCCATCGGGGCGCAATCCACCTGACTTGAATAAGTCACTGTGAAGTTCTCGCCGATAGTCACATACTTGTTCACATTGTATGAAGAGTTCATACGGGCTGAAATATTTTCGAAATCCGTATACTTCAAGATACCGTTGTTCTTCTTGTAACCCAATGAGAACATCGTTGAATGCTTGTCATTCGCATGCGAAAGAGAAAGGTCATAATTCTGAGAGAAACCGACTCTTGAAATTTCATCCAACCAGTCTGTATCAGAATAACGCATCGTCTTCTTGCTGTTGATGAATCCGTCATACAATCCGTTGACCGTATAATTCACATACTGGCTGGTACTTGGATTCCACACAGTAATCGGTGTACCTGAAGCTGCATTTAAGTTCAGGCCATAGTTGCTGGCATACGCCACCGGATCCAATCCATCATTCAATGCGGCCTGTGCCATGGCTGTAGCGTATTCCGATGAATTACAAACATTCATCAATGACTGAGAAGAATAAAACTGAGCAGTCAGATTAGCAGAGAAATCGACTTTCACCTTGTCTGCCTTCTTTCCTTTTTTAGTAGTAATGATGATTACACCGTTCGAAGCTCGTGAACCATAGATAGAGGCAGAAGCCGCATCCTTCAACACCTGCATACTCTCAATATCATTGGCATTCAATGAATTCAGAGACATGTTGGTAGGCACACCATCAATCACATAAAGCGGATCCTGAGAAGAATTAAAAGAACCGATACCGCGAATACGTACCGTAGCCGTACCACTCGGAGAGCCGTTGGTCGTAACTGTCATACCAGCCACTTTTCCTTGCAAAGCTTTCATCGGGTCTGGGTCTGGAGCAGTTTTCAACGCATCTGTAGAAACCACAGCCACAGAACCGGTCAAATCAGCCTTACGCTGGGTGGTATAACCTGTAACCACTACTTCCTGCAACATTTCCGTATCTTCCACCAAGTTTACATGCAAAACTGCCGCAGCTTTCAAAGTTTGAGTTTTAAAACCCACATAAGAAATAACAATTTCTGATCCTTGTTTTACTGATAAAGAGAATTTTCCATCAAGATCGGTAATCGTACCGTTTGTTGTACCTTTTTCAAGAACGGAGGCTCCAATAATCGGTTCCCCATCAGACTTTGAAATTACAGTCCCTTCGACCTGCAAACTTTGCGCTTGCAATACCATACACACCATTGAGAACAGGAGTGTAAATAAGAATGCTCGTTTATTGCTTTTCATTTACGCATAAGATTAAGTTAAACATAAGATTGTTTCTCACCGTTTTCAAAACGGCATTGCAAATGTACCCCTCCACTCCAAAAAGGCATATAAAAAATGTTTCATCCTCGAACAATTATGTTACATGAAACATAGTTGTTCAAAGATGAAACATTCGTACGATAAGTTCACCTCCTAAGAGGAAGTCACTTATTATCAGAGATTATCAAAACGCTTCTTTCCGTTTCTTGCTTGTAGCTATCAGATAAATGCCCAACAGAATCAAAGGTACGCTCAACCATTGCCCGATGTTCAGAGTCATCCCCACTTCTTCGGCCACCTGCGGATTTTTCATAAATTCCAATCCAAACCGGGCTCCGAAAAATATCAGTAAGGCTACACCTGTAATCAACCCTACCCGTTTTCCAAGATGATACTTGTGGTACATCACCCAGGAAACAATCAAAGCTACCAGGCAATACAGCATCTCATATATCTGGGTAGGATGACAGGCCTGTGCCACTCCGTTCTGGTTATACAGTTCCTGCCATTCACGTGAACGCACAAATTCAAATCCCCACGGCAAGGTGGTCGGGAAACCGAAAATCTCGGAATTCATCAGGTTACCGAAACGGATGCATATACAAACCACGGCTACAGCCGGAATCAGACGGTCGAACAACCACCATACACTTTTCTTCGTGACGGTCTTGGAATACCAAATCAATGCCAGTATCAGAGCAAAAACGCCCCCATGACTGGCCAGTCCCCCTTTCCAGATTTTCAGAATCTCAATGGGATGCGCTCCATAATAATCCCACTCGTAAAAAAGACAATGTCCCAGACGGGCTCCTATTACACTGCTGACGATGCAGTACATAAAAAGTTTGTCGGCCCAATTATCCGGACAGCCTTCTTTCTTCAACATACGGGAACCTATTTCGTAGGCCAGGATAAATCCCAAACCCCACATCAAACCGTACCAACGGATTTCGAGCGAACCCAAATGAACCAGCACCGGATCCACATCCCATACAATGCTTGCAAATGTCATGCTACTTAATTTTTTAATCAATAAACTTCACAAAGGAACAAAAAAAATGTATTGCTTCAAAACAGATGAAAAATTCTTTAAGATTGCCTCACCCCTTTCACCGAATACTAATTCCACCTTTCAGTACTCCCTAAGCAGGACTCCAGTACTTCCTTGGAAGTATTCCAGTACTGCCGGAAAAGTACTAGAGTACTTCCAAGGAAGTACTGGCAGACGATAGTATTCTGATTTAAAGCCGTTTCAAAGCCAGCTTGATTACCTTTTCCACCGGTGCCTCCGGTTCCTCCTTGAGAATCTGGGCAGTCACCTTCTGCGACGGAGCCTGGGCAAATCCCAACATGGTCAAAGCCGCCACTGCCTCCTCATATACTTCCGAATGGGCAGCCATTGCCACCGACTTTACGGTAGCCGCACTCTCGATGCCTGTCACGGCAATCTTATCCTTCAATTCCACAATGATGCGCTGCGCAGTCTTCAGTCCGATACCTTTCACGGTCTTCAGCAACTTGTCGTTCCCACTGCCGATGACATTGCACAGTTCCGAGGGAGAAAGCGCCGACAAAATCATACGTGCCGTATTTCCTCCAATACCCGACACACTGATGAGCAGCAAGAACAACTCCCTTTCCTGGCGAGTGGAAAACCCGTACAACACGTATGCATCTTCCCGGATGGCCTCGTAAATATAGAGTTTTACTTCTTTCTTACCCTGTACCGCCGAAAATGTATTCAACGACACATTAATGCCATATCCCAATCCGTGACAATCCACTACCACCCAAGCCGGAGTAGCCTCCACAAGTTCTCCTTTGATATATTCAATCATGTTTTCCTAACAATTTATAAAATGGAGAACAAAAATAATGATAAGAAAGTTATAAATTGTAAGTTCCACGAGTTTTTTTGGAAATTCTCCCATTTTCAGCTTGTTTGGAACGATTCTAATTCTGTATTTTTGCGACACAATCAACGAAACAACCTAAACATATAAGAAATATGAAGAAAATAAGAGCAGCCGTAGTGGGTTACGGAAACATTGGGAAATTTACCCTGGAAGCCCTTGAAGCAGCTTCCGATTTTGAAGTAGCAGGTGTAGTACGTCGCCATGGAGCAGAAAACAAACCTGCAGAACTGGCCGACTATCCGGTAGTAAAGGATATCCGCGAACTGAAGGACGTAGACGTAGCTATTTTAGCTACCCCGACCCGCAGCGTAGAAGCCTACGCCAAAGAAATCCTGGCATTAGGCATCAACACCGTAGACAGTTTTGACATCCATACGCAGATTACCAGCCTGCGCCGCACACTGGACGAAACAGCCAAGGCACACAACGCCGTTTCTATCATCTCTGCCGGATGGGATCCGGGAAGCGACTCTGTAGTCCGCACATTGCTGGAAGCCATCGCTCCGAAAGGTATCACTTACACCAATTTCGGTCCGGGCCGCAGCATGGGACACTCTGTAGCCGTTCGTGCCATCGAAGGAGTGAAAGACGCCTTGTCTATGACTATTCCGGTAGGTACAGGCATTCACCGCCGTATGGTGTATGTAGAACTGGAAGAAGGAGCTGATTTCAAAACCGTAGAAGCAGCCATCAAGACCGACCCATATTTTGTAAACGATGAGACACACGTCATCCAGGTGCCTTGTGTAGACGACCTGAACGATGTAGGCCATGGCGTAAACCTGGTACGTAAAGGTGTATCCGGAAAAACTCACAACCAGCTGTTTGAGTTCGACATGAAAATCAACAATCCGGCCCTGACTGCCCAGGTACTGGTTTGCGTAGCCCGTGCTTCCATGAAACAGCAGCCGGGATGCTACACCATGATTGAAATTCCGGTAATCGACCTGTTAGCCGGCGACCGTGAAGAACTGATTGCGCATCTGGTATAATACAATACATCTCTATATCGCAACGGGCCGACTCCTCCGCATGAGGTGCCGGCCCGTTTCTTTTATATCATTCTACAGCCATCTCCGAACAATCTCTTCCGTGCGGTTCCACAATTCCTTTTGCTGCACATGAGGAAGATATTTCTTCGACAGCCGCACCGGATGTCCACTGGCATTCAATGTACCTGTCCGCTTCCCTGCTTCTTCATCCAATAAAAGCCCCACTGCCGTAGCAGCTCCCTGGCGGGGTGTCCGGATAAAAGGACGGAAAAAGACATCCGTCAGCGGGTCAAACCATAAATGCATAGTGATGATATCAGTCGACACAATCCCCGGATCGGCTGCATTGACCACAATTCCCTTCTCCTTCACACGGTCGGCCAGTTCCAGCGTGAACAAAGTCAATGCCAGTTTGGTATTGCTGTACACCGGAATCCGCCAGAAACTTCCTTTCTTGCCCTGGTAGAAAAAATCCGGGAAATCCAACCGACCGATGGCATACGTACACGATACCATGTTCACCACCCGGCTTCCCTCTCCCATCAACGGAAGCAATTTTCGCGTCAGCAGATAAGGCCCCACATAATTCACGCTCACCGTACGCTCCAATCCATCTTCCGTGTAGTGCCGTCCGGTTTCCATCGTTCCCGCATTGTTCATCAACAGGGTCAGTTTCTCTCCACGAGCGCAAATCTTTTCCGCAAAAGCAGCCACAGAAGCCAACGAAGCCAAGTCGATAAATTCCACTTCAATATCCGTATTCCCCGTATCCTTTATCAACTGTGCTTGCTTCATCTCCGCCTTCTCCAAGTTACAGCAGGCCATCACTACCCGATAACCGGCCAATGCCACTGCACGGGTGATTTCCGTTCCCATTCCCCCGTCGGCCCCCGTAATTACTGCCAGTTTCCGTTCCATCTTATCCCTTACTTTCAATACGTTCAATTTCTTTCTTCAGACAGGGAGGCAATTCTTCCTTCAGATGCTGATGACAAGCCATGTCCAAGGTGTACATGCGGGCAATGCAATAATTACTGTGACGGCAGTTGCACCGTGCCTCCTCTTCCCGCCGCATACGGTTCACGAAATCCGGTTCATTGAGCAAGGCACGTCCCATCTGCACCGCCTTAAACCCAAGATTCAATACCTCGTCTATTTTCTTTCGGGCCACCAGTCCTCCTACATACACCAGTGGCATATCCAGTGCCTCACGAAACTTCAAGGCATCTTCCAGAAAATACGCCTCACGGAAAGGAACGGAAGGAATCATATATTTTCCCACCAGTCGCACTCCGTATTTCAACCACCAGCAAGTCATGTAATACGTCATGGTACGGATAGGCATCTCCCCACGCATCACATACATCGGCGCCTTGCTGACAAATCCGCCACTCAGCACCAGTGCATGCGCACCCAGTTCCTGCAACTTCCGCGCCACCTGCAAGGACTCATCCAGTTCCATGCCTCCACGGAACCCGTCGCGCATGTTCATCTTGACCAGCACCGCCATATCATTTCCCGCTGCTTTCATTACCTCCTCCATCACCATTTCCATGAAACGCATCCGATTCTCCAACGAACCTCCGAACTCATCCTTCCGGTGATTGGTAGCAAGCGAAAGAAACTGGCTGATGAGATAGCCATGTCCGGCATGAATTTCTACGGCATCAAAGCCGGCTTCCCGTGCCAGACACACCGCCTGCCCGTAAGCCTTGGCCATCTCCGGCAATTCATCGGCCCGAAGCCCTCGCACAAAGGTGGGGGAATACAAATTAAATCCACTGCTTGCCCCTACCGGCAGACAGCCGCAAATGCTTTTGTGCGACATGTTACCGCAATGGCCCAGCTGGATACTTGCCGCTGCCCCTTCGGCATGTACGGCATCCGTCAGCTTGCGCAATCCAGGCACAATCTCCGGCCTCATCCACAACTGCCTGTCGAACGAAAGTCCGCTGCGGGTCACGGCGGCATACGCCACCGTCGTCATCCCCACCCCTCCGGCAGCTACCGAACGGTGATAGTCCAACAGCTGCTCCGAAGGCACATTTCCCGGACACATGCTTTCGAATGCCGCCGACCGAATGGTACGGTTACGCAATGTCAGCGGTCCCAAAGTTACCGGCGTAAATAAAAGTGAATCCATCTTTCCTCCTTTCCTAATATATATAAGGTATAATTCTCTTCCGATTACCGACTGCCTGTCGGCCGAACTCCTCACAGTAGCGTTTATAAATGGCATCGGCACGAGGTACCAGATTGGCGGCCGTCCACCAGACAAACACCCAGGCCGCAGGCGAGGCGGTCAGCAAAGCGAAACCCGTCCATTCCACCAGTTCCCCGAAATAATTGGCCGAAGTCACATAGCGGTAGAAACCTTTCTCCGGCAGGTAATGCCGCGTATCTCCCGGCTTACGCAGGTTTCGAATCACATGGTCTGCCTGCCAATTAATGCCCATTCCTATGGCAAATAAGATGATTCCCAGCCACGGCAAAGGATGCGACCAGTAAGTCGCCGGTTCATACTTTCCGGGTAAGGCACAGCTGAAAAAGCTGGCTGCCAACAATGTAGCATTGATGACATTGAAAAGTATCCCCATCGCCATGATAGCCAATGGCATCTGGCTCTTTCCTTTCATCAGCAACGGGAAGACAAACGAACGTTGAAAATAATGTAACATGAACAAGGCCACAAACACAGCTTGCGGCGTATATAAGCTGACTCCTCCTTTCCAAGCTCCTATCCCCATTACCAGAAATGCCGGAGCCTCCATACATACCCAGCCAACTTTGTTGGGAACAGACCATCCCCATGAGCGGGTACGAAACATGCCGTAACCGGCTTTCACAAAATAAAGTGACACAAAGACTACTACTGCCAAAGCAGACATGGCATAGAGCATAAGTTGATAAGTTTCGTCATTCATAGCGTGCGATTTTGCCCTTGAAGATAAGGAAAATATCTGTACGAGAAAGAAAAATCCAGCTTTCTTCTTACTTATCAACCACTAATTATGAATTACTTACGGTTTTCCAGGCTTCAATTCCTCGAGTCTGATTACTGAAATTTACCCCAATCTTATACAGTTTACGCGAATCAGATGCAAATGGAAGGGCATAATTCTTTTCTTCAATCTGACGAATAGCCTCCTCAGCCGTACCTTCCAATTTAAATTCCATGACATAAATATAGTGGTCAGTCTTCAACACCAAATCAATGCGTCCCTGCGAAGTATGATATTCCACTTGTGTATAAAAACCCAACAATTTAAATACAATAAAAAGTACATTTTGATAATGCAGTTCCAAATCACGTGTCATTTCATAGGGAATATCTGCAAAGAAACTCTGCAAGCGATGCATGAAGCCCTCAATATTCCCCTCACGTACCTCTTTCACAAAACTCATCAACTCAAAAGCCGTATTCCCTGAATCCAAATGTGCGTAACAAGGAAGCAGAAACTTGGTAAAGCCCTCTTCCACTTCCCTATTCGGGAATCCCAATTCATATACTTGAAATTCTTGATTATACCCTTTTATAGTCAGGTACCCACTTTGATACAAATAAGGAATTGGATTATTGCTCATTGAGTTTATTCCTTGCAGGGAATCAGCCATCGCTACTTCACTCGTCAGACGCTGCAAATCATATCGGCTTTCCTTTAACAGTTCGACCAAAAAAGTCGGTGTACCCGTTTCAAACCAGTAACTTCCGAAATCTCTGTTAGCAAATGTATTAAGTAAACTAAAGGGATTATAAATATCCACTCCATTGGGGGTAAAATGGTACCCGTCATACCATTCCTTCAACCTCTTGTAAGTATCTTCCAACTGTGCTCCTCCGGCTTCTGCCAAAGCCTCTACATCCGGCACAAAATCTCGATGAAGTTCCTCCTCCGAAATACCGCAGATATTTTCATATTCACGCAGCATGGAAATATCCCTCAGATTATTCAGGTCGCTGAACACGCTTACTTTATTAAATTTAGTCACCCCTGTAAGCAATGCGAATTGAATGTACTGGTCACAACTTTTCAATACTCCATAAAAAGCCTTTAAGGTATTTCTATATTCAGTCTGAAGTACCTCGTTCCCTATCGTTTGCAACAAAGGCTTGTCATATTCATCCACCAAGATAACCACCTTGCATCCTGTCGACTCCGAAGCACGGCGTATCACGCCCTGAAAACGCAAAGAGGATGAAGTTTCCGAAATCTCCTTTCCATACAATTTTTCCCACCGGGTAAGAGCCACATTCAGCATATTCGCCAAATCTCGTGCAGATTCATATTTCTGGGCATTCAAATCCAGATGAAACACGGGATATTTCACCCATTGCTGCTCCAATCGCCCGATAGAAAGTCCTTTGAACAGGTCCTTCTTCCCTTGAAAATAGGCTTCCAAAGTAGAAACCAGCAGACTCTTCCCAAAACGGCGCGGACGGCTCAGAAAATAATAGTTTCCTCCCGTTACCAACCGATAAATCCATGCGGTCTTGTCCACATAAACATATCCTCCTTCACGGATTTTTTCAAAACTCTGAATACCAATCGGATAAAGTCTGCTCATACTATAGTTGTTTACTCGTTTATGTACAAAAATAAGAATTTACTTTGATTTTTCAGTCAGGAAAAAGAAGAAAAGCTGTTTCTCGTAATAACCATACAAATATTTAATTTGATACACACCATAAAAATTTCCCCCCAATAGTAGAGTTCATACTACTGGGGGGAGATAAATGACTAATCTTTAAATTTTATAACGACCTTATCACCTGTGTAACAAATATCTTGTTCTTTATATGAAGTTTTAGAAATCCTTATTAAATGAAAATTACGTCTCAACTTAATATTAGGAAAGTATCCGACTCGTTTCCCGATAGTCAACTCATTCTTTTGATCATCCCAACTTAAATTAATACTTGCATATTGCCCCTTCTCATAATTATAGTTTGTTCCTTCATCTTCATATAATGTATAAGCTCCGTCTGCTCCTGCAAAAATCTTAATAATCAGATTTCCAGAACGTGCCTCCTTTACTGTCTGAGGATTTCCTTCTGCTAAAGGTAAAATTCCTCCTGCTTTCACAAACACTGGTATACAATCCATTCGAGCAGGAACTATTTTCCATCCATGATTATTCACATAGATATTATTCCAAAAGTTATACCATCCACCTTTAACAGCAGGGAAATACACTTTCCAATTTTTCACATTACTTTCAACAATGGGAGCTACAAGCAAAGACGGACCAAACATATATTGGTATTTTTGAGAAACAGCCACCGTATCATTCACAAAATCCATGACTAAAGGACGCATTAAAGTTCCATTGCTAAAACTTACCTTTGCACTTTCTGAATAGATATAAGGAACTAAACGATAGCGAATAGCAAGAGCTTGACGAGCAAGCGAAGTTAAATTAGGACCATAATTCCAAAATTCCGTGTTTGTGTCATATCCATGTACACGCATTAAAGGTAAAAAAACAGCAGTTTGTATCCAGCGCATCAAACATTCTTGATAAATAGAATCTGTGTATTGATTCTTAGGACGAAAAAAACCTCCAGCATCGTATGTCCACCAAGGTTGACCTGAGATAACCATTCCAAGTCCTCCCACAATCTGTCGCCTTAGAGTATTCCAATCATACCCCACATCTCCTGACCACGTTGCTGTAGCATAACGTTGCATTCCAGGAAATGCACTCCGCGTTAAAATCATAACCCTTTTATTTGGTGCATCTCGCCGTAATCCTTCATACACAGTTTTATTAACTAACAACGGATAAGCATTCCGAAACACTTCACCAGGAATTTTCTTATCAGCCACCATTCTACCCACTAAATCATCATTTTCAGGTTCTGTAGCATCCTGCCACCAAGCATCTATTCCATATTTTAAAAGTCTGCTACTAAAATTCTTCCAATAATACTTTGCTGCATCAGGATTAAAGAAATCAACCCAGGAAGTTCCAGGAATAAAAAAACCATTCTTTTCCATCCCTTCTCCGACTTGAGAAGAAGGATCAACTTTAGACCATACCGAGATCATTAACCTCATATTCATTTCATGCAATTTATTTACCATCTGCCCAGGAGCTGGATAATATCTTTCATCAAACTTCATGGCATTCCATCCATATTGTCCCCAATATTGCCAATCCTGTACAATTACATCCACAGGCAATTTAGATGAACGAAATTTTTTTGCCGTTTCTAAAAGTTCTTCCTGACTATGGAAACGTTCCCGACAATGAATATAACCCAATGCCCAATCTGGCAACATCGGTACACTTCCCGTTACATTTCTATAAGAATCTATAATTTTATCCACATCGCCACAAAAAACTGTATAATCTACACATTCAGCCACAGGAGAACGAAAAACAGTCTCTTCATCAACCATTTTGAAAAAGACTTTAGGAGAATCATTTTTCTCCAAATTAGCAACAACATCATACACACCAGCTTCTAACTCAACAATAGCTGATGTAGTAGGAGGAAGCCATGTATTGGACATGTCAAATATAGTTTTATTTCCAATACGCAAATGATACTTTCTTGCCATATTCTGTCCCACATCAAGCATTATCGAATAACGTCCAGAAACAGGCACATTCAATTTTGATGCAAAAACATAATTCTCACGAATTTCTTTTTTCCCTCCTTCTGTAGAAGTAATTTCTACTTCCTCAATCTTTCCTCCTCCTTTTATGGGAACAAGCCTTAAAGTGTCATTTGCTGGATTAAAATCTGTCAAACCATAGTTATTCCATAACACTCCATACCCTTTATCTGAAATCAGCATGGGCACAGCTATTTGTGTATTCACTTGAGTTAACCTACGTGACAAACCTTTCACATTTAAATAACCGTCCTGAAACTGGCCAAGTCCAAACTGATGTTCTTCTTCTGAAGAATAAAATCTCTGCAAAGCACAATATGTATTCACATTCTGTACCATCGAAGGAGTAAGCTGTCTTCCACGTTCTTGCAGTATTACCTTTCCTTCAGGAGAAAAGAATGTTACCAAACCATTCTTTAGATTTATCTTGGCACTGATTCCTGATAAAAGAATAGATAAAGTATCCTTTTCTTTCTCAACATGATATACCACAGATTTTTCGTGAGTAGTATAAATCCATTCAGGTAATGAATCATTAAAAGGAGGGCGTACAAACTTTACCCTTAAAGTATTCTCTGTCAATGGATAGAAATACAACTTTCCATCTGTCAGATTTACTACAATTTTTTTCCCCTCTTCATAAAAAAAATTTTTATATTGAGCTCTTATTTCAAACCAAAAAGAGAACAAAATAGTAAATGTACAAATAAACCTCATCATAAAAAATCAAACATCTTAAATATATAAAGAAGGGAGCTGTTCCGCTACAATACTTTATTCAGCGCTAAATGAAATCAGCTCCTTTCCATAGAACATAAATAATTACTTTCTATCCGGATAACCTGGATTTTGTTTTAATTCTGGATTTGCCCCTAATATTCTATACGGGAATATAAAAATATCTGTATGGTCATCCAAATCAGGTTCTTTATCCCACCATGTCCCTGAGCTATATTTATTCCATCGACAAAGATCTGTGCGCCGTCTACCCTCGTTCAAAAACTCTCTTCCCCATTCAGATAGAAGCTCAGCTTCAGTCAATGCAACAATCCCTTCCGGTTCATACAAATATTCCTGCCATCTAGTTTGCGGATAGTTACGTTTACGGACAGCATTTAATAGTTTTCCAGCTTCAGCCACATTTCCTGCACGAAAATAACATTCCGCAAGTGAATAATATATCTCCGACAAACGAATCTCTACATAGTCAGATTCCATAGCTCCTGGATCGCCATCTCGATAAACCGGATACTTTACCACACACCATCCAGAGTTCATATCACCATGTGCACAATTAGACTCCTTATCTTCAATCGTTTCACTTGGTAGTGCATCTTCAAATCGCCCTACTTGGTCTCGAATATATAAACGATAACCACCAACAGGAGAAGTGACATACTCCACTTTGCCACTACTGTTCGTATAAGGCAAATAACCATATAAAAACATTCCCTCTCGTTTACTTTCTCCTTCTAAGTTTACATATTTTTTCAAACGATAATCTTCCGGATACATTTTAAAGTTATGAATAGTTTTACCAAGTTCAAATTCATATAAATTTCCATCTACATCCAAACTAGGTTGAACCGCACGGGCAGGGTTACAATCCCCCCACTCCAAGAAGCCAAAATAATATTTCGCATTTACAGGAAATCCCCACCAATACATATCACCATCCCAATGCCAATGACTGTAACCAAATCCCGCAGTAAAAGCATATAGCACTTCATTGGAAAATTCATTATCCCAATCAAATGGCTCATACCATTGCTCAGCTAATGAATAATTACCGTATTCTCCGTTTATAATTTTCTGCGCATAACTTGCACAATCTTCATATTTAGGTATTCCAATCCATTTTTCTGCGTTCAAATATAGACGAACCAATAAAGCTGCAGCAGAAGCTTTATTCCATTGTCCTTGCAAGTTTCCGTTTCCGTTATTACCTTCTTTTATCGGTAATTTGTCAATCACATCCAATAATTCACTTTCTATAAAGGCAAATGTTTCCTCTGGCGATACCTGATAAGAAGTATTTTGCGACGGATCATTAAAACTAACCACTCTTGGAAGATTCCGAAACAAATCAAATGCCCGTAGGTAAAACCAGGCTCTCAATGTTCGAATTTGGGCATACATGGAGTTTAATTCCTGTTCATTCACACCAAGCTGTTCACGATTCAGTCTGGCAAAATCCTCCAACACGGAATTACATTGTCCAATACCTTGAAATTGCACTTCCCATGCGTTGGCAATAACATCCGCATCGCCTCCCTCAAGCCCCCAAGTATGCTTATGAAGCCGTTCCCATTGTCCACCATCATACCACCAACCATCACGTTCCCATGTACCCATTTGGTCAGCCGTAATTTCCTGTAAACGATAAGTAGAAAGGACAGACCAATATCCATGTTCGAAAGGACGCAGAAAAGCTCGCACCACATCTTCTTTATTTTGATAATAATTATCCGAAACAATTTTATCATACACTGTTTCTGTCAAATCTGTACATGCAGAAGCTCCCACAATCAGTAAAACACTGCTTATACCATAGAATATATTTCTTAGTTTCATAGTTTCTCAATTTATAAATACTAAAAATCAACTTGTACACCAAACAAAATTTGTCTCGTAGATGGATAATAATTCTTACTACCACCAATAGTACCAGGAGTCAAACCATTTGTTGCAAAAACCGAAGGGTCCACTCCACTATACCTTGTAATTGTAAACAGATTGTTCCCCGTTGCATACAAACGTACCTTACGCAAAAACTTTTTATCTATATTCCATGTATAACCAACCGTCATCACATCCAGCTTCATATAATCCCCTTTCTCTATAAAATAATCCGTCAGCACATTAACTCCCGTAGTAATCAATTTATTGTCTCCATACGCAACTGGCAACACGTTAGCTATCTTACTAGAACTTTGAAGTCCATAATACATTTCATGCACATTGAAAATATCGAATCCAAAAGCCCCACGAAAATAAAGCGTCATATCCCAATTTTTGTAGTTAAAAGTATTTGTCAATGAAGCTGTAAACTTAGGTAGTCCATTACCCGTGATACACTTGTCGTTTTCGGTAGCCTCACTGATAGGTATTTTTTCATTTTCTTTACTCCATACCAACCAATCACCTTTATCATCTACTCCAGCATAACGATAGGTTCGAAAATTACCAATACGTTCTCCTTCACTGATACGTTGTAAATATCCAGGATTATTAGGTGAAGGCATATTACAAGTATCCCAATATGGATTCCCATTATATGTATCATTTGAAAAACGTACAAACTTATTATTATTTGTGGCTCCTACAAAACCGATAGAATATGAAAAGTCTTTTGTTTTAACAGCATTAATATTCAATTCAATCTCTATCCCCGTATTGCGCATTGTACCTACATTCACAAAGGTGGTAGAAAACAAATAAGGGGGAACAGGTACCGTATAATTACCAAGTAAATCTTGCTGTTTTCGATGATAGTAATTAACTGTTCCTGACAACCTTCTATTAAATAAAGTAAAATCCAATCCGACATTCCAGTTTATTCCTTTCTCCCACTTCAGGTCTGGGTTTACATTCTTATCTGGTCCCCAAACCTGATAGTACACTCCGTTATAATTGGCATAACCAAAACCTTTATACGTAGCCAACGAATTATAGCTTCCAAAATTCTGATTCCCTGTCACGCCTATATCACCTCTCAATTTAAAATCATCTATCCAAGCAATATCTTTCATAAATGTTTCTTCACTCATACGCCATCCTAACGAGGCAGCAGGGAAAGTACCCCATTTATTATTATTCCCAAATTTGGAGGAACCCTCATAACGTAACGAAAAGGTCATCAAATAACGACTTAGATAGTCATACGTGATACGACCAAAAAAAGCAATCAGCTTTGAATCATTACGGTAACTTGACATTCCATTCCGACCTTCCTCCAAATTGTACGTACCATTACCTAAATTATTATAAAGAAAAACATCTGAAGAGAAATCTTTATTGTCTGCACTCAATCCATTCGACATCCAATATTGATAAGAATACCCTCCCATAAAATTTAAATTATGTCCATTAGTTTTTAAGCCATAATTTACAAGCCATTCCAAACTTTCCTGACAATCCTTTGAATACGACTGACTTGCTTCCCCTTTTCGTCCATTATTAATTTCAGTGGTAGCTGTAGAAGGAATAAACCAATAATAAGTATTATCATTTATCTGCTGAGCCAATGTTATCTGGGTTGTCAGTGAATGTGTACTTGACAGATTATCGCTTAATAAAGGCAAAAGATTTAATTTAGCTGTAATATCCCAAGAAAGCCATTTTGACTCATCATAACTTTTCTCCAGTAGTTGTTTCTCAACTGGATTATAATTATTTGTATAAAGGTTCTGACTATTGAAGTTATAAAATGTACGTCCTGTCGGATCTTCTGGGTCGTAAACAGGAGCCGTAGGATTAGCTGCCAAAGCTACATCAAACACTCCCCAATCCGCATTATTTTTATTAATCACACGAGGAGCTATGTTACCAATGAAATTAAATAAGCCATTTTTACTCGTGTGACTGAATGACATACGCGTCCCCCATTCCTTACGGTCTGAACTTAAATCGATTCCATGAGCTTTTCTAAAATCCAAGGAAATACGATAATTATTGCGCATATTACCCCCAGATAAGGCAAGTGTATGAGATTGTGAGAAACCTGTACGACTCACTTCGTCCATCCAATCAGTATCCGCCCCAAAATCAGTCCCACCTTGAGGAACTCGCAATTTCCGGTATTCTGCTGCACTCATCGATTTCAAACGGTTCTCTATAAAATTCCATCCTACATATCCCGAATAAGATGTATGAATAGACCCATCTCTTGCTCCTTTCTTTGTAGTAATCAAAATTACCCCATTGCTTCCACGAGTTCCATAAATTGCAGAAGCTGCTCCATCTTTCAGCACATCGATAGATTCAATATCATTACTATTTACACTATAAATATTTCCTCCTATGACTCCATCAATCACGACTAAAGGTCCTGTTCCAGCACTAATAGATGTGATACCACGTACCTGAATACTTGACATATTATTTGGATCGCCCACGGCAGTATTATCAATCTGTACCCCAGCAACTTTACCCTGAATCTGCAAAGCTGGATCTACAGTCCCAATACTAAGAAAATCCTTATTAGACACATGGCTGATAGCTGAAGTCACCTCCTTTTTGTCCATACTTCCATAACCTATCACAACAACCTCTTCCAACATCTCCGTATCTTCGGACAATACGACTTTCACATCATTTTGGTTTCCCACTTTAATTTCTCTCGAAGAAAATCCAATATAACTGACCTGCAACGTAGCATTTTGAGGAACCTTCAATGTAAATTTTCCGTTTACATCAGTAATTGTACCCATAGAAGGTCGTCCCTTCACTGTCACATTAGCCCCAATAATCGGCTCTCCCTTCTCATCTTTTACGCTACCAGCAATCGTTTTATCCACATCCATGGGAGTATCGGTAGATTGTAATGGCAAAATCATAATCACATTACCAGAAACTTTATATGTCAGATTTAATTTTGTCAATTCTTTAACCAATAAAATCTTCAGTTCTGTATTTTGAACAGAAATCGTCACATTTCCTTTTCCTTTGATTTCTGCATCCCGGTAAGAAAAACGATAAGAAGTTTGTTTTTCAATCGCACTGAACAATTCCTTGACAGAAGCATTTCGCAGTTTCACCGTCACCGTACCCGTCTGGGCAGAAGTGCCAACAAATGCAAACATACACAAAGAAATCAAAGCAGTGCGCAGATTCAAGCGTTTTTTAGTACCTTTGTACTCTAAATCAATTGATTGTTTTGCGGTTTTCATAAATTCATAACAAATTAAGGTTTTAGTTTCTTACTATGTTCCACCATAGTTTTAATTCAGGACTAAGCCTTTTTCACGCCCTGGATAATTTGCCGATTATCCGGGGCCTTTGTTTTCCGTTTCATGTCTTCATACATTTCAGGTTTAAAGGTTAATAACTATTTTAGAGTTTGAATAGAAATCACTCCGTCTTCATTTGTGTACTTGAACTTATAATGGTATTTCAACACACGCATGATGCTTTCTATATTTTCATCGTCAAACGTACCCGTATACACATCATTCAACAAAGCCTCATTATCCACGGAGAAGGTGACCGCAAACTTTCGGGACAAACAACGGAATACATCTTCCAACCGTTCACTCCGGAACACCAGTTCTTTGTTCATCCAAGCTGTTTCCATCTTGTTACTTGTCCGCTCATGCAGCAAGTTTCCCGTACGCTTGTCATACACCACTTTTTCATTAGGCTTCACACGTATGCTCTGATAAGGAGGGCATGAAGTGGTTACATCCACACTACCTTCTACGAGCGACATCTCCACAATGTCTTTTGTCTCGTATGCATACACATTGAATTTAGTACCCAATACGGTAATGTCCATATAACCTGTACCTACTGTAAACTTCTTTTCCGTATCCTTCTTTACCTCAAAAAATCCCTCTCCATTCAATGCTACCTTACGGTCATTCCGCCCAAAATCCTGACTATAGGTCAAAGAAGATTTGGCATTCAGATGCACGATGGTTCCATCGGGAAGGGTGACGAGCGACTTGCCATAGTCGCCTGAACGTATCACCACATTCTGTTCTGCCAACGCTTTGATTTCGTTCCGCTGTATAAAAGTCAATACCGTCAAGCTTCCGGCAATGAGCAGCAACAGCGAAGCGGCAACCTGCATCCAATAGCGTTTCAGTGTGAAACGAGGTTTCACTTCTTCCGAACGAATGTGCAATCCTTCATAGAGCGTTTTCATTTTTTCTTCCGACAAAGGAGAATGGTCTTCAAACTCTTCCCACTCTGCCTCCAGAAAATGTTTCAATTCCACATCGGATATAGCATCCATGCGGGTTCGCAAATCCTGAAATTCCGCCGGCGTGATGTCACCGGAACGGAACTTGTGTAACAATCCTGATACCTTATCGTTTATTGGTGCACTCATAAACTTTTTTCGTTGGTTTATGGGTAATATCCGATAAGGACAGATTTATAACATACCAAATTCCATGTTTTAAAGCATAAAATGATTTTTTACGCCAAAAACAAGAGCAATAAAGGATAGTATTGACGTAATTCCGTACGAAGTATCTTCAGGGCAGCTGACAACTGGTTACGTACCACCTGCTCTGTGACGGAGAGTTTTCCGGAAATCTCGGCGACCGACATACCGTATTCTTTGTTAAGTTCAAAAATTTCCCGCTGACGGGGCGAAAGATGCTGTTTGGCTTTTTCCAAAGCCTTTACGAAACGGTCATAGTCCAGTTCATCAGGAATCTCATTAGCCGAAGAAGCCAGTTTGTCCCGGTATTCCACATATTCTTCCATCGATGGATTGTGAATCTGTCTTCTCAATTCTTTCAGCAGAAAATGATAGGCTATGGTAAAGAGATAGGATTTGAAAGACAGATCGGAATTCAGGTGTTCCCGATTAGTCCAGATACGAAGAAAAGTTTCCTGCACCACATCGTCAGTCGCTTCTTCCGATTTGAGGTACTGAAACACAAACCGATATAGTCTGGATACCCACAGCTCATAAAGTTGCTTATAAGCACGCTCCGAACCGGATTTTACAGCCAATATCAATTCATCTTCCTGCATTTTCTTCCTCGCTTATGTATTTTTCCAAGAAATAAGATGTGCAAATTTACATCTTTACATGAAAAGAGGAAATCTTTCATAAAAATAATGCAGGTAAAAGTTCAACCATTCGACCCTACTTATTCCTCCTTTTCCCTTTATATATTCTTCCAAACTCCACAAATAATTCTCTGTCCCACAGTTTGGGATTTGTATCCCACAGTGTGAAATATGTATCCCACACTGTGGTTTTTGTATTTCACAGTGTGGGACAGAGGATTTTCTACCGCATTTTTCCTTTAACATAAAGATTTTCAAGAAAATAGATGTAATTATTCCACCGTAACCGATTTGGCCAGGTTTCGAGGCTGGTCGACATCCATTCCACGACACACGGCAATGTGATAGGCCAGCAGCTGCAAGGGAATGGAAGTGATGAGCGGATCCAGACATTCCAGCGTAGCAGGCAACTCTATACTGTAATCGGCCAGATTACGGATAACCGTATCCCCCTCGGTTACAACGGCCACCACTCTACCCTTGCGGGCCTTGATTTCCTGAATGTTGCTCAATACTTTTTCATACAAGGCCGATTGGGTAGCTACAATGACCACGGGCATCTCGGCATCAATCAGAGCAATGGGACCGTGCTTCATCTCGGCTGCGGGGTAACCTTCGGCATGTATATAGGAAATTTCCTTCAGCTTCAGGGCACCTTCCAAAGCCACAGGAAAAGCATAGCCCCGGCCCAGATAAATGAAATTACGGGCATACGTAAACATCTTCGAAAAGTCAGCAATGAAAGGGTTCTGCTTCAGCACTGTCCGTATTTTTTCAGGAATAGCCGACAGCTCCTTCACTACCCGATGATATTCAGTTTCTGGAAGCGTACCTTTTTCACGACCTAAAGCCAGAGCCAACAAGATGAGTACCACCACCTGTCCGGTAAAGGCTTTGGTGGAAGCCACACCGATTTCAGGACCCACATGAATATAAGAACCGGTATCCGTGGCACGCGCAATGGAGGAACCTACCACGTTACAGATGCCATAAATAAAAGCACCCTGCGACTTGGCCAGTTCGATAGCCGCCAGCGTATCGGCGGTCTCCCCGCTCTGAGAGATGGCAATCACCACGTCATCGGGATGGATGACCGGATTGCGGTAACGGAATTCGGAAGCGTATTCCACTTCCACTGGAATACGGCAGAAGCTTTCAATCAATTGTTTGCCGATAAGTCCGGCATGCCAGGAAGTGCCACAAGCCACGATGATAAAACGGCTGGCCCGAAGCAAGCGTTCCCGATGATTCGTAACGGCAGAAAGCGTCACCGTGCAAGTATCCGTGTTTATCCGCCCACGCATGCAATCGCTGATATAGTCGGGCTGGTCGAAAATCTCTTTCAGCATGAAATGAGGGAAACCTCCTTTTTCCAACTGTCCGATGTTCAGAGCTACAGTTTGCGCCTCGTGCGGACATTCCACATTGTGCAAGTCGACAACCTTCAAAGGTGCATCCGCCCGCAACACAGCAATTTCTCCGTCAGAAAGATACACTACCTGATCGGTATAGGCTACCATGGGAGTAGCATCAGAAGCCAGAAAAAATTCATCCTTTCCCACTCCGACCACCAAGGGACTGCTCTTGCGGGCAGCAATAATCTCGTCGGGATGCTTGCGGTCGACCACGGCAATGGCGTATGCACCGATAACTTCACGCAAAGCCAACTGCACGGCAGTCAACAAATCCAGATTACCCTGCTGCTGGATATAGCCAATCAACTGCACCAACACTTCAGTATCGGTACTGCTCTTGAAAGTACAGCCTTTGGACTGCAATTTTTCTTTCAGCACGGAATAGTTTTCGATAATCCCGTTGTGCACCAACGCCAAATCACCGTTCTGGCTGCAATGCGGATGGGCATTCACCGTACAGGGCTCACCGTGAGTGGCCCATCGCGTATGGGCGATTCCCACGCAACCGGACACGTCCTGCCCCTCAGCCGTCCGCTCCAAATCGGCCACTTTTCCCACGGACTTATACACATTCAACTGATGAGTATCGCTCATCAAGGCCACTCCGGCACTGTCGTATCCACGATACTCCAGACGCTTCAGGCCTTCCACCAATATCGGCCAGGCTTTCCGCCTCCCGATATAACCTACAATTCCACACATAGTAATTTTAACCTAAAAATATAATAGAAATCAACCTAATCTGTTTGCGAAATTACGATTTCTCCTAAAAAAGTGGGATAATAGTAGAACTTTTTCTAGTAAAATCCCGTTTTTTATTGTAATTTAGAAGCAAATAAATTATCCACCTTTAAATCAAGAAAGATATGAAACATTCACTTCCTGCACTTCCGTACCAACTGGATGAGCTGGCTCCGAAAATGAGTAAAGAAACTTTGGAGTATCACTACGGAAAGCATTTGCAAACGTACATTGACAATCTCAACAAACTGATTGCCGGCACACCGTTTGAAGAAAAAAGCCTGCAACAAATCGTGCTGGAGGCAGAAGGGCCGATGTTCAACAACGCAGCCCAGACCTGGAACCACACGTTTTTCTTCGACACACTGACTCCGCATCAGCCGGAGATGCCTCAACCGCTGGCCGATGCACTGACACGCGACTTTGGGTCAGTAGAAGCCTTCAAGGAAAAGTTCACACAGGCGGCTACCACACTGTTCGGCTCCGGATGGACCTGGCTGGCAAATGACAAAGACGGACACTTGTCCATCGTCAGTGAACCGAATGCTGGGAATCCACTCAAAAAGGGGCTGAAACCGTTGCTGGTCATCGATGTATGGGAACATGCCTATTACATTGACTACCGTAACCGACGGGCGGGCTACATTGAAGCCTTCTGGGGACTGGTCAACTGGGCCAGAGTCGGGGCACGGCTCTAAGAAAATAAATCGGGGCTTCCGGCAGCAACCGGAAGCCCCGATGGGTTATAGACTTACACACATTGAAATATCATTCGGTCTTGATGTTGTTCACCGGATTTTCCCGGACGGCTTTCCAGCTGATGAGACACACGGAACCCAAGGATATCAGGGCTACCAGTAGGAAGGCAACTCCAAACACACCCCACATCGTCGTCGGCGAATAGTGCAGGATGTGGTCAATCTGTTGCACACCAAACCAGGAAAGGGGAACCGCACATACCACTCCTACCAGCAACGACAACAGGGAGAAACGAAGCAATCGTGCCCGTTCCATGCCTGCACTGGAACCGAATACTTTCCGAATAGCGATGTCGCGTTTGCGCTGGCTGATGAAATAAATGCTCATGGCCGTCAGTCCCAGCAGGGATATCAACAAGGCGGCACAGGTGAAGGCCACGATGAGGGTACGCAGGTGCAA
Organism: Bacteroides mediterraneensis; assembly: GCF_025993685.1. NCBI lineage: Bacteria > Pseudomonadati > Bacteroidota > Bacteroidia > Bacteroidales > Bacteroidaceae > Bacteroides > Bacteroides mediterraneensis. The sequence continues at coordinate 204,432 of NZ_DAJPEN010000001.1, read as the reverse complement.
CAAATCCTGGTATTTCTCATGCATCTCATCGCCATACCACTTCGACTCAAAAGGTGCCCCGTCAATGATTTCTGAATACAAGGCGTCGAGTTCTTTCTTATAGGCCGGCAAATCGCCGTCGATGGTCTCGACCAACACATTCCAGGCACCCAGGCTGTCAGGATGTTCCACCAAAAGGAAGGTGGGCGACTGCGGGTCGAGTACAGACCGGAACTTGAAGTCGGCATATCGTCCGCCTACCATGTACGAGCGAGCGTCAATATCGTGCAAGGCAGGAGTACGGTCATAGGCCAGTTGCAGGGAATCGAATGTACTTTCAGAGAAATACATCTTAGCTTGCGACAGTTTCCGGTCGTCCAGCAAACGGATATGGAAGATATCCAAGAAGGCGGAATCCGTACGGAATACCTGAAAACTGATGCTCTTCTGTCGGTTGTGCGCATCGTACATCTGCATCGTGTTGTTGTTGCCTCCGTTCAAAGGTACCCCTTGTGTCAGACAGACCTTCTTCACAAAAGGTTTCTTCCGGGCCTCATCGCGGAAAAGACGAATCTTCTCTCTGGAACCAGCCACCAACGCCGGATAATCGAGCACATGACCGTAGGTATAGCCCATCGGTTCATGCAAGATACGGTAAATCTGCACGGACAAGTAGAGGGCGCACGTCAGCATGGCCACGGTAAGTCCGCTCTGCACCACATACAAAATCCGGAGATACACGGCTTTGGTCTTCCGTCGGAAAGTACCTTTCACCACATCCAACGGATGATAGTGAGAAAGCAGGACGGCAGGAACCAGTCCGGCTACCAGCGAAAGCAGGGCAATCCCCACCAGGTAAACCAGTACGGTCATCCACCCCATATCGCCAAAGAGGTCCAGCCGGGTCTGCAACACGTCGCTTGCGGTCGGCTCCACCAATTTGGCCAGCACCAAGGCCAGCAGGAAAGCGCCCACCGTAAACAGGGCCGATTCGCCCATCAAACGCCAGAAGATGCTGCGCTCCGAAGAACCCAACAGTCGGCGGGTAGCCATCTCCTTGGCCCGATAGCTCACCTGTGCCACGCACATGCTGACATAGTTGAACACCGCCATCAGCAGAATCAAGCTACCTGCTGCCAGAAAAATCCACACACGCGTCAGGTTATATTGCTGGAACTGCGGACTGGGAATGGAAGCAAAATGCACATCTTTCAACGAGGTCCAGAAGGCCTCGTGAAACACGTCGTGCTGATAAGGCCAGAAAAACGTAGCAAAGAAAGAGCGCATGTCGGCATTCTTCCGGTTTGGGTCTGTTCCCTGCGGAAAACGTACCAGGATGGCAGTTCCTCCCACATTGTTCATGTCCGGGTTGTTTTTGCTGCTTCCCCAGTTCACAAAATCCACATATTCAAAAGGTAAAATGGCTTCCACCCCATCGGGAATCAGCGAGTTGTTGAAATCCTTCATGACACCCGTCACCGTGTACACGCCTTTTCTATCGTTCGACAAATGAATCCTCTTCCCTTCCGCTGGTTCCTCTCCAAACAGCTTGCGGGCCCCCGATTCAGTCAGTACGATGCTGTGTGCATCGACCAGCGCCTGGTCCGGATTTCCCGACAACAAGGGATAGCCAAAGAAACGGAAGAAATTTTCCTTCACACAATAAATCTCCAGACTGGTTTTCCGGTCGTCGACCGTCGCGTAGGTCCCCGACTTGTAGGCTTCGGAGTTGACGGCACACCAGTCGGCCATTTCCGGATAGCGGCTGGCCAAGCGTTCGCCCACCAAGTAATTTCCGGCGAAATAGCTCTCGTTCGACAAGACGTAAATGTGATTGATATCCTTTATATCGTCACCCACAGTGACCTGCCGCACGACCATGTTGGCAATGAGCAGCACGAACATCAGGGAGATGCCCAGTCCCGCCACATTGACCAACGTGAACAGTTTGTTGCGCTGGAGATAAGTAAAATAGGTTTTCAGTCCTTTCATCGTATTTTAGGGTTTGAAGTTGTCATTCGGTCTTGATACTCCGCACGGGGTTCTCATTGGCATTCTTCCAGCATTGGAATGTCACGGTCAGCACCGTAATGAGGCTGACCAACAGGAAAGAAGCTACAAATACCCAGGCACGGATGGGCGTCTTGTCGGAGAAGCTTTCCAACCAGTCGTGACCAATCCACCAGCCGAAGGGAGCTGCCAGCACGAAGCAGGCCACCAGCATGACGAAATAACGTTTGGTGAACATGTAAAGGATTTCGCCAGTGGAACTTCCCATGATTTTCCGGATACCAATCTCCTTCCGGCGGTATTCGCTTTCAAATAAGGTCAGACCAAATACACCAATCATGCTGAGCACAATGGCAATCAAGGAGAACAACAGAATCTGACGGGTGAAACGCAGTTCCCGACGATAGTTCTGGTCAATCACCTCATCCATGAAACGGAACTTGAAGTCACGCCCCGGAGCTATCTTTTCTGCGGCCTCTGTCAAGCGGTGAATCATGTCCACCTTGTCTACTCCCGAAGCCACCCGAATGTTCAAGATGCTGTTCGCATCCCAGGCCGCATAATCTTTCCCGTAAATGAAGAAGGCCATCGGCTCCACGGCATCATTGTTACGGAAGCTGCTAAAACGGATGTTCTCACAGAATCCAACCACCGAATAATCACCGTGAGTAGCGGGTTCGTCCACCTTCATCCAAGAATATTTCTTCCGGGCTGCCTCATTGAAGATATACACATCCCCGTCGCCCGACTTGAAATTACGACCTTCGGTAATCTTAATGCCCATCACCGACAAGTAGCGGTAATCTACCGGGAAACAAGCCATCTGTATGTGATGCTCTCCTTCTCCTCTTCCCCACGACATGTAGTTATCGGCTGAACTTAACACGAACTGGGAAATCGAAATGCCTTCTATGCCCGAAATTCCGGACAATTCACTGACAATCGCTTCCCGGCGATTGAGATACTCACCCGGAATCTCTCCCACCAATACGACCTCCTTGTCGTAGCCATAGTCGCTCTGCTGAATATAACGGCTCTGCAGGTACATGATGCCCACGGAGATAATCAGCATGAAAGAGACGAAGAACTGGAAGCAGACCAAGAATGTACGCAGCATCTTGCCCTTCGGAGAAAGGCCGAACGAACCTTTCAACACCAATGCCGGCGGGAAAGAAGTGACGTAGTAAGAAGGATAGGCTCCGGCCAGCAAGCCCATGCACACGGCTATTCCACCCAAAGCCATCACCAGACCCGGATGGGACATCAGAGAAAGGTCGGATGCCACCAAGGTACTCAAAGAGGTGCCTTTCAACAGATAGAGCCAGAGCAAGGACAACAGGAAGCCACACACACAAACCCATACGGATTCCAACAGCAGATACACCCGCAAAGAGCAAGTGGAAGCGCCCAACACCTTCTGGGTATTGATGGAACGTAACCGCATGGGAGTTTCTGCCAGCGAGAAGTTCATGTAGTTGACTGCCGCCGTCAGCAGAATCAAAACCGATACACACAGCAGCAGGTACACGGCGGCCTTACTGGTAGCCGCCTTGTTACCCACTGTAGAATAGTGTACCTCGTCCAGCGGCGTAAAATGAATGAAATTCTCCCAGTCTTCCTCTCCCTCTCCGCTAATCAGTTCTCTTGGAATATTCAGCTTGCAGCTTTCGATGACCGACCGCTCCACATCGGCCAATGAAGCCGGACTGTCAATCCGTATATACAAGGCATAATTCCAGTTAGTCCAGGAATCTTTGTTCAAATCCGAACGGAAAGAAGAGAACACACAGTTACCCAACTGGGAATTCTCCGGCATATCCTGATAAACCCCTCCTACCACCAACGGCTGATTACGGGATTTACGGTCTATGTAAATGCTCTTGCCAATGACATCCGTAGTACCGAAAAAACGACGGGCCATGGATGCTGAAATCAGGGCCTGGCCGGGTTCATTCAGGGAAGCGGTCGTGCCGCATACCATGGTAGGCTGGAATACCTCCAGGTAATCCCCAAATCCGATAAACCTAGGTTCTGAGTAGATGTGTTCGTCTACCTCAAAATCAGAGGAATAATTTGACAAAGAAGTCACTGAAATGGCCTGTATATGGGGAGAAGAAGCTCCTACCAGTTCACAGAAGGGACGGGCCAGCCAGATTGCCCAACCGTAATCTCCGCCGGCATTCACTTCCACCCGATAAATACGGTCGTGTGCCGGATAGGCTTTGTTGTAGTTATAGTCGTAGTCCACCTGTGTCAGGATGACGAAGCAGGCGGCAAACGCGATACTCAATCCCAGCAGATTCAATACGCTGGCCGTAAAGAAACGCCGGAAGGTATGCGAAAAATTTCTGAAAAGTGTGTTCATAAGTTGTTACGTGTTTATTATGTGATGGCAAAGTTTTATTCACCGACTTTCAACCGACGGGTAGAAACACTGCCGATACCGTCTTTGGAAATATGAGCCGACCGGGCTTTTCCGCTCAGGGTGAGACTGCCGACACCTTCCACACTGGCATCCAGCCGGTCACAATCCACTGTCAGTTCTCCACTGCCTACTCCCTCCAGAGAGACTTTCACGTTTCGGGCATGCAAATCGGCTACCTTCAGGCTGCCTACTCCCTGTATATCAAACTTCACATCCTTCAGGTTCAGACGGGACTTGCAATTGAACGAGCCAACTCCTTCAAAAGTAACTTCCTGCAAATCGGGAGCACTGATATAGATGGAGAGTCTGTTCACGTTCTTGGTGGTCTTCTTTTTCCCTTTTTCTGCCCACGTAATCAACAACACTCCGTCTTTCACCGTACATTTGGTCAAGTCCACCCATTTCTTTTCTCCTTCCACACGAAGAGAATAAGTGTCCGACTGGGTGAAATAAACCCCCGCCACACTCTCCACCTCGATGGAATGGAAAGCACTCACACTACGGGTTTCACTTACTTTGTCTTCCGAACTGCCTTTGGCACTAATACAGGTTGCACACAAAAATACCATTACCAAACCCACGAATATACTTGCTATCTTTTTCATAATAATTTATCTTTTTAGTTTAACACCAATACTTCATTGTCTTTGTAACTCTCATATCCGGAAATGATGACCCGTTCGCCTTTTTCCAGTCCCTCCAGCACTTCATAATACTGGGGGTTCTGCCGTCCGATACGGATTTTACGACGATAAGCTTTCTTCCCATCCTTGTCGACCACGAAAATCCAGTTGCCTCCGGTCACCTGGAAGAAGGTCCCCTTCGGAATCAGCACGCTTTCGGTAGGCTCACCCAGCTGCAGGTCGATATAGTAGGTCTGTCCGCTGCGGATATTCTCCGGACGTTTGCCCTGGAAAATGAAATCGGTACGGAAACGTCCGTCGCGCACCTCGGGATACACCTTGCGCACTTTCAGGTTGAACGAAGAACCCTGACGTTCAAAAGTAGCCGGCAGTCCGTTGGTCACACGGTCGATGTAGTGTTCGTCAATCATGGCCTCAATCTTGTAGTCCGACAAGTCGTTGATCTGTCCCACCATCTGTCCGGCATTGATATTCTGTCCCAGTTCCGCATCCAGCAGTCCCAGTTCTCCGTCGATGGTAGCCCGCACTTCCAGCTTGTCTTTCCGCTCGCGAATCAGCAAGACGTTCTTGCGCATGTTCTGCAAGTTGTCTTCCATCTGGTCCATCTGAATGTTACGGTAAATGGAATCCTGCGCCAGACGTTCCATAATCAGTTTGTGCTTCTTCTGAGCCACCTCGTAGTCTTCCTTGGCCTGAAGATATTCCTCGCGGCTGATGAGCCGTTCCTTGTACAAGCGCTGGTATTGCTGGTACGTACGCTGCTTGCGGCGGGTATCAATGTCGAGCTGCACTTTCTCCGTTTCGTTGTTCAGTTTGTCCTGCTGCATGGTGACCTGCGTGTTACGAAGCAGGTTCTGTTTCTCTGCCAGTTCAGATTCCGCATTCAGAATCTGCAAGTCCAGGTTGGAGTTGCTCAAACGGAGAATCACATCGCCTTTCTTCACGTGCGCTCCTTCTTCCACCACCTTCTCCTGCACGATACCTCCTTCTTCGGGGCTGAGCTGTACTACGGAAATCGGCTGCACCTGTCCGTTCACCCGGATATAATCATTAAACTTTCCATAGGTCACATCGGCAATGTTCAGCGACTTGCCGTCGACTTTCAGCGTAGAAGCATGATTGCCGAAAATAATCCAACCCAACAACAGAAGTACAACCACTCCTCCTGCGATATAAGGAAGGTGTTTCTTCTGGATTCCTTTTTTCTTTTCTAACTGTATATCCATAATCTCGTCGTTTTTTATCAATCCTTTTTAGCGGTTTCTTCCAGCCCGCGAATTATTTCTTCTCCTTTATAATAGTCCACCAGACGGCATTTCATCAGGTAGGTCAGCTTGCTTTGCAACAGCTTGGTCTCGCTTTCGAGCAAAGTGGCCGCATTGTTCTGCACATCGAGTGAGGTCATCAACCCTTCCTCATATTTCCGTCGGGTGACATGATAGGCCAGTGAATCGGAGTTGACCTTCTTCTCCATCTGGATACTCTCTTTCAAATACCCTTCCCGGTCCTGTACGGCCTGAAGCACCAGTTTCTGCAATTCTTCCTTCTGCGACTCGTACTGCTCGCAGGCAATACGGTAATTGTTTCTTGCCTGCCGCAACCCGGTCACTCCCGAAAGACGGTTAAAGATAGGAATACTCATACTGATACCCACGTAGGAACCGAAATTGTTGTTGAACTGGGTACGGAAATCCGGATAGGAGGTGGAATGCAATTCCTTATAATAAGAGCTGGAAATACCGCCGAACAAGGTGATGGACGGTACCACATCAGCCCAGGAAATCTTGCGGCGCATATCGGCCACCTTCGCATTCAGCTCCGCCTGACGCAGGGTAGGATTGACCTTCAGGGCGATGCGGAACACATCGTCCGCCTGCTCCTGAGTCAATTGAATATAATGAAGTGTCTGTGTGTCAAGTACAGCCGTATCCAGTTGCAACGTATCGTTTGCCGGAAAATTCATTTTCTGCTTCAAGGTCAGCAAGGCCGTTTCGTACAGATTCCGCTGGTGTGTCAGGTTGTAACTGTCGGTGGCCTGCTGGGCTTCCATCTGGGCCACATCGGCCAGCCCTTTCAATCCCAGCTCTTCCTGACGGCGAGTCTTATACAACAACGAATCACTTTCCACCAGTTTCTTGCGGGCCAGCCGCAGAGTACCGTAGCAATACAAGGCATCGATATACGCCTGGAAGGTTTCCAATGCGGTGTTATCTTTGGATTCCTGCCAGGCAGCTTTGCCCATCAACCAGGCAGCCTTTGAACGTCGTACCTCGTTCACCAGTCCTCCGCCACGGAAAATCGGCATGGAAGCCTCCATCGAATAGGCATTGTTGAAAGTAGACACGGTATTATAGGTATTGGTCTCCGGGTCTACCGAACGACCGAAATTATATTGTATGCCAGTACTTGCACTCACTCCCGGCAAGAAACTGCCAATGGCTTTCATACGGTCCATCCGGGCATTGTCGGCCTCCAGTTCCCGCTGACGGACAGTGCGGTTGTGCGCCACTGCATAGCTCATGCAACGGTCTACATTCCAGACCTCCTGCGCCGTAGCTTCCAGCCCCATCCAACCGGAAAGAAGGAAAAGTGTGATGTGTAATAAATTCTTTTTGTTCATATCGTAATCGTTTATCTGCCAAATCCTATTCAAATACCGTGCCAAAAAGTTATCACACTCATTCACAACAAGATACAATATTCGCCTAAAATCGAAGTGTCTAATTTTTTGACAATCGGTGTCTAATTTTTTGTCACTGACCGTATTTTTTAGACATTTTTTATGCCCTCCCCTCGAAAATTCCTATTTTTGTCATAAAATCTCAATCACAGATGGCAAAACAAGGAACTTTACTCGTAGTAGACGACAACCGTAACATTCTTACTTCGCTGCAATATCTTCTGGAAGAATATTTCCAACAGGTGATTACACTGAATTCTCCGGTCACCATCCCTTCCCTCCTGCAACGGGAAGCGGTGGACGTGGTACTGCTCGACATGAACTTCTCTTCCGGCATCAACAGCGGAAACGAAGGCCTCTACTGGTTACGTGAAATCAAGCGGCTACGCCCCCAGATTCAGGTGGTACTGTTTACGGCCTATGCCGACATCAATCTGGCGGTCACCGGATTGAAAGACGGGGCAACCGACTTCGTGGTAAAGCCTTGGGACAATGCCAAACTGGTACAGACCTTGCAAGAAGCCTACGCAAAGGGGCATGGAAATGACAAGAAAGGAAAACAGGCCGCACAACCAGATGAGAAATCGACCATGTACTGGGGAAATTCAGCCGTCATCCGCCCGTTGCGGTTACTGGTAGAGAAAGTCAGCACCACCGATGCCAACATTCTGATTACAGGAGAAAACGGAACCGGAAAAGACATGCTGGCCCGCGAAATCCATCGCCTGTCTCCCCGACGCAACGGACCGATGGTAGTAGTCGACATGGGGGCCATCACCGAATCGCTGTTTGAAAGTGAACTGTTCGGGCACGTCAAAGGCTCGTTCACCGATGCCCATACCGACCGCATCGGACGTTTTGAGGCTGCCGACGGCGGTACACTGTTCCTCGATGAAATAGCCAACCTTCCTTATCACCTGCAAGCCAAACTGCTTACGGTACTTCAGAAACGGTATTTCATCAAGGTGGGAAGCAATACGCCGCAACCTACCAATATCCGACTGATTTGTGCCACCAACCGCAACTTGGATGAGATGGTACACAACGGAGAGTTCCGCGAAGACTTGCTGTACCGCATCAATACCATCCATCTGCACATTCCGTCACTTCGGGAACGGAAGGAAGACATCCTGCCCTTGGCACAGCGTTTCCTGGAACAGTACAACCTGCAATACCAACGTACGCTGACCGGTTTCAGTGCCGATGCAGAACAGCGCCTGCTGAACTATCCCTGGTACGGAAATATCCGCGAACTGCAGCATACCATCGAAAAGGCAGTCATCCTTTCAGACGGTAACCTGCTGAAAGCAGACAACCTGCAACTGGCTGATGTTCCAGCCCCGGAATCCCCAACCACACAGGAAGAAACGAAAGAAGATACTCCGCTGCAAACCTTGGACGAGATGGAAAAGAACCTCGTCAAGAAAGCCATCGAACAATGCGACGGCAACCTGTCACAGGCAGCGGCACAACTGGGCATTACACGGCAGACACTGTACAACAAAATGAAACGCCATGGCATCTAAATGGTTCTTTTCCCCACTGACACGTATTGTCTCCCTCACAGCAGGCGTGGTCCTGCTGACCTTAGGAATGAGTGAAGATGAAAACGAATGCATCGTCATCGGAGCCTGTCTGGTTATCCTCGCCGTCTTTCTCTTTTATTCCAGTCAGAAACAATTACGGGAGAAAAGCTGGCTCATGCTGGAAGCCATCCGCAACCGCGATTATTCCTTCCGTCTGCCTACACATGGCTTCATCGGAGGCGAACGTATCCTGCAGAATACCCTGAATGAATTCGGAGCGATGATGGGCGAGCAGAAACAGCTGATGGAACAGCGGGAACGGTTTTATGAACAAGTGCTCTCGGGCATCAGTTCCGGCATCATCGTACTCGACGAACAAACCAAAATCATCCAAAGCAATCCGGCTGCAGCACGGCTGCTCAGTATTCCGGCTCTCGGTACCCTTCAGCAACTGGAACGCTACGGGGAAGACATCCCGGGATTGCTGGGTACCTTGCCTGCCGGCGAACGCTGTAACCTGCAATATACCACGACCAAAGGGGAAGTCCAACTGCTGGTCCGGGCGTCCGTGATGCAATTGGGAGAAAATACGGTCAAAATTCTGACCCTAAACGATATCCGGAATGAGATGGATGCCAAGGAGCTCGAGTCATGGGTAAAACTGACCCGGGTACTGACACACGAAATCATGAACTCCATCGCGCCGATTTCTTCTTTGAGCGAGACTTTTCTGCAACGGAAAGACGTGAGGAACAGTCCCATCTACGAAGGTATCCGTGCCATTCACGAAACGTCCACCGGATTGATATCCTTTGTAGACAGCTACCGGAAGTTCTCTTCGCTCCAGAAACCCTCTCCGGAGCCTTTCTACCTGAAAGAACTTCTGCTGCAAATAGAAAGCATTCATCTCATCCCTTCCCACATACAGCTGAGCCTTCAAATAGAGCCTGAAGACCTGATGCTCTATGCCGACCCGAACCTGATCCGACAGGTGCTCATCAACCTAATAAAAAATGCCGTACAAGCCATCGGAGAACGTACAGGGAAAATCCATATCCGCGCCTACTCCACCAAAGAAGAGCATATCCTCATCTACGTGAGCAACGACGGCCCTGCCATCCCCGAACAGGAAGCGGAAGAGATTTTTGTCCCCTTCTTCACCACCAAAAAGGAAGGAAGCGGAATCGGTCTTTCCCTCTCCCGACAGATTATGAAACTCTCCAACGGCAGCATCAGCCTCTTGAAAGCAGAAACCAACGGATGGAATACCACCTTCGTACTGGAATTCTTCTAAACAAAGAAAAGCCCCGAATAGCAAATATTCAGGGCCTTTCCACTCAAATCATCACAACCATCGTTGTGCTTAAATCATTGCTAAATCAGATGAGTCTGACTCGTGCTTTCTCAAAAGCATTTTCAATCCTTCCAATAAATTCCGGCATCCGTCATTCATCTCTTCCTTCATGCTCCTATAGCCAAAATCTACATCGCAGGATGGCATGTCGGCTTTCGCCTTGCGTTTGCAGATATCCGCAAACAGATGAATCTTATGCCAATTCCGATAATCCATGAAGCGGGTCAGCAAATCTTTCTGCCACGGCTCCATTACTACCACGAAGTCCGCTTCATCGCGCAAAGCCTCGTTCATGTTCCGTTCCAACTTTCTCCCTCCCGGAGAACCAAATTCTGTCATCTCAGCTGTTACCACCTCCACATCGGTCATGTCAGCTTCGGTGAGTTTCTTCTTAAAAAGAGACTCCATAGAGAACAGCTTTCCGACACGTTCCAGACCGACCAATAGCACTTTCATAAAATCAGATTTTAAAAGTTAATAAAAAGAAGGTACCGAAAATCCTTTCTCGTCTGGAATATAATCATTTAATCTGAAAATGCAAAGAGAATTACAAAATATCAGCCAAAATTACACATTTATTATGATTTGATGGATTTAAAAGATAAATTCCAATAAATTGTCGGTCAGAAACGGCTTTCCTGAATGATATCGATTAATATCGGCTTCATTCCCCCCACGAAGCATTCCACGGCAATGACCATCAGAATCAATCCCATCAAACGCATCATGACGTTATTTCCAGTTTCTCCAATCACTCGAACCAGTCTGGTGGACAAACGCAATATAATATAGGTAAGAATATATACCACTGCAATCACCGAAACGAGCGTCACTTTCAGACTCCAGGTGTGGGCATCATCCATCATTATAATGCCGTTCGCAATGGCACCCGGTCCGCACAGCATGGGGATAGAAAGCGGTGTAATGGAAATATCGTCTGCATACGCCTTGATTTCCTCGTCCTTGAGCTTCGTATTGGTGTAACGTGCCTGCAACATATCATAACCTATCTTCAGAATGATAATACCGGCTGCAATACGAAATCCGTTGGTAGAGATGCCGAAGAACTTAAACAGGAACTGTCCGCAAAAGGTAAATGCAACCAGTATAATAAAAGAAATAATTGTCGCTCTTTTCACAATATGCTGACGCTCCTTTTCTCCCAGTCCGTTGGTCATGGTCAGAAATACCGGCATCGTGCCCAGAGGATTTGTCAATGTGAAAAAGGAAGTGAAGCACAACAGTGCATAGGGTAGAATTGTATCCATAAAAACATATTTAAAAACCAAAACAAAGATACAATAAAATCAATAGGAACCCATAAGACACAAAGAAATAAAAGGGAATTTTACGGCATCTCTTGCAAGCGAAAGGGCACAAAAAAAGCCCCGAGATATTGCTATCTCGAGGCTCTCTGTAAAACGGCGACTACCTACTCTCCCACTTGTACGCAGTACCATCGGCGTGGCGAAGCTTAACTTCTCTGTTCGGAATGGGAAGAGGTGGAACCTTCGCGCCATAGTCACCTTAATATCCTTTCAATTAATAATGAATAATGAATAATGAACATAATGACCTATCCATTCTCCTTATCAATCATATTTCATCATGACTTACAAGCAAGCAATCTCAGCACTCGGCTGAACGTATATATCATCCTTACGATGTCTGTTCCATCCGCCCGGCGCGGATAAGGAAAGCTGACGGGCAATTAGTAATGCTCGGCTTTGCTGTCTCCAGCTTTACACCTGCATCCTATCAACGTTGTCGTCTTCAACGACCCTGAGAAATCTAATCTTGTGGCCGGCTTCGCACTTAGATGCTTTCAGCGCTTATCCGATCCCGACTTGGATACCCGGCGATGCGCCTGGCGGCACAACCGGCAAACCAGAGGTCGGTCCAACACGGTCCTCTCGTACTAGTGTCAGAGCCACGCAAATTTCATACGCCCACGATAGATAGAGACCGAACTGTCTCACGACGTTCTGAACCCAGCTCGCGTGCCACTTTAATGGGCGAACAGCCCAACCCTTGGGACCTTCTCCAGCCCCAGGATGTGACGAGCCGACATCGAGGTGCCAAACCACTCCGTCGATATGAGCTCTTGGGAGGGATCAGCCTGTTATCCCCGGAGTACCTTTTATCCTTTGAGCGATGTCCCTTCCATACGGAAACACCGGATCACTATGCTCTAGTTTCCTACCTGCTCGACCTGTCTGTCTCCCAGTCAAGCGCCCTTATGCCATTACACTCTGCGGACGGTTACCGATCGTCCTGAGGGCACCTTTAGAAGCCTCCGTTACGCTTTTGGAGGCGACCACCCCAGTCAAACTACCCACCAAGCAATGTCCTCCAACCCGGAGTTAGAACTCAAACAAACGAAGGGTCGTATTTCAACAGCGGCTCCACGAACACTGGCGTGCCCGTCTCTCAGCCTCCGACCTATCCTACACATCGCGTGCCCAAATTCAATGCTAAGCTATAGTAAAGGTTCACGGGGTCTTTTCGTCCCATCGCGGGTAATCGGCATCTTCACCGATACTACAATTTCACTGAGCTCACGGTTGAGACAGCGTCCGGATCATTACACCATTCGTGCAGGTCGGAACTTACCCGACAAGGAATTTCGCTACCTTAGGACCGTTATAGTTACGGCCGCCGTTTACTGGGGCTTCAATTCAATGCTTCTCTTGCGATGACATCTCCTCTTAACCTTCCAGCACCGGGCAGGTGTCAGGCTGTATACCTCTACTTTCATATTCGCACAGCCCTGTGTTTTTGTTAAACAGTTGCCTGGACCTATTCTCTGCGCCCTCCCATTTCTGGGTAGGGACCCTTTATCCCGAAGTTACAGGGTCAGTTTGCCTAGTTCCTTAACCGTGATTCACTCAAGCGCCTTAGTATATTCAACCCGACTACGTGTGTCCGTTTGCGGTACGGGTACCTCTGAAGTTATGTTTAGCGGATTTTCTCGGCAGTCTGCTTACCCGCGCTATCACCGCTTCCCGAAGGAGTTGGCGTACTATCAGGTTCGGCTCTTTCCGTGGATTTGCCTGCGGAAATCGGCGCCTACACCCTTCAACCGGCTATTCCGTCAGCCGGCGGCGGTGTCACTGCTGCTTCCCCACGTCACCCTCAAAGGTAGTAACGGAATATTAACCGTTTCTGCCATCGGCCTCGCCGTTCGGCTGAGCCTTAGGACCCGACTTACCCTGATCCGATTAGCGTTGATCAGGAAACCTTAGTCTTTCGGCGAGGGGGTTTCCCACCCCCTTTATCGTTACTTATACCTACATTTGCTTTTCCATACGCTCCAGAGTGGCTCACGCCACGCCTTCGACGCCGAATGGAATGCTCCCCTACCAACCATTGCTGGTTCTATAGCTTCGGCAGACAACTTGATACCCGATTATTATCCACGCCCGATTCCTCGACTAGTGAGCTGTTACGCACTCTTTAAATGAATGGCTGCTTCCAAGCCAACATCCTAGCTGTCTTAGCAATCAGACTTCGTTAGTTTAACTTAGCTGTCATTTCGGGGCCTTAGCTGATAGTCCGGATTCTTCTCCTCTCGGGCACGGACCTTAGCACCCATGCCCTCACTCCCGCGGTAGAACTGATGCGCATTCGGAGTTTGTCAGGACTTGATAGGCGGTGAAGCCCTCGCATCCAATCAGTCGCTCTACCTCACATCAGTAACCCGCGAGGCTGCACCTAAATGCATTTCGGGGAGTACGAGCTATCTCCAAGTTTGATTAGCCTTTCACCCCTACCCTCAGCTCATCCAGAAGCTTTTCAACGCTTATTGGTGCGGACCTCCATCTGGTGTTACCCAGACTTCATCCTGGCCAAGGGTAGATCACTTGGTTTCGCGTCTGCCGCATCTGACTTGACGCCCTGTTCAGACTCGCTTTCGCTTCGGCTCCGGGACTCGTGCCCCTTAACCTTGCCAGACACGGCAACTCGTAGGTTCATTATGCAAAAGGCACGCCGTCACGCTTGCGCGCTCCGACCGCTTGTAGGCGCACGGTTTCAGGTACTCTTTCACTCTTCTGTTCGAAGTGCTTTTCACCTTTCCCTCACGGTACTGGTCCACTATCGGTCTCTCGGGAGTATTTAGCCTTGCCGGATGGTCCCGGCGGATTCACGCAGGATTCCTCGTGTCCCGCGCTACTCAGGATACCGCTACGCTTCCTCTCGCTTCATGTACCGGACTCTCACCGTCTTCGGTCTGATTTTCCAAACAGTTCCATTCACGAGATGTCTTGCGATGTCGCGGTCCTACAACCCCTCAGATGCCGTAACATCTGAGGTTTGGGCTCTTCCCCGTTCGCTCGCCACTACTGGGGGAATCATTGTTATTTTCTTTTCCTGCAGATACTAAGATGTTTCAGTTCCCTGCGTTAGCCTCCATCTGAGGATGGATGATGCGTCTTCAACACACCGAGTTGTCCCATTCGGAAATCCGCGGATCAAAGGTTATTTGCACCTCCCCGCGGCTTATCGCAGCTTATCACGTCCTTCATCGCCTCCGAGAGCCAAGGCATCCGCCATGCGCCCTTTCCTACTTTCCTTATCACGTGCACACTCCGTCTTCCGACGGGTGCGGGATGATATATACTTTTAGCTTTCGTACTAAAATTACTTTTTGCTTGTTACATCATGTCATAGACCGTTTTTTGTAGTGGAGAATAACGGATTCGAACCGTTGACCCCCTGCGTGCAAAGCAGGTGCTCTAGCCAGCTGAGCTAATCCCCCGTTTTTTGCGGCTGCAAAGGTAAGCATTTTCCTTCGTTCCTGCAAAATTTTAAGGAAGTTTTTTTTCGCTTCCTTTCTTCGAGGTAGTCCCAGGCAGAGTTGAACTGCCGACCTCTACATTATCAGTGTAGCGCTCTAACCAACTGAGCTATAGGACTGTTTCAATTAATAATTAAAAATGAATAATTAATAATTGGATGATTTCAGTTCAACCTCGTCCGTTCCGACTCGGCTTCATCTTTCTCTCTTCATATCGAAAAACAAACTCATCTGCAGCACAAGGCAAGAACCTTCGTCGGTCCCTCTCCAGAAAGGAGGTGTTCCAGCCGCACCTTCCGGTACGGCTACCTTGTTACGACTTAGCCCCAATTACCAGTTTTACCCTAGGGCGCTCCTTGCGGTTACGCACTTCAGGTACCCCCGGCTTTCATGGCTTGACGGGCGGTGTGTACAAGGCCCGGGAACGTATTCACCGCGCCGTGGCTGATGCGCGATTACTAGCGAATCCAGCTTCGTGGAGTCGGGTTGCAGACTCCAGTCCGAACTGAGAGAGGCTTTCGGGATTGGCATCCGGTCGCCCGGTAGCTGCCTTCTGTACCCCCCATTGTAACACGTGTGTAGCCCCGGACGTAAGGGCCGTGCTGATTTGACGTCATCCCCACCTTCCTCACATCTTACGATGGCAGTCTGTCCAGAGTCCTCAGCACTACCTGATAGTAACTGGACACGAGGGTTGCGCTCGTTATGGCACTTAAGCCGACACCTCACGGCACGAGCTGACGACAACCATGCAGCACCTTCACAGACGCCTTGCGGCTTACGGGTTTCCCCGTAATTCGTCTGCAATTCAAGCCCGGGTAAGGTTCCTCGCGTATCATCGAATTAAACCACATGTTCCTCCGCTTGTGCGGGCCCCCGTCAATTCCTTTGAGTTTCACCGTTGCCGGCGTACTCCCCAGGTGGGATACTTAACGCTTTCGCTAAGCCGCTGACAGTCTATCGCCAACAGCGAGTATCCATCGTTTACCGTGTGGACTACCAGGGTATCTAATCCTGTTTGATACCCACACTTTCGAGCCTCAACGTCAGTCGCGGCTTAGCAGGCTGCCTTCGCAATCGGGGTTCTTCGTGATATCTAAGCATTTCACCGCTACACCACGAATTCCGCCTGCCTCAACCGTACTCAAGGACGCCAGTATCAACTGCAATTTTAAGGTTGAGCCCCAAACTTTCACAGCTGACTTAACGACCCGTCTACGCTCCCTTTAAACCCAATAAATCCGGATAACGCTCGCATCCTCCGTATTACCGCGGCTGCTGGCACGGAGTTAGCCGATGCTTATTCATAAGGTACATACAAACACCCACACGTGGGTGACTTTATTCCCTTATAAAAGAAGTTTACAATCCGTAGGACCTTCATCCTTCACGCTACTTGGCTGGTTCAGGCTCGCGCCCATTGACCAATATTCCTCACTGCTGCCTCCCGTAGGAGTTTGGACCGTGTCTCAGTTCCAATGTGGGGGACCTTCCTCTCAGAACCCCTATCCATCGTCGACTAGGTGGGCCGTTACCCCGCCTACTATCTAATGGAACGCATCCCCATCGCTTACCGATAAATCTTTAATCTTATTTGCATGTGCGCTTAAGATACCATCGGGTATTAATCTTTCTTTCGAAAGGCTATTCCCGAGTAAGCGGAAGGTTGGATACGCGTTACTCACCCGTGCGCCGGTCGCCATCAAACTTAGCAAGCTAAGTTCATGCTGCCCCTCGACTTGCATGTGTTAAGCCTGTAGCTAGCGTTCATCCTGAGCCAGGATCAAACTCTTCATTGTAAAATATTTTCTTACCCTTGCGGGTATCGTTGATTCTGTTCCAGGAAACCGATTCTTTCATATCCTTTTCAGGTTATTGACGGTTCTTGTTTCATCCCATATATACATTATATATAAGACTACTTCTTGTACTACATCTTCGTTTGTTTATCTAAAGTCTTTCAAAGAACTATCTTTCTTTCGTGCTCCCGTTTCAGCGGGAAAGCGTTTGCAAAGGTAAGGCGTTTTTTCTTTCCCTCCAAATTTTTCCGAAAGTTTTTTCGAAAAAGTTTCTCGGGAGGACCTCGCGGGGCTTATCCGTTTCTCGCTCCCTTGCCGTCTTGCAAGGTAAGATACTCGGGTGCAGCGCCTTTGATAGTCTGCCTCTCTTCACCAGTCTGTCATTCTCAGCGGCTCTCCCTCTCGAAAGCGGTTGCAAAGGTACGCACTTTTTCCGATCCTGCAACTTTTATCACACTCTTTTTTGAAGAAATTTTTGAAGATTTTTATAAATACCTGGAAAAGAACGTGTTGCAGGGCATGTTTTTCCGACACCTCCGGGAACGGACGGGAACAGCCCTACATTATATATTTCGCGCGGGCGCGTGCACGCGCACATGAGCGCATGTGTAAAAAGAAAAGGCAAAGATGCACACCGAACTGGTACAAGAGAACAGCGGAAACACGGAAAAATCCTGCACGAAATTTCTTTGCACGAAGGCCAAAAACCGGAAAAACATCCGAGAACGCAGGAAACAGAGGTACCAGTCCATCATAAAAGCCGTGATTTTCACAGGCGGCATGACAAATAACGCCCCGGAAAATTCACACCGCAGGCACATTTTTTTCAGAGACTCCCGACATTTTCTATGTTTTCCTCTCGGGAAACGTAGGTTTCCGCCGGGGAAAACGTACGTTTCACGAAAGGAAAACATACGTCTCCCCTAACGGAAACATAGAAAACTTAAAGGCAACGAAGGATTATCTCACCGGCATTTCTTCAATACGGAATGCTTGAAGGAGGAAAAACGAAGAGTTTGAAAAACAAATGGGGTGCTTACAAGGAAAAATAAGTAGGTGCTTACAGGAAAAACTGAAGAAACAGCTTGAAGGAAAACTTACAGAAAAACGAACAAATAAAAAAACGACTCAGCAAACAGAAAAAAGGAAACCTCACATAAGGACATAAAAAAAGGAGTTCCGCTGAACTCCAACCTTTGTTAACCTTAAATCTAATACTATGAAAAACACAGTGCAAAAGTAAACATTCCGGTTGAAACCACAAAAGAAACAGCTGAAAAGTTATGTTTTACAACACATATTAACCATCTGACATGGCCCGATAAAATCCATTAACAGAACAAGGATTAAAACTGAAAAAGTGCAACACTCCACGATGCGGGATATTATACTCTTGAAATAAGACTTACGATTGTCTAAAAATCATACACTCATTGTCAAAAAATTAGACACTCCTTTTCCATCGCAAAATCAGCATAATTCTATCAATCAGCTACTTGCGATAATGGCACGGAAATTGTATCAAGAATGACAACAAACAAAAATATAACCACAGAGCATGAAAACTTACCTTACATTCTTACAACGCAACAAACTCTTCACCTTTGTCAACGTCATCGGGTTAAGCATCTCCCTGATGTTCTTCCTGCTGATAAGCCACATGGTGACCCGACAACTCACTGTAGACAAAGACATGAAAGACGCAGACCGGACTTACGTACTGGCCAGCGAAATATGGGCAGGAGGTCATATCCTGCTGGGCGACAAACTACAAAGCCGTTACCCGGAAATAGAGGACTGGTGCGCCGTGAGCGGTTCCTACGAACAGTTTGTCAAAACCAATGACAAGCCCGTGAATATACAAATGATGTTTGTCCGCGAAAACTTCTTCCGGTTCTTCAATTTCCATCTGCTGGAAGGGAATCCGGAAACCTTGCTGGCCAATGCAAACAGCATCGTGCTGACACGTTCCTGCGCCATCAAGCTGTTCGGTACGGAGCATGCGCTGGGTAAAACCCTCATAGAACAGGCATTCGGCAACCAGAAATGTACGGTAAGCGGTATCATAAAAGACATTGACAACTCCATCTTTCCTTCCAACATTGAAGCATTCAGTCCTCATAAGAATGTACGGTATGTTCATTGGAGTGCCAGCGAAGAAAATACCGAGTTGGGCAATGCCGCCAGCTGCATCTTCTTCCTGCGCTTCCATCCGAATGTCAATCCCAACGACAAGGCAAGTGACATCGCCCGCTTCTTCAAGGAATTCTTCTGGATTTACCAATACGACGCCGTAAAAGAAGTACGCTTTATACCTGTGCATGATTTTTATTTCTCCGACATTCCTGCTGCTGGAGCAACCCTTAACCAATACAGCCGGAAACTGGTATTTATTTTCCTGACCATCAGCATCTTGATTCTGTGTATGGCCACCTTCAACTACATCAGCATGAGCGTGGCCCAGACCAGCTACCGGGCAAAGGAAATGGCTGCCCGCCGCCTGCTAGGTTCTTCCAAGAAGGATATTTTCTGGCGCATGATTGCCGAGTCGTTCCTGATGACCACCTTCGCTTTCCTGGTAGGTTTCTTGCTGGCCAAAGCTGCTGAACCGACCGCTATGGACTTGCTTCACACACGGCTCGACATCGTAGGAGGCTTAAATCCTGTCACCGTATCCTGCTATCTGCTTCTGATTGTCGTACTTTCCCTGCTTTCCGGTTTCGTACCCGCCACGATGCTGTCGCACTACCATCCGCTGGACATCGTAAAAGGTACTTTCCGCCGGAAGACCAAGACGTTATATCTCCGCTTGCTGAATATCGTGCAAAACGGGCTGACCATCGCCATGTTGGGATGCGCCCTCTACCTGACTGTACAGATTTACCGCATCCTGCACGCCCCATTGGGATATGAATATGGACACGTACTCTCTTATCCCCGAATGTCTAACGACCAAAAGTTACAACTCTTCCGCCACGAAGCCCAAAAACTCCCCTTTGTGAAGCACGTCAGTTTTTCAAACGGTACCCCCTTGGACGGAGGCAATAACGACACGATGAACTTTAACTCCACCGACAGTACCCAGGTGCTAAGCTTCCAGACATTTATCGTTGATTCGGCCTTTATCGACATGTTTCACATCCAAATCACGGACGACCGTCATGCCGCATTCGATACGCACAATTACCTGGTGAGCCAATCGGCCATGAAAAAGCTGAAACAACTGGGCTTTACCGACCATGTCAACAGCAGTGACGGAAACTATTCCTGGAACATCACCGGCGAATTCAAAGACTTTCAAATTCAATCTCTACTGGAAAAAGACCCTCATCCGCTGCGCATGCAGATTGCTCCTGCCGACAGCATCAGTCCCTGGAACATTCTGGTGGAAGTACGCGACGGCCAACCGGAAACTTATAAGAAGCAACTCGACCAGCTCTATTCCAAGGTGATAGATGGATATCCGTTTGAATCAAAATGGTATGACACCCTGATGCAGGACATGTATGAAGATATTAGCCGCATGAGCCAGCTGATTCGCATTTTCACCTGCGCGGCACTGGTCATCTCCCTGCTGGGACTGACCGCCATGAGCATCTATTTCATCGCCCAGCGGAAACGCGACATTGCCATCCGCAAAGTCTTCGGTTCCGACAGCCGCCACGAAATGATGCAACTGATGAAATTCTCTTCTGTCTCACTCATTATCAGTCTGCTGATTGCGCTCCCGCTGATGTATGTAGGAGTCCGCCAGATAGACAAGATTGTAACCTACGAGAGCAGTTTCCCCTGGTGGGTACCGATTGCCGCCTTCCTGATTGTGAGCCTCATCTCCCTGGCCTCCGTCTGGCTCATCAGCCGAAAAGCCGTACGGGAAAATCCGGTATGCAACCTGAAGACCGAATAATCTCTATCAAACCCAAAACATAAAATAACAACGATATGAAAACCATTTTACGGAATCTTTTTTACACCCTGAAGCGCTTCCGGACCGCCTCCGTGCTGAACCTGCTGGGGCTTTCGGCCGCCTTTGCCGCCTTTGTCCTGCTCATGATGAAGGTGAGCTACGAGCGCAATTTCGATACCTGCTATCCCCATGCCGACCGCTTGGTCATGCTGAACCTGTCAGAAGCCAAAGGAAGCAATCATGTCAGTATCCTTCCCCGAGGTCCTATCGACTACCTCATCCAGCAAGTGCCCGGCATCGAATACGGTACCATCTATTCCCCTGCCTGGTCCAAGCAGGCTTTCTACACCGACCCCAAGAATCCGCAATATTTCTACGAAGAACCGTGGGCC
Source organism: Bacteroides mediterraneensis (assembly GCF_025993685.1). Taxonomy (NCBI): domain Bacteria; kingdom Pseudomonadati; phylum Bacteroidota; class Bacteroidia; order Bacteroidales; family Bacteroidaceae; genus Bacteroides; species Bacteroides mediterraneensis. The sequence goes on along the minus strand of NZ_DAJPEN010000001.1, from coordinate 182,918 downwards.
GTATATCCGGACTTCGGCAAAATCATCGGACTGAAGTTTGTGGAAGGCAGCGACCAGGAAATGAACCAGCCGGAAAGTGTCATTATCTCCGAGAGCTATGCCCGCAAACTGTTCCCCAAAGGAAACGCCTTGGGCTCCTATCTGTATGCAGACACCCCAGACTGGCGAAGTCCGGAAGCCACGAAGTTCCGGATATGCGGTATCTTTGAAGACCTCCCCGAGAACTGCCAGTTCAAGAACGACCTTTTCGTACCGATGGGAAAGCTGCAGGAGAACGACTGGGGCAGCCAGAACTTCTATGCGTTCTTCCTGCTGAAACCGGGCGTCAGCGTAGAAGAAGTCAACCAACAGATTACGGCTACAGGGGTCGACGAACGACTGTTCACCGGAGAGCCAGGCACACAGAAACTCTATGCCTTCCCGATACAGAAACTGTATTATGACATGTATTCCCCCTACTACTTCAAGACGGGCAGTCGCAGCACCATGACCTTGCTGGTAAGCATCGGCTTCCTGATTATCCTTATCGCGTGCATCAACCTCATCAATTTCAGTACGGCACTGGCTCCGATGCGCATGCGCAGCATCAACACCCAGAAAGTGCTGGGAAGTACCAACGGAGAACTGCGCCGTGCCCTGACCCTAGAATCGGTCGTCATCGTACTGGTCAGCTGGTTGCTGTCACTGTGCATCGTGGCCGCCCTGATTCACTTGAACGTGCTATCCTTCATGGGCTTCACGCCCTCCCTGCTTGTCTACTGGAAATACGTGGTCTACACCGGACTGATAGCCCTGCTAACCGGCATCGTGGCAGGACTGTATCCGGCGTGGTACATGACCTCCTTCCCGCCTGCCCTCGTGTTGAAAGGCAACTACGCCCTGAGCGGAAAAGGACAACGGTTGCGTACGGTACTCATCGGCTTCCAATACATCGTTTCGTTCGCCCTGATTACTACTGCCGCTTTCATCTTCCTGCAGAACCGCTTCATGCGCAACCATGAACTGGGCATCGACAAAGACCAGATACTGGTAGCGTCCCTCCCCCAACAGCCTTTCCACAGCAGTCCGTACCGCAAGTTCGACAGCCAACTGAAGAGTTTTGCGGAAATCGACGACATCGCCTATGCCAAATGGGAACTGGGGGCCAGCGAAGGATACACGCAATATTCTTTCACCTACAAAGGGAGTCAATACGGACATCGGTATATTGACGTCACTCCCAATTTCTGCCGCGTCATGGGCCTGCACATCCTGTCGGGAAGCGACTTCCTGCCCAGCGATTCCATTTACACCTCCCAGCTGAACTTCATCGCCACACAGGACTTGCAGCAAGAAAGCGGTATTCCGGCAGGAGAGACACTCGACTTTTTCCCGTGGGGGATGAAAGCCCTTCTCAAAGGATATGTGAACAACGTGCAGTTTACTTCATTAAAGATGAATCCCGTGCCTTACATATTCTGTCCCAACGGCGCCTACAGCAACCAAGTTTTGCCGTTTGCCTATATCCGCGTAAAAGCCGGAAGCGACATGGATACCGCCCTGAAACACATCCGCGAGACCATCAGTGACTGCTTCACCGGTTATCCCACCGAAGTGAAGTTCTATGACCAGGTCTACGGACAACTGTATCAGAAGGAAACCGACCAGCAAAAAATCATTACCTGGTTCAGTCTGCTAGCCATCCTCATTTCATTGGTAGGCGTATTCGGCCTGATTATATTTGAGGCCGAACACCGGCAGAAGGAAATCGGCGTACGCAAGGTCTACGGAGCCTCCATCCGGCAAATTCTCTGGATGTTCGGACGTTCCTATCTGATTCTCTCAGTGGTATGTTCCCTCATCGCCAGTCCCATCGCCTGGTATGCCGTATCAGAATGGCTGAAGCAGTTCAATGAACGGATTCCCATCTCGCCCTGGGTCTTCCTCTGCACCTGCCTGCTTATCAGTGCCATTACCTTGGTTACCATTACGATACAGAATTACCGGACGGCCACCAGCAATCCGATAGACTGCCTGAAATCGGAATAAAATCAATCAGAAAAAACAATAGTGAATTACTTTGAAAAGGCTGTTTCCATCACCCATGGAAATGGCCTTTTTTCAGCCCCAGACGTATGGGCATAAAAAAAGGAGTTCCGCTGAACTCCAACCTTTGTTAACCTTAAATCTAATACTATGAAAAACACAGTGCAAAAGTATTTATTTTATTTGGAACGGCAAAGTCTGAGAGTAAAAAAGAATGTTTTACAACATACATTAACTACTTCCTACTCTTTGATTAAATCTCTTAACAAGTAAAGAAGCAAAGCTAAAAAAGTGCAGAGCCATCCTCACTCTAATAAGACGGAAGCTTATACATTCGATAGCATCGGCCTTTTTTCAACTCGAACTCCAGATTCTCCCGGTCTTTCCGCGACAGTTTTTCGTGGATATTCACCGCAAACTCATAGGTTGCTCCTTTCTGCATGTGCGGCAGACGGATCTTACAGACCCTTTTCTTCTTATAGAACAGGCAAAACGAGACTTTACGCACCGTTTCCTCTCCGTCGTTGCAGATTTTCATCTTCACGCGCTTCCCGTCGGGCAAGGAACAAAATACCGGCGGACAGATTACCATTTCTTTCAATTCATTCGCCTCATCATGGAACATCACCATCTGAAGCGAATCCATTCCTTCCACTTGTGCATGTACCTGACCTGCAAACAGCATGAAAGCACATACCACTCCTGCCATGTAATTCCATTTCATAACCCAAAATCTCCATAATTTACCTCTCAGTAAAATTACAAAGAATATCCTGTTTGAGTTTAAAATATTGCATCTGTTTGGATAAATAAAGAATAAATGCACATATTTAAGGTAAATCACACCACAAAAAAAGCGATTTGACACCTCTATTCCGTATCAAACCGCTTTGTCCGAGAGTAAAATGAACTTTTATTTCTCCTTATCCAGCTGCTTCTTTTCAATCAAATAGGAGATGACCAGGCCTAAACCGCCTCCCAGCAACACACTGGCTCCGTAAATGACGGAAACCGTATGTTTTACTACTTGGCTTGGGTCCTCCATAAAATATTCCGGCTGAGTGGCATACACCAGACCATATCCAATCAACAATCCTACACCTATCCCCAACAGCAGACATCCCACTCGTAATCCACCAAAAGAGAACAAGCTGGGCCGATACACAATTCCATGCTTAAAAGTCTCCGGCGTCAGCTTATCTCCCAGTTTCTCAATCAGCATCATCCGCTCTCTTCTTCCAGCAAACAGTTCAAACAGTTTGTAAATCACTCCAAATACAATGGCCACATTGGCCACAATCATTAATTCTTCCATCGTCGTTTCGTTTTTAATTTGTTACTTTGCCCCTTTAGACGCATATCCCCGGAAAAGGTTACACTCCATGAGCATAAAAAAATTTTCTCGCCAAGCTGTAACCTTTCATTCGACCCCGCGTCTAAAAGGCATCATGCAAAACGAGGAATCACATATCATCGCATCCATTTTGAGCGGGAGAACCGAACAGTTCTCCTACTTTTTGGATACTTACGGGCCACAGGTGTTTCATCTGATTGTCCGCATGGTAGGCTCGCCGGAAGATGCAGAAGAACTGACGCAAGACTGTTTTATGAAAGCCTTCACCCACCTTGCCTCGTTTCAGGAGAACAGCAGTTTCTCTACCTGGATTTATCGCATCGCCTACAACACCGCCACCTCCGCCCTGCGGAAGAAAGAGCATGAACTCCTTTCGTTCGACGACCGGATGTGGAACAGCCTGTCGGATACGGAAGTAGATGAAGCACTCAATACGGAAAATGAAGTACAGATAGAAAAGCTGCAACGAGCCCTCACCCGTCTGACTTCGGACGAGAAGGCCCTGGTGACACTCTTCTATGAAGAAGAGAAACCGGTGACGGGAATAGCCTATATCCTTCACCTGACCGAAAATAATGTAAAAGTGAAACTACACCGCGTCCGCAAAAAATTATGTACCTTAATGAAAGAGGAGGATTGACTTATGAATACCACCGATAAAGGACTTAAAAAGGCTCTCAGCCAGCAGCCTGACTACCGGTTGCCCAGCAATTTCAGTTACCGGATGATGCAGAAGATTCATCAGGAAACCTTGCTACGCGAAAAGCGGCAAGAGAAAAGATTGTTCATCCTTATGCTCGTCACTACCTTTCTGGCAGGTGGAGGTTGCCTGGGGATTTTGTGCTGGCAATACGGAAATAAAATCCTCGCCCTGCTACAAACCTTGCAAGAAGACAGTCCTTCCCTACAGACCTGGCTATTTTATTTGCCTATTCTCTGTGCCCTCTTCCTGCTCTTCCTGTTCGACCGATGGCTACGGAAAAAACTCATTTCACACACTTAAAGAAGCGGTTCAAAAGCCAGCCCACCCAACGGAGCACATTATTCATAAAAACAGAAAAAAATCCTCCTGCGCCAGTCTTTCATTCGAACTAACCTCAGGAGGATTTTATGTGATGACTTATTCAGTCAGCCGCTCTTATTTGAAAATACAGCCAGAAACTTATTTCCGGTAGCTTGCCAGTTCTTCAGTCTGGAACTTGCGGATGAAGTTGAAATGTTTTTCCACTTCAGCCTCTGCATAGTTCACATACACATTCAGTGACTTGCCGAACATTTCAGGAGCCTTGGTGGCATCCTGCAACAGCAAGTGGCTCATCACGCAGACAGCTGCCATTTCATACAAACGACGGGCCACGAAATCCAGCAGTTCCTGGTTCTGTGCTTCCTTCACTGCATTGGTGCAAGCTTCCAGCTTACGGGTCATGTCCTTGATACGGTTCATGTAACCTTCATATTCCGGTGCACAAGGTATCGTTTCAAATTCATGCAAAGTAGCCGCATACGAACCATTGGTCACATAACGGATGGCAGCAACCGTCTGCAACTGAGTAGTTCCTTCATAGATGCTGGTGATACGGGCATCACGGTAGATACGCTGACACGCATATTCCATCATGAAGCCGGAACCGCCGTGTACCTGGATACAGTCGTAGGCATTCTGGTTGGCATATTCAGAGTTCATACCTTTTGCCAGCGGGGTAAAACTGTCGGCCAGTTTCGCATAGCGTTTCTGCTCCTGACGTTCTTCCGGAGTCAGCTTGCGTTCGCGGGCGATGTCGTCCAAGGCTTTGTAGATATCCACATAACGGGAAGTCTGATACAACAACGCACGACCGGCATCCAGTTTCGCCTTGATGGTAGCCAGCATGTCGTACACTGCCGGGAATTCGATAATCGCCTTACCGAACTGCTTACGGTCTTTTGCGTATGCCAACGCTTCATCGTAAGCAGCCTGGCTCAAACCTACTGACTGAGCCGCGATACCTAGACGGGCACCGTTCATCAATGCCATGACGTATTTAATCAAACCAAGCTTGCGGTCGCCACAAAGTTCAGCCTTCGCATTCTTGTACACCAGTTCACAAGTCGGAGAACCATGGATACCCAGCTTGTTTTCAATACGACGTACGTCAACTCCACCATCGTTCTTGTCATAGATGAACATAGACAAGCCACGACCGTCGTGAGTACCTTCTTCCGAACGGGCCAATACCAAGTGAATATTGGCATCACCGTTCGTGATGAAACGTTTCACTCCGTTCAGACGCCAACAGTTGTTGGCCTCATCGTACGTAGCCTTCAGCATCACGCTCTGCAAATCGGAACCTGCATCCGGTTCAGTCAAGTCCATAGACATGGTTTCGCCCGCACAGATACGCGGAATGAAACGGCTATGCTGGTCTTCGTTACCGAACTCATACAAGGTTTCAATACAGTCCTGCAAAGACCAGATGTTACCGAAACCGGCATCAGCCTGTGCCACGATTTCCGCGCACATGGTGTACGGCGTAATCGGGAAGTTCAAGCCACCGAAACGGCGCGGCATGGTCATTCCGTTCAATCCGGCCTTTACCATAGCCTCCAGGTTAGCCTTTGTACCCGAAGCATATTCCACACGGCCATTGGCATGATGCGGACCTTCCTGGTCTACTCCTTCAGCATTGGGTGCAATCACCTCACCCGTGATTTCACCGGTTATTTCCAACACTTTATCGTAAGAGTCGATGGCATCCGCATAATCCTGCGGCGCATAATCGTACTCGTCTTTATCTCTGTAATCGCGTTCTTTCAACTGACAGATACGCTCCATCATCGGATTGTTCAAGTGAAACTTGAGTTCCGGATGTTCTGTATAAAAGTTTGCCATTATTTACTGTTCTTTTTATAATACTTAATCATTTTCGGGATTACCTCTTCCACCGTACCGTTGATGACATAGTCAGCGATGGTGTTGATCGGCGCATTCGGGTCGCTGTTCACAGAAATGATGATACCTGCATCCTGCATACCGGCGATGTGCTGAATCTGTCCGGAAATACCGCAAGCGATATACAATTTCGGATGTACCGTTACCCCTGTCTGACCAATCTGACGGTCGTGTTCACAGAAACCGGCATCTACCGCTGCACGGCTGGCACCGACTTCTGCATGAAGTTCCTTGGCCAGTTCGAACAGCATGTCGAAACCTTCCTTGCTACCCATACCGTAACCACCGGCTACCACGATAGGTGCTCCTTTCAGATTATGTTTCGCTTTTTCCACGTGACGGTCGATAACCTTCACCACATAATCCGTTTCGGGCACATACTTCGCCACGTCGTGACGAATCACTTCACCCTGGTAGTTGGCATCTACGATTTCTTTCTTCATCACCCCTTCACGAACGGTAGCCATCTGCGGACGATGTTCCGGATTGACGATGGTAGCCACAATGTTACCGCCGAAAGCCGGACGAATCTGATACAACAGGTTTTCGTAAGTGATACCGTTCTTCTTGTCTTCATGGTTACCGATTTCCAGCTGCGTACAGTCGGCAGTCAGACCACTCGTCAAGGCTGAAGACACACGCGGCCCCAGGTCACGACCAATCACCGTCGCACCCATCAGGCAAATCTGCGGTTTTTCTTCCTTGAACAAGTTGACAAGAATAGAAGTATGAGGAAGTGAAGTATAAGGGAACAAGCCCGGAGCGTCGAACACATGCACGCGGTCTACTCCGTATGGCAAAACTTGTTTTTCTACATCTGCAAGGCCACTGCCGGCACAAATCGTTTCCAACTGGCATCCCAGCTGGTTGGCCAACTTACGACCTTTGGTTAAAAGTTCGAGACTGACATCGGCCACATGGGCACCTTCCATCTCACAATATACAAATACGTTATTCATAGTCTTTATCCGATAGTATGGTTAGCCAACAGTTCAACAATCAAATTCTCTACGTCTGCATCGCTGCCGGTGAGTGTCTTGCTTTCCTTTGCCTGGAAGATGATGTTTTCAATCTTCTTCACCTTGGTCGGAGAACCCGACAGACCGCATTGTTTCGTGTCACCGTTTACATCGGCTACGCTCCATTCCGTGATGTTCAGATAAGGACGGCTTTCATACAAAGAAGCATAAGGCAGTTCTGCCCCGTCTTTGGTAATGGCCGCTTTTTCCTGACCACCCAGTGCACGTTTGTATTTCTGCACCAGTTTCGCATTGCGCGGACGGCAAGGAGCGGCACTGCCGTTCACCGTCAATACAATCGGCAGCGGAGCTTCTACGGTTTCCACACCCCCGTCGATATGACGTTTCACGCGGATGCGTCCGTCTTTTACTTCTTCAATTTCTTCTACGTAAGTTACCTGCGGTAATCCCAGTTTTTCAGCCACCTGCGGACCTACCTGTGCGGTATCTCCATCGATAGCCTGACGCCCGCCCACGATGATGTCGTATGCACCAATCTTACGGATGGCAGTTGCCAGCGCATACGAAGTGGCCAGCGTATCGGCACCGGCAAAGGCACGGTCTGTCAGCAGATAACCGTTGTCGGCTCCTCTGTATAATCCTTCACGAATGATTTCAGCGGCACGGCCTGGTCCCATTGTCAGAATTGTCACAGTAGAACCGGGATGTGTGTCTTTCAGTCTGAGTGCCTGTTCCAAGGCATTCAAGTCTTCCGGATTAAAAATCGCCGGAAGTGCCGCACGGTTGATGGTACCGTCAGCATTCATGGCATCTTTTCCCACACAGCGTGTATCGGGAACTTGTTTTGCCAATACTACAATTTTCAAACTCATTAGATTCTTTATTTTGGTATTAGTAAATTCTTGTCGGCAAATTTAGTGAAACCATTTGTTCCGCAAAAAGATATGAAGAAAAAATACGTGCATTCTCCACATCTTCCTTCAACTCGGAATAAGTGGCGATGGGATTGTCGGAATAGACAGAAACCACTTTCCCGTCCGGCCCGCACACATAGACTTTAGGAACTCCACTCGTGGAAAAAAGCGCATAGACACTCCTGTCTTCCTGGGCCGAATAAGGAATAGTCAGCGCATGGGCCTGCCAATAAGAAGCCACTTCTGCTTCCCCTTCTTCCCGGCTGACGGCACAGATACATACCTCGGCCGAAGAAGCATATTCCTCATACAACCGCTGTATGACAGGAAGCTCCTGCTGACAATCCGGACAGTCTGTATGAAAAAACACCAGCACGGCCACCTTCCCCCTCAACGATTCCCGGCTCACCACTGAACCGTCGTTCAGTACCACCGAAAAATCGGGCAATCTATCTCCCGGCCCCACGATATCCGCACCCGCCGGAACCTCATCCCGGATACAGGACAAGCACAGGCATCCGAGAAAAACCCCTAAAAAAATCCGATTCCACTTCATACGGTAAAGATAAACAAGAAACACAAGTTTTGCAAACTCTCAGAACTTGTTTATCTTTGAGTCCGGAAAAGATAAAAAACGCTGCAAATATGAATACACTGAATCAAGAAATCGCACAATTTCTCCAGCAGACCGGCATTGAAAAGAACGACCTCAGCTGGAGCACCCAAGTGGTGCTTATTTTAGCTATTTTATTGATATCCTACCTCACCACCCTGGTGTTCCGCCACCTGATTATGCCGGCTGTACGGAAAATCACGGCCCGCACCAAGGCTACCTGGGACGACTATCTGTTTAACGACAAGATGATGACCTCTTTCTGCCGGATGATTCCTCCTATTATCTGGTACATCCTGCTCCCCTTCGCCTTCAACGATTCCTCGGCCTATCTTCTTCAGATCCTACTCAAAATCAGTCTGATTTGCCTCATCATCACCGCCCTCATGCTGATTAAATGTTTTCTGGACTCGCTGTATGAGATTTCCAGCGAACACGAGGCGTTGAAAAACCGTCCGCTCAAAGGTATTTACCAGATGATTAACCTGGTAGCCATCGGTATTGGAATCATTCTGATTATCAGCATCCTGATTGACCAGAATGCCACGGCCATCCTGACCGGACTCGGTGCCTCGGCCGCCATCCTGATGTTGATATTCAAGGACAGTATTCTGGGACTGGTGGCCGGCGTACAGCTTTCGGCCAACGACATGCTGCGTCCGGGCGACTGGATTACCATGACCAAATACGGGGCCGACGGATACGTGGTGGAAGTCTCGCTGACTACGGTCAAGGTGCAGAACTTCGACAAGACCATCACGACCATCCCTCCCTACGCCCTGGTCAGCGACTCCTTCCAGAACTGGCGGGGCATGCGCGAAAGCGGCGGACGACGCATCAAGCGTTCACTGTTCATTGATATGACCACCGTACATTTCTGTACCCCGGAAGAAGTGGCCCGCTTCACGGAAAAAGGATGGATAAGTGCCCCCGCAGAAGGCAGCGAACCACCGGTCAACCTGCACGTGTTCCGGGAATATGCCCTCAAATACATCTGCAGCCATCCCGACGTAAACCACGACCTGATGCAGATGGTCCGCCAGCTGCAACCTACCACCGAAGGCATCCCTGTGGAAGTGTATTGCTTCTCGAATACGCCCGACTGGATTCCCTACGAAACCTTGCAAGGTGAACTCTTCGACCACCTGATTGCCATGGTACCGGAATTCGGGTTGCACATCTTCCAGCGCCCTGCCGGAACCGACTTTCAACCCAATGATAAAAATGAATTTATCACTTCAAAATAAAAGAACAATGGAAACAGGACTTACATACAGCAGTACCGTACAGGTAAATTCCACTAACACCGCCTTGGCACTCGGCTCGGGCGACATGGAAGTTTTTGCCACTCCCGCCTTGGTGGCTTTAATGGAAAATGCGGCCATGCATGCCGTCCAACCGGCTCTTCCGGAAGGCTCCACCACTGTAGGTGCTATGATACAGACCACGCACCTCAAACCCTCCGGTTTGGGAGAGGAAGTTACCGCCACCGCGGAACTTACCGAAGTAGAAGGCCGGAAACTGACCTTCAAGGTAAGTGCTTCCGACCGCAAGGGACTGGTCGGAGAAGGTACCCACATCCGATATATCGTGGACCGGGAACGTTTTTTGAGCAAACTATAACCCAAAGAATCGAAGTGGATAAGTCGTCATCTGACTATCCACTCCTCTATTGTGCCCGTTTCCGAAGAGAATACCGCTCCTATCTGATACAGTTTACGGGCATCCGCCCCATATTCCTTCGCATATTCTTTTTTTATCTGGATTTATCCTAATTTGTTCCAAACTCAGGATTCATCTTCCCCGGTGACAAGTAAAATTTACTCCGGTAAAAACTTCCGTTTCTCCTTGTATATTTTCAAAAACTTCTGGATAATTTCTCTGTCCCACACTGTGGGATACAAAAACCACAGTGTGGGATATATATTTCACAGTGTGGGATACAAATCCCGCAGTGTGAGACAGAGAATTATTCAGGACAAAAAGAAGTATCCAGCAAGACATCTGAACTTTATCTCAAGAGCATCTGAAAGTATCCGCCGGATGCGACAAAAAAATCCTGAAAGCCGCCCTCTTTACAGATGCAGACTTTCAGGATTTCCTCACCGAAGGCAAAACAGCCTTCTCAAATACTATATTACTGCCAGTGCAATCAACTGAATAAACAGAATCAGGAACACCATGGCAATGGGATATACTGTAGCGTAAGCTACTCCCGGTATGTTACTGTCGGTCATGGAATCGGCTGCCGCAAGTCCCGGGGTACTGGTCATGCCGCCGGTGATGGTGCCCAGCAAATCGAGCAAACTGACCTTAAACACCAGCCGTCCCACGACAGCCGCTAGCAGCATCGGTACCAAGGTAATCAAAGCACCTACCCCGAAAAGCAGGAAACCGCTCTCCTGGAAGGTAGCCACCAAGGTCTTTCCGGCAGACGTACCCACTTCGGCCAGGAACAGCAGCAAGCCCAACTGACGCAACAGCTGGTTGGCCGGTCCCGACATGGACCAGATAATCGGTCCCGTCTTGCCAATGGCACTCAGGAACAACGCCATCATCAGCACGCCGCCGGTCAGTCCCGGAGAGAAGGTCATCCCTCCTCCAAAGGAGATATGCAGTTTACCGAACAGCACACCCAGCACAATACCCATGGCAATAGGGAAGAAATCAGTATCCGAAAGGCGTTTCACGTCATTCCCCAGCAACCGGGCCACTCCTTGTATCCCTTCCTTTTCGCCCACCACCATCAGTTTGTCGCCAAACTTCAGGGCCAGTTCCGGCGAGGGAGACAAATCGATACCGCTTCGGCGGACGCGGGTTACCGTACAACCAAAGTTCTTCTGCAAGTTGAGTTCACCCAGCTGCTTGTTAATCATGTCTTTCTTGGTCAGCAACAAGGATTCAATACTCTGCGTATGGCTCAGTGGAAGTTCTCCTTCCTCCCGTTCGCCCAGCATCAGGGCCAGATTCTTCAGGGAATCCTCACTGCCCACCGCCTGGATGTGGTCGCCTTCCTGCAACACGGTATGGGCTTTCGGAATCAAAATCTCATCGCCCCGCTTCAAACGCGAAATCACGGCCCCCGTCATGGCCCGGATATTCAACTGAATCAGGGTACGGTTGAAAACGGTAGGATTGGTCACCCGGAACAGGCAGGTGTTCAGTTCCGGAAACTGGCTGCGCCGTTCCTTTTCCAAACGCCGGGCCTCTTCGTTCAAGTCGATGCGCATCAGCTTGGGAAGCAGTTTCACGAATAAAATCACCCCAATCACTCCAAACGGATAGGCGATACCGTAGGCAATGGAAGCCAGCGGCGACTGCGTGCTGTCGATGGCCACCGCCAAGCCCGGCGTACTGGTCAGCGCCCCCGCAATCAGTCCCACGATACTGGGCGTATCGATATCGAAAAGATACTTCATGGCCACCCCCGTCAGACAGGCAGAAGCCACAATCAGCAAGGTAATCAGAATCAAGGTCTTTCCTTTGCTCCGGAAAGAATGAAAGAAACCCGGTCCGGCCTGGATGCCGATGGTGAAAATGAACAGCACCAACCCGAAGGTTCCCAGTTCCTTTGGAATAGACACGCCCCAATGCCCGAAAGCAAGGGCGATAAAAATCACGGCAGACACATCGAGCGACAACCCCATCACTTTGATACGTCCGAGCATAAAGCCCAAGGCTACAATCAAGAAAATTGCAAAATACGAAGTTTGCAGTAAGTCTGTCAACATAAAAAATTAGAATAGTGTGAATAAAATCGGGATAAAGATAAGCAAATTTTGCGAATATCCTTCTCCCGATTTCCGAATTCACTCCCGCAGACTGCCGATATACTCGTAAAGCTTCTTATAAAAGGGATGTTTGGTCAACGTGGAGGCATCCCCCAGAATGATGAGTTTCATGCGGGCCCGCGTGATGGCCACGTTCATACGGCGCAAATCGTTCAGGAAACCAATCTGTCCGTCTTCGTTGGCCCGTACCAGACTGATGAGGATGACGTCGCGTTCCTGCCCTTGGAAACCATCCACCGTATTAATGGTTATCAGAGAACGGTAGGGCTTGAAGAACGCATCTTTCTTGACCAGCTGGCGGAGGTACTGCACCTGCGCCTTGTACGGCGAAATCAGTCCCACGTCGATGCGTTCTTCCAGGAAACGCTCCCGGCCGATTTTCGTGATGTATTCCTTCAACTGCCCGATGGACAGTTCCGCCTCCGGCTTATTGATGCGTCCGTAGTTTTCGCCCACGAACTCCTCGTTGCAATCCATCCCCTCGGTATTGACCCACTCTATCGGAGTATCGAAGTCCAGGATGCTGCGGTATTTCACTTCGGGAGCCGAACGAAGCATGCCCCCGTAAAACCAGTCGGACGAGAAGCGCATGATTTCGTCGTTCATACGGTACTGTACCTTCAACAGCGACACCACCTCCGGCTTGTTCTTCACAATGCACTGCATCAGCGTATGCCCCAGTCCGGCACGCAGGGCCTCCGGACATTTCACCGTAGGCGGCAACTGGCAATGGTCGCCGGCCAGAATCACCCGGTCGGCTTTCCGCAACGGAATCCAGCAGGCCGCTTCCAACGCCTGTGCCGCCTCGTCAATGAATACCGTTCCGAACTTCTGCCCCATCAGCAGACGGTTGGCGCTTCCCACCAGCGTGCAGGCAATCACCCTTGCCTCACTGAACAAAGCTTCGTTGATGCGGATTTCCAGTTCCGTGGCCCGGTCTTTCAGCGAATTGATTTTTTGCCGGATGCTCTCCCGGTCGGTCCCTTTCCGGCTGCGGGCGTACAGTTCGCGCACGGCCTTGCGGATACTCCACAGCTGGGGGTAATCCGGATGGGCCTCAAAACGCCGCTCATAGGTGAACGACAGCATCTTGTCGTTTACCCGGCTGGGATTTCCGATGCGCAGCACACTCACGCCCCGATCGACCAGCTTCTCACTGATCCAGTCGACGGCCATGTTGCTCTGTGCGCAGACCAGCACCTGATTTTCCCGGTGGAGGGTTTCATAAATGGCTTCCACCAACGTGGTCGTCTTTCCCGTTCCGGGAGGGCCGTGTACAATGGCCACATCCTTGGCATGCAACACCTTGTTGACCGCCCCTTCCTGCGTGGGATTCAACCACGGGAAACGCACCGGCTGAAACGAGAAGGTGGACACGGGCTGTGTGCCGTGAAAAATATCCCTCAGTTCCGACAGACGGTTGTTCTTCGCACTGAGAACCTGCTTGAGCGCCTCGAACATCAGCCGGTAGCTGGTCTCGTCGAAATACAGCTGTACCCCCAGCACTTCCTTGCTCTGCAAAGCCAGCAACGCATTGGCATCCGGCAGAATCACCACCATGCGGTCTTCCTCCACATAATTCACCGTGGCCACAAAGTTCAGGTAGGTCAGTTTGCCCGACAAGTCCTGCGTAAAGAAACACACCGGACGCCCATACTCGAACAGATGCTCAATCTCCTTGTCCTCTTTCCGTTCCACCTCGATGACCAGCTGGTTCAAGGCGTTGTAATAACTTCTTCCCAACGACAAGGGATACCAGCACATGCCTCGCTTGATTTTCCGTCCGATGCCCATCAGTTCGGTCTGCTGCTTGAACTGCGCTTTCTCATATTCATACTCCAGCTTCAACAGCTCATACTGATGCTGCAAGTACAACACCGGCGATTGGATGACTGTATTTTCTTTCTTCATTTCCTATTCTTCAGCTTACAGAGGTCAAGTTTCACGCTCGTGTGGAAGCCCTCTTTCCCTCTAATTTCTGCAAAGTTACGAGGTTTTTGAAAAAAGAACCGGCTCCCCATTGATTTATTCCCGATAAATTGCTATTTTTGTTTGACGTGTAAACAAAGACAGCCATGAAGAAACAAGCTGAATACATCAAGCGCATTGAGATTAAAGGCTTATGGGGCCGGAAAAACATTGCCTGGGATTTACGCCCGGACGTCAACATCCTGAGCGGAGTGAACGGTATCGGGAAAAGCACGATTCTGAACAACTCCGTACGCCGCCTGAGCGACCTGGAAGGCGGTGCCCTCAGCAACGGAGTGCATGAAGGAGTATCGTTCACCTTCTATCCGGAAGATGCCACCTACATCCACTTCGATGTGATACGCAGTTTCGACCGTCCGCTGCTCAGCTCCGGACTGCTGGATAAAATCGGAAACCAGAACGTGAAGACAGAGCTCGACTGGCAGCTTTATCTGCTCCAGCGACGCTACCTGGACTATCAGGTGAACATCGGCAACCGTATTATCTCTCTGCTGACGAGCGGAAAACCGGAGAACCAGGCGAAGGCGGCCGATATCTCCCGACCGAAGACGCATTTCCAGGACCTGATGGACGATTTGTTCAGTGAGACCGGAAAGAAAATCCTCCGCCAGAACAACGAAATCCTATTTGAACAGGACGGCGATATCCTGACGCCCTACCAGCTGTCTTCCGGCGAAAAGCAGATGCTGGTCATCCTGCTCACCGTGCTGGTGCAGGACAACCAGTCGTGTACCCTTTTCATGGACGAACCGGAAATCTCCCTTCACGTGGAATGGCAGCAGCGCCTCATTTCTCTCATCCGGAGCCTGAATCCGAACGTACAAATCATCCTGACCACCCACTCTCCAGCCCTCATCATGAACGGCTGGATGGATGCTGTGACCGAAGTGAGTGACATTACAACCCGTTAAAAAAAGTAGCCGTATGGGAAAAAGACTGACTGAGAACCTTTCTTCCCTGTACATTGGAGCGGCCAACAGCCTCAAGCCCAAACGTGCGAGAAGAAAAATCGTGGCTTATGTAGAAAGCTACGACGATATTTCTTTCTGGAGAACCATCCTCTCGGAATACGAAGACAACACCCGTTACTTCGAAGTGATGCTGCCTTCCCAGACGTCGTTGGCCAAAGGCAAGAAAACCGTACTGATGAACCAGCTCGGGAAACAACTGGGCGAGAACATGATTGCCTGTGTGGACAGCGATTACGACTATCTCCTGCAAGGACGTACCCATACTTCCCAATACATCATCGAAAGTCCCTACGTGATGCAAACCTACGCTTACGCCATCGAAAACTATCATTGCTACGCGGAAGGGCTGCACGAGGTCTGTGTCATGGCTACCCTGAACGACCACAAGCTCATCAACTTTGTGGAGTTCATGAAACTGTATTCCCAGATTGCTTATCCGCTGTTCATCTGGTCGGTGTGGTTCTACCGCCGGCACATCCTTTCCGAATTCTCCCTGCTGGATTTCTGTTCGTACGTCAAGCTGGACCAGGTCAGCACCCACCATCCGGAACGGAGCCTGGAAAACATGGCAAAAAAAGTCAACCGGAAACTGCACGACCTGGAACACCGTCACCCTGATGCCTTGGGAGAGATTGAAGACATGAAAAAAGAATTCGAACAGCTCGGTGTACATCCCGACAACACCTATATGTTCATCCAAGGCCATCACATCATGGACAACGTGGTGCTGCGCCTGTTAATCCCCGTATGCACCGTGCTGCGCCGGGAACGGGAACAGCAGATTCACGACCTGGCCCTTCACGACATGCAGCTGCACAACGAACTGACCAGCTACCAGCGGAGCCAGGTGGGTGTGGAAGTCGTCATCCACCGGAACAACTTCTATACTCACTCGCCTCTTTATCAGATGATTCGGAGAGACATCGAGAAATTCCTCAAGATTATCCGGTAAGCCAAACGGCGAAATTCCTATACAAGATAGGGAAAACCCTATCAAAGAATGGGCGTTTTCATCTTGACCCGCGCTTTTTCTTCTGCTAATTTTGTCACATAACAAAAAGCTGAAGGAATCACATTCAGCCGGTAAAGACAACGCTTATGAAAACAAAGACATTTTTCCTCTGCTTACTGGCCTTCTGCCTGACCGCCTTGTCCGGTCGCGCCTCCGGCCTCGGAGATTTCCGAATCAACGCACGCTTCCTGACCGACCGCATGGCCTTCGAACTGCATCTGAGCACCGACCAATACAACGACCTGTATGAAATCAACTACGATTTCCTGAACAACGTAGGTCCTTACCTTTCAGGCATCGCCATAGCCGACAGCCACGCCCTGGATGCCTACTACCGCTACCTGGACGAACGCAACGATGACCTCCGCTGGGTACTTTCCAATGCGGAATATGTACGCTTCATGGGAATAGAATACTTCTTCCGCCCCATTTATGCCCTCAACAGCGTGTGCTACCTCCGTATTTATCAAGTATATCCCAACCGGAACTATTTTTACTTCGGTCCGCCCCGCCACTACCTGACCTACCGGGGAGGACACTGCCGGGCCCATTTCGGCGGTGCCAGCTTCTACCGGAGAAACTATCCGATACGCTATCGCCATCCGGTGTACAGCCGTCCGTGCCATATCAGTCCCCAGCTGCGTCCCAAGGATTTTGCCAGACCAAAACCGGGGAATCGCCCACCTAAAGACAATCACTGGACACCGGCTCCCCGCCCGGGACACCAACCCGTGGCAAACGGCAGACCGGAATACCGACCTGTACAAAAGCCCAACAACCGGCCTCAGGCCCGTCCGGAAGCACGTCCACAAAAAAGGCCAGAAAACCAACCACAGCGAAGACCTGAAGCCGCTCCACAAAGACGGCCGGCCACCCGCCCTCAGGCAAAGCCGAACAAAGGTACTACGGTAAAACCCGGACAAAGCCGCTCCCGACAGAACCAGAAAAAGGAAGCAGACCACGACCGAAAATCTCTCTCTAAGCGTCTATAAATACAAAGTGCTGAAGCCCTCCGGAACTTTCTCCAGAAACTTCAGCACTTTTTATTTTAGATGGATTGACTCAAGCCAAATGTATGCCGTCTTCTTCCAATACAATGCGACGTTTCTTATACAAATCGCCGACCGCTTTCTTGAAAGTCTTCTTGCTTACCCCAAACGTGTGGTAAATCACTTCCGCATCTGTCTTGTCGTTCAGCGGAGTGAATCCGTCGTTGTCCTTGATATATTGCCACAGCACCTCCGAAAAATCATCCACCTTCCGGGCACCAGCCTTCTGCAATACCAGGTCAATCTTTCCATCCGGACGTACCTGCTTGATAAACGCCGTCAGCCGCATGCCGACTTCCAAAGGCTGGAAAATCTCATTGTGGTACAGCATACCGCTGAACTTGTTTTCCACAATCACCTTATATCCCAGCTCCGTGCGCTGCCATACCAGTACTTCCACTTCCTGACCCGGCTGGTAATCCGGCTTTTCGGTCGACAAGAAATGCTCCACTTTCGCTGAAGCCACGATACGGTAGCTTTCCTCGTCCAAGTGTACATACACCACATAACGCTTTCCCTTCTGCATCTTCATTTTCTGCTCGCGGAAAGGTACGAACAAGTCCTTCATCAGTCCCCAGTTCAAGAAAGCCCCGAACTGGTTCACCCATGCCACTTCCAGACAAGCAAACTCACCCACCTGCACATACGGCTGCAAGGTGGTAGCCACCAGCCTTTCCTCCATGTCGAGGTAGATGAACACGTTCAACACATCACCCGGTTTGGTACCTTCGGGCACATACCGTTTCGGAAGCAGAATTTCGCCGTCTTCATCTCCATTGAGGTACACGCCGAAGTCCACTTCCTTCACCACTTCCAGCTGATTATATTTTCCTAATTTTATATGACTCATAACAACTCTTTATTTCCGCCAAAGATAGCATAAAAAACTCATATACTCACACAGCCTTTCCTATAAAGAAAAACTAAAAATATTTTTATTTTTACACCGCAAAGTAAGTGGTAAGCCACCATAACTTGTTTTATAGGAAAAACATATATCATTAAACTTTATATCTATGAAACTCTACACTATTTTAGTAAGTTTTCTGGGACTCTCTTTATGCATGAACACCGCTTTATGCCAATCTCCCCAACCATCCAGTGAAATCACATGGAGCACCTTCAACATCCGCTACGACAATCCCTACGACAGCCTGAACAGCTGGACATACAGAAAGGACACCGTAGCCAGTTTCATCAAGGCACACAATCTAGACATCGTAGGTATGCAAGAAGTCCTGCACCACCAGCTTGAAGACCTGAAAGCCCGTCTGCCTGAATATGCCGAAATCGGCGTAGGCCGAGAAGACGGAAAGACACAAGGCGAATATGCCCCTCTGTTCTATAAAAAAGACCGTTTTGAATTATTGGACAACAACACTTTCTGGCTGTCACAATATCCCGATAGTGTGGGATTCATCGGATGGGACGGTGCCTGTACCCGTATTGCCACCTGGGCCAAGCTGAAAGACAAAACCAACGGAAAAATCTTTATGGCTATCAATACGCACTTTGACCATGTGGGAACAGAAGCCCGTAAAAAAGGCGCCTTGCTGATTATTGAAAAAATAAAAGAAATTGTAGGCGACCAGCCCGCCGTAGTTACCGGAGACTTCAACGTATCCGACCAGTCGGAAGCCTACCAGACCATCACCGGCAACAGCTTCGTACTGAAGGATGCGCATAAGACAGCTCTCCAACAAGAAGGTGCCCGCTATACCTTCCATGACTTCGGACGCATCCCGGCCGATTCGTGTGAGAAAATTGACTTCATATTTGTCACTCCTCAAATAGAAGTACAGCGCAGCTACATTCCTGAAGAAAACCGGGAATCAAAGAAATTCCTTTCCGACCACAACCCGGAAATCGTACACCTTTCTTTCTAAAGACTAATAAACTGAGAAAAATACATCCCGTCCTCCGGTACACCTCTTTACCTGGACGGGATTTTTTATCTTATACGATACGTCCGTCTACCAGATGAATGGTACGGTCGGTTTGAGTGGCCAGTTCCTCATCGTGCGTTACGATAACAAAAGTCTGTCCTAGTTTGTCGCGCAAATCGAAGAACAGCTGATGCAACTCGCCCTTGTTCTGCGTATCCAAACTTCCCGAAGGTTCATCGGCCAGAATAACCGCCGGATGATTGACCAAGGCCCGGGCCACTGCCACCCGCTGCTTCTCTCCTCCCGACAGCTCCGCCGGTTTATGACTGCCACGTTCCGACAGACCTAGAAACGCCAGAATATCCAACGCTTCTTTCCGGGCCGTACCCATCGGCTTTCCCTGAATCAATGCAGGCATCATCACATTCTCCACTGCCGTAAACTCAGGCAGCAATTGATGAAACTGAAATACAAAACCGATTTCCCGGTTCCGGAAAGCAGACAGTTCCTTCTCCTTCAGCCGATTCACCTCCGTCCCATTCAACACAATCCGTCCACTATCGGGCTTGTCCAGCGTACCCATTATCTGCAACAGAGTCGTCTTTCCGGCCCCACTGGGCCCTACGATGCTTACCACTTCACCTTTGGCTATTTCAAGGTCTATTCCCTTCAGTACCTGCAATGAACCAAAGTTCTTGGTTATACCTTCTAATTGTATCATACGTTCCTACAATTTACGAATCACATATTCAGCCAGATAACAGCCAAACACAGCCGGCATGTAGCTCACCGTACCCGCCGTTGACTTCTTGTTCTGCTCGTTGTCCACCAATATCACCGCATTGGCATCCGCCTGTTCCGTGCTGAACACCACCGGCAGCTTCCGCTTCATGCCCATCTTCTGCAAACGCTTCCGTACCGCCTTGCTCAGTCCACAGTGATATGTTTCCCACAAATCGGCAAAACGTACCTGCGTAATATCGCGTTTGGCTCCGGCTCCCATGCTGCTGACAATTTTCAGCCCCCGCTGAAGCGCATGATAAATCAGGTAACACTTGGGAGCCACCGTATCAATGGCATCCACCACAAAATCGAACGAAGCACTGTCCAACAGCTGCGGAATCG
This sequence comes from Bacteroides mediterraneensis, assembly GCF_025993685.1. NCBI lineage: Bacteria > Pseudomonadati > Bacteroidota > Bacteroidia > Bacteroidales > Bacteroidaceae > Bacteroides > Bacteroides mediterraneensis. The sequence goes on along the minus strand of NZ_DAJPEN010000001.1, from coordinate 162,280 downwards.
CCTCATCCTTCAGATAGACCGGCAGTACCGTCAAATCCAGTTCCGGGTTGATGTCCCGGAAACGGGCTGCCAATACCTCCGCCTTCGGTCGGCCAATTACGGAATGAGTGGCAGGCAACTGACGGTTGATGTTACTAGGCTGCACCGTATCCGCATCCACAATTGTCATCCGCCCCACTCCGGCACGGCAAATCATCTCTGCCGCGTAGGCACCTACACCGCCCAAGCCAACGACCAGCACATGTGCGTTCCGCAAGCGGTCCATTTTTTCTTTTCCCAGCAACAGTTCCGTACGCTGCTGCCATTCTATATTCTTATTTTCGTTCATGAATCTTTCTTAAACCATTTATAAAACCAGTTGCCCACCTTGTCATAATACTGCGTTTCGGCCCATCCGCGCGGGTCGGCAAAGCTCAGTGTTTCATTCGGGTCGCCTTTCTGGTCAGGATACAACAACATGATGCTGTTATTATTGAAATACTTGGAAACCTGCATCGGCAAGCGTTCAAAAGAAGAGTCATACGAGATAGAACCCCTTCGGGAACTTACAATCACCAGCAAATGATCATAATTCACCTGCCCGGTAATAATCAGCAGGTCGTCCCAGTTGTCCAGTTCCTGGAACTCCGTCATCACATCCTTATGCTTTTTCTGGATATATCCCTTGATGTAGCCCAATGTCTGCGGATGCGCAAAGAAATGCAAGCGACATCCCAGCTGACTGCTCATCCGGCACAGGTGCGTAATCCACTTCACAAAGCCATGCTCAAATTCCGACTTGGGAGGCACGGCCACAATGATACGCCGCAACGTGTTTACCGGCATCTGAAAACGGGCAATCATCACCTGCTGATAAGTATTTTTCAGCAAGTCCTCCGTCAGATTCCCAAAGAAAGAGTCTACCAGATTAGACTTGTTATGCAAACCGATAACAATCGTTGTCGATTCCGTTTCTTTAGCCGTGTGCAGAATCCCCGTCGCAATGTTCAAATCGAAACGAGAAACCGTTTTCAGCGGGACATTGGCCGAAGCCGCAATCTGCGCCGCCCTTTCCAGGCTCCGCTTGCCCCGCATCTCCAGACGCACCGAGTCATTGTTGTCATTAATCACATTCAGTGCGACCAGATTGTCCGTACGTTTCTCATCGCGCACCACCAAGGCCAACTGCATCAACCTCTCCAAGGTATCCGGATTGGCCACCGGTATCAGAATACGTTCCTTTTTCTGCTCCTTCTCTTCGTCCAGCTCCGCATCATCCATCGCAATCCGTTTGGCCGCATGCTCCGTGATGAACGAACTGACCACACAAGTCACCAGAATCAACAAAATCGTGCCGTTGAGCACATCCTCATTGAGCAGACGTTCACCCGAAGGCAGAATAATGTTGTAGCCCACCAGCACCGCAGCCAGAGTAGCTGCCGCCTGTGCATTGCTCAAGCCGAACATCAGTTCCCTTTCCACCGGCTTCATGCGGTAAATCTTCTGTGTCAGCCAAGAGGCAATCCATTTCCCCAGCAAGGCTACCACAATCATCACCGAAGCCACCTTGAGGGAATCGATATGTCCGAAAAGCACATTGACATTGATGAGCATGCCCACCCCAATCAGGAAATACGGGATAAACAAGGCATTCCCCACGAATTCCAGGTGACTCATCAGCGGAGACACATGCGGAATCAGACGGTTCAAGACCAATCCGGCCAAGAAAGCACCCAAAATACCTTCCATACCGACCCACTCCATCAGTCCCGCTCCCAGGAACACCATGGCCATCACAAAGATATACTGTACCACCTGGTCACTGTAACGACGGAAAAACCAGCGTCCGATGCGAGGGAAAGTCAGCATGATGACAGCACTCACCACTATCACCTTCAGCACCAGCCAAATCCAGAACATATCCGATGTCTCTCCTTTGTACATACCGGAAATCACGGCCAGCACCAGCAACGTCAGCGTATCCGTCACCGCCGTACCTCCCACCGCAATACTTACCGCCCGCTGACGGTTGATGCCATAACGAATCACAATCGGATAGGCAATCAAGGTGTGCGAGGCATACATACTGGCCAACAGTACGGAAGTAATCAAGCCATATCCCAGCAGATGCTGGTTTGTCCACACTCCGATACCCAGCGGGATAATAAACGCCAGCAATCCCAGCACGGTTGCCTTCATGCGGATACTCTTGAAATCCTCCATGTTCATTTCCAGACCGGCCAGAAACATGATGTAATATAATCCCACCTTACCAAAAAGTTCAAAACTGCTGTCACGGGCCAGGATGTTGAACCCATGTTCCCCAATCACGATACCCGCCAGAATCATGCCGATGATGTGCGGAATGCGCAAACGTTCCAGCACAATCGGTGCAAACAAAATGATAACCAAAACCAAGAAAAAAATCCAGGTCGGGTCAGTAATGGGAAAATCTATATCGAAATGAAACAAATCTAACAATTCTTCCATATAAATGAGCGGTCTGTTTTAAATTTATGGACAAAAATACGAAAAAAGTTCCGCATTTCCCGTTTGGTATTCCAAAATGTTTTAATTTTGCGATTCAATAGCTACAGGACGAATTTTAAATATCTTACTGAAGCACAGAAAGCAATACAATCACGGAATTTATTAACTTAAACAAGAAACATAAGAAATGAAAGTAGCAATTGTTGGTGCAAGCGGAGCCGTAGGACAGGAGTTCCTGCGCGTGCTCGATGAAAGAAACTTCCCGGTAGATGAACTGCTGTTGTTCGGCTCAACCAGAAGTGCCGGACGAAAATACACTTTTCGCGGAAAAGAAATCGAAGTAAAACTGCTGCAGCACAACGATGATTTCAAAGGAGTTGACATCGCGTTTACCTCTGCCGGTGCCGGCACATCAAAGGAATTCGCTGAAACCATTACTAAATATGGTGCGGTAATGATTGACAACTCCAGCGCCTTCCGTATGGACAACGACATTCCCTTGGTGGTTCCCGAAGTCAACGCCGCCGATGCCCTGAACCGCCCGCGCGGTATTATTGCCAACCCGAACTGTACGACCATCCAAATGGTAGTGGCCCTGAAGGCCATCGAAAACCTCACTCACATCAAGCGTGTACACGTGGCTACTTATCAGGCAGCCAGCGGTGCCGGTGCAGCTGCCATGGACGAACTTTATGAACAATACCGTCAGGTATTGGCAGGTGAGCCTGTCAAGGTAGAGAAATTCGCCTACCAGCTGGCTTTCAACCTGATTCCTCAGATTGACGTATTCACGGACAACGGATATACAAAAGAAGAGATGAAGATGTATAACGAGACACGCAAAATCATGCACTCTGACGTAAAGGTCAGTGCAACTTGTGTACGTGTGCCTGCTCTTCGTTCTCACTCAGAAAGCATCTGGATTGAAACGGAACGTCCGGTATCCATTGAAGAAGCCCGCGAAGCCTTTGCTCACGGAGAAGGTCTGGTGCTGATGGACAACCCGGAAAAGAAAGAATATCCGATGCCGTTGTTCCTGGCTGGAAAAGATCCAGTATATGTAGGACGTATCCGCAAGGACTTGTCAAACGAAAACGGACTGACTTTCTGGATTGTAGGCGACCAGATTAAGAAGGGTGCCGCACTCAATGCAGTACAGATTGCAGAATACCTGATTAAAGTGAAGAATATCGGATAAACGGTTTCTTTCCTTTTTATATCATATAAAAAACATCGTTGACACACTTTCTGAAATGAGTTGTCAACGATGTTTTTTTTATCTACAGAAACAACCTTATTAAAAAAGAAGGCCCTGACAGCCTCAACTGTCAGAGCCTCTTGATTCTTAATATCAGTTTTTAAATCGTTTAGTTAGCTGTTTCCTCATCAGCTACAGCGTCTTCCCAATTATCAAACATGAATACACTTGCATCGTAACCATCATAACCGTAATTCTGGCGGAGCGGAGCACCGATATTGGCTGTAATAGCAGAGTTCGGTACCGGCCAGAACAAGTTACGTTTGTCCACACGGTAGTTCAATTCCTTGCTTGAGATAATTGAACCATGGTTAAAGATGTTATAACGTGTAGTACGTTTGTACCAGTAACTTCCACCATTCAAATCTGTACCACTCTGTTTGTCCCAAGTAGCCAGGTCGTAAGTTTCACCCCATTCATCGGGCTGACCACTCTTAGCCAAGCACCAAGAGATACGAGCCAGTTCCGGCTGACGCCATTCTTCCAGATAGAGCTCACGCGCACGTTCATCACAAATATCACCGATAGTCACTGTGGTAAACATTTTCTTAGCATTCGCACGGCGACGGATGATGTTGACATCTTCAGCAGCTCCAGTAGTATTTCCCTGATAGAACTTCGCTTCTGCACGCAGCAAGTAAGTTTCTGCCAAACGGAACAAATACAGATTGCCGTTAGATACATTGTTACCTTTCGTAGCACCATTGAACTGGTTAGCACCCATATTTTCCTCTGCACTCTGATCAAGGATATAAACCTTATACAATGGAGTAGGGAACCAGCTACGAATAGTATCTTTACACAGCAAATCACCTTTTTCAATCAACCATCCCCATTCGCCCTTCTCATTTTGATGCCATCCATAGTTTTCCGGGGCATAAAGCATCATATTCTGTCCATAGAACTCAGAAGAAGGATTATTGTATTTCAAATCGGTCATCTCTACCCAGTTACCTTTCTGGCGGTTATGACGCAAATCCTGCCAGTCTGTTTCACCGTCGTAGTTCCAGATAGTCTGGTTGTAGTGATAAGAAGTACGGAAGCAACCGATACCACGACCTAAAGCACGTACCCAATCCAACCCAGCATCATATTTACTGTCACTACGTGCATAATTATAAGTCGGAGAGCCTACATTGTGAGGATCGACAATGATACCATTACTCCAATGCACAGTCATGGCACGCATCAACGGATAATTAATAAATCCTTCAGAATAATAGTTCAAAATCGGCATGATAGTTTCAGTATTCGCTGCATCAGTAATATTAACACCACGGTGCAAATCCCAAATGACGTTGCGTTCTACCGGCCAAGTCTCCGGATTACCGGAAGGTACGTTTGTACCGAAAGGAGCTTGCATCAATGCCAGTCCATGATTGTTAATCAAGTCTGTAGCCATAGCTTCAGCCTTCGCATACTCTCCTACCACCAGATAGCACTTGATCAGCAACTGCATACAAGCTTCCTGATTCACCGTTCCGATATACCCAATTTCCTTCTGAGGCGGTACATGTTCTACGGCAAATTCCAAATCATGCACCAACATCTTGAAGATGGCCTCTTTGCTGGTTGATTTATAGTTCTGCTTAGGAACTTCAATCAATTTCGTAATCAAAGGAATATCACCAAACAGCAATACCCCATGATAGTAGGCATAAGCACGATGGAAATAAGCCCGGCCCAGATATTCATCGCGCAAAGTAGGATCCAAGCCTTCTACCTTATCCACATTGGAAATGATGGTATTTGCAAAAGTGACACTGTTCCAGGTACGGTCCCAGAAACGCTGCATGGCATTTTCATCACCTCCCCCTTTCATACCAGAAGTCGGAGTAATCTTGTTGGCAAAATCATCCTGCATATCGCCTGCATCTGTTTTTGCATACAGGCCCAAGTCAGTCATGAAATAAAGAGAAGCCATGGGGAGTACGTTTGAATTACCATCCATCAACATTTCTTTCAAGCCATAGTCACACATTGCCATGGCAGCCTGCAATCCTGATTCGGTTGTATAGGTATTTTCAGGATTATAGAATGACAGCGGGTCTTGCTTCAGGAAATCATCCGAACATCCAGTAGTAAACAGCGCAGCTGAAGCCAGCACCATACATCCTTTTGTAAATATTGTATTTATTGTTTTCATAATGTTTTTTCAGTAATTAGAGTGTTACGTTAATACCAAAGTTAAAGGAACGTGTAGCCAATCCACCAGTTTCCGGATCACCGTATTCCCAACCGTCAATCGTACAAACATTCTTGCAAGTGGCAGTCAGACGAATGCGGTCTACCATAAACTTGTGTGTCCATTTTTTCGGCAACGTATAACCAATGGTGATGTCATCCAAACGAACAAAGCTACGGTTATAGACTTTGTCGACACCTCCCGCCAAACCAGTGTTAGGTCCAGCAGCATTCAGACGGCAGTAATCATTTGTCGGATTATCCGGTGTCCAATATTCTCTGGCAGCTACGTTAAATCCGTTTGTAACCTGAGAACCACCGTTTTCCTGATTCAACCAGTAACCAGCCTGACTTTTATGTCCCATGTATGAATACAATGAAATAGACAATGTCAAGTCTTTCCACAAAGTGAAATCGTTACGCATGTTCCAGTAGATAGGAGGAGCTGTAGTACCTTGGTACACTTTATCGTTATCATTATAGACAGGTACACGAGTTCCATCTTCCAAAATCTGGTCATCTTCCGTATAATGGTTGACTACCTTCGGGTCACCCGGTTTCTGTCCTACCAACGCAGCGGCCTTGATATCTTCCGGTGTGTTCTGCCATACACCATCTGTTTCATAATACCAGATTGTACCGATAGGCTGGCCAATGAACCATCCGTTGGATGTATCATCCTTTTCAACTCCGTTTTCATCGTAGTCATAGTAGATGTGGTTAATCTTGTTCTTGTTGATAGAGAAACCTACAGAAGTATTCCAAGTAAAGTTCTTGTTCTGAATGTTGGTAGAGTTAAGGGCAATTTCAAAACCTTGGTTCTGTACTTCACCCAAGTTGGCCATAATAGAACCAAATCCAGAGAAGCTCGGCAGACGCTGACTCATGATCATGTCGGTCGTTTTCTTGAAATAATAATCCATGTTGGCTGTCAATCGTCCGTTAAAGAAGGAGAGGTCCAAACCGACGTTCCATGCTTTTGTCTTTTCCCATTCCAAGTTAGGAGCAGCCAGACGGTTCATGTAAAGCGGGTTGACCACATTGGAATTACCGTTCTGGTAGTACACCATGTTTCCACCTGCCAAAGCCAAGTTGGCCAATGTAGAGTATACATCACCGAATTCACGGTTACCGTTGGTACCCCATGACAAACGCAACTTACCCATATCGAACCAGTCGCGAGCGGCAGCCATGAATTTTTCTTCAGAGAACACCCAGCTGGCACCTACAGAACCGAAGTTACCCCACGGGTTGTTAGCACCAAATCCAGAATAACCATCCCGACGGAATGTGGCTGTCACCATGTAACGGTCTTTCAAACCATAGAACAAACGACCCAGGTAGGAAGCAGCCGTATAGTGTGTATCGTTGGTACTGAAACTACTCTGACTCTTGTTGGCACCTGAAGTATAGTGGAAGCTTAAGGCATCACTTGGAGTGATGTTACGTGCATTGATGGCATCTGACCAGTATCTGTGTTCTTCAGCTTCCTGTACCAAAGTAGCGGTAATATGATGGTCACCGAAAGTCTTATCCCAAGTAATGGTGTTGTTCAAGTTGTAGTCGAAGTTTTTACTCCATCCACGGTCTACACCACGGCTCGGAGCAGAAGCATCCGGCAATTCAGCTGACATCCAATAACGGTTGTAATACCACTGATAACGCGGAGCAATATTGAATGAATAGGTGAAACCTGCCGGTAATGTAATCTTAGCATTGAAAATGGTGTTCAATACGGTATAACCTTTTTCCAAATCATAATACTGACGGTCGAAATAATAGTTATAACCACCGTTGGTAGGCAGACCAGACATAGGATATTGTTCATAGTTTCCATCCTCGTCATACATGGAAGCGTATGGAGAGTTACGCAACATATTGTTATCCCAATAATTGCTTCCCAAAGAAACCTGAATATCACCGTCTGAACGATCCTGGAAGTTCACATTGGCACCGATTTCCAACCAGTCTGTAATCTTGGCATTGATTTTCATGTTGGAACGGAACGCATTGTATTCATTACCCTGTACGGCACCTTCATTATTTACGTAGCCCAATGACAGGTAATAGTTCACACGTTCAGTGGCACCTGAAATGCTGGCATTATAGTCTTGGTTGAATCCGGTACGGAAAGTTGCGTCATTCCAGTCAACCGCACGTCCATTCAAGAAATTATCCATCATCAACGGGGAGTTATAGAATTCCAGACGACGTGCAAACAGGCTCAACATAGATTCGCCATCTGACAGACCGATACCACTCGCTCCAACATTGGTAGCCCATGCATTCTGCTGTTCTGTTGTCATCAGACGGGGGTCATCGTAGTAGCCTTGAGGATACAATAAGTTACCATTCGAATCCTTAGCCTGATAATAACCATACAAACCATCTTCGCCCTGGCCATAAGTGTAATACATCTTACGCCAATCCTGATGGAACTGCAAGTATCCTGCCGCATCAAAATAATCACGGTAGTCTGATTTATTTACGACAGAAAGGTTAGCGCTCACATTGATGACCGGCTTTCCTTCCTTACCTTTCTTTGTAGTAATGATAATGACACCCGCAGCAGCCTTGGCACCATAGATAGCGGCAGAAGAAGCATCCTTCAACACATCAATCTGAGCGATATCATCCGGATTGATTTCGGAAAGTTCACCGTAGAACGGCATACCATCCAATACAATCATCGGGCTGGCATTGGTACCCAAAGAGTTCTGACCACGCAACTGGATAGAAGCGTCCGTACCTTTAGCTGATGCATCATAACCAATCTGCAAACCCGGTGTACCACGCAACACATCCTGTACTGAAGTCGGATTCTGGTCGGCAAGCTTGGTCGGATTAATCTGTACGACTGAACCAGTAAGGTCTTTCTTACGCATAGTACCATAACCGACAACCACTACTTCTTGCAGCATTTCGGCATCGTCCTTCAATACGATGTTCAATTCTTTTGAAGAATCAATCTTAAACTCCTGAGTTTTGTAACCGATAAAAGAAACTTCGATTACAGCTCCTTTAGATACATTTAATGTAAACTTACCATCAATATCAGATATAGTACCTGTAGTTCCCCCTTTCACGGCAATACTGGCTCCAATTACAGGCTCTCCCATATTGTCCTTTACAATACCTGATACTTTCAAATTTGATTGTTGAGTAGCTTGAACTTCATTATTGCTTGCCATTGCAGCTAACGGATGGGTAGCAATAAATCCAGAACAAAGCAGCAAAGCGAATAATGCTTTCCGATTGTTTCTTACTAAATCTATCTTCATTGCTTTTCAAATTAATTAGATTTTACGGGAGCAAAATTATATTATATTAAGTAAGTAAAAGATAAAAAAATGAGCAAATGCATCATTTTTTTCGTCATTCTGTTTAAACGAGAAGATAAAAATATGTCATTCACACAGATTCAAACTTATTATATTATCCAGCAACGGCTCAACAAGTGTCTTAATACCTTCTAAATAGTAAGATGAAAATCAAGTAGAAATAAAAAAAGACGACATTACCTCTTTTTATGTTTCCCTCGTAGAAAACCTACGTTTCCCACATGAGAGCTTTACGTTTTCCTTCCGAAAGCCCTACGTCCTCCACTAGAGAAACATAAAAAGCTTGTCGCTCCTTCCCTCTTAGTCGCCCATCGTTTTTCTCCCTATCAGGAAGAGTCTTTCCAAACAGAGAAAAGCCCTACTTCATGTCTATTTTGCTGTACTGACGATATACAAAAACCGTATCTGTCTTCCTCACAAAAACGGCATTCCCCCACGAAAAGCCGACAGATACTCTGTAGCCTTTGACCTTATTCCTTCACGAAACAATCAGTTCCATACATGGCGAGACATCAACAGAGGGACTCCGACCTTTATTTTTCAAAATTCACGATAAAAATTCGTCATAACCTAGAAAAATTCGTCTGTTTTACCTGAACAGCCGGTATTTTTTCATCTGTCAGGCCCGTGTTGACAGAGTTTATTGTATTTTTGTTTTCAAATCACAATCCATGAAAAAAATACTTTTCTTTCTTCTTTTTCTAATCAGCGGATGGTGCCAGCCTATCCACTGTGAGCCAGAATATACGTTCAAGCGATTGACTATGACCGACGGCATGGTCAGTAATTATATTGTAGATATCATTCAAGACGGTCAAGGATATATATGGATTGCTTCCGAATCCGGATTGTGCAAATTTGACGGTATCAATTTCACCATTTACAATTCAGCATATTCAGCACTTGGAAGCAATGCTTTAAATGTATTGTTCTATAACAAGGCCGACAATACCATTTGGATTGGCACACAACGCAACGGTATCAGTATCTTTAATTGTGAAACGCAGACCGTCACCCCCTATGGCGTGCCCGGCATGATCACACAAGATATCACCGACCTTAGTGCAGCTGCCGATGGAGGAATATGGATTACACATTATCATTTAGGGATAGATTATTACAGCAACCGGGACAAGACCATCACACACTACAAAGCCCAAGATATAAAAGGACTTTCAGGACACTTCTGGTGTGCCAAAGACGATGGAAACGGACATCTTTACGTGGGACTTCAGGACGAGGGGCTGGCGGTTATCGACCTGAAAAGCCGTACAGCTAAAATATACCAGCACAATCCCGACGATCCCCATAGTATCCCCAACAACACCGTACACTGCATATTCATCAGCAAAACAAATGCTATATGGATAGGCACAGGAGACGGACTGGCACTGTTCAATCCGCAGAAAGAACAGTTTATCACCTTTCAACACCAGCCGGACAATCCTTATTCACTCCTATCGAACCAGGTGAACGACATCGGAGAAAGTAAGGACGGAAAGCTATGGGTCTGTACACAAATGGGAGGAGTCAGCATTCTTGACCTGAACGACAATGTATTTACCACACCTGCACACACACGCTTCCAGAACATCAGGGTAACCAACGACCTGCATGGGGTTTCCTCACCTAATGTCAAAAGTTTCCTGCAGGATTCTTTTGGAAATATCTGGTTGGGAAATTATCGCGGAGGAGTGGACTTTCTAAGCTACAACCGTCCTGTTTTCCAGACACTGGCATACCACATGCTAAAAGACGGGACCTTAACAGAAAAACAAGTCTGGGGACTCTCAATAGATAACGATTCCCGCATCTGGCTTGGCGGAGAAGACGAAATAGCGTTATTTAATGCAGACATGAAACTGCAAAAAATCTTTTCTCTGGAAGGGAAAGCCAATCCACATACACATGTGTCTGTCATCTACAAGGACAAGAAGGGCCAACTCTGGTTGGGACTATACAAAGATGGCCTGCTTACGTGTAACCCCCAATCCGGAGCCATCAGCCGCATTCCTATGGAGGGGAAGAACATAGATGTCCGCTGCTTTTACGAAGACCCCCACAAAATCTGGATCGGTACCCAAAACGGTCTTTACAGCTGGGAAAACGGAAAAGCCACAGAAGAAAAGGACATTAATAAACAGCTGCCTGATATCATGGTACATGGCATCCAGAAAGACCGGCAAGGAAAGTTATGGCTGGGTACCTTCGGTAAAGGACTTATCGTCTTTTCGCCCGAAGGAAAACGAATCATGCGCTTTGACACGTCCAATGGCATGGCATCCAATGCCGTCAATTCATTATACATGGATAAAAAGGGAGGGTTATGGGCTACTACCCGGGCAGGCATCGTACACATCAGCGATACCTCCAACCCAAAACTTGAAGTGCTTGGATGTGAACAAGGGCTCATCGACGAAAACGTACGGACCATCATTGAAGATGAAAACGGCAGAATCTGGCTCAGTACCAACGCCGGCATCTCACAATGGAAAAGCGATGAAAAAAGATTTCTGAATTATACCTGGCACCAAGGTGTACCCAGAGGAGACTTTATGGATGGTTCAGTCTGTAAGGACAAAAACGGGAATTTGTTCTTCGGCTCACAAAACGGGGTTTGCTACTTCAATCCGGAACATATCGAGGAAAATGTGCAGGTGGCTCCCGTCAAAATCACCCGCATCACAAGCTACGGACATTCCGAGATTGACAGTCAAGGTTCCATTGCCCCCATTATAGACAACGAAGTGAAACTGACTTACCACAACAGTACCTTCACCCTCACCTTCAGTGTGATGGACTACACCCTATGTCCTGAAGTAGAATATGCCTACAACATGGAAGGCCTAGGGAAGACATGGTTTGAAACAGGCAGTGAGAACCGCATCACGTTCCGTAACCTGCAACCCGGAGAATATACCTTCAAGGTAAAAGCAAAAATGCGGAACCAACCATGGGGAGATGAATTTACGGCCATTCATATTGTCATCACTCCCCCACTCTGGCTGACTTGGTACGCCAAGCTGTGCTACCTTATCGTAACTGGGATTATCTTGTTTACCATCGTGCGCTTCTACAAACGCAAACTGAAACTGGAAAGCCGCCTGAACCTGGAGCATCACCAACACGAGAATGACCAGAAACTCAATAATGAACGGCTACGCTTTTATACGAACATCACGCACGAACTGCGTACCCCATTGACGCTGATACTCGGTCCGCTAGAAGATTTGCTTGCCGACAAGACCTTGTCGGCACGGCAAGCCAACAAAATCAGTCTTGTGCGCGACAGTGCCAACCGACTGCTGAACCTAATCAACCAGATTCTGGAATTCAGAAAAACGGAAACAGAAAACAGAAAGCTGAAAGTGGCCTATAATCACCTGGCTGTACTCGTACAGGAAATCGGTATCAAATACAAAGAGCTCAACCAGAATCCGAACGTGGACATTCAAATCAAAACAGACGGAGCAGAAGGTAAACTCTACTATGACCGGGAAATCATTACCATCATCATTGATAACCTGATGTCGAACGCACTAAAATATACTCCCCAAGGAGTCATCACGCTTGAAGTAGGAAAATGTGAAGAAAACGGAGTGAAATACACCACTATCAGTGTGGAAGATACCGGGCATGGAATCTCCAAGGAATCGCTCAACCACATCTTCGAGCGCTATTACCAGGGACAAGGCAAATACCAGGCTTCCGGTTCGGGAATCGGCCTGGCACTGGTCAAGTCATTGGCCGATTTGCATCAGGCTACCATCGAAGTGGAAAGTGAAGTGGAAAAAGGAAGCCGCTTTACCCTGAAACTGCTGACGGAAAACACCTATCCCAATGCAGAACATCTGGTCATACAAGAAACAGGCAAGCATAAGGAAGAGGAATCGGCTAATGTGCCGACAGCCGAATCGGAAGAAGGGAAACCGATTATTCTGGTGGTAGAAGACAACCGGGATATCCGGGAATACATACGCAGCTCTTTTGAAGAAATGTATGAGGTAGTGACTGCTGCCGACGGAAAGGAAGGCTGGGAAATAGCCCAGAATCAGATACCGAACATCGTAATCAGTGACATCATGATGCCTGTAATGGACGGTATAGAACTGTGCAGACATATCAAGGAGGATATGCGTACCAGCCATATTCCGGTCATCCTGCTCACCGCAAAAGATACGCTGCAAGACAAAGAAGAAGGGTATGCCGCAGGAGCCGACTCATTCATCACTAAACCGTTCAGTGCCCGCTTGCTGAACAGCCGTATCAACAACATTCTGGAGAACCGACGCAAGATTGCGGGAGTCATTACCTCGATACCGGAAACAGAGAGCGAGCAGAAACACATTGAGAATGAACGGAAAAACTTGAACAGGCTGGACCTGGAATTCCTAAACAAGGTAACAACCATCATCGAAGAAAACCTGAGCATGGAAAAAATGGACGTGGCCTTTATCGCCGACAAAATGTGCATGAGCCACTCTACTCTTTACCGGAAAATCAAGGGCCTGACGGAGATGTCGGTCAATGAGTTTGTCCGGAAAATAAAGATGAAAAAGGGTATGGAACTCATCAACAGTGGCCAATACTCACTGGCTGAGGTATCCGACCTGACCGGATTCAGCAGTGTGGCCTACTTCCGTCAATGTTTCAAAGATGAATATGGCATGGCGCCTACGGAATATTTAAAACGGAAACAGAGTTAGTTCTAAAGAAAGACAAGCCCAATCAACGGAATTAAGACGCGTTAGTTTGCAACCACAACTTAAACAAGGGATCTACAATTGTGTATGTCCCTCCCCGTTGGTTTTTTGATGTTTTTTCTATTACTTTCTGATCTGTCATCATCTTAAGATACGGTGACAGTTTCCCCCCCTCCTGTCCTGTCCGATTACGAATCTCTTGCAAACTAGCCCCATTTTCCGTTCTGACCAGCACCGAAAGAATTCGCTGGACTTGCGTCAAATATCCATCATACCTTATCTGGTAATATTGCGAAAAATAATCTTGTAATAAAATCAAATCCATCTCCTCACCAGAAGAATTTCTCAAAATATCCGTGGCGAGATATAAAGAACGAGGAGTCTTGGGCAAATAAGCCATAAGTTTTTCCAAACGGCTCATTTTCAATTGAGAATCAATAAATCGGGCAAACTCGGATAAGATAAGAGGTTTTATATAGGAAATCTTAAATCCCTCAAAAAAGGCGGCATCATAATCAGTAAATGCGGGCAACACCCTATCTGAAGTAGCGACCAATACAGGAGCTCCTGAACGATTCAGTTTTCCTCTCAAATTAAAATGATCATGATTCTTCGTCCTTTCAAAATAATATTGAATATTATCAATGAACAAAACAATTCTGCAAGCATGTTCTTCTTGCCACCGACATATATCGTCATAAGGAACGGTGGAAGGATTAACAGACAAAAACGACGCACACTGTTTCCAGATATCATCTGTGGAAAACAAGGTTCTTCCTTCAATGAAGACAGGTCTAAATAGTCTGTCATTATCTGTCTGCAAACTCTGATACAACCGATGCAGCAAATAAGTCTTTCCACTACCGCTCTCCCCTATTATCAAACAGGGCTGAGCAATTCCATTAATCTTTTCTTTTGCCAGAAGATTAAGTACAGATATAAAAATATCCTCATTAATGAGAACTGAATCATCATTCATCGCTTTTCCATCCCATAAAGACGTCTGGTGCAATATAGTAGCAGTTGTATTCATACGCAAAACATTACTGAACAAATTTATTAAACCAATAATCACGCAACAAAGGAGAACGGAAAGTCCTTCTGGCATCATTCTTCATAATATATCCATCATTCTCCAGCATCGTGAGTACCTTACTCAATGTGTAATCAACCGATTCAATTTTAGCCGCATCATGCCCTGTCATCAGTTTATCAAGCATTACACTCCGCTCCAGCCCGGCCGGCTGAGCAGAAAGCAACTTCAAAAGCTGCCGGGCAGGAAGTTCATATTCTCCATATTCAACCAGACGTTCAGCCCATGTACTCAGATAGTTCTCTGAACATAATTTCCAATACGCGATGTCAACACTTTCTCGAGTCATTTCCCCTTCATATTCTTCCACCAATTTAGAAAATATAATCTGAATAAAATATGGAATATTCCAATGTAATTTCTGCAGTATATACTCCACCAGGTCATTTTCTATCTCAAAACCTTCAGACTTACCCAATTCCCTAAGTAAGCCAGCTGCTTCTTCATGGGTCAACTCATCAAGATCAAATTCGGTCAAATCATTAATCGTATATCCTAAGTGCATGACTGATGCAAAATTTCTCAATCCTACAGAACCACAAAACAGCCAACGCACTTTAGTTTGACTAACCTGCCGCAAACTCCGTAACCAATTGAGGATAAAAGTCACCTTATCCGTTCCAGCATCTTCCTTATGTAAAATATTCAGAAAAAGCGTCAACTCATCTATCACAATAAATGTATCCTCATCATGCCTGATCAACTCCTTCAAACTTTTATATAAATCCTCTTGTTCTTCTTTCTTTCCGAGATTAAAACCCACAGGACCTACCGACACTTTTTCTATTCTTTCAAGAACAGAAGTCAACCTCTGTGACATCCCAGTTACCGCATGTTTCCAAATACCATTTTTAGTAAAAGCACCTATCACTAAACGTAAAAAGCCCTCTTCAGTTGTTGTTTCCTCAAGGTCAATATAAATACATTTCCAACCTTGTTGTCTCTTCTCTTCTATAAGTTTTTTGGCGAAAGAGGATTTTCCAATACGACGTGGAGCAGACAACAACAAAGAATGATGACTCTCAAGCAATCTGTTGGCGAGACGAATTTCTCTTTTCCTTCCAAAAAAATCTGCCCCTTCAACAGGAGGACCAATTCTATTCGATATACACATAATGAATCTTATTTAGTTAAAGGAGAACTTATCGCAAAGATAGGGAATTCTATTATATGGAAGAATATTTATATAGAAAAAATATTATATAGAAAAGATTTTATATACACTATCAAATAAAAAAAGAGGCCGTCTCAAAATGAAATATAATTTGAGATGGCCTCTGTCGTTTCATATCAGATTGAAGTCGTTTGGATTTTCCTCAAAAAAGGAATTTACAAGTTTCCTTCTACAGATTTCACGTTTTACACCGTTTTTCCCTCGTCAGAAGCCTACTAAGAGGCTACTTTTGCAAGATTATGCGCTATGGCCAGCAGGCCAAACTCAATTTCCACCTTTTTCAGCCCACGGAGATGGAACCTCTTGAAGTGCTTGTTGTTCTTGAGGTTTCCAAATACGGCTTCCACATCCTGTGGCCGCTGGCTCCGGTATTTAAGATCTTCCGCAGAGAGGAGTTTCTCACGTTCCCTTTCCTTGATTTTTCTCAGCCGATGATTCACTTGCACAATCCTTTCCGACCGGCTTCTGTGACACCGGCATCTTAACGGGCAGCCCTTGCAGTTCCGTGCCCTGTACCTTGAGATGGTCTGTACAAAACCGTTGTCTGTCGTCCGCTTTACATCGGAGAGTCTTTCCATCCTCTGTCCCATCGGACAGTACATGCCGTCGGTTTCTTCATTATAATAGAAGTTGGCAGACAGGAACGGGTCATTCCTGAAGCTCCTTTTCTGTTCCTTGTGGAAATAGTTGTACTTTATGAAGGTTTCGATGCCGTGCCTGAAGGCGTACAGGTAGTTCTCCTCACTTCCGTACCCGGCGTCACAGACGGACACGTCAGGATATCTGCCGTACAGGGAATGGAAGTCTTCCATGTGCAGGGGATAGGTGGAGGTGTCACCGGCACACTGGTGGAGGGTATAGTTCAGGATGAACTGTCCGTTGGTACTGACCTGCGGGTTGTATCCGGGCTTGAGCTGCCCGTTCCTCATGTGGTCCTCCTTCATCCGCATGAACGTGGCGTCGGGGTCTGTCTTGGAGTAGCTGTTGCGCCCGTCGAGAATCTTTCCCTGGGATTCGTATTTCTTCAGCTGTTCGGGCCATGCCTTCCTCACGCGCCGGACCTTGGCCTTCACTTTCCGGTCCGCATCCGTTCCCTCCAGAGCTTCATGTATCTGTTCCAGCGCCCTTTCCACCTTCTCGGGGGTGATGTCCTGGTAAGTGACGGGAGCGGAGTCGCGCAGTTCCTGCTTGGTGACGGACTCGGCGTACCGCCATATCTCCTCAAGCTGTTCCGCAATTCTGGAGATGCGGGTGTGGATGGACTTGCCCCAGACGAACGTATAACGGTTGGCGTTCGCCTCCATCTTCGTCCCGTCGGTGCAGGCCACGTCCAGACTTACAAAGCCCTCCGCCACGAGGAACTTCACGATGGTGGCGAAGACGGTCTTGAGCACATCCTTCAGCCGGCTGCTGCGAAAACGGTTGATGGTGTTGTGGTCAGGCGTCCTGGTACCGGTCAGCCACATGAAGCGGATGTCATTGCGGCAGAACTCCTCAATGCGGCGGCTGGAATAGATATTGCGCAGATAGGCATATACCAGAATCTGCAGCATCATGCGGGGATGGTAGGCCGGACAGCCTTTGACGGAGTACTTGCGGTAAAGTTCTTCCAGGCTGATCTGTTCAATGATACGGTGAACAACCCGGACCGGATCGTTCTGGGGAATAAAATCGCCTAAACACGGAGGTAAAAGCAGATTATCGTTGGAGGTATAGTTTTTAAACATTATCTTTGGAATATATTGCTTGATTCCCTAAGATACGAAAAATTAGGGAGACGGGCAAGTCCTGACTGAGCGAAGTTTGGCTTGCCCGATTTTTTTTGCAGACACAAAAAAGGCCATCTCAAATTATATTTCATTTTGAGACGGCCTCTTTTCTTAAAATACAAATTTCAAATTATACTATCATTTAAAGAAATCAAGCGACCAGCTGTCCATCCATTCCACATAAGGAACACCTTCCTCAAACTGAATGGGCAACCAGATGTAGCGGGCATCACTGGGATGCTTCGGGCGCCAGATATCGGCCATGAAGATAAAGGCGTCTTTCTTTCCCGGAACCGGAAGCACATACGTGCTCTGTCCGCCAAAGGTGATTTCCGACTTCGGGCCCCGGCAGGGATTCGGATGTTTGGTCCACGGGCCTAAGATACTGGGAGCGGAAAACATGCGAGCCTCATTGGGTGCCCAGCCTGTACACCCGGAGGTAATCATCCAATACATGCCGTCTTTCTTAAACAAAGCCGGAGCTTCATTGTGACCGGCAGGAGCTACCCGCACATACTTGCCGGTATGGCTCAGGAAATCCTCGCTCAGTTCTGCAATCTGTAACGTAAGATTGTCTTCCGAGGAGTAAATGTGATAAGCCTTCCCGTCATCATCTACAAACAATTGCATGTCGCGCGCCATCTGTCCTCCCGCCAAATCGCGTTTTACGAACAGACCTTTGTCAATTGCCTGATACCAGGCCGGTGTCCACCATTCCTTGTATTTCTCCGCATCCAAGGTATCCAAAGCGGTACGCTGCGCTTCAGTCATATCGAAAGGCAGTTTCCCCGCATTGATGCGTTCGGAACGGATATACTTGAACGGTCCTGTCGGGGTATCGGAAACGGCCACAGCCGAACGGGCTGCCGCATAACCTTTTCCTCTCAGTTCCAAATGGAACCACATGACAAACTTTTTGGTTTTCGGGTTATAAATCACTTTCGGACGTTCCATGATACAGCCCTGCACGATATCGCTGTTCGCATCATCCTTTACCACTGGAAGTGCGACCCCTTCATTTTTCCAGTCCACCAGATTGGAAGAAGAATAACACATGATGCCTACCATCGCACTGCTGGTGGTATCCGATTTATTTTCTCCATACCAATAATAGGTACCTTCATGATACAACACCCCTCCACCATGGGCATTGACGTGCACTCCCTGGTTATCGGGCCAGATTTCTCCACTCCGGATTTTCTTCGGATTCGCTGCCGTGCAGACCATTGTCCATAACAGGCAGAAACATCCCAAAAGGTAAAGTCTTTTCATTTTCATCTTTATCTATATTTGTTATTTATGGTTTGTATTCTTTTCCGACTTGCAACTTATCCCCGGACAAGTCTACTTCAAACAAATGAGGCACACGGATATACACTCCGTTCACCTCTTTATGGCTATGTACAGCCATCAGCCATTTACCCTCCAAGGTCTGAAACAACATACCATGTCCGAAATCGGGGGGAGTGATGGGTTCAGGCTCCTGAATCCAAGGGCCATCCAGTGTGCCACTCTGTGAATAGGCTACCCCTTGGGTATAGACATTGTGAATCCAGCTGGTCCATATCATGCCCAACCGTCCGGTGGCTGTCCGAAACAGATAAGGACCGTCAGTCACCTTGTTGGGCACTTCCTTCCCGTCACGTATCTCCCGGCTCCAAGGACATTCACTGGAACGGAACAGCAATTTTCCCTCGCCTACCGAACCGCTCAAATCGGGCTTCAACTCAATTTTTTCAATCGTCCCGTCCCAATTCTGCAACCACTCATAGCAATAAACCATATAAGGTTTTCCATCCGTATCCACCCAGAACGTACCGTCCAACGTCGGCTTATCAGCCGGCAAATATACCTCATCCTGCATCGGACGGTAAGGACCCTCCGGACAATCACTGACCAAGATATGGGATGCCCTCCGTTCAATTACGTTACCTTTTACCGTATCGATTTTTAAAGCCCGGTTGGTAAAGGTCGCAAAATAATAGTATTTATCCTTATACGCATGCAACTCTGCAGCCCAAATCATCGGGTCCGGCCCCATCCAGGAATGTGGATTCGTGTGGGCCACCTTATACGGACCTTCCCAAAGTTTTAGGTCCTTACTTTTCCATAACAGTCCTCCAGTACCCGTCATATAATACATACGACTTGGCTCGTCAGCCAAAATACAAGGATCACTTAACCTGATGGAATCCAACGGAACAGTCCTGAACTCCTTCACATTCTGTGCCCATAAAGGAGAGGAAATACGGCAAGCCACACACAATAACCCGACAAAATAAAAGATATACCAATGCTTGTTTCTCATGAAGTCCACATAATTATCTGGTTAACAAATAAAAGATTGATTTTCACAGATATGGAAATAGCGACGAAACTCTTCCGAAAGAGAACGGACACGAAACCCGTGCACCATTCCAGAGATTCGCCGCCATTTCACAATTTACTCACAACCCCAATATAATAGCTTAAAACAAATCCCACGTACGGATTTCGTCTTTCCATTGATGATCTTTCGGGAACGGTTTCTCACCCCATGCCCGCACGCTGGTCCATTCCTGAGGCGCATCGGTCCAGAAAGGATGGGAAGCTGGAAGTCCCAACGGAAGGAAAGCCAGAGAAGTCATATACAGACTTCCGTTGTTGGTGTACCAGTCGGCTACATTCGGCTGGCGACCGGTAAAACCGATGGTCAGGAAACCGCCTTCATTAAAATTATGACCGGTAGCAAACATACGCTTCATTACGGCAGTCAAGGCACAACGTACCTGCGCCCCTGTCACCCCTGCCGGAAGTTCCTGATACCAGGCCATCAGGGCCAGAGGCTGCATGGTAGCCATACGGTACGGGATGGAACGGCCGAATACGGGGAAAGTTCCCTCCGGTGAAATGAAACGTTCCAATATCAGACTGTATTTCTGGGCACGCTTCAATGCGCGGTCATAATATTTTCCGTAGTCAATCCGGCTGCGTACCTTGGCATCCTTCATGGCCTGGAGCGTCTCCAGGTACATGGGATGGAACACGTAACTGCTGTAATAATCGAATGCAAAAGAAGGACCGTCTGAGTACCATCCGTCGCCGGTGTACCACTCTTCCACTTTACGGATGGCAGAATTTACCCGATATTCATCAAACGGTGCCCCCGCCTTGGCCAGAAAACTTTCAATGGTAGACGAGAAAAGCAGCCAGTTGGTATAAGGAGGGTCGATGCGACGCAGCTGCTGGAATTCCTCGATATAGCGTTTCTTAGTGGTTTCATCCAACGGCATCCACAGCTGGTCGTAGGCACGGAGGAAACTTTCGGCCACATACGCACCGTCTACCAGCGTCTGTCCTTCCTGACGCCACAACAGATAATCCGGACTCTGCGGGTCCACGGCGTTGGCGTAACTCTTCAACGCCCACTCACGCAGTTCCTTGCGCATCTTGCCTTCTTCCGTATTGTCATCCGGCAAAGTGAGCCAGGGAGCGATACCGGCCATCAGGCGTCCGAAGGTCTCCATGTAAGCCACCTTCTTGTTACGTCCGTCCCAGGTAGGGCTGACTTCCAGCTGCATGTTTTTCTGCAATTCTCCTTTGGCCATGTTACGCAATACCGGAGCCGCCATCTGATAAGCCAGCTTACACCAATAGGCACGGTCGGCAGCCTGAGGGGCTTCCAGATAACGTACATATTCACAGGCTGCCAGCAAAAATGCTCCTACCCCGAAATTTGCCGTAGAATTGGCGTTGATCACTTGTCCGGGAATAGCTTTTTCACCAATCGGCTGCACATAGCCCACCGTACCATCTTTCTGAAGTGCTTTCTTTGACAAATAGTTCCATGCCTTCTCCACTACCGGCATGTATGTATCTTTTCCTAAATACCCATTGTTGATTCCCCATAAAAATCCGTATGTGAACAGCGCCGTACCACTGGTTTCCGGTCCTGGGGCAAAATCCGGATCCATCATGCTGCGGGTCCAATAGCCTTCCGGCTGCTGAATGGCAGCTACGGCCTCCGCCATTTTCTGAAACTTCTCCACAAAGAATGAATGATGCTTGTATTCTTCCGGCATATCTTTCAACACCTTAGCCAGTCCGGCCAGCACCCAGGCATCTCCTCTGGCCCAGAAATCTTTCTTTCCGCTGGCTGTCTTATGCTTCGGATAGATGTATTTTGCATCACGGTAATACAGGTTTTCGTCCTTGTCGAACATGATGCTGTCGGAGTATTGCAGATACGCATACAGTTTATCCAGGTACAGCGTATTGTGCGTCACCTTATACAGTTTGGTCATCACCGGCATGGCCATGTAGAGCGCGTCGCTCCACCACCAGTAATCGTTCTGTGAGGTACTCATCTGATATTCCATCACCTCACGGGCACGACGGATTTTCCAATCCTCCGGAGCCAGGTTGTATAAATCCACATACGTCTGGAAGCAAATCTGATAGTCGCCGAAAAGTACATATTCATCCGATTCCCCGTAGGAGTATTTCCATTCCGAACGGTTGTCACTCTTGGCTCCTTTCCACTGATTGTAGTTTGCCCATGTTTCCGAATAAGTGCGATACGTCTCATTTCCAGTCAGGAAATAAGCTTCCATGTTTCCCGTGTGATATACGGCATTGTCCCAGAACGAACGTACTTCCGGTGAGTTTTCGGCCTGCCAGTGCTGGTTTACCTTGTCAATCATCTTGCGGACCTGACCCGCTTCGGATTCCTTGGCACCCGCCGATCCTGACCATATACCCAACGCACAAGCCAATAAAAATTTACATACTTGTTTCATAGTTTTATTTTGAGATTAATTTATTTCCAATACATATACCGGGGTGGCAGCAGAATCCTTCACTTTCTCGCCGTCTCCCTGATGGGTTTCCTGCACGAACACATGCAGTTTTTTCTGTGTTTTCCACAGTTCCGTGTCACAACTGGGTTCCCAGGCATCCACGGAAAAATCGGTCAGGTCTTTCACCTGCCATTCGCCCGACTTCACATCCTCTGTATAAGCCACTGAGACCTTGCTTCCCCGCTCCGCATCGCGGAACACGAAATAAGCCTTTCCTTTATCCACTGCAATGCGCGGACGCGAAATCGGAATCATCTTTGTTCCACCGCCTTTCAAGGTAAATCCTTGTGACCGGTTCATTATCTGACGGTTCTGCCAGCCTTTACCGTCGTTCCACACGAGTCGGTATTGAGGTACCTCGCTGTCCGCATCCCTCCAATAAGTCACGATATAAGGATGTCCTTCCGCATCGGCACTCATACTGGTCTGATTGATCAGTTCCCTGTTTTGCGGAATGTAACAAGCATATTCCGCATTGTCTTTCCGGATAGGAAGCGTATATTTTTCGCCGGTCGACTTATACCACGTCTTTCCTTCATCGGGAGAATACGCATAGCAAAGGTCATGGTTGGTTTCCACCATCCACGTTTCACGCCACACCCACGACAGATGAATCACTCCAGCCTCATCCATATACAGCTGCCAGTAGGCATTCCGCTGGTTTTCCCCGTCAATCAGGATATCCTGCACACGCGACCACTTGCGGCTCTTCAAGTCATAACGGTTCAACACCAGATTTCCCCGTCCGGAAGCTCCCGAACGATAGGCAAACAGCAAATCGCCGCTGGGCATCCGATAGAATTCCGGATAAGTCACGTCGTCCTCATCCTTTCCGGTCATCGGCTCTTTTTCTCCCAAGGTCAGTGCTCCGGGAGCCGTACTCCGACAATAATTCAATTTGTGCCCGTGGTGGTCAAAAGAAAGATGCAGATAGCCGTCTCCGTCTACCATCATGCTGATGACATTGTGTGCGTCGGCCACGTTTCCTTTATACTGGCTACGATGCAACGTCCAGTTCTCCACGCCCAAAGCACGTTTACCTACCACCAGATAACCGTCCGCATCATAATAAGATATGTATTGCGTACCCTTGTCCGTCACCAGCGAACTGTTACGGAATACGGTTGTATTGACCGAAGTCGAACTGTATCCTTCACCCACTTTCACCAACTGTTGTGCAGCAAGAGTTCCCAACAAGAAAATGCCTATCAAACATAAAAAAATGCGCTTCATAGTTTACATATTAAGTACAACTACAAAAATAGGATTTTCACAGCAAAAGAGGGGATTAAAATTTCGTCAAGGAAAGAAGAAAAACAAGCAAGTAACAATATGATTCATTTTTTGAGCGAATTATTCTATCTCTCCGCACACCTATTTTTCAGAATAGACAAAAAAGTCCACATTCAAGAGGTCTCCCTCTTCAATATGGACTTTCATCAAAATAAATAGTTTTTATTACAAACTGGCCGGAAGCTCACTCAGCTTCATGCTGTTGGAACCTTTCACCAGCACACAACATCCCTGCAGGGGATGGGCTGCCAGCAGGGCTTCCACTTCCTTCACATCTTTGTAATGCTCAAAAAGAGACGAAGTACCTCCAAATTCCGGACCGACCAGCATCACCCGTTCGAAGCCACATTCTTTCAAGAAATCTACCACCTTCTGGTGTTCCTCGTGACTTCCTTCTCCAAGTTCCTTCATGTCGCCCAAAATCGCCACCTTGTGCGCCGCCTCCATCTGACGGAAGTTTTCCAATGCCGCCATCATACTGGTGGGGTTGGCATTGTAGGCATCCACAATCAAGGTATTGGAAGCGGTATGTACCAGCTGCGAACGGTTGTTCTGCGGCACATACGAAGACAGTGCGTGACAGATTTGTGTATCCTCCACGCCGAAATAACGACCTATGGCCACGGCCGCCAAGGCATTGTCCAAGTTATAGGCCCCTATCAGATGCGTCTGCACTTCGTGTGAAACCCCTTCGGCTGTCCAGGTGAAATGCAGGAAAGGCGAACAGGCTACCACCTTTCCCGTCACATCCAGTCCCGGAGTCTGTCCGTAACGGACGCACGTCAAGCCGGCAGCAATCTTGTTCAGGTAAGGATTCTCGTTTTGAATAAAGATGGTGGCATTTCCCTTTTCCCGCAGGAAATCATACAATTCTCCTTTGGTGCGGATAACCCCTTCAAAGGAACCGAATCCCTGAAGATGAGCCTTTCCCACATTGGTAATGATACCATAATCCGGCTCGGCAATGTGAACCAAGGTCTTGATTTCTCCCGGATGGTTGGCCCCCATTTCGATGACCGCCATCTCATGTTCCGGCTTCAGGCGCAACAATGTCAACGGCACTCCGATGTGGTTGTTGAAATTTCCTTGCGTGTAAAGCACCTTGAACTTCTCGCCCAGTACGGTCGCAATCAGTTCTTTCGTGGTGGTTTTTCCGTTCGTACCGGTCACCCCGATCATGCGGGTACCCAACCGACGACGGTGATAGTTGGCCAGCTTCTGCAACGTCTCCAGGCAGTTGTCCACCAGAATAATCCGTGGATTCTCGGGAGAAGCATACTGCGGTTCATCCACCACCGCATAGCGGCAGCCCTGTGCCAACGATTGGGCAGCAAAGGTATTCCCATTGAATGTTTCTCCTTTCAGGGCCAGAAACATAGAACCCTCCGGACAATGGCGGCTGTCGGTCGTCAGTCCGTTACATTCCGTAAAGCGGTTATATAGTTCCTCTATTTCCATATTCTTATTGCTCTGCGAAGCGTTTTGCCTGCTCTTCAATCAATGCGGCATCATCAAAATAGTTGATTTTCATGGCACGGCGTACCTCGTCCATGGTCTGGGCAGCAGCCTCACGGGCCACTTCGCAACCCTTCTTCAACATGTCATATACAGCCGGAATGTCTTTCTCAAATACCTTACGACGCTCGCGAATCGGTTCCAATTCTTCCTGCATTACGGCAGCAAGGAATTTCTTCACCTTCATGTCGCCCAATCCGCCACGGGTGTAGTGTGCTTTCAGCTCGTCCAAGTTGGCATATTCCGGCAAATAACGGCCGAAATGTTCCGGACGGCAGAAGGCATCCAAATACGTGAACACACAGTTGCCTTCCAGTTTACCCGGATCGCTCACCTTGATGTGAGTGGGGTCGGTATACATGCTCTTCACCTTCTTCATCACCTCGTCAGCCGAATCCGACAGGTAGATACAGTTGCCCAACGATTTGCTCATCTTGGCCTTACCGTCTGTTCCCGGCAAACGCAGACAAGCGGCATTGTCCGGCAACAGGATTTCCGGTTCCACCAGTGTTTCCCCATAAATATGGTTGAAGCGGCGCACAATCTCACGGGTCTGTTCAATCATCGGCTCCTGGTCTTCTCCTACCGGCACGGTAGTTGCCTTGAAGGCAGTGATGTCGGCAGCCTGACTGATAGGATAAGTAAAGAAGCCCACCGGAATGCTGGTTTCAAAGTTACGCATCTGGATTTCGGTCTTCACCGTCGGGTTACGCTGCAAACGGGATACCGTAACCAAGTCCATGTAATAGAAACTCAATTCGCACAGTTCCGGAATCTGCGACTGGATAAAAATGGTAGACTTTTCCGGATCAAGTCCCACAGACAAATAGTCCAATGCCACTTCAATCACGTTCTGACGCACCTTTTCCGGATTGTCAATGTTGTCGGTCAACGCCTGTCCGTCGGCCTCGAACACAAAGATTTTGTCGTAAAGTCCTGAATTCTGCAACTCCACACGTCGGCGCAACGAACCCACGTAGTGGCCGATATGTAATTTACCGGTAGGGCGGTCACCGGTCAAAATAATCTTTTCTTTTTTCATACATTTTTATTTTAGTGCAAAAATACAAAATATCTATAGCGTTTTACAAATTCAATCTATCATTTTATAAAAACAATCGTATGTTCATTTCACGCATTCAAATCTTTTCTTTCAGAGGCAACAGTCTTTTTAAACACAAGAAAACTTTCACCGAACATTTTAGGATAAAATATCAATAAAGCTATCGTACCACCACTTATGGCAGCATCTGCAAAATTAAATACCGGAGAAAAAAAGATAAAATGCTTTCCACCGATAAAAGGCATCCAAGAAGGCCAGTCAAATTCCAGCAAAGGAAAATAAAACATATCTACCACTTTACCATAAAACCAATCTGCATACCCTTCACCAACAGAAACAAAAGTTGCTACGTCGGTATAAGTGCTTTCACTAAAAATCACTCCATAAAATATACTATCAAGAACATTTCCTATAGCTCCAGCAAAAATCAAAGAAACACAAATGATATAACCATTCTTAAAATTCGCTTTCACAAGTAATATAATATACCATAATATAAAGCCAGAAAATACAAGCCGCATCATTGTCTGAACAACTTTAGGCATAACTTGCATACCGAATGCCATACCCATATTTTCTACGAAAGTAAAATAGAACCAATCAGTAACACAAACACTTTCCCCATAATAGAAATTAGTTTTCACTATTATTTTAATAACCTGGTCTAATATTAAAGTCAACAAAATAATACTTGTAGCCAATAAAGATTTTGATTTTGTATCCATAAATAATATGCTCTATCTAAAATAATCAATTATTAATTACAACCTTGAAGTCTTTTGCAAAGATAGCTATTCGAACGAAAATATTAACAGACATCTATCAAATAAAGATTTATGGTACAAAGCCGCATCATTAAAAGAAAAATAAAGTGCTTACTATAGGGATAAATCCTTTGTTTTCTTCAAAATAAATCGTTTCTTTGCAAGTAGTCCAAAACGACAAAAACAGCCGCCGGACACAAACAACCTTTGAGAAAAACACCAATTTATCTATAACCATGAAGAAAGAATTGAAAAAAGTCCTGGTTCTCGGATCAGGCGCACTGAAAATCGGACAAGCCGGAGAGTTCGACTATTCAGGTTCGCAGGCCTTGAAAGCATTGCGCGAAGAAGGTATCCGCTCCGTCCTTATCAATCCCAATATTGCCACCATCCAGACTTCGGAAGGCATTGCCGACCAAGTCTACTTCCTGCCCGTGACTCCGTATTTCGTAACTGAAATCATCAAGAAGGAACGTCCGGACGGTATTCTGCTGGCTTTCGGCGGACAAACAGCCCTGAACTGCGGTACGGAACTTTACCAAAAAGGCGTTCTGAAAGAATATGGTGTGGAAGTGCTGGGCACTTCAGTGGATGCCATCATGTACACGGAAGACCGCGACCTGTTTGTCAAGAAACTCAACGAAGTACCCCTCAAGACTCCCGTCAGCCGGGCAGTGGAAAACATGCGGGATGCACTCGAAGCCGCACGGTCTATCGGCTATCCGGTCATGATCCGTTCGGCTTATGCGCTGGGAGGTCTGGGAAGCGGTATCTGCCCCGATGAGGAAAAATTCATCGAACTGGCTGAAAGTGCCTTCACCTTCTCCCCGCAGATTCTGGTGGAAGAATCCCTGAAAGGCTGGAAAGAAATCGAGTTCGAGGTCATCCGCGATGCCAACGACCATTGCTTCACCGTGGCCAGCATGGAAAACTTCGACCCGCTGGGCATCCATACCGGAGAATCCATCGTGGTGGCTCCTACCTGCTCACTGACCGAAGAACAGGTCAGCATGCTGCAAGACTTGTCGAAGCAATGTATCCGCCATCTGAACATTGTGGGAGAATGCAACATCCAGTATGCGTTCCACGCCGAAACCAACGACTACCGTATCATTGAGGTAAATGCCCGCCTGAGTCGTTCATCGGCACTGGCTTCCAAGGCCACCGGTTATCCGCTGGCTTTCGTGGCCGCCAAGATTGCGCTGGGCTATACATTGGATGAAATCGGTGAGATGGGCACCCCGAACTCAGCCTATGTAGCTCCGCAACTAGATTACCTGATTTGCAAGATTCCGCGCTGGGACCTCAACAAGTTTGCCGGCGTATCACACCGTATCGGCTCCAGCATGAAGTCGGTGGGCGAAATCATGTCCATCGGACGGACGTTTGAAGAGATTATCCAGAAAGGCCTGCGTATGATTGGTCAGGGCATGCACGGCTTCGTGGGCAATGACCATACCCGCTTCACGAACCTGGACGACGAACTGGCCAACCCGACCGACCTGCGTATCTTCGCCATCGCACAGGCGCTGGAAGAAGGTTATTCCATCGAACGCATCTACGAACTGACCAAGATTGACCCGTGGTTCATCGGCAAACTGAAAAACATTGTCGACTACAAACATAAGCTGTCCGAATACAACTCGCTCGAAGAACTTCCGGCCGAGGTGCTCCGTCAGGCCAAGGTGCTAGGCTTCTCCGATTTCCAGATTGCCCGCTTCGTACTGAAACCCACGCAGGGAAACATGGAGAAAGAAAACCTGCAAGTACGTGCCTACCGCAAGAAGCTGGGTATCCTGCCGGCAGTGAAACGCATCAACACGGTGGCCTCCGAACATCCGGAACTGACCAACTACCTGTATATGACGTATGCTGTGGAAGGACACGATGTCAATTACTACAAGAACGAAAAATCGGTCATCGTCCTCGGTTCAGGTGCCTACCGCATCGGCTCGTCTGTGGAATTCGACTGGTGCTCGGTGAATGCCATCCAGACCGCCCGCAAGCTGGGATACAAATCCATCATGATCAACTACAACCCGGAAACGGTGTCTACCGACTACGACGTATGCGACCGCCTGTATTTCGATGAACTTTCCTTCGAACGGGTACTTGATGTCATCGACCTGGAACAGCCGCGCGGTGTCATCGTCTCCGTAGGCGGACAGATTCCGAACAACCTGGCCATGAAACTGTATCGCCAGTCGGTACCGGTACTCGGTACCTCTCCGATTTCCATCGACCGGGCGGAAAACCGCAACAAGTTCTCGGCTATGCTCGACCAGCTGGGCATCGACCAACCGGCCTGGCAGGAACTGACCAGTCTGGACGACGTGAAAGAGTTCGTGAAGAAAGTAGGATATCCGGTATTGGTTCGTCCGTCGTACGTGCTCTCTGGAGCCGCCATGAACGTATGCTATGATCAGGAGGAACTGGAACGCTTCCTGCAAATGGCCAGTGAGGTGTCCAAGGAATATCCGGTGGTCGTATCGCAGTTCATGCAGGAAACCAAGGAAATCGAATTCGATGCCGTGGCACAGAACGGAGAGATTGTGGAATACGCCATATCGGAACACATCGAATATGCCGGCGTGCATTCCGGCGACGCGACCCTGGTATTCCCCGCACAGCACATTTATTTTGCGACGGCCCGCCAGATTAAGAAAATCAGCCGCAAGATTGCCAAGGAACTCAACATTTCGGGTCCGTTCAACATCCAGTACCTGGCCAAGAACAACGACGTGAAAGTGATTGAATGTAACCTGCGTGCTTCCCGCAGCTTCCCGTTCGTATCGAAAGTGTTGAAACGCAACTTCATCGAAACGGCTACCCGTATCATGCTCGATGCCCCGTACGTGCGTCCCGACAAACTGGCGTTCGATATCGACTGGATTGGAGTCAAGGCCTCCCAGTTCTCGTTCGCCCGTCTGCAGAATGCCGACCCGGTACTGGGTGTCGACATGTCGTCTACGGGAGAAGTAGGTTGTCTGGGCGATGACTTTGACGAAGCCTTGCTGAACGCCCTGATTGCGACGGGATACAAGATTCCGAAGAAATCGGTGCTCTTCTCTTCCGGCGCCACCAAATCGAAAGTGGACCTGCTGGATGCCAGCCACATGCTGCATCAGAAAGGATACGACATCTATGCCACTGCCGGCACGGCTGCCTTTCTGAACTCGCACGGCATTCCGACCACACCGGTGTTCTGGCCCGATGAACGTCCGCACGCCGAAAACAACGTGATGAAGATGATTGCGGAACACAAATTCGAGCTGATTGTGAACATCCCGAAGAACCATACCAAGCGGGAACTCACCAACGGATACCGCATCCGCCGCGGGGCCATCGACCACAACATTCCGCTGATTACCAACGCCCGTCTGGCCAAGGCATTCATCGAGGCTTTCTGCCATCTGAAGCAGGAAGACATCCAGATAAAGAGCTGGCAGGAATACAAATAAAAAATGTAGACTTTCGAAGGTTTTCTGAAGACTTTCGAAGCCTTTTAAGGGCTCAAAAAAAAACGCAAGTGCGTTTGCATGAAAACGCACTTACGTTTGAAACAAAACGCCTTTGCGTTTCAGGTAAAACGAACTTACGTTTTCCTTCAAACGCAAAGGCGTTTTTTCAGGCCTTTTTTTTCGCTCATTTCAGGGCCGTTTCGATGGCTTTCATCAGCTCCTCAAACTCGGCTTTCGTATAGCCGACGGAAGCCCGAATCAGCTTACCGTCCTTTCCGAACAGATAGGCACGGGGAATACTCTGGTCGGCAAACAGAGAGAACACTTCCCGCTTCGGGTCCGGATAGAGCGGAAAGGTAAACTTTTTCCGTTCGTTGTATTTCTTCAATTCGGCATCGGTATGTTCCCGCCCGATAACCAGCAGCTTGAAATCCTTGCAATCCTTATATTTCGGCCACAAGGTTTTCTGCACTTCCGCCAGTTCCAGCTGGCAAGGGCCGCACCACGTGGCAAACAGGCTCACCAGTACCACCTTGCCTTTCAAGTCGGCCGGGGCCACTTTTCCATACACTTCCGAACTGAGGGTGATGGCTGGTATCGCATCCCCCACTTTAATTTTTTCTTTTCCCGTGTCCTGTGCAGAGGCTGCCAGCACCCCCATCCAAATCAGGCACAGAAGACTCCAGATTCGTACGCTTTTCATTGTCTTTTTCCTTTCTGTAAATGTTAAATCCTGACAAAGATACCGTAAACCGATGGAAAATCCGCCGGGGAACCTATCTTTGTAAAGAGTTTTAACGAAAAAACGAGCCTGCAATATGATGACCTTCATTTCGTGTGCCAAAACCATGACGGCACGCACCAAGATAAAATTCCCCGAAACCACTGTGCCTCATTTTCAGAAGGAAGCCCGGGAAAATGCCCTGTACATGAACCAGTTTACCGCCGAGGAACTGGGCCGGATGCTGAAAGTGAATGCCAAGCTGGCCGCAGAGAACCGCCTGCGTTACCAGGATTTTCTTTCACCGGACACTCCGTCTCTCCCGGCACTGCTAGCCTACACGGGTATGGTGTTCAAACGCATCCATCCGGCGGACTTTACTACAGAAGATTTCCGGTTTGCCCAGCAGCACCTGCTCATTACCTCTTTCTTATATGGCCTGCTGCGTCCACTGGATGCCATCAGAAACTACCGGATGGAGGGGAATGTCCGCCTGCCGGAACACCAGCACCAGACGCAGTGCGACTATTGGAAACCGATTCTGACCGACTACTTCATTGAAGCCGTCCGTCGGCAAGGAGGTGTTCTGGTCAATCTGGCCAGTGGCGAAATGAAAGACCTGTTCCATTGGGACAAGGTATGCCGGGAAGTCCAGGTCATCACTCCCGAATTCTATACCCTGAAGAACGGAAAACCCACCACCGTGGTAGTCTATGCCAAGATGTGCCGCGGCGAAATGACCCGCTTCATCCTGAAGAACCGGATTGAACAACCGGAACAGCTGAAAGCCTTTGAATGGGAAGGCTTTTCCTATGATGCGGCCTCCAGCGATGCACAGACACTCCGCTTCCTGCTGAAATAGGAATGAAAAAACGGCAACACAGACGACACATCTTCGTAAACGCAACTTCATCGGATTGCTTTCACCCTGTAACGGGAAGTCTGCAACTTTGCAGCAGAAAAAAGCAAACGATACATGAACAGAACAAGAAGATGGATTCACACAGCGCTTTTTACCTCACTGATTACTGCCAAAGTGTTTGCAGTAGAGGTAAATGTCAATATTAAGGGCTGCATTACAGACCAGAAATCAAAAGAGCCGCTGATTGGTGCCACGGTACAGATTGTAGGGAGCAGCATCGGAGCCGTGACCGACATGGACGGAAATTTCCAGCTTTCAGGAGTGGAAGACGGCATCTACGACATCGAGATTAAATATGTAGGCTACAAGACTGCCATCAAAAGACAGGTCAAGATTGAGAACAATAAAATCACTACGCTCGATTTCGAAATGGTGACCGATGAGCACCTGTTGTCGGATGTGGTAGTGGTAGCCAAGGCCAACCGCGAATCTGAAAGCGTGACCCTGCTGGAACAAAAACGGTCGGTTGTGGCCGTTCAGGCAGTCGGCGCCAAAGAACTGGCACGAAAAGGTGTCAGCGACGCACAGGCTGCCGTGACCAAGATATCGGGTATCTCTAAACAGGAGGGAGTGAAAAATGTCTTTGTCCGCGGATTGGGAGACCGTTACAACCTCACCACTCTCAACCGCTATCCCATTCCGTCGGAAGACCCTGAATACAAGAATATTGCCCTCGACTTTTTCTCCACCGACGTCATCCAGTCGGTGGAAGTGAACAAGGCTTTTTATGGCAACACCTCTGCCGATGCATCGGGAGCCAACATCAACATCACGTCGAAGGAACTGACGGGAGACGCCACACTGGATTTCAGCCTGTCGGGAGGTGTCAATACCCAGGCGCTGTCGGGCGACCTGCTGCAAGCCAGCGGAAACAACCTGTTCGGATTTGCCAATACCACCCAGCCGGGAGAGGATTTGCACAGCTACAGCTTTAAAAATGCCATCGACCCTTCCAAAAAGAATATTCCCATCAACCAGGACTATAGTCTGTCGGGGGGAAAACAGTTCCGTATCCACGACAACCCGCTCTCTTTCTTCATCGTGGCCAGTCACCATAAAAACTTCTCCTACTACGACGAAGAAGTGCGAAATACCATTACCAGCGGCGATTTGTCGCAGGACATGAGCGGTGAAATCTCCCGCATCGAGACCAGTCAGCTGGCCATGGCCAACCTGAGTTACACCCACAACCAGAAGCATCACCTGTCCTACAACTTCATGATGGTGCATGCCTCCAATTCCTCTGTGGGCGATTACCTCGGAATGGATGCCGACTATCAGTCGTCGGACACGTACGAGGGATTCATGCGCCGTCAGCAGACCAACGACAACCTGCTGTTTGTGAACCAGCTTCACACGCAATGGGAGCTGGGCAAGAATTTCCTGCTGGATGCCGGACTTTCTTACAACACGATTCAAGGAAACGAACCCGACAGAAGAATCAACAACCTGGTAAAAACCGACAAGGGTTATGTACCGATGAAAGGTACGGGCGTGCAACAGCGTTATTTCTCTGAATTGCAGGAAAACGACCTGAACCTTCGCGCCGGACTGACGTATAAGCTCCACGACGGATATGGCGACCTGTCAAACGTACAACTGGGCTACATGGGCCGGATAGTAGATGACAATTTCGAAGCCACGGAATACGACATGTCTGTAGTCAAACAGTCGGTTTTCGACCTGGAACATATTGCCTTCGGGGATTTCTACAACCAGGAGAACCTGGACAACGGCATGTTCCAGCTGGACCGCAACGTGGATGAATACGGTGTCCGGAAAAATATCCACTCGGCCTATGCGGAAGCCACTTATCAGTTTACCTCGCGCTTCATTGCCAACCTCGGACTGAAATATGACGATGTCAATATCCGCGTAGACTACAATGTAAACCGTGGAGGGACCAAAGGAGAAAATACCATCGACAAATCTTATTTCCTCCCCAGCCTCAACCTGCGCTATAATTTCAACGACAAACATGCGCTCCGCCTGGCCGCCAGCAAGACTTACACCCTGCCGCAGGCCAAAGAAATTTCCCCGTTCCGTTATACCAGTGTCAGCTTCAACAGCCAAGGTAACCCTGACTTGAAGCCTTCGGACAACTACAACGTAGACTTGAAGTGGGATTTCTATATTTCTCCGAGCGAGCTGTTTTCCGTCACCGGATTCTACAAATACATCCAGAACCCGATTTCACGCATCGAGATTGCCAGTGCCGGAGGATTCCTCTCTTATGAGAACATTGCGAACCACGCTACAGTGGCCGGAGTGGAAATGGAATTCCGAAAGGACTTGTTCAACCGCAACCTGCAGGGCAACGGGGTCAGCAAACTCAGCCTGGGCATCAACGGGGCCTATACGTACACCTACGCCAAAGTACCTCTGGCCACCGACCCCACCGGTTCACAACTGGAAGGAGCCGCACCCTGGATTTTCAATGCAGACCTGAGCCATTTGTTCCGGAAAGGGCAGAAGAGTTTTACCAATACGCTGGTGGTGAACTATTTCAGCGACCGTATCCATACCATCGGCACGGAGGGATATCAGGACATCGTGGAAAACGGTGTTCCGACACTCGACTTCGTTTCTTCCGCCCAGCTGAACAAATACGTGACCCTCAGCCTGAAAGCGAAGAACTTGCTGAATCCGGCCCACCAGCTGACCCGGAAAGGCAATGCCGACGGAAAGAAAGTGGTATTGAGCAAATACAAGAGAGGCATGGACTTCAGCATCGGAGTGGCCTGCAACTTCTAATCAAGAAACTTTACATAACATAAACTAGCAATAAAGACAATCAATTTTCTTAATCAATTACTCATTATGAAAAAGGTATTTTTTACAGCAATGGCCTTTGCAGCCATAGTAAGCAGCGTAAGTTTGACAGCTTGTTCCAACGACGATAATCCGGAAGAAACAGGCACAAGAGGTGAAAAGATTGAACTGAACGGAACCGTGGAAGGCACCCTGACCTTGGATGCCAACAATGAATATATCCTGAACGGTACACTGACCGTCGCCGACGGAGCCACACTGGAAATTCCGGCTGGTACCACCATCAAAGCTGCCAAAGGATTCGGAA
Source organism: Bacteroides mediterraneensis (assembly GCF_025993685.1). Taxonomy (NCBI): domain Bacteria; kingdom Pseudomonadati; phylum Bacteroidota; class Bacteroidia; order Bacteroidales; family Bacteroidaceae; genus Bacteroides; species Bacteroides mediterraneensis. The sequence continues at coordinate 126,633 of NZ_DAJPEN010000001.1, read as the reverse complement.
ACTATATCCTCGTGGCACAGGGAGGTAAAATCAATGCCAAAGGAACAGCCGACAAACCCATTGTCTTTACCGCCGACGATGAAGAAAATGCCACCACGGGATACTGGGGTGGATTGATTATCAACGGAAAGGCACCGATTTCAGGAGCTACCAGCGGCGAACAGGGCTCTACAGAAGTAGACAACAACCAGAAATACGGAGGTACGGATGAAAACGACAACAGCGGTACGCTGGAATACGTGGAATTGCGGTTCACCGGTGCACGTTCCAGTGCGGACATCGAGCACAACGGACTGACCCTGAACGGTGTGGGAAGAGGAACGACCATCAAGAACCTTTATATCACAGACGGTGCGGACGATGCCATTGAATTCTTTGGAGGAACGGTCAATGTGGAAAACATACTGGCTGTAAACTGCGACGACGACATGTTCGATTTCACCCAAGGTTATAAAGGCACGTTGAGCAACTGCTACGGCGTATGGGAAGCCGGATACACCAGCACGGAGGAAGACCCGCGTGGAGTGGAAGCCGACGGTAACCTGGACGGAAACGGACCCGACCACCAAGGACAGTCGGATTTCACCATCAAGAACATGACCATTGCCACCTACGCTACCGGCCAGGTGATGGACGACGCCATCAAGGTACGCAGAGGAGCTACCGCACACATTGAAAACGCCCTGGTGATTGGAAACGGACAGATGAAAGACTTCATCGATGTGACCGACTCCAAAGGAAACGCCACTACCGCTACCCAAATGAGTGTCACCAATGAAATCAGCTCTACACTCAGTGGCAAGGAAATCAATGATGGAGGTACTTCTTACGAAAATGTCAAAATCACAGATGGCAACACGGGAGCCGACCAAAGTGTCTTCAGCTGGACTGGCTATAAATTCTAACCATAACACATCACACTGATTTGCTTTTCTTCTCCGGTTTTCATGCAAAGTATCCACCGCGTATGAAAGCCGGAGATTCTTTTTCCTCCGATTTCCTCATTTTATAAAGGGTTTTCACTACTTTTGTACAGACCTAAATAAATAAGTATATGATGTATCCTTTAAAATTCAAACCGATTTTGAAATCCACCCTTTGGGGAGGAGAACGTATCATTCCTTTCAAACAGCTTGACTGCCAGCAGGAACAGGTAGGAGAAAGCTGGGAAATATCCGACGTGCCGGGCGATGAATCCGTGGTGGCCGACGGAGCAGATGCCGGCAAGAACCTTACCCAACTGATGCAAGAATATAAGGAAAAACTGGTAGGAAAAGAAAATTATCAGCGTTTCCAGGGCAAATTCCCTTTGCTGATTAAATTTATCGATGCCAAACAAGATTTATCCATCCAGGTACACCCCAACGACGAACTGGCCATGAAGCGCCACCAGTCCATGGGAAAGACGGAGATGTGGTACATCATCGACAATACGGGCGGAAAAGCACATCTTTATTCCGGACTGAAGAAAAAAATCACTCCGGAAGAATATGCCCGGATGATTGAAGACAATACCATCTGCGACGCACTCGACAAATACGACGTACAGCCGGGCGACGTGTTCTTCCTGCCGGCAGGACGTATCCACAGCATCGGAGCTGGTTGTTTCCTGGCCGAAATCCAGCAGACTTCCAACATCACTTACCGCATCTACGACTTCAACCGCAGAGACAAGAACGGCAACCTTCGCGAGCTGCACACCGAACTGTCGAAAGATGCCATCGACTATACGGTAGAAAATGACTATCGCACCCACTACACTCCGCACAAGGATGAACCGGTGGAACTGGTCAGCTGTCCGTATTTCACCACCTCTGTCTACAACCTGACAGAATCCATGACGATGGACTACAGTGAACTGGATTCTTTCGTCATCTACATCTGCATGAAGGGAAGCTGCACCGTGACCGACAATGAAGGCAACTGCATTTCCCTGAAAGCCGGTGAGTCGGTCTTGTTCCCTGCCACGACCCAAAACCTGGAAGTCGTGCCAGACGGTGAAGTGTCCTTCCTGGAAACTTACGTATAAACGACCTGCATTTCTTATTTATAGCTGAGTCCTTTTCTTTCCCTGCCCACGCAAGGAAGAAAGGGACTCAGTCGTTTTTCATAAACGCATTGGGCGACATGCCCGTAATCTGACGGAACACCCGGTTGAAATTGTTCGGGGTGGTAAATCCCACTTCGTAGGCAATCTGCTGCATGGTCTTGCCTCCGTCGGCAAACAGTTCGATGGCCCGCATAATCCGGAGGTTGTTCACATAATAGCTGAAGCGTATGCCCGATTCATTGAACAAACGGCTCAGGTTTCGCACCGAGAAGCCGAAATGTTCGGCCAGCTGCGGCATCTTCAGGTTTTCTTGCAGATGTTCCTGCAAGTATGCCAATATGGGATGCAAACGGGCATCGTTGGGAATGGTCAGGGTTTTCAACAGGAAGCCCATGTTCTGGCTGATGGAAGGAAGCAAGCGGAAAAAGCCCAGGGCAAAAGCATACAAATCGGGAGTATCCTCCCGGTTTATCTCCGTCCCTTTCGAAGCGATAAACTTCAGGTTTTCCGCCACAAAAGAGTCGGTGTGGTATATGGAAAAATCCTTCAACGCCTCATCGCCTCCATCACTGTCGAGCGACAAATAAAAGATTACCAGCGAAGTCTGCCGGTTGTTACTGCACAGTTTGTGTTCCGTGCAACCGGGAATCCAGGCTATGTGCTTCTCCGGCACAAAATAGTTGGTCGAACCAATCTGCACATGCAATGTGCCCGAAAGGGTATATACAATCTGGCACTGGCCGTGCGTATGCCCTGGCAGATTAATCTCTTCCCAACCCGTCTTCTTGATTCGGATGGTCTCCCGGCTGGTACGGTTTATCAACGAAATGTAACGCTCCTGTTCCTGGTTCATCGCTAGTTCTATGGCTTAAAATGATAATCTTTTTGCATAAATCGCATATTCTGCATAAAAATAAAGGTTTAATTTTGCACCAGCAATAGAAGAGACTATAAATTAGCGATGAAATTATGATGAAATGTATTTTGGCAATTGCAGTTTTGCTTGCAGGAACCACCTTCCGCGCATCGGCCATGCCCGAAAAAGCTTCCGAGAACAAACCGGAAAGCATCAAAGTGGAAATCACGGAGGGGCAGATTGATGTAATCAGTGGTATTATCTATTCACAGGTCATTTCCACTCGCAGCAACCGTGCGTTGCGGATGACCGTGCTGGTTCCACGGACCCGTACCCCCAAACCTGCAATTGTATATTTCCCCGGAGGAGGATTCACATCTGCAGATTATGAGAAGTTCATCGAAATGCGTATGGCACTGGCCAAAGCCGGATTCGTGGTGGCCGCTGCAGAGTACCGTACGGTTCCCGACAAATTTCCGGCACTGGTCATCGATGGAAAAGCGGCCGTACGTTTTCTGAGAGCCCATGCCGCACAGTTTGGCATCGACCCGACCCGCATCGGTGTACTGGGAGATTCTGCCGGCGGTTATCTGTCACAAATGGTAGGCACAACCAATGGAGAAAAAGAGTTTGACCAAGGAGACTATCTCGACCAGTCGTCCGACGTACAGGCTGCCGTCACCATTTACGGCATCAGCAATCTGCTGAACATCGGCGAAGGGTATTCTGATGCCATACAGCAGGTTCATGCCTCACCGGCTGTAACAGAAGCTTTGCTCGTACACGGCCCTGCCTTTGCAGACTTTGCAGGAGCCAGCATCCTTTCCGACCCGGGAAAGGCCATGAAAGCCAGTCCGCTGGGACACGTAAAGGAACACATGCCTCCCTTCCTGATTATGCATGGAAGCAACGACAAGTTGGTATCGCCCGTACAAAGCGAACAGCTGTTCAAAGCTCTGACAGAAAAAGGCAACCAAGCCACTTACGTCACAGTGGAAGGTGCCGGACACGGCGATTTATACTGGTTCCAGCAACCGGTCATCGAGAAAGTAGTCAGCTGGTTTCAAACTGTTTTTCAATATCACACAGACAAATGAATAAAAGACTAATTGCAAGTATCGGAGTTCTTTCTTTTTTTATGTACATCGCAGCCCAGGAGCGGGTGCTTTCCATCGACGAACTGTTTCAGCTGGCAGACCAGAACAGTAAAAGCATCCAACTGCATGCACTGGCCATCGACGAAAGCGCACAGGCTGTCAAAGTGGCCAAGGATGCCAGACTTCCATCCATCCGGGCACAGGTAGACCTCAACTACATCGGTGACGGCTGCATGACCGACCGGGATTTCAGCAACGGGGTACATGCCGACATGCCACATTTCGGCAATACGTTTGTACTCAAAGCTTCGCAAGTCATCTATGCCGGAGGGAGCGTGAGCGAAAATATCAAGAAAGCGAAACTACAACAACAACTGGCTAAACAGACTTATCACAATAACCAGCAGGATTTACGTTTCATGTTGCTGGGTTATTACCTGGATTTGTTCCAACTTCGGAACCAACAGACCGTATATGAAAAGAACATCGAGCAGACGCGTCTGCTGGTAAAGGATATGCGGGCTGCCTACCAACAAGGAACAGCGCTGAAAAGTGACATCACCCGTTACGAACTACAGCTTCAGAATCTGCAGCTGGGACTGACTTCTACTGTAAACAAGCTCAACGTGCTGAACCACAAACTGACGACGACCATCGGACTGGAACCTTCGGTACATATCGTACCGGATTCCACGGCTTTGTTTCAGATTAACGTGGACAAACGGCAGGAAATTTCCTGGATGGAAGACTCGCAGGAATCGCCTACTCTTCAGCAGGCACAAACCGCCATCAAACTGAGCCACAACCAGCAGAACCTAATCCGTTCGGAACGCAGACCACACATCAGCCTGACCGCAACAAATGAATTCAACGGCCCCATCCTGGTGGAGGTCCCCCCGTTGAACAACAATTTCAATTACTGGTTTGCCGGAGTCGGTATTTCATACAACCTGGATGCCTTGTTCAAAAGCAAGAAAAAACTGCGGCAGGCACGGATTGCCACTTCGAAAGCGGAAAAGAACTACGAGCTGGCCAAGGAAGAAATCGAGAACAACGTGCATGAAGCCTACGTGAACCTGAACGAAGCCTACGTGCGGCTCCAGACCCAACAGAAGAGCGTACAGCTGGCACACGAAAACTTCCGGATTGTCCGCCAACGCTACCTGAACGGGCTGTCACTGATTACCGACATGCTGGATGCCAGCAACATGCAGCTGGACATGGAACTCCAGCTGGCCAACTATCAGATTGGTATATTGTATCAGTACTACCTGTTGAAAAAGATTACAGGAACCCTTTAACTCCATTTATATTCACACAAAAAGAATCAAGACATGATACGAAACAAAAAAAGAGCGATTTCCAACTTCTTCATACTTCTGGTCCTCGCAGCCGGCATCAGCTGGGTATGCGGCAAGTTCATCCACCTGGGCAACGTGGAATACACCGACAATGCGCAAGTGAAACAGCATCTCACCCCCGTCAGCACACGGGTACAGGGATTCATCAAGAAGATTTGTTTTGAGGAATACCAGACCGTGAAGAAAGGAGACACGCTGGCCATCATCGAAGACACGGAATACCGGTTGAAAGTGGCCCAAGCCGAGGCCGACTACCGCAACGCCCTGGCCGGAAAGAGTGCCATGTACACCACCATCAACACCACGCAGAACAACATCCTCGTCACGGATGCGGCCATCGACGAACAACGGGTCCGCCTGAAGAATGCAGAAACCGATTATAAACGTTATCAGGAACTGCTGAAAGAAGAGGCGGTCACTCCCCAACAGTTCGACCGGGTAAAGACAGACTACGAGGCCACCCAGGCCCGCTACGAACAGCTGATGCGACAGAAACAGTCTACCTTGCTCCAGAAACAGGAACAGACCCAACGACTGGAACAGAACGAATCGGCCATCAAACTGGCAGAAGCGGCTCTTAACCTGGCCAAGCTGAACCTTTCTTATACCGTCATTCTAGCCACTACCGACGGAGTGACCGGACGAAAGGATATCCACGAAGGAGAACTGGTACAGCCGGGACAGGCCTTGGTGACACTAGTGGACGGTACGGAAAAATGGGTCATTGCCAACTATAAGGAAACCCAAACGACGGACATGCGGAGAAACCAGCTGGTAGAAGTAAAAGTGGACGCTATCCCGGGGGTAAAATTTGAAGGCCGCATCGCTTCCATCTCGGATGCCACCGGAGCCTCTTATTCGCTCATCCCGCAGAACAACTCGGCCGGCAACTTCGTGAAAGTGGAACAACGTATTCCGGTCCGCATCGAATTTACCCAAAACAACCGTCCGGAAGACTTGCAACGCCTGAGAGCCGGAATGAATGTAGAATGTTACGTAAAACAATAAGTTGAGAAATGGCTGAACAACGTCCCCGCATCCCATACTTTAAAGATTTTCTGCCCACCTCCGTCTGCATCGGCTTGTCTTTGTTTTTTGCCATGGTATTCCAGTTCAACGGAGGGGTCTTCCTGCCGGCAGCCACCCAGATGTCGAGTGCCTTGGGCTGTATCCAGGAAGATGTCACCATGGCCGGATATGCCTCCTTCATCGGCATGACCATCATCTTCCCGATTCTGTTCCGTCTGAAGGCCCGGTTTACCACCCGCTCCATCTTCATGACGGTCTGTCCGGTACTGATTGCCTGCAACCTGATTACCATGCACACGGAAAATATCTTCCTGATGATTTGCGTATGCTTTGTGTCGGGATTCTTCCGCATGTGGGGTACGTTCGAATGTTTCTCAAACACCCGTCTGAGCATCACGCCTTCGGGCAACTTTTCCGTGTTCTACCCTGTGATTTACATCATTGTACTCGAAAGCATCCAGCTTTCCGGGCTGGTCACGATGCACATCAACGACTGGGCCAACTGGCAATACATGCATTGGTTCGTCATCGGCATGCTGATGATTGTATGGGTCTGTGTCATGTGTCTTACCCGTTCTGTCCGCCTGATGAAGAAAATGCCGCTGTACGGCATCGACTGGAAAGGACTTGCCTTGTGGACCACCATGTTGTTTGCCATTGTTTTCATCTGCATTTACGGGGACTATTATGACTGGCTGGACAGCGCACAGATACGTGCCTGCATCGTAATTGCCGTGGTGTCCTTGCTGCTCAACATCAACCGGATGACTTCTATCCGCCATCCGTACATCGACCCGCAGGTATTCAAATACAAGAAGTTCCCTGTCATTCTGTTCTTGTTCCTGATGCTCTGCCTGTTCCTAGCCACTTCTTCCGTGCTTCAGAATGCTTTTATGATGTCTATTCTGCGATACGATACTCTCAACGCCATTTCGCTGAACTGGTGTGTATTTGTAGGTATCCTTGCCGGAGCGGGAGTCGTCTTCTTCCGGCAGGCCGTACTGAAAAAAGGATATAAACTGTTGATTTCGGTGGGATTCACTCTGATTGTCGTCTACCAGTACTACATGTATTTCTTGATTTATCCAGACTTGAATATTGAAAGCCTGTACTTGCCGAACTTTCTGAAAGGAATCGGGCACGGGATTCTTTACATCGCACTGACCATCTACGTGGCCAAGCACATCCCGTTCAAACATTTCTTCCAGTCACTGTGCGTGCTCAGTTTCATCCGCACCAGTATTGCCACCCCGCTGGGAACCGCCATACTGAACCGCTGGATGAAACATCTCCAACTGGACAACTGGGCATTGCTGAGCCGTGATTTGGACGACCTCACAGAGTCGATTCCCAATGCCTCTCTCATGCAACTCTACAACGAAGTCAATACCCAAACCATGCTGACCAGTCTAAAAGAGCTGTTTGGATGGGTCTGTATTATCGGTACCGTTTTCCTGGTGATTGTCGTCAGCTACCGTATATGGCGCGACCGTCATTTGGCAGCCCTGAAAATGCTGCACAGCCTGCCCGTCAAGAAACGATACAGACTGTCCAGCATCCATCGTCCCTCTAAGCATTAAAACTTATAAGCGGCTGTAAAGAAGAAAGCAAGGTTACGCGTCTTTGACGCACTGGTCAGCTTGCAGAGACCAAATTCTCCGTCAAGTCCTACCGTCCAGCGTGCAAAATCCAATGCTACCCCTGCCATCAATCCGGCATCAAAACGGCGCAAACCCGGAATCACTTCATCTTCAACTTTCGAATCACCAAATGTATTATAAGAAACTGTCAGGTCATCTATATCCATATCCTGTTTACCGTTCACTCCGTAAGCCAAATACGGACCTGCGGTGAATACCATATCAAAATTGGATGCAGTTCCCACATGAAAGGCTGCCAGCAAAGGCATTTCAAAGTAATTCTGGTTTACATGCATGCTCACCTTATTCTGGGTATTGGTTCCGACAAAGTCCACATCCATACTGGCCCCTTTCGAGACCCAGTTCAATCCCGTCTGAAAAGAGAGCAGTCCACTCAACGGCACATCAATGCCCACTCCCACTTTCTGATTAAACAGCGGAGAAGAATCTCCCGCATCTTTCCCCATCCAGGTACTCATACCCAGTCCTAATTTCATACTCCAAGTTACCTTCGTCTGTGCGGCCATTGTCAACACGGTGAACAAACATGCCACTATACATGCAATTCTTTTCATAAACTTAAAAATAGATGAATTACACAAATTTAAGAAGATAAAGCGGAGATGCAAATAAAAAAGGAGCAAAAAAGAAGTTTTTACCTCTTTTTGCTCCCTTCTCACAAGGTTTTAAATGTTATTTCTTAGAATTCGTAATCGATGCCAATGGAAATGTTTTCCATATCCAGGCCGACACCAAATCCATTACCCTCCAAATCACGATAATAATCATCACGGTAACCGGCAAAACCGACTTTCGTAATGAAGCTGAAATGATCGTTCAACTTCAAGGCCAGACCCGGCTTTACGCCAATCTCAAAACCGTTGACAGAATCGGCATGTTTTGCCTTGTAAGTAGAGAAACCGAATCCCATATCCAAGAACAGGCGCACGATTTTGTTTTCATAAAATGAATAACGTGCATACGGAGCCAATGCAAACGCATTGGAACTAACCTCAAGCTCTCCGTCATACCCTTTATGCGCATAGGCCAGTTCTACACCTACAGCCCATTGCTTACTCAGGTTATAACCTACATCCGGCGTGATGGAGAATGATGTTTTATCCACGTCATTGTTTCTCCACAAGCTGATACCACCTCCCAGATACACACCTTCCTGTGCACTGGCCGAAATAGCAGCCATGACAATCACTACGAGCAAAAATAACTTTCTCATAATCTTCTCTCTTTTTAATTCTACAATTTATTTGATACACTCATCTCTCTTCTTTCCAAGATTCAGAACACTCATCCTTGTTTGTGCCGGTTGGCTCTCCGACGACGGTATTCTGCCTTCATTTTAGCAGAACCCGAACCATGAAGTCCCGTAATGTAGGTCTTCTTTTTGGCCTTTGTCTTCACTTTCTCTTCTTTTTTCTTTCCATCCGACGACTTGCTTCCTTTGAAGACAATCCCTTCGGTCAATATTTTCTCGATATCCATAAACTGCTTATTTTTTAGGTTGTAATTTTACATGTCTACCCGACTTCGTACAAATCAAGGTACGCTTCAACGGCTGACGCGTCTGCATATTAAACAAGAGTCCGGGGCTGAAATGCTGTCCGTTCACCCGCAGCTCAAAATGCAGATGTTCGGTAGTGGCACGTCCCGACCTCCCGGTCAATGCAATGACCTGCCCTGCCTTTACGGTATCTCCCGGCGCCACCAAGTTCTTGGAATTATGGCTGTACACAGTCTCCAGTCCGTTGGCATGACGCACCACAATGACTTTTCCATATCCCCCGTAATGCTTCGCCATCCGTACCACCCCGTCGAATACGCACACGATGGAATCATTGGCTTTCGTCTTGATGTCTGCTCCCGAATGTCCGCCCCGGCTACCGTAACCCGAAATAACTTTCCCATTGCGGAGCGGAAAGCAGAACTGCGAATCGGCCAGACATTCCAGATGGATTTCAAAACGGTTTCCTTTGGCAAACAGTCCCGGAGTCTGTACTCGGACATGATTGCGCTCCATGGATGTAAACCCGGCAGATACCGGTTCACTGGCCCGAATACTTCCCGTCCAGAAGCACCAAGCAATCATCAACCATATCAACCGCTTCATCTTACTTGAAATAACAAAGTTCCACATCCTGTGCCTCCGCAAATTCTTTCAGCAGGTTCACCATGTAGTTCACCGCTTCCTCCAGCCCCTCACTGCCACTGTACGCATTCATGATTGCCAACAGATGCGTGGTATGCTCCGAAATCTTCGTCCGCTCATTGTCACTGGTCGGCGTACCTACACCTCCCACGGCATCCCGATACACCGGCATGCCCTCAATGTTCAGTTCTCCACGTCCGATGCCCTCGTAAGGCTCACCCGCCTTTCCGATGCCCAGTACCAGTTTGTCACCCTGAATCTTGTCACGGTCAAAACCGCCGATGGAGTGCCCGCTGTAAATGGAAGCCAGATTAATCAAATCTACCAGTGTATCAATCTGATACAGCGAAAGGCCTCTCAGCAGCCTGCGGCACAAGGCTTCCGAAGAAGGACGGTAACGGCTGGGATCCTTTCCGCATTTCTTGTATGCCTGGCGAGTAGCCTGAATGGCCGGCATCTCTTTGATGGAATCAATGGTATATTTCTGACGATAGAGCTCGGTAAACTCCCCGATTCTTTTCCATAACGCTTCACTGTAAGGTGAATTTTTCACGGTAGCAAACACGGCAGCCCCGCGAAACTGCGGCCAAGCCTGCCGTAATTCTTCTGATACTTCAATTTTCAAATCCATTCTGCAAACTCTCCTTTCTATTTTTCCATTCGCATAATTCCCGACAAGATACGTCCGGAATGAATGCCCAGACGACGTGCCGAAAAGAAATCCGTATAATGCTGATAAGTACAAATACCCGCCATTTCAATATGAGACGCTTTTACACCTTTCGACAACAATTGCAGGCGGTTGGCCTCCCACAAATCGATGTGCCACTTTGCATACCGTCGGGCTATCCTCGCCATATCAAATCCTGCGGTTTCAAAAGCTTCATACACCTCCTCGCCTACCTCAAACGCCTCAAGAGAAATTCCCGGTCCGATACAGGCCCACACATCTTCTCCTTCCGTGCCGTACAGCCCGCGCATCCGGTCGAGGGTCTTTTCCACAATCCGGGCTACCGTACCCCGCCATCCGGCATGAACAGCCGCCATTGCCTTGTGCTTCGTATCGTAACAAAGCACCGGAATACAATCGGCAGTAGAGATACAAAGGCACACTCCCGCCTTGTCACTGACCAAGGCATCCACTCCTTCCAGCAATTCCATTCGCTTCTCCGAAGGAAGTTTCACAAACCCGTCATCAATCACCCTCACCGTCGTGCCGTGTGTCTGATGAGGCACCACCAGCATCTCCGGACGGACAGGCATCAATGAGCACAATAACTCCCGGTTCAGTTCCACCTTTTCGAAATCATCCCCACAATAATGGTTACAGTTGAACGAGGCATAGTTTCCCTCGCTATAGCCTCCATGACGGGTGGTAGAAAAACAAAAGATGTCGGTGCGCGAACTCATCCGGTCGTACACCCACATCCTTTTATCCTCAGTCAGATGATCCATTACTTCTGTGTTTCGTCGTCCCAGTCTTCCTCCTCGTACTCGTAGTCGAAGTCATCCTCGTCCGTATCCTCCTCGTATTCATACTCGAAGTCCTCGTCCTCACCCATATCTTCCAGCTCTTTCTGGAGTTTCTTCAGGTCCTTCGGACGATGTACGATGGCTTCCCGACGTACGGCCTCCAACTGGTTGCTGTCTTTATTCAATTCCGTCCACAACAGGTCCTTCAGCTGCTGGATACCCATTCCGGACACCGAAGAGATAAAGACATGCGGTATATCTTCAGGCAATGTAGGCTCCAGCATCTGCATAAGTTCCTCGTCCAGCATGTCACATTTCGTGATGGCCAGCACCCGCTGCTTGTCCAGCATCTCCGGATTGAACGTAGCCAGTTCATGGAGCAGAATCTCATATTCCTTCCGGATGTCATCCGTATCGCCCGGCACCATGAACAACAGCAGGGAGTTACGCTCGATATGACGCAAGAAGCGCAGTCCCAGTCCTTTACCTTCACTCGCACCTTCAATGATACCCGGAATATCCGCCATCACGAACGATTTGCCTTCGCGATAGGACACGATACCCAGATTCGGTTCCAGCGTAGTAAAAGGATAGTTGGCAATCTTCGGACGTGCCGCAGACACAGCCGCCAGCAAGGTTGATTTTCCCGCATTCGGGAAACCCACCAGACCCACATCAGCCAATAATTTCAATTCCAAAATCACTGTCATCTCCTGCATGGGTTCCCCCGGTTGGGCAAAACGAGGTGCCTGACGGGTAGCTGTACGAAAATGCCAGTTTCCCAATCCGCCACGTCCGCCTTTCAGCAAGATGACTTCTTGTCCGTGCTCCGTTACGTCGCACACATATTCGCCGGTTTCGGCGTTATATACTACGGTTCCGCATGGAACCTCGATGACCTTGTCTGCCCCATCTTTTCCGAAGCTCTTGTTCTTTGAACCGTTTCCGCCGTGTTCCGCAAACACATGACGGTCGTATTTCAGGTGCAGCAACGTCCAATAGTTGCGGTTTCCCCGCAAAATCACATGACCTCCTCTACCACCGTCGCCACCGTCTGGACCTCCGTTGGGCATATACTTCTCACGGCGCATGTGCACCGAACCGCGGCCTCCTTTTCCGGAGCGGCAATAGATTTTTACGTAATCAACAAAATTCGATTCAGCCATAATTTAAAGTTTAAGAACTGGCAGACTGTCCCCAGCCCGCCAGTTTTTCCATTATTTAAAGTTTATCGATAGCTGCGCAGATGTCAGCGAAGATGCCTTCCATGGTACCCAGACCCTGGATGTGGCAATATTTACCGTCGTTCTTGTACCAGTCAATCAACGGAGCAGTCTGAGAATGATATACCACCAGACGTTTCTTGATGGTTTCTTCGTTGTCGTCGGCACGGCCTGATTCCTGTCCACGTTTGATCAGACGAGTCATCAGTTCTTCTTCCGGCACTTCCAGGTCGAGCATGACAGACACTTCCTGTCCACGTTCCTGCAACATCTTCTTCAAAGCTTCTGCCTGAGCGATGGTACGAGGAAATCCGTCAAAGATTACACCTTTGCTATCTTTGAAGCTGTCGAACACGCTCGCCAGGATATCAATCATCAATGCGTCAGGAATCAGCTGACCATTGTCGATATAACCTTTGGCTGTCTTACCCAGTTCTGTACCGTTCTTGATTTCCGCACGCAATACATCTCCTGTAGAAATATGGTTCAAACCATACTTTTCCACAATACGAGCACTCTGAGTTCCCTTACCTGAACCCGGAGCACCAAAAATTACAATATTCAACATGTTGTTTTAGATATGATTTATAAAAAATTATTCTATTACTGTATAAATGTCGCGATAGTTCCGGCCCAGACCGTCATAGTCCAGTCCGTATCCCACAATAAAATCATTCGGAATGCGCATGGCCACATAATGAATGTCCAAGTCCACCTTCAGTTTGTCCGGCTTTACCAGCAGGGTGGCAATACGGATTTCTTTCGGATGACGCGCCTTCAGGGTTTCCAGCAGACGCTGCATGGTCAGTCCCGTATCCACAATATCTTCCACAATAACCACCGTACGTCCGGTTATGTCTTCGTTCAGTCCTACCAGTTCCTTCACCTTGCCCGTGGAAGCTGTCCCCTCATACGAAGCCAGTTTCACAAAAGAAACCTCACACGGAATCGTCAGATGCTTCATCAAGTCGGCCGTAAACATGAACGAGCCGTTCAACACACTCAGGAACAGTGGCTTCTCATCCTCCAAATCACGATTGATTTCATCGGCTACACGTGCCACTTCCTTCAAAATTTCCGCCTCCGGGATAAACGTCTTGAAACGTTTGTCTTTTATCTGAATCGTCTCCATGTTATGATGTAGTTTTTTAGAAATTGCGCAAATTTACGGATTTTCCCTAAAACCGCCACACATCCTCCTGAGTATTTAAAGATATTTTCAATAGAACCTATTCACCATTCGGGGCTTTTTTCGTACTTTTACCGACAAAATAGCTATTTTATATATACAATGAAAATTTTAAGTTGTACACAACAAAAAGAGGCCGATGCATATACCATCGCCCATGAATCTATATTGTCAATCAACCTCATGGAAAAGGCGGCTGGCCTGCTGGCACAAGCCATCAGTGACCGCTGGGACAAATCGCACCGCATCATTGTCTTTGCCGGTCCGGGCAACAACGGAGGCGATGCCCTGGCTGTAGCCCGCATCCTCTTTCTGAAACACTATCCGATAGAAGTCTACCTGTTCAACGTGAAAGGGACCCTTTCCGAAGAATGTCTCACCAACGTACAACGCCTGAAAGAAAGCGGGTTTGCCAATTATACGGAAGTCAGCAGCCAGTTCGACCCTCCCCAGCTGGGCAGCCACGACGTCATCGTGGACGGACTGTTCGGCTCCGGCCTCAACAAGCCGCTGAGTGGTGGATTTGCAGCCGTCGTGCAATACATCAACGCCTCCCCTTCCCAAGTAGTATCCATTGATATCCCTTCTGGTCTGATGGGAGAAGACAACACCCACAACATCCGCCAGAACATCATCAAGGCCGACCTGACCCTGAGCATCCAACTGCCGAAACTCTCCTTCCTTTTTGCGGAGAATGCCGACGTGGTAGGCGAATGGCAATTGCTCGACATCGGCATCAGCCGGGAATTCATCGAAAAAGCCAAAACCCCTTACCTCATCACCGAAGCAAGCGAGATGCGTGCACTCATCAAGCCACGGAAGAAATTTGCCCATAAAGGCATGTTCGGCCACGGCCTGCTGATAGCCGGTTCCTACGGCATGGGAGGGGCTGCCCTGCTGGCCTCGCGGGCCTGCCTGCGTTCCGGCATCGGACTACTCACCGTACACACCCCCGTCTGCAATCACCTCCTGCTCCAGAGCAATGTGCCCGAAGCCATGGTACAGGACGACGTACACGAACGCTGCTTTGCCGAAGCGGCCGACCTCGACAATTTCCAGGCCGTAGCCATCGGTCCGGGACTGGGACAGGAAGAAGTGACCGTACAAGCACTCTTCGACCAAATCAGCAACTGCTACATTCCGCTGGTGCTCGATGCCGATGCGTTGAATATCTTCAGCAACTACCGCAACTACCTGACCCGCATTCCCCGCCACAGCATTCTCACGCCGCACGTCAAGGAACTGGAGCGTATCATCGGCCGTTGCAGCAACAGCTTCGAACGGTTGTCCAAGGCCAAGGAGCTGGCCGCCTATCTGCAATGCTACATCGTGCTGAAAGGCGCATGGACAGCTGTCATCACTCCCGACGGAGAAACGTATTTCAACCCGACAGGCAACCCGGGCATGGCTACCGCTGGCAGCGGAGACGTACTGACGGGTATCCTTCTTTCCCTCCTCTCACAGGGATATACACAGGAAGAAGCCTGCCGTCTGGGAGTCTACGTACACGGCCTGGCCGGTGACATCGCCTGCCAGCGGAAAGGTGTCATCGGCATGACCTCCGGCGACATCGTGGAAGCTCTGCCCGAAGCATGGAAACAATTAATGGAAATCAAATGACAGACAATAATATGAAAAGAGGAATCATCGCGTTGGGACTGCTGGCCTCTCTGAGCGCCTACTCCCAAGAAAGCTATGTGCCACAGGAGGGCGAAGGCATCGTCTATTTCCTGCCCAAGACCAAAGTAGCCATCGACATCATCGCCACCAAGGTAGATTACCAGCCGGGCGACTTCTGCCTCTATGCCAGCCGATACCTGCGGCTGAACAACATCGGTACAAAACCCGAGACTCACTGGGAAATCAAAGATATCCGTGTACGGTTGGAAGGTGTTCCCGATTCTACCAAAGCCTACATCATGAAGCTGAAAGATAAAAATGTGGCTTCCAACGTAGAGCTGACGGATAAAGGCATCGTAAAGGCTATCAACACCACCTCCACCGAAAAAGAACAGCTTCCCGATTACAAGCTGGATACTCCACAACCCCACGAAAATGCCAGCAAATACATGACGGAAGACATTCTCATGGCCGGTTCAACACCTAAGATGGCCGAGCTGACTGCCCGTGAAATCTACAACATCCGCGACAGCAAGAACCTCATCCTGCGCGGACAGGCCGACACCATGCCTAAAGACGGAGCTTCCCTGCAACTGATTATCCAACAGCTCGACAAGCAGGAAAAAGCCCTGACGCAAGCTTTTACGGGAGTTACCGACCGCACGGACAAAGTATTTACCATCCTGGTAGAACCGGGTGAGGACGTACGGGACCAGATTGCCGCACGCTTCTCTGCCCAATTGGGAGTTCTCCCTGTCAGCAATCTTGCAGGCGACCCAGTGTACGTTTCCATCCGCAACACGTCAAACCTGCCTGTACCAGAAGATGGCAAAAGGAAGAAAAAAGATGGCATCATCTACAACATACCGGGCAAAGGAAAAGTCACTGTGACTTACCAGGGTAAGAAGCTCTTTGACGACGAAATGTCGTTTACTCAGTTCGGTTATACCGAAGTGCTGGTAGACGGTCTGTTCGACAAGAAAATCAACACCCGTGTGATTTTCAACCCTACTACCGGCGGAATCGTAAAAATAGACAAAGACTGACCTTACATTTGACTGAAAGAAAATGCAGACCGTCTTCCGGTATCAGACCCGGAAGACGGTCTTTTCTTATCCTGAAAAGAAAGTTCATTCCATTGACGGCAAAACGCCTTGAAGCTAAGGATATTCTGCCAAAAAGCCATGTAAGTTTCCCTTTTCGGAACCGTATGTTTCCCGACAGAGAGCCATACGTTTCCCTCCCCGAAAACATACGTTTCCCGATTGGGAAACATAAAAAGGACCTTGGAGCCTCGCCAAAAATGTCATCTTCTTTCGGGGGCTTTCTCTCCACATCGCAGAAAAAGTAGCAAAAAGCTACAAAAATCACCTTTTTTCCTCTTTATAAAGAGGAAATATTCGTCCTAAACCGTTTTTCTGTTTCTATAATTTGCAGAGTTCTTAAAATAGCCCTATCTTCGCACGATAAAACGTGCAACTTTGTTATGACCCGAATGAACAAAATAAAGAAACTCAAAAAAATCCGACTCCACCACGAAGGGACTCACATTCTGATTACCGGTGCAATCTTGTTACTCCTCATAAATGCCGCTTTGTATTGGGGAATCGAGTGCAAGATACCATTTTATTTAGTAGCTGTCGCAAGTCTCATCGTCTACGGACTGATGGTTAATTTCTTCCGCTGCCCGATACGCTTATTTAAGGGGGACACGGAAAAAATGGTAGTGGCACCGGCCGACGGACGTGTAGTAGTCATCGAAGAAGTGGATGAACATGAATACTTCCATGACCGCCGCCTGATGATTTCCATCTTTATGGATATCACCAACGTACACGCCAACTGGTATCCGGTAGATGGAGTGGTGAAGCATGTAGACCATCATAACGGACGCTTCATGAAAGCCTGGCTGCCGAAAGCCAGCACGGAAAACGAACGTTCGATGGTCGTCATCGATACCCCGGAAGGTCATACCGTCATGGCCCGTCAGATTGCGGGCGCCGTGGCCCGACGCATTGTAACATACGCCGTGCCGGGAGAGGATTGCTACATTGACGAGCACATGGGATTCATCAAGTTCGGGTCGCGGGTGGACGTGTATCTGCCTCTGGGTACAGAAGTCTGTGTGACCATGGGACAGAAAACGACCGGCAATGAAACGGTGATTGCCCGCCTGCCCTAATCCAGAAGAAAACGATATATACCTTATTTATATATAACATCATGGCTCACGCGATTATCCGGAATATACCCAACACGATTACCAGCTGTAATCTGTTTTGTGGATGCATAGCCTGTTACATGGCTTTTCATAGCAAATACGAATGGGCACTGCTTTTCATCGTACTGGGAGCGGTGTTCGACTTCTTCGACGGGATGACAGCCCGCCTGTTGCATGTGTCCTCTCCCATCGGGAAAGAGCTGGACTCGCTGGCCGATGACATTACCTTCGGACTGGCTCCGGCCGCCATTGCTTTCTCCCTGTTCAAGGAGGTGCATTATCCGGATTTTCTCCTTCCGCTGTCGGGACTCATGCCCTACACAGCTTTCCTGATTGCCGTATTTTCTGCCCTCCGACTGGCCAAGTTCAATCTGGACGAACGTCAGACCAGCTCGTTCATCGGCATGCCAACCCCTGCCAACGCCTTGTTCTGGGGCTCACTGACCGTAGGGGCACACGATTTTCTGATTTCCGACAGCTTCAATGCCCTGTACCTCTTCATTCTGGTAATTGTCATGTCATTGTTGCTGGTAGCCGAACTGCCCATGTTCTCCCTGAAGTTTAAAGATTTGTCATGGGGACACAACAAGATAAGTTATATCTTCCTGATTGTCAGCGTTCCACTGCTGATTATCTTCCAGTTGAGCGGCTTCGCGGCCGTCATCGTATGGTACATCCTTTTATCCTTGCTGACACGTAAAAAATAAACGGGAAAAATTGTGGCACGTTTTTTGTTCCTTCTAAATTAAAAACGAAAGAAAATGTTCCATATTCTAGGCTTTATATTTTTCATCATATTGGTCGTCCTGCTCATCGGACTGTTCATCCTGTACAGAGTCATCGGCATGATATTCGGATTCAAACGACGCATGCAACGCAACAGTTCTTCCCAACGGACCACCTATTCCTCCGGTTCAAGTCAGCCACAGGAAGAGTCCTTCGAATCTGATTCCAGCGAAGGAAATCCCTCCGCACGCCGACGGAAAAAGATTTTCGACAAAGAAGAAGGGGAATACGTGGATTTTGAAGAAATCAAATAAAACATTTCATCTTCTCTTCCGGAAGAAGTCTTTCATCAATCCGGCGCACTCGTCGGACAACACCCCTTTTACAACCACCGTCTTAGGGTGCAAGGCTTGCGGCGCATACCGCTGGAAACCTCTTTTCTCGTCTTCCGCCCCGAAGACGAGACGACCAACTTGTGCCCAGGCAATCGCTCCCGCACACATCACACAGGGCTCCACCGTGACATACAACGTACAATCATTCAGGTATTTCGCCCCCAATGCATTAGCCGCCGCCGTCACCGCCTGCATTTCCGCATGGGCCGTCACATCGTGCAAGGTCTCGGTCAGGTTATGCGCACGCGCAATGATGCGGTCCCGGCAGACCACCACGGCCCCTACGGGTACCTCTCCTCTGTCTGCGGCCCGTGCAGCCTCAGCCAGTGCTTGTTTCATGTAAAAAGAATCGTCTGCCATCGGTTTATCTGCGCATGTCATGTTCCTTGAAAAGCGTGGGATAATCATCTTCCATATTCTGATGGATAAAAGACAAGACCGTCTCGCGAAGCCAGCGTGCCTTGTTGGTTATCTGGTATTTTTCCAGATAACGGTCCACAATCCGCACCTCTTCTTCGCTCATCAGGCAAACCATCCGCTGGCGACGGGGAGGATTGCTGACTGGTACTTTCTTTCTTTTTTTCCCGCTATTTACCATTTGTCCTGCAAAATTAGCGTATTCCGTTAAAATTGAAGCATAAAAATGCGTATTTTTGCAAAAAAGCGGAAAATGGCACTACATAATGAGCTGGGAAAAGAAGGAGAGGCTGCCGCAGTGGCTTATCTGACTGAAAAAGGATATGAAATCAGGCACCGGGACTGGCATTCCGGACACCGGGATTTGGACATCGTGGCCCAAAAAGACGGCACCTTGGTCATTGTGGAAGTGAAAACCAGAAGGGACAACCGTTTCGGCCATCCGGAAGAAGCGGTGGACAACCGGAAAATACGGAGTATTGTGGCTTCTGCCGATGCGTATGTCCGGAAATTCGCCATCGACCTTCCCGTCCGCTTCGACCTCATTACCGTGGTAGGAATGCAGCCTCCTTTCCAGATTGAACACATCGAAGAGGCTTTCTTCCCTCCTGTGTGGAACTAATTAATGCATAAAGACTCATGAAATATCCTGAACCTATCGTACTGGCAGAAACCACTTCTACCAATTCCTACTTGGCGGACCTTTGCAATGCACAACCATGTCCGGAACTGACCAGCGTATATTCATCTTTCCAGTCGGCCGGACGCGGACAGCGTGGCAACAGCTGGGAATCGGAAGCAGGCAAAAACCTGCTTTTCAGCTTTGTGCTGTATCCGGACTTTCTGGAGGCACACCGCCAGTTCTATCTGTCACAGGTCACTGCCCTGGCCCTGTATGACGTGCTGTCCAGCTATACGGAAGGCATCTCCATCAAATGGCCCAACGATATCTACTGGAAAGACAAAAAGATTTGCGGCACGCTGATTGAGAACGACCTGACCGGCATCCATATCAGCCGTTCCATCTCGGGAACGGGGGTTAATCTGAACCAAGAACGCTTCTACAGCGATGCCCCCAACCCCATCTCCTTGTGCCAGATTACAGGCAACCAGTATGACGTCGGTGAGATACTGGCACAAATCATGGACAAGGTTACCTACTATTACCAGCGGCTGAAGGAAGGACAGACCGACCTGCTCGAAACACGTTACAAGGAAGCCCTCTACCGCAAGGAGGGAATGCATCCGTATCAGGACAAGGACGGACAGTTCCAGGCACGCATCGTGGACATCGAGCCCAGCGGACGCCTGATACTGGAAGATGCGCAAGGACAACAAAGAGGCTATTTATTCAAGGAAGTGGAATACATCTTATGAAGACGACCGACCGACAGATTCTGCACATTGCCCTGCCCTCCATCGTTTCCAACATCACCGTTCCCCTGCTGGGATTGATTGACGTCAGCATTGTAGGCCATCTGGGAGCGGCTTCCTATATCGGAGCCATCGCCGTGGGAGGCATGCTGTTCAATATGATTTACTGGCTCTTCGGCTTCCTCCGCATGGGAACGGGAGGACTCACCGCCCAGGCCTATGGCCGACACGACATGCAAGAGGCTACCCGAATCCTACTCCGCTCGCTGAGCATCAGTCTGCTGCTGGCCCTTGCCCTGCTGATACTTCAAATTCCGATTCACAGTCTGGCTTTCACCTTCATGGACACCAGTGAAGAGGTGCAAAAGCTGGCTACGCTGTATTTCCATATCTGCATCTGGGGAGCTCCGGCCACGCTGGGACTCTACGGCTTTACCGGCTGGTACATCGGCATGCAGAACTCCCGTTTCCCGATGTTCATCGCCCTCACCCAAAACATCGTCAACATTGCCGCCAGCCTGTTTTTCGTCTTCTCCCTCGGCATGAAAGTGGAAGGAGTGGCCCTCGGTACCCTCGTGGCACAATATGCGGGACTGGGAATGGCCTGCCTGCTCTGGCTGGCCTACTATCGCCCGTTGCGGAAATACCTGCACCAGAAAGCTTTGTTCAACCGGACGGAAATGAAACGTTTCTTCCAAGTGAACCGGGACATATTCTTCCGTACGCTCTGCCTGATTGCCGTAACCGTCTTTTTCACCTCCACGGGAGCCGCATACGGCGATGTGGTACTGGCCGTCAATGCCTTGCTCATGCAACTGTTCACCCTCTTTTCGTATTTCATGGATGGATTTGCCTACGCAGGAGAAGCGCTGACCGGGAAATACATCGGAGCCCGGAACCACAAGGCACTGACACTAACCGTAAAACATCTTTTCAAATGGGGCATCTCACTCTCCCTGCTGTTTACCTTGCTCTACGGACTGGGAGGAAAAGGTTTTCTCAGCCTGTTGACCGACGACGCGACTGTCATTGCCGCGTCCGGAGAATACATTTACTGGGTACTAGCCATTCCACTGGCTGGATTCTCGGCTTTTCTGCTCGACGGTATCTGCATCGGGGCCACAGCCACCCGCCTCATGCTGCGTGCCATGTGGATTGCCTCGGCCAGTTTCTTCCTCCTTTACTACGGTCTGCACGACACATTGGGAAACCATGCCCTCTGGATGGCTTTCATTGTCTACCTGAGTCTGCGGGGTATCGTACAAGGAATCATCCTTTACCGGAAGAGAATCACAGATTTACATACCCTGTCATAGTTTTCCCCACAAAGCGGAAGATATCCGAAATTATTACTAACTTTGCTACAAACTAATAAAACAACTACGATTATGGCAAAATTCAAACGCATTCTGTTAAAGCTCAGCGGCGAAAGCCTGATGGGAGAAAAAAAATACGGTATTGACGAAAAACGGCTGGGCGAATATGCACAGCAAATCAAGGAAATCCATGACATGGGCGTACAGATTGGCATCGTCATCGGTGGCGGTAACATTTTCCGCGGATTGTCGGGAGCCGGAAAAGGCTTTGACCGCGTGAAAGGTGACCAGATGGGTATGCTGGCTACGGTTATCAACAGCTTGGGACTAAGCTCAGCTTTGGTGGCTGCCGGCGTAAAGGCACGCGTACTGACGGCTATCCGCATGGAACCGATTGGTGAATTCTATACCAAATGGAAAGCCATTGAGGCCATGGAAAACGGGGAAGTAGTCATTATGTCGGCCGGTACCGGAAATCCGTTCTTTACCACCGACACCGGTTCGTCACTGAGAGGCATTGAAATCGAAGCCGACGTCATGCTGAAAGGTACCCGCGTAGACGGTATCTATACAGCCGACCCGGAAAAAGACCCGACAGCCACGAAGTTCGACGACATTACGTACGATGAAGTACTGGCACGCGGCCTGAAAGTAATGGACCTGACCGCTACCTGCATGTGCAAGGAAAACAACCTGCCGATTATTGTATTCGACATGGATACCGTAGGTAACCTGAAGAAGGTGATGTCGGGCGAAAACATCGGTACGCTGGTACACAACTGATATCCCAACCCTTCTCTATAAAATAACGGCAAGCTGCGGTCTACGACTGCTCCTTGCCGTTTTTATTTACTCATCCGACAGTTCATAACGGTGGAATTCCGCATTTTTCATCAAGGGAATCGTGCGAAGGTCATCCAATGCCACCCCTTTCATCCGGGCCTCCAGACAGCGGTTGATTTGCCCATGCGCCACGACCAGCACCCGCAGGCCGTCATAATGATGCCACAGATACTCCAGAAAAGCTCCTGCACGGTCGTACAGCATCTGAGGGGTCTCTACCCCGGCAGGCGGATGACTCAAGTCCACACTGCCCACCGTCAGTCCGGTCCATGGTCCCCAGTCGATTTCCCGCAACAAAGCCGTCTGCTGCCACGGCAGATGCCGGTCGCCCACGGCCAGCCGTACCGTATCCACCACCCGCTGCAAATCACTGCTCACCACGGCATCCAACGGAATCTCACGCAAGGCCTGCCCCAGTTCTACAGCCTGCTGCTTGCCCTCTTCCGTCAAGGTACCGGGCAAATGCCCCTGAAAAATCCGACTCAAGTTTTCCACCGTCTGTCCGTGACGGGCCAAATAAAGTGTAATCATAAACCGTGCTGCTTTTAAGTTGACAAACAAAGATAAGAAGTTTCCGGCAAGTTTCGGGCCAGACAGACACAAACTTATGTTCCGAAGTATTGCAAGAGAATAAAAAATAGCTTATTTTTGTTCACATAAATACTTATCAGAGAATATAAAACCTATAAATGTAAGAAATATATGGCAGATTCTAAAACAATTATCAGCGAAGCTGAAGAGAAAATGGATATGGCAATCATGTATCTGGACGAAGCGCTGGCTCACATCCGGGCCGGAAAAGCCGACGTACGTCTGCTGGACGGTATCCGCGTAGACTCTTACGGAAGCATGGTGCCCATCAACAACGTAGCCGCAGTGACTACTCCCGACGCACGCAGCATTGCCATCAAGCCGTGGGACAAGAGCATGTTCCGCATCATTGAAAAGGCGATTATCGACTCTGAATTGGGTATCATGCCGGAGAACAACGGTGAAATCATCCGCCTGGGCATTCCACCATTGACAGAGGAACGCCGTAAACAGCTGAGCAAACAGTGCAAAGGTGAAGGAGAAACTGCCAAAGTAAGCATCCGTAACGCACGCCGCGATGCCATCGACGCCCTGAAAAAGGCCGTAAAAGACGGTATGCCGGAAGACGAGCAGAAAAATTCTGAAGCCAAATTGCAGAAAGTACACGACAAGTACATCAAGCAGATTGACGACATGCTGGCTGCCAAGGACAAAGAAATCATGACAGTATAAATTTTATTCATCCCCATACGAGGAGAGAGGGAACCGTCAGGATTTCTTCCCTCCTCTTTTTTTAAATTTACATCTATTGGAAAAAGGTCTGGTCATAAAAAATACAGGCAGCTGGTATCTGGTCAAAACCGACGAGGGAAAGCTGATTGAATGTAAGATAAAAGGAAATTTCCGCCTGAAAGGAATACGCAGCACAAACCCCATTGCCGTAGGCGACCGGGTACAAATCAATGTCAATGCGGAAGGAACCGCATTCATTACCGAAATTGAAGACCGGAAAAACTACATCATCCGCCGTTCTTCCAACCTGTCCAAACAATCACACATCATCGCAGCCAATCTGGACCAGTGCATGCTGGTGGTCACGGTGAACTATCCGGAAACTTCCACCATATTCATCGACCGTTTCCTGGCCTCGGCAGAAGCCTATCGCGTGCCGGTCTGTCTGGTATTCAACAAAGTGGACCGCTATACAGAAGAAGAATTGCATTATCTGGAGAGACTGATTCACCTGTACACCCACATCGGATACCCTTGCTACCGGATTTCCGCATTGGAAGGCACCGGAGTAGAGGAAATCAAACAGGCCCTGCAAGGAAAAGTAACCTTGTTCTCCGGCCATTCCGGCGTGGGGAAATCGACCTTAATCAATGCCATCCTGCCGGAACAGAATGTCAAGACCGGCGAAATATCCACAGCCCACAACAAAGGCATGCACACTACCACTTTCTCTGAAATGTTCTCTGTAGCGGGCAACGGCTACATCATTGACACCCCGGGCATCAAGGGCTTCGGTACCTTCGACATGAAGGACGAGGAAGTGGGACACTACTTCAAGGAAATATTCGAGTTTTCCGCGCACTGCAAATACGGGAACTGTACCCACCGGCATGAACCGGGTTGCGCCGTACGTGAAGCCGTGGAAAACCACTACATCAGCGAATCGCGGTATGCCTCCTACTTGAATATACTGGAAGACAAGGAAGAAGGGAAATACCGCTCGGCATTTTAAACAGACAAGAATATACAGCCACCGATTTTCTTCCCATCAAGGAAAACGGTGGCTGCTTTTCAAAAAGAGAGGTTGACAAGATGTGCTCCTCAATTCATTAATAGAGTTGATAGGGCTTGATGACTTCATCGCCTTTTACTGATATGTCATAAAAGCCGTCACGACCCTTTTTCAGATGCAAAGGAATGATACGTGTAGCACGGGGAGAAACTTCTGAGTCCGATTTATGTACATGATATACATAATAATAGCCCCCATCTTTACCTAAAAAGACATCTCCGTGTCCGGAACCGTTCTCCCCTATAATGCTACGATGTATAATGGGGTTTCCTCCGTACTTTTTCCAAGGTCCCAATGGAGAATCGGCAGTGGCATAGCCCACTGCATAATCGATGTTCATATAATGATTGGCCGAATAAAACAGATAATATTTCCCATCCAGTTTAATCACAGTGGGTCCTTCCATGATGGGATCAGAAACATAATTATCGGTATGTTCCCAAGGTTCCGTACAATCCAGACATTGCTTTAATGTCTCACTCTTTATCGTACCGGTCAGCATATCAAACTCGGCAACCCAAATATAATTACCATGGTTGAAACGCACATGATACAAATAATACTTCCCATCGTCATCTTTGAACAAAAAAGGATCTATGTTTTTCTTTGATCCGTCAATAGGCTTCATCTCTTCTTGCATGAAAGGCCCGGTTACAGAAGTGCCACAAGCCAATGCAGTCTGTTCGTTAGCCGTATAGGCAAAATAATACGTATCACCCTCCTTCAGCCATTGTGGTGCCCAAAAACCGGTTTCACCATACGACTCACCTTTGCGTAGAATAAAGCGATAATAATCAGCCGTGCCAGTAGTCCATTCCAGCAGATTATCAGACATCAGGACCGTAAATCCCAAAGGAGTCTGCGACCCGGTTCCAGTCATATAATACTTTCCATTGTCCAAAACAATGGTAGGATCTGCGTAAAATATCTCGTGCTTCTGCTGTTGAACAGGCTTTGATGCCTCACAACTTGCTATGACCAGCATAGAAAGTCCTGCTAAAAAAAATTTGATATACATGCCTTCTAAATTAAGTTATAAAATCAATCCATTTCAAGAACATTTGCCTCCAGTGAAGGATAGCCACCCTCTACATAAAGCCAACCCGCCTAACTGTTTTCACAAAAAGTAAAGGGAGACTTGCCACAAATCATAGATTCAAGTCTCCCCTACTCTACCTATTGCTAATTAACGATTTATTGATATCCTTCATTCTGTACCATGTTAGGATTCATCTCTATCTCACGTGCTGGGATAGGCAATACCCAATAATTGTCACCTCCCCAGGTATATTGATAGGTGGGTGTACCCCATACTTGGCGCATACCATTTGTACGACCTTGGCTATCTTTTGAAAATTTCAAGTCTTTCCAAGTTCTCCAACGTATTTCATCAAAGAAAACCACATCTTCACCTACCAGTTCCCAGTGGCATTCATTCATAATACGCTGGCGCATATCTTCCTGTCCGGTAACGGTAGTAGGCGCATTGCTATTCAGCGGTTGTGCACCGGCACGACGACGTACTTCATTTACTTTCTCCACAGCTCCCGATACGTCACCCAGTTCATTCAAAGCCTCGGCCCAGTTCAGTAAAACCTCAGCATAACGAATAAGAGGCAAATCAATCGGGGAGTAGAATGTCATGATTTCCATACCTTCACCCACAAACTTACGATTAACATAGTAAACCATCGAAGCCACATCGGTTTGTAAATCATAAGTAGGAGCCATCACATCACGGTAAGGAGCACGCATAGTATATTCTGTAGGAACTCCGGCACGTCCTCCCAAATAAGTACTGTAAGGAGTTATGACAGACATAGCCAAACGTGGATCACGATGGTCATAAGCAGCCTTGATACGCGCCTCATTTCCCGGAGTGATATATTTAGACATATCAGCACCCCAATCTGCATAAACAGCCTTTTCTTCTTCAGTGGCATCATCGCGCAGGAAATAAACACTACGTTCTTCGGCCGTCATTTCATTGTATCCAGGAATATAATCATCCCAGTTGAATTTACTACCATCTGCATTTTCATAGGAATCCACAAAATTAGGATTAATGATATAGTTGGTCCAACCAATACCTGTTCCAGTACCATCATCAGGCATGCTACGTGTGCCGTAGTTTCCATTCTTATTGTTAGCGCATGCGCCATTATTGGCTGAAGAACATTGCAAAGAGAATATCATTTCATCGCATCTCTCATTCTCTTCCTTGAACAACTGTTTATATGAGTTTGCCCCATCGGCTGTATAAAGGCTATAGCCACAATTCTTCACAGCCTCAAAGTCATCAGCCGCTTTCTGCCATTCCTTCTTCCACATATACACCTTACCACGCAAAGCGTAAGCCGCTCCTTTAGTTATATGTCCATAATTGGCATCACTTGAACTATATTTATCAGGCAAATTGGAGTCCTCAATACACTTGGTAAGGTCCTGAATAAGATAATCCCAGATTTGATCTTGTGTTGAACGAGCGAGTTTAGCTTCATCCGTATTCTTGATAGCTTCTGTGTAATAAGGAACACCGCCATATAAAATATTCAAACGATAATACCACCAAGAACGTAAGAAACGACATTCAGACACCAGTCTTGAAGCTTTTGCTTCGTCCATACCCGGAACTGAAGGCAGATTAGAAATGACATCATTGGCACGCAAGATGCCGCCATAATAATTTTTCCACCAACGTTCGCTGCCACGGTCACTCGTAGAAGAATTGGTAGCAAACAAAAAGTCCAGTCCACCAATCCAGTTGCGGTCAAGATCCATCATAGACGACCAGACATCAAACCATCCAACCCAGCCGTCCTTGGCACCTTCATACAATACATTATAAACTCCTGTCACGGTCTGTTCCGCCAATGTTTCACTAGACCACACATTGCTTTCACTGGCAGAATTAAGCGGTGCCAAATCCATATTGACACAACCGACACAACACCATCCCAAACCGACGGCCAAAGCAACATGTTTACAGTATTTCTTTGCTATGTTTTTCATTATTCAAATTCTCCTTTTCTTAGAATGTTACATTAATACCAAATGCATATTGTCTCATAGATGCATAACCAGCTCCTGTTGCCATTTCAGGATCCATGCCTTGAAACTTGGTAATGGTCAACAAATTTTCGCCAGAAGCATAAACACGCAGGTTCTGTACATAGAGTTTCTCCATCCACTTCTTAGGGAAGGTATAACCTATGGTCAAGTTCTTCAACTTCATATAATTTCCATTATGCAGATGCCATTCGCTTACCGTACTGACCTGATTGGTACCGCTCATTGTCAAACGAGTATTCTTAGAAGTGATGTTTGTACGAGGATCCTCAGGGTTCTCCGGATCATAGAAATAATGATCGTAACCTACATCCTTACCGATACCATAGCCACGAGTCATCACCGTACTGTTCTGTGTCTGTGTATACCACTGAATCTTGAATCCTGCAGCACCAGCCCAGTTCATAGAAAGATCGAATCCTTTCCACGAAGCACTGGCCTGAAAACCATAGTAGAATTTAGGAGTAGCCGAATAACCAATAAAGTCACGGTCGTTGTCGCTACCATAAATACCATCACCGTTGAGGTCAGCATAAATGATATCACCATACCAGATACGGTCTTTACCAATACCCTGTGAAGGATAAAACTCATAACCGGCATTCACCATGGCCTGCAACCACTTCATATCCTGTTCAGTACGTATCATACCGTCTTTAGGACCTCCATTAGGATTCACAGACCCATCGACATTGAATGCACTGCCATTACCATGATACAGCTTGAGCATGTAATATTCGTTCATCGTATGCCCTTCAACAATACGAGTATCCCCACCGGTTGACACATCTCCCAAATTGGTGGTCCATACCCCGTCAACCCAACCACGTTGCAATTCTCCTTTATATTTAGTCACCTCATTCTTGTTGAACGAGAAATTGCCAGAAATGTTATAAGCAAAGCCATTAACATGATCCTGCCAGCCCAATGTGAGTTCAACACCGCGATTGGTTACCTCTGCTATATTTTCTTTTGGAGAACTAAAATAAGACAACGTAGGCGACAAAGTCGGGTTATACAAAATACCGTTGGTCACTTTGTTATACCATTCTATGGTACCTGTCAAACGATTGTTCAGTATAGCAAAATCAAGACCCAGATTGGTAACAGTGGTAGCCTCCCATTCCAGATTGTAGTTGGAGAAGGATGTCATGCCAAGACCTGAAATAAGCGAATTGCCAAACACATACTGCTTAATGCCATAAAGCGCCTGCCAATCATAGTTACCAATCGAATTATTACCTAACTTACCCCAAGAAGCACGCAATTTCAAATTATCGAACCAGCCAAGGTTTTTCATAAAGTTTTCTTCCGAAATACGCCAACCTGCCGAGAACGACGGGAAAATTCCCCAGCGACTTTCAGGAGCGAAACGTGACGAACCATCATAACGCATATTGACTTCAAACAAATAGCGAGAGTCATAAGCATAGGTAAAACGGCCAAAGAGCGAACGAGACGAATATTCTGTCGTATTACCAGACAAATAATTAGGCTCACTCATAGCATCAAAATCTGTCAGACCAGAATCAACCATACCTTTTTTGCTCACATCTGTCGTACGGCGCCATTTACGGTATTCCTCATAACCAATCATAGCTGCCACATCATGCTTTTTGTTGAACACCTGCCCGTAATTCAACACTGTGCTGCTCTTCCAACTTTGGTCTCCATCGATATAATAATATACAATATCCTCAGCCAATGTCTCAGAGGTAGGAGGAGTACTCGTGACGATTCCTGTACGGAAATTCTTTTGTTCACGGTAATCCGTATCATGCAAAAATTGCTCATTACGGAAGTGGTCATAATAGAAGTTATAACTCAGCGAGAAGTGTTTCAGAAAGTCAATCTTAACATAGGGATTGACATAGAACTTGGTCTGCTTGTAGAAACCACCCTGACGGTTCATAAAATAAACAGGATTTGTTGAAACAGGGTCTTCCTCAGTTGCTGCAGGCGAACCATAAGCGCCATCATAATAGGGATAAGTACCCGGAGTAGCCTTCTGCATCATATTACCGTTCAGGTCATCAATATTGTTACGTTCCTGATCGGTATGATAGCCCCAGGCACGCAAACCTACCTTCAGAAAGTCGGAAATCTTCGATTCGATATTGGAACGCATATAGTATTTCTTCATGCCTGAGTTGTCGGCCAAGCCCGGATTGTCTACATAGGTAGCACTCAAATTATAAGTTGTACGTTTCTCTGCACCCGTTACAGTAACGGTATGCTCTTGCATCCATTTAGGATTGTACACTTCATCATACCAATCAGTATTAGGATAAGCAACATAGTTTGGATAACCAGATTCAGAAATACCGTTAGGGTCCTTTTCAGCAGCACGCCATTGATTAATTGTTGATTGTGTGAATAAGGCAGCCTGACCACTGTTGGTCGCAGCTTCATTCATCAGCTCCATATAATCGGCATAATTGGATACCTGATGGATAAGTCTGGCAGGCGTATTCAGTGAAAATTTGCCCGAATAAGATACATTAATCTTGCCATCAGTGCCTTGTTTCGTAGTCACCAAAATAACACCATTGGCACCACGGTTACCATAAATTGCACAAGAAGCAGCATCCTTCAGAACTGAAATCGAAGCTATATCATTGGGATTGATCTGATTTAAGTCCATCTCCATACCATCAACCAAAATCAACGGACTTGAATCATTCAACGTACCATTACCACGAATCAGTACTGAAGCACTTTCTGAATTTGGTTTACTGCTGGTAGTCATCACATTCAAACCGGCAGCCATACCTGATAAGGCTGCAGACACCGTAGTCACCGGGCGAGAAAGCGTTTCATCAGAAAAATTGACGGTTGCCACCGAACCAGTCAAGTTCACCTTCTTCTGAGAACCGTATCCCACCACCACAACTTCATCCAGCACCTTCGTATCATCTTTCAATACCACTCGCAATGGTGTTCCCTGAAATGGAACTTCCTTCGTTTCCATACCAATATACGTAAACACCATTATGTCTCCTTGCTTTCCATTAACCGAAAAAGTACCATCCAAGTCCGTGATAGCACCTGTCGAAGTGCCCTTTATCACCACATTCACACCTATCAGAGGTTCACCATTTGCATCGGTCACTGTCCCTGTTATAGCCACATTTTGTGCCCCAAGGGAAGATGCAAACAAAATTAGGAATAAAAATAAGATTTTTTTGACCATTTATTTTTGATATTAGATTTAAAATGTACAGAAGTTATACTTTACTCTCTACAGGAAACAATAGACCAACCATTGACTCCTGATAAACATAAAAAATCAGGTTGAGTTATTCCATAGGTATTTATTCATAGTTATAAGTTATAATTTAAACATTTGTCTTTTAATGCAAATGTAGATAACCTACACTGAAACCTATACCACAAAAATGCCAAACTATATAATTATTCAACCAATAATCAGCCTCCAACTATATCTGAGCGTATTCTTTCACTTACAGCAACAATCATTTGATGTCTTATCGAAAGGAAACTGGAATCCATCGGAGTCTTTCCTCTCTAAAAGCAAAAGGGAATAAAAGGCGCACTCTTAAATAACTACCTAAAAGGATTAATTTAGAAACAGAAAAGGCTATGAAATAGCAAGATAAAAGTTATTCTTCTGACAGTGGAATCTAATATAATCAATAAGGTCAGGAACCATAAAGGCTATAGAATAAGAGAATCACCATAGACCACTAATTATCAACATACAGCACAACTCACAAGACCATTCCACTATTTACAGTTAACGTTTCAATCACCATCCCAATAAAAGCCTTTCCTATTTTATAAAAAGTATGAAACACATAGAATTCCTCCCATAAATTCATATATTTGCCAAGTATATCGTTTTAACCTTAATCTAACAAACACATGGACAAACGCATCAAATGGGGAATCATCGTAGTGATAGGGGCAGGAGTCATTGCCTTAGGGATTCACACGTTTACCCCTTGGAAGAATGAAGAACTGGAAGCTGCCGAGAAGCAAGTGCCCACCGGCAAGTCCAAAGCACTCAACGTAAATGCAAAAATACTCAAACCTCATTTGCTCACCGACCAGCTGTTTGTCAGTGGTAAACTGATGCCGGATGAGGAAGTAGACTTATCGTTTGAGACCTCCGGAAAAATCACAAGCATTGATTTCACGGAGGGCTCTTTCGTGTCCAAAGGCCAACTGCTGGCCAAAGTGAACGACAGCCAGTTGCAAGCCCAGCTGAAACGGCTGGAGGCCCAGATGCCACTGGCCGAAGACCGTGTATTCCGTCAGAATGCCTTGCTGCAACGCGATGCGGTGAGCAAAGAAGCCTACGAACAGGTGAAAACGGAACTGGCTACCCTGAATGCAGACATCGAGAACGTGAAAGCAAACATTGCCATGACGGAACTCCGTGCTCCGTTCGACGGTATCATCGGACTGCGGCAGGTCAGCCTGGGAGCTTACGCCTCCCCCACAACCGTCATCGCCAAACTGACGAAAATCACTCCGCTCAAGGTGGAATTTGCCGTACCAGAACGTTATGCCCGTGAAATCAAGAAAGGCACGAACCTGACCTTCAAGATTGAAGGGCGACTGGAAACCTTCAATTCCCAAGTTTATGCCACGGAATCACGCATCAATGAAGAAACCCATACACTAACCGTCCGCGCCCTCTATCCGAACCGGAATGGGGAACTGTTGCCCGGACGCTATGCGGACATCGAACTGAAACAGAAAGAAATTCAAAATGCCATCGCCATTCCGTCGGAAGCCATCGTCCCGGAAATGGGGAAAAACAAGGTCTTCCTATACCGCTCGGGAGTGGCCGAACCGGTGGATGTGGAAATCGGTATCCGTACGGAAGCAGAAGTACAGATTCTGAAAGGATTGTCGGCCGGAGATACCATCCTGACCTCCGGTACCCTTCAACTCCGCACCGGCATGCCGGTAATTCTTGACCAAATCAACTAACTTTCTGCCGTATGAATATCTCCGAACTTAGTATCAGAAGGCCCGTACTAGCCACTGTGCTCACCATTATCATCCTGCTTTTCGGACTGATTGGCTACACCACCCTGGGGGTACGTGAATACCCTTCGGTGGACAACCCCATCATCTCCGTGACCTGCAGCTATCCGGGAGCCAATGCAGAAGTAATTGAGAACCAGATTACAGAACCACTGGAACAGAACATCAACGGGATTCCGGGCATCCGTTCCCTGTCGAGTACCAGCCAGCAGGGACAATGCCGCATCACCGTAGAATTTGAACTGTCGGTCGACCTGGAAACGGCGGCCAATGATGTGCGCGACAAGGTGTCGCGTGCCCAGCGCTACCTGCCCCGCGACTGTGACCCTCCTACCGTATCCAAAGCCGACGCTGATGCCAGCCCCATCCTGATGGTAGCCATACAAAGTAATACGCGTTCCCTGCTGGAGCTGAGTGAGATTGCCGATCTGACTGTCAAGGAACAACTGC
This sequence comes from Bacteroides mediterraneensis, assembly GCF_025993685.1. Taxonomy (NCBI): domain Bacteria; kingdom Pseudomonadati; phylum Bacteroidota; class Bacteroidia; order Bacteroidales; family Bacteroidaceae; genus Bacteroides; species Bacteroides mediterraneensis. The sequence continues at coordinate 92,766 of NZ_DAJPEN010000001.1, read as the reverse complement.
AAACCATTCCCGACGTGAGCAGCGTCTCCATTTGGGGAGAGAAACGTTATTCCATGCGTCTGTGGCTCGACCCGGTCAAAATGGCCGGCTACAGCATCACTCCAGTAGACGTGAAGAATGCCATCGACAAACAGAACCTGGAACTTCCGTCTGGAAGCATAGAAGGAAATACTGTGGAACTGACCCTGCGCACCATGGGACAAATGCATACGGCGAAGGAATTCAACAACATCATCCTGAAAGAACAAAACGGACAGGTGGTGCGCTTCAGTGACATCGGTTACGCGGAACTGGGACCGGCCGACCTGAAGAGCTACATGAAGATGAACGGGGTACCCATGGTGGGTGTCGTCGTCATTCCGCAACCGGGTGCCAACCACATCGACATTGCCGACGCCGTGTACGAACGCATGGAGCAGATGAAGAAAGACTTGCCCGACGACGTGGAATACACATACGGTTTCGACAACACCCGCTTTATCCGTGCCTCCATCGCAGAAGTGGAAAGTACCGTGTACGAGGCTTTCGCGCTGGTGATTATCATCATCTTCCTTTTCCTGCGCGACTGGCGTGTCACCTTGATTCCCTGTATCGTAATTCCGGTCTCCCTCATCGGAGCCTTCTTCGTGATGTATATCGCCGGATTCTCCATTAACGTACTTACCATGCTGGCCGTCGTCCTGTCGGTGGGACTGGTGGTCGACGATGCCATCGTGATGACCGAAAACATCTATATCCGTATTGAACGAGGCATGAAACCGTTTGAGGCTGGTATCGAGGGGGCTAAAGAAATTTTCTTTGCCGTGATTTCCACCACCATCACCCTGGCCGCCGTATTCATTCCGATTGTCTTCATGGAAGGAACCAGTGGACGCCTCTTCCGCGAATTCAGCTTCGTGGTGGCCGGCTCTGTCATCATCTCGGCCTTCTCGGCCCTGACCTTCACCCCGATGCTGGCTACCAAACTGTTGAAGCACCGGGAAAAGCAAAACTGGTTTTACCGGAAGACGGAGCCTTTCTTCGAAGGCATGAACCGCCTGTATGCCCGTAGCCTTCAGGCCTTTCTGCGCAAGCGTATCATCGCTATCCCGTTCATTCTGATTACGTTGGCCCTCATCGGTTACTTATGGAACCATATTCCAGCCGAGATGGCCCCACTGGAAGACCGCTCGCAAATCAACATCCGGACCAGTGCGGCAGAAGGAGCCAGCTATGAATACATCCGTGACTATACGGAAGAGATCAACACACTGGTCGACTCCATCGTACCGGATGCGGCCTTTGTCACGGCCCGCGTATCGAGTGGAAGCGGAAACATCCAGGTTACCCTGAAAGACATCAAGGAACGCGATTACACCCAGATGGAAGTAGCTGAAAAAATCTCCAAAGCCATCCGTACGCATACCAAGGCGCGTTCCTTCGTACAGCAGCAGTCTTCTTTCGGCGGACGAAGAGCCAGTATGCCGGTACAATATGTGCTTCAGGCGGTCAGCATCGAAAAGCTGCAGGAGGTATTGCCAGAGTTCCTAGCCCAAGTATACGATAACCCGACCTTCCAGATGGCCGACGTGGACCTGAAGTTCAGCAGTCCGGAAATGCGTGTCACAATCAACCGCGACAAGGCCGGCACCATGGGTGTGAGTGTACGCGACATCGGAGAAACCTTGCAATACGGGTTAAGCGGACAGCGCATGGGCTATTTCTACATGAATGGCAAGCAGTATGAGATTCTCGGACAAATCAACCGCCAGCAACGTAACCAACCGGCCAACATCAAGTCGATTTATATCCGGAACGACAAGGGAGAGATGATACAGCTGGACAACCTGGTGGAATTTGTGGAAGCTGTGGCACCGCCCAAACTGTATCATTATAACCGCTTCATCTCTGCGACCATTTCTGCGGGACTGGCCGAAGGCAAAACCATCGGCGACGGTCTGGACGAGATGGACAAGATTGCCGAAAAGGTACTGGACGACACGTTCCGCACAGCCTTGTCGGGCGACTCCAAGGAATATCGCGAAAGTTCCTCCAGCCTGATGTTCGCCTTCATCCTGGCCCTGATTTTGATTTACCTGATTCTTTCCGCACAGTTTGAAAGTTTCAAAGACCCGCTCATCATCATGCTCACCGTGCCGCTGGCCATCGCCGGTGCCCTGGTCTTCATGTGCTTTGGCGACATCACGATGAACATCTTCAGTCAGATTGGTATCATCATGCTGATTGGACTGGTGGCCAAGAACGGTATTCTGATTGTGGAATTTGCCAACCAGAAACAGGAGGCGGGCGAAGAAAAGATGCTGGCCATCCGCGATGCGGCCCTCCAGCGTCTGCGCCCTATTCTGATGACCAGTGCCTCTACCATCCTCGGCTTGTTGCCGCTGGCCTTCGCTTCGGGCGAAGGGGCCAACCAGCGCATCGCCATGGGAGTAGCTGTAGTGGGCGGTATGCTGGTCTCCACCTTCCTGACGATGTACATCGTACCGGCCATTTATTCTTATATATCGACTAACCGCGCTAAAAAAGAAAAGAAATGAGAAAACGGTCTATTTACTATGCACTTCTTTTACTGGGCCTGGGACTTCCGGCACAGGCCCAGTACACCTATACCTTGCAACAATGCCTGGAAGAAGGATTGGCCAACAACTATTCACTCCGCATCACCCGCAACGAAGAGCAGGTGAGTAAAAACAACGTCACCCTGGGAAATGCGGGCTACCTGCCTACGGTGGACCTGACAGCCGGCTATACCGGAAACGCAGACAACAGCAACAGCCAGTCGCGTGAAACGGGAGAAACCACCAAGCTCCGTGGCGTGTACGACCAAACCTTGGACGCAGGTATCAATTTGAACTGGACGATTTTCGACGGGTTCAACATCAGTACCACTTACAAGCAGCTGAAAGAGCTCGAACGACAGGGAGCCACCAACACCCGGATTGCCATCGAGGACTTCATCGCCACCCTCACGGCAGAATACTATAACTACATCCAACAGGAAATCCGGTTGAAGAATTTCCGCTATGCCGTGTCGCTGTCCCGGGAACGTCTGCGCATCGTGGAAGAACGCTACCACATCGGAAACTTCTCCCGGCTGGATTATCAGCAGGCCACCGTGGACTTCAATGCCGACCGGGCGCAGTATATCAAACAACGGGAACTGGTGCATACTTCCCGTATCAACCTGAACGAATTGATGGCCGCCAAAGATATGGACCGCCCGCTCAGTGTGAAAGACTCGGTGATTGATGTCAACGAAAACCTGGATTTCAACGCCTTGTGGGAGAGTACCCTACAAACCAACTCCAGTTTGCTGCAAGCAGACCAAAATACCGTACTGGCCCAGTTGGATTATAAAAAAGTATTGTCGCGCAACTATCCGTATGTACGGTTGAATGCCGGTTACGGTTATACCCTCAATAAATACGATGTCAATGCCACCCGCCAGCGCAGCAACTGGGGATTCAGCGGAGGTATCACCGTAGGATTCAACCTCTTCGACGGCAACCGGAAACGCGAGAAACGGAATGCCAGTCTGGCCATCCGCAACGCCCAGCTGGCCCGCGACGAACTGGAACAAGGACTCCGGGCCGACCTGAGTAACCTGTGGCAAGCCTACCGCAACAACATCCGCTTGCTGAACTTGGAACGCCAGAACCTGATTTCCGCCAAAGAGAACCACGAGATAGCCAAAGAACGCTACCTGCTGGGAGATTTGTCCGGAATCGAAATGCGTGAAGCACAGAAAAGTCTCCTCGATGCGGAAGAACGCATCCTTTCTGCGGAATATGATACGAAGATGTGTGAAATATCCCTGCTACAACTTAGCGGGAAGGTGACGCAATACCTGAAATAAAATGTTTCATAATTTTTTGTATCTTTGCCGCACAATTTACAAATACAATTACCATGGGGCTTTTTATTCGAAAAAGTATAGAGGCTTTACAAGCTGAAGCCAAGGAAACGGGAAGCGGCACCCTCAAACGGGTATTGGGGCCCGTCAGTCTGATAGCACTCGGAGTGGGAGTCATTATTGGAGCCGGCTTGTTTTCCATCACCGGAACCGTGGCGGCTTCTTACACCGGTCCGGCCATCACGCTTTCATTCATCATTGCCGCAATTGGCTGTTGCTTTGCGGGTCTCTGCTATGCAGAATTTGCATCGATGATTCCCGTATCGGGAAGTGCCTATACCTATTCATATGCTACCATGGGCGAACTCATCGCCTGGATTATCGGATGGGATTTGGTACTGGAATATACCGTAGCCGCCACCACCGTCAGTATCAGCTGGAGCCGCTATATGACCGTCTTCCTGCAGGGAGTAGGAATTGAACTTCCCCAGGCATTCACGGCCTGCCCGTGGGACGGAGGTATCGTGAACATCCCAGCCATGGTCATCGTAATACTCATGAGCCTGATTCTGATGCGGGGTACTGCCGGAAGTTCCTTTTTTAACGGACTGATTGTCTTCCTGAAGATTGCGGTGATTCTGATATTCGTGGTATTGGGCTGGCGCTTCATCCAAAGCGACAACTACATACCTTATATTCCGACTAATACCGGCACGTTGGGTGAGTTCGGCATTTCGGGTATTTTCCGAGGGGCCGCCATCGTCTTCTTTGCCTTTTTAGGGTTTGATGCGGTGAGTACCGCTGCTCAGGAGACCAAAAATCCGAAACGGGATATGCCTATCGGCATTTTAGTATCTCTGTTGGTGTGCACCATTTTATATATCCTCTTCGCCCATGTCATGACAGGAGTGGCACACTACACCGAATTCAGCGGACAAGTCGGGATTGCGCCGGTGGCCGTAGCCATTGAAAAAATGGGATACCCCGATGCCCAAGGTATCATCCAGCCCGTTTATCCGTGGCTGAACAAAGCTATCATCCTGGCTATTCTGTTCGGTTATTGCTCGGTCATCATGGTCACCCTGCTCGGACAAAGCCGTGTCTTCCTGAGCATGAGCCGCGACGGACTGCTTCCCCCGTTCTTTTCCAAAATCAACCCCCGTTTCCGAACACCGGTTCACAGCAATGCCCTTTTCATGGTCGTAGTCAGCTTGTTGGCCGGCTTCATTCCAGCACAGGTAGCGGGAGAGATGACCAGTATCGGTACATTGCTGGCCTTCACACTGGTCTGCGCCGCCATACTGGTTGTACGCAAGAGCATGCCCCACGTACACCGGGCCTTCAAAACCCCGTTCGTTCCCTTTGTCCCCATCATGGGCATCCTCACCTGCCTGTGTATGATGAGTTTCCTTCCCGCCGATACATGGATACGACTGGTGTTATGGATGCTCATCGGCCTGGACGTATATGCCTTCTACGGTATCCATCATAGCAAACTGGAACCCGGACAAAAACACCGGAAAGGTGACATGGTATTAAACCTTACAGGATTGATATTGTCTATTTTGAGCGTAGTGACGGGATTGTGGCACCAGCAGAGCGTAGGATGGGACGAGGACAAAACCCTGCTGACCATCTCCTTTGTCTTTGCCTTCACCCATTGTGCTTTCTATATGTGGCGCATCTGGAAACATCCGCACGATAACACAAACTTGTCAGACAAACCGATTGAGTCTTAAAAGAAGTTATAAAAAACAGGCAGGAACAGAAAAAACGAATAATAAACCACAAACGACATTTAAAAAAGCTGTTATTTTACAGCGATTTATACTATTATGGATAAAAATATATTATATACTGCCATTCAGGCCGCACTTGCCGCCGGAGCAGAAATCATGTCTGTATATACCGATCCGAATGCGGATTTTGAGATAGAGAAAAAAGCGGATAATTCTCCGCTGACCATTGCCGACCGCAAATCGCATGCCGTCATAGCACAAGCATTAGCCGGCACTCCCTACCCTTTGCTGAGCGAAGAGGGGGCCAAAATCGCACCCGAAGAAAGACAGCAATGGAAAGAGCTTTGGATTGTCGACCCATTGGACGGTACCAAAGAATTCATCAAGCGGAACGGTGAATTTACCGTCAACATTGCCTACGTAAAAGACGGTTGCCCGGAAGCGGGAGTCATTTATATCCCCGTCAAAAAAGAACTTTATTTTGCCGATACCACATTGGGAGCCTATAAAATCAATGAGATTACGGAAACCGGTTCATGCGCTTCATTGGATGCACTGATTGCGCATGCACAGCGTCTGCCGAATGCCCACCGTACAGACGATACATTCATCGTCGTGGCTTCCCGTTCACACCTGACTCCTGAAACAGAAGCTTATATCCACGAAATGCAGCAAAAGCATGCACAAGTGGAAACCATCTCCAAGGGAAGCTCCCTGAAGCTGTGCCTCATCGCAGAAGGAAATGCCGACGTATATCCCCGTTTTGCTCCCACCATGGAGTGGGATACGGCTGCCGGACATGCCATTATCCGTGCTTCCGGGAAGGAAGTGTATCAGGCAGGGAAAAAAGAGCCGCTACAATACAACAAAACAGACTTGCTGAACCCTTGGTTCATTGCAGAATAATCCAACGAACTTATGTCTATCGAGATTATTATCGTACTACTTTCACTTGTGGCCATGCTGACCGCGCTGATTATGGACAAGATGCGTCCGGGAATGATTCTGTTCTCGGTGGTGGTCATCTTTCTCTGCACCGGCATCCTCACCCCGAAAGAAATGCTGGAAGGCTTCAGCAACAAGGGGATGATTACCGTGGCCTTGCTGTTCCTGGTCAGTGAAGGTGTACGTCAGAGCGGAGCGCTGACCCAGCTCATCAAGAAGTTGCTTCCCCAGCAGACGACGTCCGTCTTCCGGGCACAGGCACGCATGCTGCCCAGCATCGCTTTCATATCCGCCTTCTTGAACAATACACCGGTGGTGGTCATATTTGCCCCCATCATCAAGCGGTGGGCCAACTATGTCAAGCTTCCGGCCACTTACTTCCTGATTCCACTATCGTATGTAACGATTCTCGGCGGTATCTGTACGCTGATTGGTACGTCTACCAACCTGGTGGTACACAGCATGATTCTTGATGCCGGGATGAAAGGCTTCAGCATGTTCGAACTGGGGAAAGTGGGAGTATTCATCGCCTTAGCAGGCATTATCTACCTGTTTCTGTTCTCCCAAAAACTGTTACCTGCCAACCGTCCGGACACGGCCAACGAGGAAGAAAACGACTCTTCACGGCATCTGGTAGAAGCCGTCATCGGTCCGCGTTTCCCGGGTATCAACAAGACGGTGAGCGAATTTGACTTCAAGCGTCATTATGGAGCGGAAGTGAAAGAACTCCGCCGTAGCGGACGTACCTATACCAACCTGAGCAAAGTCAGTTTTCGCGAAGGCGATACATTAGTAGTGCTGGCAGACGACAGCTTCATCCAGACATGGGGAGAATCTTCTGTCTTCCTGATGCTGGCCAACGGGAAAGAATACGAACCGGCCGGAAAGAAAAAACGCTGGTTCACCCTTTTCCTCCTCGTATTCATGATTGTAGGAGCTACCATCGGTGAACTGCCGGGCATTGAGAAATTCCTGCCCGAAGGCATCAAGCTGGATATGTTCTTTTTCGTATCCATCACTACGGTCATCATGGCCTGGACCAAGATATTCCCTCCACAGAAATATACCAAGTATATCTCCTGGGATATCCTGATTACCATTGCCTGCGCCTTTGCCATCAGCAAAGCCATGGAAAATTCCGGAGTGGCCGACTTGCTGGCCGGTTACATTATCAGCCTGAGCCATGACTACGGCCCTTATGTGTTGCTGGCCGTGCTGTTCATCATTACGAACATCTTTACGGAACTGATTACCAACAATGCGGCGGCGGCCCTGTCCTTCCCCATTGCCCTGTCACTGTCCACCCAGCTGGGAGTCAATCCCATGCCGTTCTTCGTGGTCATCTGCATGGCAGCCTCGGCCAGTTTCTCCACCCCTATCGGCTATCAGACCAACCTGATTGTACAAGGTATCGGAAACTACAAGTTCACCGATTTCGTCCGTATCGGACTGCCACTGAACATCATCACATTCCTGATATCGGTCTTTCTCATCCCGCTGATATGGCCGTTTTAAAACAGATTTAAACAGACATTACAATATGAACGATTCAAAAGCAACTCATATCTATCCGATATTCGACCGCATGCTAGGGCGTGCAGACAAGGAAGAGCTCCTTCACCAACACGGACTTATGATTTGGTTCACCGGGCTGAGCGGTTCGGGAAAAAGTACCATCGCCATCGCTTTGGAGCGTGAACTCCAACAGCGCGGGCTGCTGTGCCGTATCCTCGACGGAGACAACATCCGCAGCGGCATCAACAACAATTTGGGCTTCTCGGCCGAAGACCGGGTAGAGAATATCCGACGCATTGCCGAAGTGGGCAAGCTGTTTGTCGATACCGGTATCATTACGCTGGCGGCTTTCATCAGCCCCAATAACGAAATCCGCGAAATGGCCGCCCGCATCATCGGGAAAGACGATTTTCTGGAAATCTACGTCAGCACCCCGCTGGAAGAATGTGAGCGCCGCGATGTGAAAGGCCTGTACGCCAAGGCCCGCCGTGGAGAAATAAAGAACTTCACCGGCATTTCAGCCCCGTTCGAAGCACCGGCGCATCCCGCCCTTTCGCTCGACACCTCCAAGCTGTCACTCAAAGAATCCGTCGACCAGCTGCTCGACCTGATTCTCCCCAAAGTCACTAAAAAATAAATTATATATTAGCCATGCAAGAAGAATACAAATTGAGCCACCTGAAAGAACTCGAAGCCGAGTCCATTCACATCATCCGTGAAGTGGCTGCCGAATTTGAGAATCCGGTGATGCTCTACAGCATCGGGAAAGACTCATCCGTCATGGTCCGTCTGGCGGAAAAAGCCTTCGCTCCGGGAAAAGTTCCTTTTCCACTGATGCACATCGATTCCAAATGGAAATTTAAGGAAATGATTCAGTTCCGCGATGAATACGCTAAAAAATATGGCTGGAACCTGATTGTGGAAAGCAACATGGAAGCCTTCCGCGCAGGCGTAGGCCCCTTCACTCACGGAAGTAAGGTACACACCGACCTGATGAAAACCCAGGCCCTGCTGCACGCCCTCGACAAATACAAGTTCGACGCAGCCTTCGGAGGCGCACGCCGTGACGAGGAGAAATCACGTGCCAAGGAACGTATCTTCTCTTTCCGCAACGAGTTCCACCAGTGGGATCCCAAGAACCAGCGTCCGGAACTCTGGGACATCTACAATGCCCGCATCCGCAAAGGAGAAAGCATCCGTGTGTTCCCGTTGAGCAACTGGACCGAACTGGACATCTGGCAGTACATCCGTCTGGAAAATATCCCCATCGTACCGCTGTATTTCGCCAAGGAACGTCCGGTGGTCAACATCGACGGACAGCTGATTATGCCCGATGACGACCGTCTGCCGGAAAAATACCGCGACAAGATTGAAATGAAGAAAATCCGTTTCCGTACCCTGGGATGCTGGCCGCTGACAGGCGCCATTGAAAGCGAAGCCGACACCATCGAAAAAATTGTGGAGGAAATGATGACCACCACCAAGAGTGAACGCACGACCCGTGTCATCGACTTCGACCAGGAAGCCAGTATGGAACAAAAGAAACGTGAAGGATATTTTTAATTACGCAACGACATGGAACATTTAGATAAAAGCAAATCAGGCAACCCGATGGAAGGAGAAGCCAGAGGCAAGATGTCTATCGAGGAATTCCTGAAAAAAGACGAACAGAAAGATCTGCTCCGTTTCCTGACCGCAGGTTCAGTCGACGACGGAAAGTCCACCCTCATCGGACGCCTGCTGTTCGACAGTAAGAAATTGTATGAAGACCAGCTCGATGCCCTGGAACGCGACAGCAAGCGTATGGGTAATGCTGGCGAACACATCGACTATGCCCTGCTGCTCGACGGACTGAAAGCCGAACGTGAACAAGGTATCACCATTGACGTGGCTTACCGTTATTTCTCGACCAACAACCGTAAGTTCATCATTGCCGACACTCCGGGACACGAACAATATACCCGCAACATGATTACCGGCGGTTCGACTGCCAACCTGGCCGTCATCCTGGTAGATGCCCGTACCGGCGTCATCACCCAGACCCGCCGTCATACCTATCTGGTATCCTTGCTGGGTATTAAGCACGTGGTACTGGCCGTCAACAAGATGGACCTGGTAGACTATTCGAAGGAAGTGTTCGACAAGATTGTAGCCGACTACATGGCCTTCATCACTCCGCTGGGTATCCCCGACGTACAGTGCATTCCGCTGTCAGCCTTGGAAGGCGACAACGTGGTAGAAAAATCCGACCGTACGCCGTGGTATGAAGGACCGGCTCTGCTGGAATTCCTGGAAACCGTCCACATCGGCAACGACCATAACCTGAAAGACTTCCGCTATCCGGTGCAGTACGTACTCCGTCCGAATCTCGACTTCCGTGGTTTCTGCGGAAAGGTAGCTTCCGGCGTGGTACACAAAGGTGATGAGGTAGTAGCCCTTCCTTCCGGCAAGCGTTCGCACATCAAGAGCATCGTGACCTACGACGGAGAACTCGACTATGCCTTCCCGCCGATGTCTGTCACCCTAACCCTGGAAGACGAAATCGACGTATCCCGTGGTGAAATGCTGGTACACCCCGACAACATGCCGATGATCGGGCGTAACTTCGAGGCCATGCTGGTATGGATGGACGAAGAAAAGATGGACATGGAAAAATCTTTCTTTCTGAAACAGACCACTAACACCAGCCGTACCCGCGTAGACAGCATCAAGTATAAGGTAGACATCAACACCATGGAACACCTGTCTGTGGAAAACGGACGCCTGACCAAGGAAGATGTGCCCATGCAGCTCAACCAGATTGCCCATGTGGTACTGACTTCTTCCAAGGAACTGTTCTTCGACCCTTATACCAAAAACAAAGCTACGGGTGCCTTCATCCTGATTGACCCGATTACCAACAACACCAGTGCCGTGGGAATGATTATCAACCAGGTGGCCGACAAAGACATGCACAACCAGATGGAACTGCCTGTCCTCAACCTGCCGAAACTGGGCATCGGTCCGGAACACTACGAAGCCATCGAACGTGCCGTAAAGGAACTGGAACGTCAGGGTATCGCCATTGAATTAATAGTTAAAAATTAAAAGTTAAAATCGACAAGCTGAGTTTCTCAGTTGCCAATTATCAATTAAAGAAATGGGACTACTTGAATTTAACAAACTCCCCATCAATACCCTTGTGGGAGCCGACTGGAAGACTTTCAACCAGATTACTGCCGGACGTACCATCGACCCGGCATACAAAGGCAAATACCGCCTGACCAAGGCCGTCTGCCGTCTGTTATCCACACTGGCTCCTTTACAGGACAAACGGTATAAAAAACTGCTGGCCGACAAGCCCCTGGAACACGACCCTGTGTTCATCCTCGGACATTGGCGCAGCGGAACCACCTTCATGCACAACGTGTTCTCCTGCGACAAGCATTTTGGCTACAACACCACCTATCAGACGGTGTTTCCGCACCTGATGATGTGGGGACAGCCCTTCTTCAAAAAGAACATGAGCTGGCTGATGCCGGACAAACGTCCGACCGACAACATGGAGCTGGCCGTCGACCTTCCGCAGGAAGAAGAGTTTGCCCTGGCCAACATGATGCCCTACACGTACTACAACTTCTGGTTCCTGCCGAAATATATGCAGGAATATGCCGACAAGTACCTGTTGTTTGATGACATCAGTGACGCCGAACTGAAAGTGTTTGAGGAAACCTTCACCAAACTGATCAAGATTTCCTTGTGGAACACCCACGGCACGCAGTTCCTCAGCAAGAACCCGCCGCACACCGGACGTGTGAAAGAGCTGGTGAAGATGTTCCCGAACGCCAAGTTCATCTACCTGATGCGTAATCCGTACACGGTATTTGAATCGACCCGCAGCTTCTTCACCAACACCATCCAGCCGTTGAAATTGCAGGACATCAGCAACGAAGAACTGCAGACCAACATCCTTTCTGTCTACGCCAAGCTGTATCACAAGTACGAGGCCGACAAGAAGTTCATTCCGGAAGGTAACCTGGTGGAAGTCCGTTTTGAAGATTACGAGAAAAACGCCTTCGATATGACGCAGGAGATTTACCAGAAGTTGCAAATCCCCGGCTTTGACGAAGCCCGTGCCGACATCGAAGCGTACGTCAACAAAAAGAAAGGGTACAAGAAAAACAAATACCAATACAAGCCCGAGACCGTCGAACTGGTTGAAAAGAACTGGTCATTCGCTTTGGAGCAGTGGGGGTATAAATTGTAAACTTATCAAACTATACTACAAAAAAATGCGGGACACTCACATCCCGCATTTTTCGTTTCAAACCCTACATACAGACGGCTTTCCTCATTCACATACAATTCTAAACCCTACAGCCGTCTTCAAAGAAGCAGATTTCGGATACACAATACGCAATCCGTCTGCCTCCTGTTTCCACTCTAATTTATTACCTTTTACACCCAACAGTTCTACTGAAGTCACCTTCTTCTTTTCCACTGTGGAGTTCGTACCCAAAGACACAATCTTCAAAGTCTCTCCCGGTTTCGGCACCGTCATGCACCAGGCATACAAGGCCTTGTCTTTTCCTACCGTAAAACGGAAATCCGTAGAATAGAACGTATGGTTTGCCTGACTGCCCCCGATGAATCCACCCGGCAACACATTCAGCTTACCGTCTTTTCCTTCACCCAATACACGCCAAGCTGAACTGCCGTAAATGCCTTGTCCGTTCACCCGCATCCATTGGCCGACTTCTTTCAACATCTTCACGCAACCTTCATCCAATGAGCCGTCGGGACGCAGCGGAATAGATACCCCTACCGAACCGTCACGTGCCACAATCTCCAACAGATAACGTATCATCGCATCCGAACTGTACACGAAGTTCGGGCCATAGAACCAGTCGCCTACCGGGGTTTCCGCAATCCAAGGCTGGTCGGTCTTGATATTCTCCGGGATTCCCGTCTCACACGTATTCACCGTACCGTTCGTCTGTTTCCTGAACTTCACGATGCTGAACACATCCACCTTTCCACGACGGGCCAGCGTCTTGTTGTAGAAATCCGCAATCACCCGCTGCATGGCATCACACTTATATCCTGTACCCGTACCCGAACCGCTGAAAGGCTGCTGGTCCGTACCATCCGTATAAATGAAATCCGGGTTATATTTATCCACGGCATCCATCATGCGCAAGGCCCACCATTTCGCATACCATTCCGCATACACCAGATGCCCGCTAAAAATACCTGCCTTGGGAGGAGACCAACGGGAATTGGCTGCCTCAGCCACCGTTTCATACTCCCTCAGATTGATGCCGTAAAGGTATCTAGGGTCCAGTCCTTCCCACCATTTTCCCTTTCCGTCGGCCAATGTCAGGTTCCCATCGTAAGGCACTCCCTTCTTTTCACCCTTCGTGTCACACTGGAAAGCCGTCTGCCACCACCACCAGGAGTATTCATGATGGAAAGTGAGTCCGAAACGGATACCCGCTTCTCTTGCCGCTTTCTCCCACTCGCCTATCAAGTCCCGTTTCGGTCCCAGACGGGTAGAATTCCAGGCCTGATACTTGGAATCCCATAAGTCGAACTGGTCATGGTGTACCCCCTGAATAATCAGAAACCGTGCGCCGGCATCCTTGTAAATATCCACCAATGCTTTCGGATTGAACTTCTTCGGATTCCAGTCGCGCAGCACCTCCTTGTAGCCCACTTCCGAAGGATGCCCATAGTTTTTCAGATGGTTCTCGTAAGCCGGCGTCCCTTCCACATACATTTTGCGGGCATACCAGTCGCCACTCTCTCCAGCCGACTGCGGTCCGAAATGAATCCATATTCCGAACTTGGAATCCCGCAACCATTCAGGTGTACCCGGATAGTTGGACTCTATCGATGCCCACGTAGGCTCATACGGTCCGGCTGTCACCGGCAAATCCAGTTTTACTTCCTCAAAAGTCTGGCTGTCCCCCATCGGGACAGAGTTTTCCGACAGTGGCTTATGCACCGACGGCATAGGTTCCAACTGATAGTTCACCCCACTGGTCTGCTGGGAAAAAGCCGTTGCACAGGCTCCCAGCCACAAGCAGCCTAATAATACAAATTGATTCATGCCTATTTTTCGTTTTCTATTAATTCTATAATCTCTGTTCTTAACCGATAATCTCATGATAAGATTTATCAAAGCAAATGTAGAAAGAAAATTGAAAAAAGAAATAGGATGAAAATGTGGATTATAGGAGAATATCGATAGGAAGTGAGTTATTCACTTCTTCTTTTCAAAATTTCAATATCATTTCCATTAGACTCTGCATAAATAATGAGTTCTTTATTCACCTTATCAAATTTCCAACCTAATGAGTTTTCAACATTTTCAACACCCCCCTCCACATTCTTTATCACAAAAGTAAACAGCTCATTCCTTTTACCACGTACATTAAGCCTGCCTTTGACATCATCATACAATATTGAATAATCTTCATATTCAATACCATTGCCACATGGCAAATGCAAATTTCTGCACGAGACTCCATTAGGATAAAGCAAAATTGTCTTTCCATTGTCCAAGTTTCCTTCCTCAACCCTACCCTCCATATACTTTTCAGTCTGAACAGGAATAATGGCACCAGCCTTTACAAATAGAGGAAATTCATTTAATGAATAAATTCGGCAAACGACTTCTCCAGCTTTATATTTTTGTCCACTAAAAAAGTCAATCCATTCACCCTCTGAAGGCAAATGAAAAGAGACATTTCCTCCCTCAGAAGTAACAACTTTTGTAAATAAATAATCTCCAAGCTGATGGCTCTCTTCGTTCAATGACGTATTTTTTATTAAAGAACCCCCATACAAATGAGAATCTATAAGTGTAGAAAATAAATAAGGAATCAGGCTATCATGTAGCTCGACACAATTCCGGTATATATCTTCCACCTCTTCACCATACCACCAAGGCAAATGATTGCTAAACGCCCCATTTTCACCCCCATTAATCATACAGGCTGTCATACATCCAAACTGAGCGTATCGAACAAAGGATTCTTTACTTGCTTTTGCGCCAAAAAAGCCAGCCACCTCACATCCTATCGCCCCATATCCTCTTTGAGAGGATTTGTAAATATTCTGTATCTGCAGTTTCAATCCACTCCAATCACCAGAGAAATCACCGCACCATCCCAGACTCATTTTCTCTACACTAGCTGCAAACCCTCCTTGATGAGAGTAAGGTCGGGCAATAATAATGGCATTCGGATTCCTTTTCACCGTATAATCATACATCGCATCATAATAATAAGGACGAAACAATGCATTACTCATTTCACCCATAGAGGTTTCTACGATATCCCCAAACCAATATTCTCCTTGGTCTACTTTCCAACCATATACACCATCTTTAAAAACCTTATCAAGTTGTTGTGACCACCATTCTATCGCATCAGGATTTGTAAAATCAATATGGACTCCTTCTCCCTTCCACCAAGTTGCCGGAACATTCTTATTGATTCCTAAATTGCGACGAACAACCTCATCATAATTTATACTTTTCTGTAATCGGGTATCCTTACTCTTACGATTGACAACTCCCGTCAACCACAAAATCACTTTTACATTTTTCTTTGAAAAATCCTCAATCATCTGAGCATGACCTGGATATCTGAAATAATCCCACTCAAAATCATTATACGCTGTACTCCACGGACTATCTATAATAACCGCATGCACAGGAATCCCATGCTTAAAATATTCACCCACAATCCGCCGAGCCCCATCTTCCGTATTCAAACTGTCTTCCCAAACAATATGCCCTAAAGCCCATGCAGGAGTAATAGGAGGATACTGGGCACGCACGATTCCATATAGCATCACCCCCAATAACACAATAAATATTTTTTTCATAATCAAGTTTTTATCCACAGAGCACATGAAATAATATGCTATATTATTCCATGTGCTCTAGCATTAAACCTTTATTTCATTAAAGTCACCTCAGGCCCCAGATACGAACGTTTCATTCCACCAAAGTCAATTACCACTTTCTGAACCATTACTCCCGGATCTTTACAAATCAGTTTCAAGGTATGTTTTCCCGGTTTGTTCACCGTAAGGCGTATTGCATTCACCGAGCCGTTTCTTGCCACATTTTCTTTCCATTCACTAGAATATTCCTTCGCATCATTAGAAGCGAATTTTATCACACCATCATCTATCATCACGCCAAACCTTGTACTTCTTCCAGGATACAGCGGAAAAGTAGGAATCGCATACGTATAGACAGTCACAGATCCGGCATTGAACGAATAAAAGTCATATTCCGCTCGGCCTGTCATATCCGTGCGATAAGTATCTTGTACGGGTGCCAAAGGATTTCCAAGTTGAATACACTGTCCTTCATAGCCCAATCCATCTATAGACTGTATCTTCACGTCCTTGTTATCATACTTACGATGATACTTTCCCGGATTTATGACTACGCAACCATTTTCTTCCAAGTACAGGCCTTTTACCTCCTCAAGGGATGGAGCTGCCGGATTCATAACGGTCAATAATATCACTTCTTCCGATTGATTGCTGACAATTTTTATTGTTCCAGAAACCTTTTCCCCAACAGGGACCTCATCCCAATCAACAACAACTTTTATTCTATGATAATCCTGCAATGTACCTTTGTCCATACTAAGCCGAATCCACTTGGCAGATGTTTCTGCACGCCATTTCACTTCACCTTTCCCCTTGTTATACAAATCAATATAAGTATCCTTCCGAGTATATGAATTCAATACCGGCAATGTATTGGTTGCCCCCAAAGTAAGATCCTGATCAGGCAACTGAAGACAAAGTTTCCCCTCCTCGGGCAACTCTATGGTTTCGGTAGGCGGCATATTCTGATAAGTCGCTACCCACCCCGGAGCAAGCGACATCATATAATTCCATTTTCCATCAAGCTGCTTGTTATATAAATCAGTATAGTAACCGATACTATCCTGATAAGCCTGGGCTTTCCGGGCATAATCATTCGTCATACTTCGTCCCTGACGGGCAAACCAACGATTCTGCTGGGCCGTAAGCATTTTCTTATTCATCAATGCAGCTCCCTTCACCGGATAAAACACCAGTTCGTAAAAACACGCCTTATATTCTTCCGGCAATGCTTTCCAGATACTCTCTGCCATATTTGAAATACGGTCATATTCGGCAATACGCCTTTCCGCCTCACAATAATTTGTAAACGAGAAATCCGTATCCGTTATCCGTTCCTGCGAATGCTCATTGTTCCATTCATATCCCCATCCCATTGCTTCCGGCTTACGTTGAAAACCTAATTTATAATAAGTAGTCATGATATCAGACAAAGACTTACGATACACCTCCCCAAAAATAGAAGTAAGAAAATCCACTTGATGCCTGTTTATATTACCATAATCAAAGCCCTCACAATCCCAGGCAATATCCAAAAAAGTCTTGATACCTAATTCCCCTGGCTTGATGTCTCCCACATTGAGCAACCAATATGTTTTGGCACCGGTGGCATAGGCCTTGCTCATTTCCTCATACATCAATGCAGGAGGGGTGGTGTTAAGCCACAAATAGTCATGAGGTTCGCCCAAATATGAAATATGATAATACACTCCACTTCCTCCTTTACGTGCGGCTTCCTTCGCTGTATTCAATTTTTTTATGTAGCCAAAGTTATCATCAGGCCACACCACAGTAATATCTTCAGGAAGTTTCAGCCCCCGTTCATAAATATCAAGCACTTCCTTATAGGGCACAAATATTTGTGGAATCGAATCAATCGGAGTCTGAATATACTTACTCAGAATTCCCCGCTGGTCTTGAATGACCTGTTCCACCAGTTCCACCTCCTTGTCTTTAGGAACCCCGACCAACCCTGAATCATGAATACCTCGCATGGCAATCGTATAGATATTCTCATAAGCACAATTTTCCGATACCCGCTTATCCAGCACATCAATAATCCCCTGCTTATTGGTCATATAATTCCATTCTCCATGCACGTCCTTGTCCCACTCTGTAACATTGTTAAACAACAAAGGCTCACAATGGGAAGAAGACATAATGATGCCATAACTATCGGCTACCTTTTTATTTTCCGGATACTTATTAAAGGCTCCCGAACTAGGATGCATGGCAGGGGCCAGCATATTTCCTTTCATACGCAAAATCAATTCACAAACCCGTGCATACGTCTTAGGACCAATATCACCCAGTTCCTTGTCGTATGTTTTACCGGCCCAAGGAGTAATTCCCCAACCTTCATCATTAATAAATATTCCTCTGTATTTCACTGAAGGAGGAGTAGAAACGTATTCTTCTGTTTCAAGATAAACCGATTTCTTTTTCTTGACTGGCACATCAGCCCACCAATACAGCGGTGACACCCCCATTGCCTCCGAGACCGCGAAAGCTCCATAAGAGGTGCCTCTTCTGTCAGAACCGGCAATCACCAACGCACGGTCTAAACCTTTCATCGGATTTTCCACTACTTTTACAACAAAACTTTCCCATTTGCCGTTGATAGACGACACATCCAATTTTCCTTCTTTTATCAACGAATCAATATACCGGCTTTTACCTATTGTCCCTATCAGGACCCATGAACGGTTTTGTACTCCGTTATAAGTAGAAGAGACCAATCCCTCTACTCCTGTGACCCGCCCAATATCTTCTGCAAACAGATTTGCACACTTTCTCACCGATTCATAGTCTGAAGAATCTACCCAAACAGCCGTTTTCTTTTGGCTCGTATAAACAGGGAAAGAGTTGGATTGAGTCTTGTGTTCAGAAATCACAATCTGAGAGTATAGTGATACAGATGATAACAAACATACTCCCATGCATACCAGTTTTTTAACTTTCATATTCTATCAGATTTTAAACTCCACCCTCGACCTCACAAGGGTGGAGTAATTTGTATTAATATCCAGGGTTCTGCTCCAACACCGCATCCGTATTCGCCTCTATGGCTGAATAGGGAATAGGCCACAAATTATACTTTTCCTGCATGCCGATTCCGTCACCATTTGTTTCAGGATTGGCATAATAAGGATTACATTTCATTACTCTGTCATACAGTTTACCCATTCGCATCAGTGTCAACCGACGTTTCTCTTCTATACCCAGTTCTCTCATTCTCTCATCCAAAATATAATCAATATCCACATCGGCAGGATCTACCGGATTGGCATGAGCACGCTCTCTTACTACATTAATATCTGCAGCAGCCTTTGTTTTATCATTCAAATTCAAATACGCTTCCGCACGCAACAAATAAGTTTCAGCCAACCGGAACATATACTGGTCTACATACGTAGTACCTGCAATACTCTTTAATTCCCAAATTGAAGCATTCAAATAAAGTTCACTGGGATGATTGTAGGGAGTGGTACATTTCGTCTGATAAGCATATAAATAGCGCCCTGGGATGGTCATACTACTTCCTTGTCCGACAATTAGATTAGCCGGAGGATTGTCTACATCAATTGTATCTATATCTGGAAATTCAGCTTTAAATTCAGGATTATTTACAGCAAATTTACGTACAAAGTTATGGTTGGCATTTCGGATGTCATTATCAAAATCACTTTCCCATATCGTATTACTAAAATACTGAGTAGATATTCCCCAACCGATACCTCTACCTCCCGTATAATCACCTATAGGCCATAAAAACGGAGAATAATCCTTGATTGTTCCGTCCGGTTGCGTAACTCTAAGCTTCACATCACGGGTCATTGGCGCACAATGACGCTCCAACATATAATTACCATCCAGTTTCAAGTCAGCCGTCGAACTGCCACCACCCGGCAAGTTAGTCTCAAATTGTATCACCCATACTCCTTCCGTATTTCCGGCACTTCTATTTTGGTTATTCATTCTGAAGAGGTCCCAATAGACATCCCCAGGAATTTCTGTAGCACGAGAACCAAACCTTGTTTTCATTAAGCCAAAGGCCGGATTATCGATGACCTCACTAGCTGCATTCACCGCTTCCTGATCCATACCCAAAGCCAGATAAAGTTCTGACAATAAATGATAAGCAGCAGGCGAAGAAACCTCTCCATCCTTCACCGCAGTAATATCTGGAAGATTTTCTGCCGCAAATTTCACGTCGTCCAAGGCTTGTCGCAAGGTTTCCTCCTTAGTCGCTCTCACAAAATCCGTTTTAGGAGTAGAGATTTCCTCCAATACCAAGGGGACCCCACCGTATAAATAAGCCAATGTACGATATGCCATCCCCCTAAAGAACCGGGATTTAGCCACATACAAAGTTTTTTCTTCTTCCGAAAAATCAGTTGCAGCAACCCGTCCAATTATCACATTCGCATCGGATATCAGTTTATACAGATAATCCCAATGCGCTTTCGGAATATTTCCTGTCGGATTATACGCAGCCACCATATTCCCATGTCGGTTCGAGGTTCCAGGCTCCCCATCAAAGACCAGATCGGTACCATAAATATAATCAAAAGGTGTATTCTCATCCACTCCATAAAACTCCTTTCGAATAGAATAATATAACCCATTGACCGCCATATCAAAATCAGCAGTTGTAATATAAGAATTATCCGAACTCATGAAATCTTCCGGAACTTCTTTCAAAAATTCACTTTCATTACATGAAGCAGAAAGTAAACCCACCAATATGCACAATATAATATTCTTCCTTTTCATAATCAATCAGAGTGTTAAATTTAAACCAAAGGTGAAACTTCTCAATACTGGGCGTCCGTAATAATTACTGTTCGCTTCCGGGTCCCATCCTTTCCAGTTGGTAATTGTGAAAAGATTCTTTCCGCTCACATATAATCCCAGTCCCTCAATACCTATATTTCTCAGCCATGATTTGGGAAAATCGTACGACAGATTTATATCTTGTAATCTTAAGAAACTTCTGCTCTGATAAGCGGTTGGAACAATCGCACCGGCAGCAGTCGATCTGGAATAAGTAGCATTGGGGTTGCTAGGTGACCAGTGGTCTGCCGCAAACTCTGCAGGCATATTCCAACGCCGTGCATTGGCATCACCCCGATTCAGGGCACTCGAGTTTTCTCCCAAATATCCATCTTTTCCGCCTAATACAGAGTTAAAGAACAAGCTCAATGAAAAATTCTTATACCTGAACTTATTCATAAAACTCAACCGACAGGCCGGGTCTTCCGAACCGATTACCACACGGTCATCCACGGTGATTTCTCCATCTCCATTTGTATCTCTTATTTTATAGTTTCCCGGATGGTAACCATTGGGAATGTCATCCCCCAATTGATATATACCGTCTATCACATAACCATAAATAGCCGTAGTCGATTCTCCAATAAATAAATTACTTGCAATCAAATCATCTTCCACACCATCCCCGTCCGCATCTTTTCCAAACAAAGACAATATCTTATTGGAGTTACGAGAAATATTGAAAGTCGTACTCCATTCAAAATCTCGGGTCACAATATTTCTGGACGTCAAGGTCAGTTCTACTCCTTTATTTCTAATCTTTCCAATATTGGTACTTACAGAAGAAAATCCCGTCATCGTAGGAATCGTCATATCGTATAGCAAATCATTGGTCGTAGTCTGATAAGCCTCCAAAGAGCCTACCAAACGGTTGTTAAATAAATTAAAATCAACGCCGAAATTATATCCCATCGTCTTTTCCCACATCAAATCCTGATTAGACATGGAAGTGATTTGCTGATAGATTTCAGTAGAGCCTCCATCTCCAAATACATACCCCGGATTCGATGAAACTTGCGCCAACGATTTGTATCTGGTAGTCTGATTACCACTAATTCCCCAGCCACCTCTCAGTTTCAGATAATCAATCCATGGTACTTTGAAAAATTCTTCCTCGGAAATGACCCATCCTAAAGCCACAGAAGGAAATACAGCCGTTTTATTATTCTCGGCAAAACCAGAGAAACCATCCCTACGCACAGTGGCTGTCAGCAAATAGCGGTTCTTATATTTATAGTTCACACGTGCCATCTGATACAATAATGCTTCATGCCAAGCATCGGATGAAGTATATTGATCTTTACCGAGCTCCAGGCTATTATAGCCTAAAGTCAACCTCGAGAAGTTTTGCGCTTTGGCTTCCGTATAATTATATTTTCTTTCACTGGCTCCATACAACAAGGTAGCCCCAATGGAATGGTCACCAAACTCTCCTTCATAATTCAAAATATTATCTACTGTGTAATCATAATAGGAAGTATGCTGTTTGTAAGCCTCTCCGGTCAAACTTGCCCCATAAGGATTTGCCTGAAAGTGCTCATCTATGCGATAGTTATTTCCATAGTTTATACGATATGTCAATCCTTTGACCGGAAGTTTTACTTCTCCATAAAAATTAGCAAAGAAATAATTATGTCTTTCCTTATCGTCTACATCTGAAGCCATAAAAGGATTGGTATCCAACGTCTGAAACGGATAAGGCACCAAATCCCCATTCTCATCATACGGTTCAATCAACGGGTTTTGAATATTCAGCATCCAATAATTAGGCTCTGCCCCGTCCTGATTAACAAAAGAGGCGAAAGCTTGTACTCCAACTTTAAGCCACTTATAAGGATTGGTGTCCAGATTGACCCGCACACTGTTACGAGAAAAGTCATCATTTAATATAACTCCTTTTTGACGCGTATTGGCATAAGAAATCAAATAAGATATTCCTTCCGTTCCGCCCGACAGGCTCACTTTATTTTCCCACATAGACCCAGTCCTGGTCCCTTCATCCCACCAGTCATAATCATAAGGTGAGATACCATCCGGCTGTGTATTGTCCAGCATTACCGCATCGGGCAGATAATCAGCCAGACGAAAATCCGGATTGGGAGTCTGATAATTATCACCAGTATATGCATAATCATACCAGAACTCTTTCGTAAAATCCAGATATTCTTCACGGTTCATCGGATGAAGGTCTTTTGTAGGATTAGAAATCGTATAAGAAGAAGAGAATGACAATTTCGGTTTACCCACCTTACCTCTCTTAGTGGTAATCAAAATAACCCCATTAGCCGCCTGAGCTCCATATACAGCAGTGGCACTCGCGTCTTTCAAAATATCAATAGACGCGATGTCGTTAGGGTTAATCGAAGATAAAGAACTGTTATAAATAATGCCATCGAGTACAATCAGCACATTCGAATTACCCGCCAAGGTATTCGTACCACGTATCGAGAAAGTAGGAGTCGTTCCGGCAGAAGTCACCTGCCCAACATTCAGTCCAGGTACAGAACCTTGCAAAGATTGCAACAGATTGGCGTTTGGAGCTTTTTCAAAATCCTTAATATTAGCACTTACCACTGCACCAGTCAAATCTGATTTCTTCATTGAACCATAACCAATAACCACCACTTCATCCATCAGTTCCGTATCTTCCTGCATGATAATGGCAAGCCTGTCTTGCTTTATCTGGGAGATATTAAACTCCTGACTTTTATAACCAATATAACTGACGACCAGCACACTATTATCCGGCATCTCCAAACTATAATTACCTTCAAAATCGGTCACGGTTCCATTGGTCGTACCTTTTTCAAGTACAGTCGCCCCAATAATCGGCTCCCCATTTATGTCACAAACATTTCCGGTCACCTTTCTCTTCTTCCCTGGGACAACCTGTGGCTGACCTCCTTTTTTAACGACAATATTTTTCCCTTGAATCTCATACGACACATTCTGTCCTTTCAGAATTTGAGCAACCGCATCTTTCAGTTCATTCGCATTGACCGAAACTGTACGGTTTGTATCCACATCACCGGCAATATACACAAACGAATATCCACTCTTGGCCTGCAGTTCCGTCATCGCCTTTTTCACCGATACATTGTTCATTTTCAATGATATACTTTGCGAATAAATACTTAAATTAAGGCATAGCAAAGCTCCGGCCATCAACATGGCTTTTTTCCTGTAATTCATAAGTTTAAGATTTTAAGATTAAAAACTCTGGATAAAAGATGTTTTACAAGGAATGTTTTATTATTTTTGCCTCATCCCTTAGAAAACCTCTTACAACTAGCAAGTTAGAAAGAACTAAGGCTCAGCCGGAGGAACTTCCCTTTCTTCCGGCTTCTTTTATGTCCTTCTGCCAAAAACAACATCAGGTATCTACTTTCTTCATAAAATTAAGGTTTTAGTGTGTTTCACATTCGGTTAATATAAGGTTATTTCCTTGTTTGTCTGTGTATAGCGTACCTTTCCTGTCTTTACAAGTGCTTGCAAGATATCCTTTATGCCTTGCTCACTACGGCTAAAGCTCCCGTAGAAACGGAAATCACGCAATGAATCCGTGCCAAAGGTGATATGCACACCATAACTACGTTCCAGAATCTTAGCCACTTCGGGCAAAGGCATCTCATCAAAGAACAATCTGCCGGAAGTCCATTCCAGGATTTCCCTCACTTTAGCAGATTTTTTCCGCATCCTCCCCTCTTCCTTATCCAGGGTCACCTGTTCATCCGGAAGCAAAATCATCTCGGCTTCCGCATGTAGGCGGTTGTCCAAGGCTACCTTACCCTCCAGCAAAGAAACCACCGCCTCCTCATCATTCGGATAGTCCCGAAAGTTGAACTTGGTACCCAACACTCGAACCGACAAGGAAGGCGTTTGCACATGAAAAGGAAGCTTTTCGTTGCGGGCTACCTCAAAATAGCCTTCTCCACTCAGTTCTACCTCCCGATTGTCCACTCCGAAATCCTGCGGATAGACCAGACGGGAACCGGCATTCAGCACCACCAGCGTGCCATCAGGCAAACGAAGGCGAGTCTGCGCCCCCAAAGGTGCTTCCACCTCTACCTGAGTTAGAGCCTCTTTCAGATTGCTTTCTCCCTTCTGATAAGAGAAGAAAGAGACAAGCCCTACCACCAACACCGCTGCCGCATATTTGAATACGGACTTCCAACCAATAGTCCTCTTCGGCTGTTTTGAGGTTCGATGTTCGGCCACCCGTTGGCGGAAAACCTCGAAAGCCCGGTCGGCATCGTAATGCGTGCGTTCTTCTTCCTGCACGGCAGAAAACCAAATTTCCTGCTGTTGCATGAAATAACGGCGGTTGTCTTCGGAAGCGGCTATCCATGCCTCCAATTCCTCGCGCGCTTCCTTGTCCAATCCTCCGCTCAAAAACGCCGCAATCAGTTCGTCGATATGTGAATTTCTTTCTTCCATTTTCAGGGTTTCTATAAGTGAGACGAAAATTTTGCCTACGCGGGTAGGCAAGAAACTTTATTTTTTTATTTGAAGGTGAAAAAAAACAGCAGAAGAGCCAGCAGGTATTTCTCCAGTTCGGCATGCAGCGAAGCCAACGCACTCTTTATGTGATACTTCACCGTATTGACAGAGATATTCAGTTCCGTGGCAATCTCTTCGTATTTTTTCCCCTCGAAACGACTTTTCACGAAAACTTTCCGGCAGACCTCCGGTAAATGATGGATAGCCTGGTAAATTTTTTCCTCCAGCTCATGCTCCAGCAGGCTGCCCAACGGGTAATCGTCCGACAGCAAGTAACGCATTTCCCCTTCTTCCGGAATGGCAGAAAAAGCCACTTCCGTCCGTTCTTTCTTGGAGCCCAGATAATCCATGCAGTGATTCCGTACGGCACGCACCAGATAACTCCGTAGCGAAACCTGAATATCGAGTTCCGCACGCACTTCCCACAAATGGAAAATGACATCGCCTACCAGTGTCTCAGCCAGAAAATCATCGCCTACATACTCACGGGCCACGTGACACAACAGTGCATAATGATGACGATAAAGATGCCTGTAAGCCTCCTCATTTCCCCGTTTCAGTTGCTCTATGATAATCCGTTCCGTGATTTCCATTACTTATCCTGCTTATTCCGGTTGACCGAACACCTGCCGATAATATGCTCTTTTATCTGTCAGATTCTTCCACTGCTCCATTCCGTGGACAGCCTTGCCATTCACCCGTTCATAAAACGTGATTTCCTCTTGCAACGGACGAAAATCATTCTTCATCAATGCAAGGTTCAACGCCTTTTCCAAGCGGACAAACCCGTACATTAAAGAATCTTGTGCCACTTCCTGCACTTTGACTCCATAGGCTGAATCCGCCCGCAGAAAATCCTTCCTTGCTACCACCGAATCTCCCTGATAGTCTTCCAGCATGGCTTTCATATTCCACAATTCGGGTGACATGGAATCACGCATGCAAGTATCCATCTCGCGGAGCAACGCCAACACTTCCGTCAGACGCCAGCTGCGGAGCAAATAAGTATATTTCAAAAGGTAAGTCTGCTTGTCGGGAGACAACGAAATGGCGCTGTCCAGTTTTTCCCGAATCAATGAATCATGAATACAGACCCGCGGATGTGCTCTGTCGACCGGCACATTCCAGAACAAAGAATCACTCCGCATCAGACTGTCTGCCTCCAAGATAAGCGTATGCACAACAGCCTGATTACCTGAGTGAAATCCAGTCCCTTTATGGGTACAGGCAGCACACATTCCAGCCACACAACCCACCATCAAGAAGAGTCTTGCATTCATAGTCTAAAGGTTTGTTTCGCGCAAAGTTAAGTTTTTTCACTTAACCTTATCCTAAAAAGCACTAAATTCTCTCCCTCAAAAAGAGAAACACCTTGATGAAAAAAGCCTCTCACTACCTGCATTTTCTCTGTCCCACAGTGTGGGATACAAAAACCACACTGTGGGATACATATTTCACAGTGTGGGATATAAAAGCCACAGTGTGGTACAGAGAATTT
Organism: Bacteroides mediterraneensis; assembly: GCF_025993685.1. NCBI lineage: Bacteria > Pseudomonadati > Bacteroidota > Bacteroidia > Bacteroidales > Bacteroidaceae > Bacteroides > Bacteroides mediterraneensis. Next base: position 65,984 of record NZ_DAJPEN010000001.1, on the reverse strand, counting down.
ATCAGGACAAAAAAGAGTATGCTTCGGGGAGCTTTTTATTTATGTACCGTAGAAAGCAAATTATTTTTTCAGGCTTTTTTTCACCACTGCCGGCACACCTGCTGCCAGGGAGTCGTCGGGAATGTCACGGGTTACCACACTGCCCGCCGCAATGATACAGCGGTTGCCGATGGTCACCCCCGGACATACCACCACATTGCCACCCAGCCAGCAGTCCTCGCCCACCGTAATGGGATAGGATGTTTCCTTTTCCTCACGACGTTCCACATGGTCCATGGGGTGCTGGGGCGTGTAGAACTGGCAATGAGGTCCTATCAGCGTATTCTTCCCAATGCGGATATAAGCTCCGTCGAGCATGATGCAGTCGTAGTTCATGAACACATTTTCACCCAGTATTATGCCGTTGCCGTGGTCACAATGGAAAGGGGGACAAATGGTAGTGGTCTTCGGAAAATCGGGAATCAGGTCTTCCATCACCTCGCGGTAATCATCGTCGTAAATGGTCATCGTCTGCAATCGTGCACAGACTTTCTTGGCATGCATCAAACTGACGTGTATTTCAGGGTCGGAAAAATAATAGAGTTCCTGACTGCGCATTTTTTCGTATTCTGTTTTCATAGGATTTCAGTTTATAAATTACCAGAGTCAAAGGTAGGAGGAATTTTGCTTATCTGCAAAAGGATACGAAAAAACTGCTGAGACACTATTGCCTGCGCAAATAAGCCGAAGGTGCCTCTCCGGTAATCTGCTTGAACACCCTGCTGAAGCTGTTAGGCGAGTTAAATCCCACCTCGTAGGCCGTCTGCTCGATGTTCAGGACGTTATCGGTCAGAATCTCGATGGCACGCACCACACGCTGGTAGTTGAGATAGTGTACGAAACGGATGCCCGAACTGGTGAACAACCGGGTCAGACTGCGCACCGAGAATCCAAAATGGGAAGCCACCTGCTCAAGGGTCAGGTCCTGATGCAGATTTGTCTTCATATATTCCAATACGGGCAACAGACGACTATCCGTTGCCAAAATAAACGGCTGGGTGGGAAACGTGGCTTTCTGACAGATACGGGGCAGCACCTGAAAAAAGCTTCTGGCAAACGAAAAGATTTCCGGTTCAGCCCACTTGGACAAGCTGTGAAAAGTACTGATGAACTTCAGGTTGCGGGCTATCAGTTCATCGGTACGGTAAATGGCAAATTCTTCTTCATGGGAATGCTCCAGACAAACATAACTGGTCAGCAGGGTTATCTGCCGGTTGTTACTGGAAAGACGGTGCAAGGTTCCTCCGGGTATCCACACCAGGTGACGGTCGGTCACAAAATAGCTGACCCCTCCCACTTCCACATGAAGTGTCCCCGAAAGGATATAAATTATCTGATGGCGGTCGTGGCAATGAGGGTGCAGGTTCACTTCTTCCCTCCCGGTCACCTTGGTGAACACTTCCTCGACCGACATGGCATCAATTGAAGAAATCCGCTGTTCGGTCACTAAGTCGTCTGGCGTAAATTGCATGATTTATGTCTTGATATGTAATTTAGGAACAAAAATAATGAAACATCTTTGCGGCGTCAAATAAAACAGTCACATTTAATGGAAGAAAGTCGTAAAAAGCACAAAGCCGAACTCTTTCGGCGATACCTGGTATTCGGTATCTCACTCTTTATCATCGCATGTGGTATCAGCCTCATCACCCGTTCAAATCTGGGTACCTCCCCTATCACGAGTGTGCCCTACGTAGCCAGTCTTCACACCCCCGTCAGCCTGGGTACGTACTTTTTCCTGTTCACCCTCGTACTGATAGGCATGCAACTGCTGTTGCTGGGCAGAAGAGGCATCATGGAGCGGAAAATGGAACTCCTCATGCAGTTTCCGGTGGCCTTCGTATTATCTGTCTTTACCGACCTCGGCATGTGGATGACTGCCGGATTCTCCCCGGAAGCCTATTATATGAAAATCATCTCGCTGGTTATCGGTTGCGTGGTACTGGCTCTCGGAATCTGTCTGGAAGTCATAGCCGATGTGACGATGATCAGCGCCGAATATACCATACAATTTGCCACCCTACGCTTCAAGAAAAACTTCGGCAACATCAAAATCTGCTTCGACGTGACCCTGGTAGTCTGCGCCATCCTGTGTTCATGGGCGCTGTCTGGACGCATCGAGGGAGTGAGAGAGGGGACCGTGATTGCCGCCCTGATTACCGGCCCGTTCGTCCGACTGATTATGCCCCGCCTGGCCTTCGTCCGTCACTGGCTGGACGAACCGGGTATCCCTGCCACTTCATCTGTTGCCGCACCAGCACACTATCCGCCGGTCATTACCATTTCCCGCGAATACGGCAGCGGCGGTCATCAAATCGGTAAAGCACTGGCCAAAGAGCTAGGCATCACCTTCTACGACAAGGAACTGATTACCCTTGTAGCCAAGGAAAGTGGTTTCAGTGAAGAATTCATTTCACAGAACGAACAGAAGATGCCCAGTGCCCTGCTCTACCAGATGATCATGCAGGACTATGAGGCTCCGCTGGACAAGAGTCTGTCGTACGACGACGCCTTGTTCGTGGCACAAAGCCGGGTCATCCGCCGTCTGGCAGCGGAGAAACCGTGTGTCATCGTCGGACGATGCGCCGACTATATCCTGAGAGACCGCCCGCACACCCTCCATATTTTCTTGTTCGGCGACATGAAGTCCAAGACGGAACGCGTCATTTCTGAATATGGCATTTCCGCCGCACAGGCACCAGGCAAGATTACCCAAGTGGACAAGTCCCGGAAAGAACACTATTTCCATTACACCGGCCGGCAATGGGGTGACTCACGGAATTATCATGCCACGTTCAATACCAGCCTGATTTCCATAACCCAAGTGACGGAGGCACTGAAAAGGATTTATGAAGAAGACGTATAAAAAAATGTCTTCACAGGTATTTGTATGGGAAATTTGCCACTTCATTGAATTACCGTAGATTTGTAAGTGAAAAACATACAAAGTACCTATATGAAAAAAACATTTCTGCTCAGCATCCTGTTCAGCACTTATATTTCCTATGGAACGGCTCAGGAACTTGAAAACCATTCAATCCCAGAAGAAAAAACGCGTGTCATAGTCATCACTGACGGCGAAGCAGACGACAGGGCTTCCATGGTACGCTTTCTGCTTTCCACCAATGAATTCGATGTAGAAGGAATCATCAACAGCAGTTCGCAATTCCATTGGGAAGGAGGAAAAGGATGGAATGCTTTCCACCCCGTTGAATGGATCAAAGAATATATTGAACTCTACGGAAAAGTATACCATAATTTATTGCTGCACGACAAACGTTATCCGTCACCGGAATATCTACTGAGTAAATGGAAAGTGGGAAACATAAAAGGAAACGGAGAATATGAGGAACGCACTGAAGGAGCACAATTTATCGCCAAAACACTTTTGACCGAAGACCATGACCCGCGCCCTGTCTGGATTCAGGCATGGGGAGGCTGTAACACACTGGCTTCCGCACTGAAAATCATCCAGGAAGATTACCCGGAAAAAATGGAGCAGGTTGCAGACAAGATGCGCCTGTTCTTAATTTGGGAACAAGACAAAGCTTATCAGGAATACATCCGTCCTAACTGGGAACACTATCAAATACCAACCATTATTTCCGACCAGTTTGACTGTATGGCTTATATATGGAACAAGGTACTTCCTGCTACTGTGCAATCTTTCTTTCAGAAAGAATGGATGACACAGCATATCCTCCAAGGCCATGGAGCCCTTTGCGAAGCATACCCGAACAAAAAAGGAGCCTTCAATGCAGAAGGAGACACTCCCTCTTTCCTACATAACCTTTCCACCGGTCTGCGCAACATGGAAAACCCGGGATATGGTGGCTGGGGAGGCCGTTATGTAAAGGTAAGAAATAATGTATGGATGGACCCGAAACCCTCATCAGAATACAATTATCCGACCGGACAATATGGTTTTGACAACAGCTGGTCGAAAATGATGGAACATTACACGGATTCTGCACAAGTAGCCATGCGTACCCGTTATTTTCAGCCTCTATGGCGTTGGCTGGACAAGGTTCAACTAGACTTTGCAGCTAGAGCGGAATGGTGTGTAAAAGATTATGCCTCAGCCAATCATCACCCTATCATCAACCTGAATTTACAATCACTTGATTTGAACGCACAACCAGGAGAAACAATTAAATTGGATGCGTCACAAAGCAAAGACCCAGACGGAGACTTGCTGAAAGTTCATTGGTGGATGTATCCGGAGGCCGGCAGTTATAAAGGGAATTTCCATTTTGAATCTGAGCATCCGAAGACGGCCTTTAAAGTTCCCCAAGATGCACATACCGGAGAAACCATACACATAATTTGTGAAGTGTCAGACAATGGAGAGCCCGCATTGACCAGATACAAACGGATAATCATAACGGTGAACCATTAGCTCACTCAATAATAATACTCAATCTCACCACAAACAATAAAAAATCTCTAATTACTATAACACAAAATCAAACCCTGCAAAGAATAAAAAGTATTATTTAACTATATTACATTCTATGTCAGAGTTTTTTTCTATCTTTGCAAGTGGATAGAGCACACTCTGTCCGAGACATATTAGAAAATGAAAGAAGCGTTATGCTTATCTTGTAAGTTAGGAACCTGAGAAATTTCAAACGTAGTACAAGGAAGGCATAGTGGTTCTCACGCTATAGCGTGGGCTGCTATTCTCATATCTGTACTACGGGTTTTCTCAGGACCTCTAACTTAAGATGTGGCATTGCAGTTCCACGCTTCGTAGTTTTAGAAATCCTCATAAGGAGCTGAAGAGGAAAAAGAGAACCTATGAAAAAACAATCTTCTTTAATTAAAAAAGGCATAATATGTTGCCTTAGTCTGTTCTGTAGCCTCAGCATCCAGGCTCAAAAACTCGGAGATTACATTGAAATCGACAGTATTCCCGCCTTTATCTTTTATATTGACGACACAGGAAACCATGGTCTAGCAATGTCTATGCCTGCAGTCTATTCTGATATACTAAACAAAATAGACAAATATGTGAAAAAGGGATTTATTGATAAAAGACAAGCTGAACTATCAAAAAAAGGCTATGTGATAAATATAAAAAGCTATGAAAAATCAGGAATGTTAAAGCCCAAGAACAAACAAAAACTTTTTGAAGACCTCATTCCAAAACTAACTGAAAAAGGAGAAAAAAACGCAGCCATCATTGAAACCTACTGTAAAGAACAAAATATTTTAATGCAAGACTATTTTCCTTGGGAATACTGGGCCTCCCTATTAGGAAAAGGCTGGTTTATCCCAGGAGATTATGAACTCACTTTATTCGCCCAATTCTATTCTGGAGGAGTTGGTAAAGATTACCACATGGGGATTTCTTTTTTAACAAAAAGAGGAAAGGAACTTTCAGACAATATTAGGGTACAAGATGCACTCACCTCAATCGCATCAAAAGGAGGATTAATATCATCCACAGCAAAATATGCCGATTGCGGTTTTAGGACATTACATAGGATTCAAAAAACAATGCCTAAACTGACATATTGGTTTGAATTATTAGACAACCTAAACGGAGCTTATAAAGAATTGAACGTCCAAACCTGTGCCATACATAAGTTTTAAATAAAATCATAACTAAAAGTTGCGCCCGACACGAAATAGGGTAAACAAAAATGAAAACTATCTTATCTATGAAAAAGTTTTACCTCACTTTTTTATTTCTCCTATTAGGAGTATTTCCGACCTCTATCTGTGCACAAAGCACTGTCTATTTTTTTATAAAATCTACAGGAAACATGACAACAACAATAAAACAAAATGGAAAGGATATTTTTGATATGACAGGACCGATCAAGAAAACCATAAAACCTTCAGGAAATATGCAGTTTCCTTTTAATCAATACGCTCCATGCCATAAAAAGTGCATATTTAAAAGTGAGGGAAAAGTACTTTTCTCAGCAGAATGTAAACATACCAATGCAGTTAATGGAAAAATATCAACCATGGCAGGAGAAATACAATTAAACTTAACAAGTGGATCCACTTATTATATATCCATAACCAATAAAGGATTGAATGATATGCAATTAAAAACATTAACAGAAAAAGAAGCTGAAAAGTTACTGAAAAACAAAAAATATGTGACTCTCCCTGAATATATAGAACAATAAATATCTACAATTATGGAAAAGAAGTCATATATTTTGTTATTCCTTTCTTTCTTCCTGCTAACAAGCAACGCACAAGAAAAATCCATCAATCATATTTTCTCAAAAACATTAGAAGTAGTAAATGAGAAGGACAAAAAAGGCAGTTTTAAAGGGCAAATTCTAAAAGGCAAACGAAACGGAATGGGAGTTCTTTCACAGCGTAACGGAGCACTCTATATAGGAGATTTTTACAGAAACATGATATCTGGTTACGGCATGCTTATTGCTCCAGAAAATAGTTATGTAGATAATTGCGATAGCTGTACTGTGTATATCGGTAACTGGAAGAATGGAGAAAAATCCGGCTTCGGTATTTGTTACGCTAATAATGGCAATATGATCTACCAAGGCCTATTCGAAAAAAATAAGCCAACCTCACAGTATCCATCTACGAATATAGACCAACAAAAATATTTTTCTTATTTTGATTTTGGCAATGGAGAATTTTTCTTAGGAGAAATGAAAAAAGGAATTGTCAACGGCTACGGTATAATAATATATAACAACGGAGATTTATGGTTAAGCAATTTCAAAGAAGGAAAAAGAAATGGTATCGGATTGTACCTTCTATATAATGGAGAATGGGAAACAATTAATTTTGAGGGTGACAACTACAATATTGTCAGTTCATCCATAAACTATCGGAATATTGATGCCAATAGAAAAGCTAATATCAAGAGTTCATTATCGGAAGCATTCGGATATTTTGCACAGGCGGCAAGCCAAAGCGTCCAAATTGCAAGTGAAGTCCAATCTATGAAAGAAAGAGAAAAATCTTTTATCAATACAAATTCAAATGTCAATATCTCCGACAATACAAGTATATCTGACAATAATATATCCCCCCAAAAAGAGCCCTCAACATCTCCTTATTCTATATCCGCAAATCAAAATAAAAATACCGACAGTAGAACATATGCTAATTATGACGGAATGTTAAGCAAAATGCGTTACGGAAATATGGAATATGACGATGCCAAACGAAAAGAATACCAATCCAAGATGAGAGCATTAAGAGAAAAATGGGAAAAACGGGGAGAGAGGTTTCAACATTCAGAAAATGAAGACTGGCTCGGTAAATAAACAATTAATTTATCAACTATATCAAATTCTAAATTAAACAGATTATGAAAAAATTACATTTTGAACTACTTAAAGTATTAACGTTTGCTTTTATAACATTATTTTTCTCTCATGCACAAGCCAAAGACTTCAATGAGACAATCAAACTTCCAGATTTCAAGGGCAGAAAAGCTATCTGGATCATTCGTGCTGGTGTAGGTTTTAATGGTTTTACTGGATCAAATATAGAAACGACCAAACTACAATGGGAAAACGACAACTGGAATGGCAGTTTCGGAAAAGCCACTGGATATGAATTTACATTAGGTTTTAACAAATCTTTTGGAAACCATCCACTATATTGGGGAATGGAACTTGGTATGGCATCAAGAGGATATACATCTTCTTCTTCATGGGAAAAGAGTGCAACTTCATCTATTAGTGGAGGAACTGACTATCATGGCAAATTCCAAGATGAATCAATGCTCTGCCATACAGTAAAATTTTCTCCGTTTACTATTGGTTATCGATATATATTTCTTGAAAAAATGGCTGCAGACATACATCTTGGAGCTTATGCCAGCTATGATATCGCTGGAAAATATAAAAAAGATTATACAGATCATATCATTTCAACATCTAAATATGGTAACAGAAATGATAAGACCGTAAGCTCTACAGAAACCAAAATTAAAGATTATGACAATATGAAACGATATGACGCAGGTATTAATCTGGGGATAGGTTATTGGTTTGGTAAATTTAATATAGACTTTACATGGCAAAGAGGATTTATCGCCATATTTGAAGGAGGAAATGAATTAGTAAAAATAGGAAAAGAATCACGCAGACGTGGAAACTTGTTCACTAACAATTTCCAACTCAAGCTGGGTTATGCATTCTAATATAAACAACCATAAATTTTAATCAGAACAAATGAAAAAATTATATTCAAAACTACAAATATTACTATGCCTATTACTAATGTTACCTTTAGCAAGCCACGCACAAAAAAACATACCTAAAGTCACATGTATTTATTGTGGAGGTACGGGAAGAGCTGGTTATGCATCATGCCTTTTTTGTGGCGGCAGCGGACTAATGGTTGATCCCCAATACCAAAATCAAAAAGCGTATGAATATGGAAAAGCTTTAGGATTATGCGGAAAAGGACAAGCAGCATTAGTACACGGAAATTACAAAGAAGCATTTGACGCCTTTGAAGAAGCTATGAAATTAGAAAATGCAGAGGCAATGTTTTTTATTGGTGTCTGTTGTGAACTAGGAATGGGAGTAAACGTAAATCATGAGTTAGCCAAAGAATGCTATTCATTAGGTAGCCAGTATGGTAATATAAATGCTAAACAAGCTATAGAGAGAATCAACCAAAATGGTTTCTGGCCAGCTACTGACCAAACAAGACAAAATTTCAGAAATGCGCTTAAGATGCAAATAGAAATTCAAGGAAATGCAGCAATGATGAACCGCAATTTCAATAGCAATCAATCAAACTCAACAAAAGACTATGGAGCATGCCCAAACTGCCATGGAACAGGAAAATGTACCATGTGTGCAGGCAGAGGAGAATGGAAAGATTACAACGGAAGATACCATGATTGCAGTATATGTCATGGAGGAGGACAATGTCCAAGCTGTCACGGCAGTGGGAGACTACGCTAATCTGTCTTTTTTATGTGAGAATCAGTAGGAAAGAACATTGATTCTCACATAACTCAATCTCGCAAGCTAAAACAAAAACTTCATCTTTTTTTTTGAAAAAGTTCCACGAATGACAGTTTTCACAATTAAAGTACCCTGAAATAAAATGTGTTAAAGTCTAAATTCGCATGCAGCCTACCCCGGGTTCTTCTATCCTATAAATATAGGAAAATAAAATATGACAAAAAAAGAACTGGTGAATCTGTGCAAAGAAGGAGATAAGCAGGCTTTAAGTTTGCTCTATACCACTTATGCAAACAAAATGAAACGCATTTGCAGTCAGTACATTTCAGACAAACAAACAGTCAACGACCTCTTGCATGATGGATTCATTATCATTTTTACTTCCATCCATACCCTGCGCTCTCCCGAAAAGCTGGAAAGCTGGATGGGAAAAATAATGAAAAACATGTCATTGAGATACTTGGAGCAGTCTCATTCAACCATCCTCGTTTCTTTAGAAGAAATAGAAGAATCCGAGGTACCGCAAGCACAATCCTATTCAACAGACTTTCCGTCTTATGCCGTCATGCGAAAGATGATAGACACTTTACCAGAAGGTTATCGTGAAGTTTTCAAGCTGGCAGTATTGGAAGGATTATCTCACAAGGAAATCGGTTCGCTGTTAAATATAGCTCCTCATTCTTCTTCCTCACAATTGTCAAGAGCAAAAGTATTGCTCCGTAAACTGCTGGCACACTATTATATAGTCATAACCCTGTTCCTATTATCATCCGTCCTTCTTTTGCAAATTCTGTTCTATAAATCAAAAGAAATCGTACACACGTCTTCAAAAATCATCACCCAGTCTAAAAAAGAAAAAGAATCAAAAGATATTTTATTCAAAGATACGGCAAATAATGCCCCTAAATACATAACAGTCTGCCACTATGTACATTCTGATTCAACTCAGGTAGAAATACCCGAGGAAGAAACAATTTCACCAAACAATATGACAGAAAGAAAAGACAGTGTAAGGCTAAGCAATCCTCCAATGAGTAGAAAACAAGAAATAAGACAAGGTACCGAGAACAGAAAGAATTGGTCACTGGCCTTGTCGGTTTCAGGCGTCAACAGGCAGACAAATACTCAAAAGATGATGATTCCAGGAGGTGTTTCGTCCGAAAAGCCGCAAGAAGTAACAAAAAAATCTTACTATCACATTCCTATAACCTTGTCCCTTTCATTGCACAAGAGAATCAATGAACGTTGGGGCATTGAAACGGGTTTACGATATACATATTTGCGCGCTGATTTTACAACTATCACAGATTCCCATTGGAAAGAAACGCAGAAAATCAATTATATCGGGATTCCACTGAAAGGTCTGTTCAACGTAGGAAGCCGACAGAAATTCTCCTTCTATCTGTCTGCCGGAGTAACCTTGGACATTCCCATAAAGGCAACCTCAAAAGAAATCGTATCTGATGAAAACGGGAAAATAATTTCTGACAAGAAAAGCTACATACAACCACCTTTACAATGGTCGACAAATTTAGGTATAGGAGTACAATACCAGATAACTCCCTCTATCGGAATCTATGCAGAACCTAATTTACATTACTATTTCAAGACTAAGCATAGTATAGAAACTATCCGGACAGAAGAGCCTTTCCAGGTAGCATTGCCTATAGGAATCCGTCTGTCTTGGTAAAAAAACACTGAGCCTCATGCAGCCTTTCATGGAATAGCTTATCGTAGTGATAGAAAAGTAACTCAAACAAATATTATTTCATGCAAGCGCGTCATCAGAACAGGATTATTTATTTCAAGGAACTTTCTACCACCAGTAAGAATTATTTCATACCTTACATCCAACAATGGCATCCGGTGGAGAAAGGAACAAAAGTGCTGGAGATTGGTTGCGGGGAAGGAGGCAATTTGCTTCCTTTCGCTGAAATGGGTTGTAATACGGTTGGAATTGACATCGCAGCAAGCCGGATTAAAGAAGCAAAAACATTCTTTCACACAGCCCATGCCAAAGGTACATTTATTGCACAAGATATCTTTCTACTGGATAAAATGGAATGGAGTTTCGATATCATCATCTGCCATGATGTGCTTGAACATATTCCTCAAAAAGAGTTATTTCTAGCTACTTTGAGCAAGTTTTTAAAACCGCAGGGCATTGTATTCATGTCGTTCCCGGCATGGCAGATGCCATTTGGAGGGCATCAACAAATTTGCAGAAGCAAAATCCTATCCCATCTCCCTTTTATTCATCTCCTCCCTACAGCTGCATACCGACTTTTATTAAAAGTGTTTGGAGAAGATAATGACTGCATTCAAGAACTGCTTTCTATCAAGCAGACACGTATATCAATAGAAGGATTTGAAAGTTTAATGAAAAACACAAACCTACGCATTCAAAACAGGAAACTATGGTTGGTCAATCCTCACTACAAAATAAAATTTGGATTGTCGCCACGAGAACTGAACAGAAAAATTGCCCATATTCCTTTCATCAGGGATTTTTTTACGACCAGTTGCTTCTATATTCTAACAACTTAAATGACTAAAAAGAAAAAAATTCTCTTTCCTGTCAGACTTTGAAACGTTTAACCTTAAAAAACATCAATATGAGACTGATAAATCTGACAGCATATTAGCCAACAATGAAGATAAATTTTATCATTGATTGGACTTTAATGATACTATAGCAGAGTTCTCTTCATGTGCAAACTACACGAAGCAACTAAAACATAAAGCTAAACCCTTTCTTCTGAGAAGTCCTAAATCGTTCAATTTCCAAAGAGAGCGATTTCTTTAATTGACCAGCCATAAAGCCCAAGAAAGGCAGATTTGTTTCTTCTTCCTGTGATTGCCGTAAAGCAGAAATATACTCTTCCCTGTCTTCCTTGAATATCTTGGTCGGAAATAGGTTGTAGCAGAACTGAATATAATTCATCAGCAAGCGGGCAGTTCTTCCGTTGCCATCGACCCACGGATGAATAGTCACCAGGTTAAGATGAGCATTGAAACTTAGTTCGTATTGTTCCCGGAATGTTCCCACTGTCTTTTGCTTTTCCTGTAATAAAGCGCAAAGTTCATCTACTTTGGCAGGAACTTTCTGATAACTCATATAAGAACGGCCACCCACACCAGCCGTAACACCGCACAAACGAAATTCTCCTTTGGAAGAATCAAAGGAGCCCCCCATCACATTGTGTATACTGCCTGTAGTACGCATCAGCGTTGCATTCAATCTTTGCAAAAATGGCGAGGTGATTGGTACTTTACGCTTGGCCTCCTCTTTGGCTAGTTCGTATGCCTTCTTTAAGTCCTCATTCATCAAGTGATATACCAGCGGCTTTCCTTTGGCAGTCAGCCCCTCATCAAAAAGCATTTGTGCCTCCGCTTCAGTAAGTGTTGAACCCTCAATCGCTGTAGAATGGGCAATCAGAGAATAGAGGTAGTACTTCTCATAGTCCACCGCTTCACTGATACCAAGTTGCTGAAACTTTTGGTATAACTGTTCAATCTCTTGCCAAACATCTTGTTCCATGGACTCTTATTTAATAGGATTTATATCTTTTCAAAGGTAGTATATTTGTATTGCGTAGCCAAAGAAAATAATGACTTACTACCGTATTTTTGTACTTGTGGGGAAAATGAAGGGAAAGTTTCGATAAAATAAAAAAAGCTAAGCATTGATTTCTCAGTTGCTTAGCTTCTTGTGGTACCCAGACCCGGGGTCGAACCGGGATGGATGTTACTCCACTGGTGTTTGAGACCAGCGCGTCTACCGATTCCGCCATCTGGGCATAATTTTCGATTGCGAGTGCAAAGGTACACATCTTTTCCGATATTGCAAGGATTCCCGCCGAAAAAAACGAAAAAAAGTTTTCTAACACTATTTAGAATCCTTTTCTGACGTTTCTTGCAAAATAAGCTTTATCTTAGCATCAAACTTTAACGCTAGCATCTACCATGGACAGTAAGAATTTTTATTGCATCATCATGGCCGGAGGAACCGGGCGTCGGTTCTGGCCATATAGCCGCAAAGCCTTACCCAAACAATTCCTCGACTTCTTTGGAACTGGGCAGACGCTCTTGCAACAGACTTACGAAAGATACAAGCAAATACTTCCTGCGGAGAATATTTTCATCACTACCAACCAGCATTACAGGGAACTGGTGCTGAACTCGCTCCCCGACTTCAAGGAATCACAGCTCATCGTAGAGGAAGAACACCGAAATACGGCTCCTGCCATCGCATACGCTTCGTATGTCATCCAGAAAATCAATCCCGACGCAAGTATCGTCGTCGCCCCGTCCGACCACCTGATTCTCAAAATGGATGAGTTCAAACGGGATATCCTGAAATCACTGGAATTCGCTTCCCGCACGGACAAGCTTCTGACACTGGGCATCAAACCCAGCTATCCGGAAACGGGTTACGGCTATATCCAGATTTCTGAAGAGGATAAGGAAGAAGATTTCTATAAAGTCAAAACGTTCGTTGAAAAACCACTGCGGGAATTTGCGGAGGTGTTCGTACAGAGCAATGAATTTTACTGGAACTCGGGCATCTTTGTATGGCATGTCAATACCATCCTGAAAGCGTTTCATGAAATGATGGCGGATGTGTGTCCGCAAGTGGAATGTGACATGCCGAAATTCAGCACATGTCCGAACAGCTCCATCGACTACAGCATCATGGAAAAGGCGAACAATGTGTACGTGTTATTGTGTGACTTCGGATGGGCGGACATAGGCACGTGGAACTCGCTCTACGATGCCTCACCGAAGGATGAGAACCAGAATGTGACCACACACAGCAACACGTTGTTGTACAACTGCAAGGGAAATATCATCATGACGCCGAAGGACAAACTGGTCGTTGTGCAGGACTTGGAAAACTACCTGATTGCCGAACAGGGGAACGCCTTGCTCATCTGCAAGAAGGACGACCAGAACGCTATCCGGAAGTTCGTCAACGATGCGGAAATGAAATTCGGAGAACAATACTCATAAACCGCAAAAAGCAATCCGTCCGTTCAGATAATGAAAACGGTCTGCCGCTTTCCTCGAAGAAAGAAGCAGACCGTTTTCTTATGTCGTCTTATTCTCAATATTCAAAAGTAATACCCAGTGTGGGAAGCAGGGTGCCGCTTTCCTGACGGATGGATTTCATGACATAACGCTGTTCGACCAACGGAGCGGAGGGGTTTTCAATCTGCCCCGTACTCATCAGGGCATCCGGCCGACGCAGCTTGCTGGCCGTGATGTTCTGGATGTCGAGGTAAAAGCCCAGCATGCATTTCTTCAAATAAAAGATTTTGTCTACCCGCACATCCAACTGGCCGAACACGGGGAGACGCTCCTGGTTGTAACGGCTGTAGTCGTAATAAGCCCGTCCTTGTACGTCCCAGGCCTCCACCAGAGACGATTTCGCCTCATCATAGGGAGTGTACGGAGAACCTCCGATGCAGCTGACTTTGGCACCCAGGCTCCAATGCTTAGGAAAGTTATAGGTACCGCTCACGTTCAGGATGAAACGGTTGTCCCAGGCAGAAGGCACATAGCTGCCTTGTTTGCCGTCCTTGAACTCACTTTTGAAAATAGTCAGCGAAGAAGAAAGGTTCAGTTTCTGTGTCAACAACCATTTGAACATCAGTTCTGCTCCGTAGGAACGTCCTTTGGCCTGGGAAGAAAGAGCTTCGTTGCCAATCGTCCCGTAGTCATTTCCCTTGCATGACAAGGGTATCTGGTCGGACAAAGAGAACGGCATGTTTCCATAGAGTTTGTAGAAACCTTCCACCGAGAACTCCATGTTTTCATTAGGAGTCCAGGACAGTCCCACACTCTCCTGCGACACAGAAATGTAATCCAGGTGTTTGTTCACGTAGTCTCCGGCTTCTCCCTTGAAGCCCAAGGCGGTGTAAGAAGGCAGCTGGTAGTACAGCCCCACATGACCGCTCAGGAACAGTCCGTCGGCCAGACGATAAGACACGGACAGACGGGGAGAAAGCTGGCGCCACAGTTCTTTCATCTTGTCGCTGTAATTGTTGCCATCGGTACGCACGCCAATGGAAGCAGTGAAACTTTTGTCGGGAGCCGCATAATCGATGGAAGCAAACAGTCCCCACCGCCAAAGGGAGAGGTCGGTGTGGTAATTGTATTCCCGAAGCGCATCGGCAAATATCTTCCGGTATTCATCGCTTTTGTAGCGGGAATAGTTCAGGTCAAAACCAGCTTTTACCTTCCACACACTCCACGAGGAAGTGTTCTCCATTCGCAATTTGGTTTCCTGTTCCACGGACCCCAGATGCAGCGTCAGATTGTCCTCACTGCTTTCATCGTTGTTACGGTATTTAATGTTCCGGTTGTTCAGATAGCTCTGACTCAGCACGATGGTCTGCACATGTATAGGGGTATAATGCCGATATACACCGCCTACGGTATAGGTTTCCTGCTCTATCTTGGGAAGGTAACTGAGCATATATTCGGCATCTTCTCCTTCAATACCCAAGTTCAGTTTCATGCGGTCAAGGCCTCCCAGTCCGAGCAAAGTCAGTTCATTGTGACTGTCGAAACGGGTTTTCAGTTTGAAGGAAGCATCAGTATACGCAGGCAGGAAAGGCAGTCCCAGCACCTTGAACAAAGCCTGCAAGTAGGACTGGCGGACCGACACCAGATAGGAGGTCTTTTTGCCCAAATGCCCGTTGGAACTCAAAGAGACTTCCGAAGCACCCAAAGTGGCTTTCAGGGAATTCCGCTCCATGTCGCCATCGCGCAGACTGAAATCCAACACACTGCTCAGGGCATTGCCCCTGTCGGCCGGGAAAGCCCCGCTGTAAAACTTCACACTACGAATCAGGTCGGCATCAATCAGTCCGACCGGCCCGCCGGAAGCTCCCTGGGTACTGAAATGGTTGATGTTCGGAATTTCCACTCCATCCAGATAGAAACGGTTTTCCGAAGGCCCACCGCCCCGCACAATCAAATCATTACGGTAGCCGATGGGAGAAAAAGCCACTCCCGGATAATTCTGCACCACCTTTGAGATGTCGCGGTTGGCACCCGGAGCTTTCTCTATCTCCTGCAAACCGATGACCCGCAGGCTGACCGGACTCTCCACCACTTTCTGAAAGGGAGAAGCAGTGACCACCACCTCATTCAGGGAGGTGTTTTCCTCTTCCAATTCAATCTGCACATAGGGAGTGACATGGTTCACACGGTATTCGGGAGTCAGTGCCGTTTTATACCCTAGAAACGAGGCCTGCAGGCGATAGATGCCCGGAGGTACCTGCGTAATGGTAAAGTTTCCATTGCTGTCGGTCGAAGCGCCGATACCCAACCCCACCACCAGCACGTTCACAAACTCCAGCGGTTGGCGGGTGGATTTGTCAATCACGGTTCCTTTTATCTGGTATTCAACCGCAAACACTTTCAGCACAAAACACAAGAAAAGGATAAAGGAAGCAATTCGTTTGTAAAACATAAGCACACAATATTTCGATAAAAAAATCAGGTGCGGCTTCCAGAAATCTCAGTTTTCTGAAAACCACACCTGAAAAATACGAAGAATACTTTATATTTAAGGTATTTTTTTAGAAGAAAATTATTTGCTTTCAGCTTTCCAAGCCTCGTTGATGGCCTTGGCTATTGCGGTAAACTCTTCTTGAGAAAGTTGCAGCTTGGGATTGGAGAACAGCATGTCCGATTCCTTCTGGATAGGAATCAAATGAATGTGTGCATGGGGAACTTCCAGGCCGATGACCGCTTCACCCACCTTCTTGCACGGGAAAGCCTTCTGAATGGCCAGTGCCACATGTTTGGCAAACACATGCATCTGAGCCAGTTCGTCATCACTCAGGTCGTAAATGTAATCCACTTCCCGTTTGGGCACTACCAGCGTATGTCCTTTTACCAGCGGATTGATATCCAAGAAAGCATAAAACTTGTCATTCTCAGCCACCTTGTAGCTGGGAATCTCACCTGCAATGATTTTACTGAATATTGTTGCCATATTGATAGAATATTAAATAAGGCAAGTCCGCCGGAGCAGACCTGCCTTACAAATTAAAATGATATACCTGTAATCTCCAATGAGATTTTTCCCTGCGGGATAGTGATTTCTGCCACTTCGCCCACTTTCTTGCCCAGCAAACCCTGTGCAATCGGCGTATTGACGGAAATCTTGCCTTGCTTCAGATTGGCTTCGCTTTCGGATACGATAGTATAAGCCATCTTCATGCCGGTCTTTACGTTTTTCAATTCCACACGGCTCAGAATCTGTACCGTATCGGTTTTCAACTTGGATGTATCAATGATTTTGGCATCGCCAATGGTTGCCTTCAACTGGTTGATTTTCATCTCCAGCATACCTTGAGCTTCTTTTGCCGCATCGTATTCTGCATTTTCCGACAAGTCACCCTTGTCACGAGCCTCCGCAATGGCAGCGACAATCTTCGGGCGCTCCACTGATTCCAGGTGTTTCAATTCGGCCACCAGCTTCTGATAGCCTTCTTCTGACATGTAAGCCATAATTTTTCTCCTTAAATATTTTCGTTATTAATTGATTTGTTTCGATAAAAGTAAAGGGCTGTCCAAAATAAAAACCGCCTATCACAAAAGTAAAGTCATTCTGAACGAAGAGCGAACCCCAGATGAATAGATAAACAAACGGATTCTTCACTTTGTTCAGAATGACAATCTGACAATTCAATTTTTATTTTGATACAGCCTCTCTTGCACAGAGTCTTATATCTTGGGGGCAAAGATAAATCTTTTTATGATACCAGTCAAGTTTATCAATGCATGCTTTTCAACATGTTACAACAATTTCTTGATGGCTTCTTCCATATTGGTCTTCTCATCAATACGCAAGGTCAGCTCGTTGTTGCGGTTTACCAAGAAAGCTGTCGGCAACTGCGTCACTCCATACAAACTTAAGTAAGTGGAATAGGTACTTTGCGGGTCACGCACACAAATCCACGGCAGGTTGTCGGCCGCAGTTTTCCAGAAATGTTCGTCCGCATCCAGGGAAATCTGATAAATCTCCAACCCTTGTGAAGCGTATTTATCATACAGTTCGCGCAATGCCAGATTGCGGGCTCCCGAAACGGCGGAAGCATACGCTGTGAAATCCACCAGCACCACTTTTCCCTTCAAGTCGGTCAGATGATGGGTTTTCCCTTTCAAATCCTTCAATTCAATATCGATGATAGAAGTCTCCTTAATCTTATCCACTGGAATATCGACATTCTGTACCTGAGGTGTGCGGGTATTCTTCATCCCCTTGATGACCATATTGTAAAGGTTACGGGAACGGTCGGCATGAGGATACATATTATTCAGACTGGTAGCCACTGCCGCAAAGCATTTCACGTCTTCCTTGTTGGTCAGCGGATCGAATATCATATACCCGTTCAGTTCCTGAAACAAGGCGAAATATGCATAAGCCTTGTTAGGCTGGGCAAAAATATAATTACGCTTTACATTATTCTTATAGGCATTGACCAGTGAAACCAAACTGTCTTGTGCGATGCCAGCCGGCAGTCCGGAACGTCCCAGCTTGTTTACCTTATCCTGCAAATCTGCCTGCAGCAAAACCAGTTCTTTAATCTTCTGGTTGTTTTCCGAACCTTCCACCTGATAAGCCGTAGCAAATCCATTGGCATCTGCATTCACCTTTACGGTTTCCGTAGAATCAACCACAAAATTGATTACCTGGTTACCCAAGCGAAGCCGATAGAAATCCGGCGCATCCGGACGAGCTTCGGAGAAATGGAACGAACCGCCGTCACTCAGCTTGACAGAGTCAAGTGCCACAATTCCTTCCAGACCGGTTTGCTCCAAATACAACATTTTATCAGCCGCACCGGCCACGGTTCCTTCTACGTTGAAAGAAGGTTCATTGTTGCAGGCCACCAACCCCGCCGACAACAATGCCACAAACAGATAAGTATTTTTTTTCATACCTGATTATTTTCTTTTTATCTCACATTCTAATGTAAATTCAAGATGCAAAGATACGGCTTTTCACGATGTCACAAAGTTTTTAAAAGATAAATCCATCATCAAACGCACGAAATTAGGTGTTTTTGTCACAAATAATTGGATAAAAAGCACTTCACCCTGAAACTTTTAGCTAAATACCTGCTTTTATCCGCAATAAAACACTATCTTTGTACGCTTTTTTAGATGAAATAATATTAAATCAATTTTTATGATCAATCCTATTGTTAAGACGATCGAGCTGAATGATGGAAGAACCATCACACTCGAAACGGGAAAGCTGGCAAAACAGGCAGATGGTGCTGTTATGCTACGCATGGGTAACACCATGTTGCTGGCTACTGTTTGTGCAGCAAAAGATGCAGTTCCCGGTACAGATTTTATGCCTCTCCAGGTAGAGTACAGAGAAAAATATTCCGCATTCGGACGTTTTCCGGGTGGCTTTACCAAACGTGAAGGAAAGGCTTCAGATTACGAAATCCTCACTTGCCGTCTGGTAGACCGCGCGTTGCGTCCTCTGTTCCCAGACAACTATCATGCTGAAGTTTACGTAAATATCATACTTTATTCTGCCGACGGCGTGGATATGCCGGACGCACTGGCCGGTCTGGCCGCTTCTGCCGCACTGGCTGTTTCTGACATTCCGTTCGGAGGTCCGATTTCAGAAGTACGTGTAGCCCGCATCGACGGACAGTTTGTCATCGACCCGACTTTCGAAGCCCTGAAACGTGCCGACATGGACATCATGGTAGCTGCCACTTATGAAAACATCATGATGGTAGAAGGTGAAATGAAAGAAGTTTCTGAACAGGACTTGCTGGAAGCCATGAAGTTCGCACACGAAGCCATCAAGGTTCACTGCAAGGCGCAGATGGAACTGATGGAAGAAGTCGGCAAGACCGTAAAACGTGAATACTGCCACGAAGAAAATGACGAAGACCTGCGTAAGGCCGTACATGATGCCTGCTACGCAAAAGCATACGCCATCGCAGAATCCGGCAACAAGAACAAGCACGAAAGAGAAGATGCCTTCACTGCTATCTGCGATGAGTTCAAGGCTCAGTTCACTGAAGAAGAACTGGAAGAAAAAGGTCCGATGATTGACCGTTACTATCACGATGTAGAAAAAGAAGCAATGCGTCGTTGCATCCTTGATGAAGGCAAACGTCTGGACGGCCGTGCCACTACCGACATCCGTCCTATCTGGTGTGAAACCAGTCCGCTGCCAGGTCCTCACGGCTCAGCTATCTTCACCCGTGGTGAAACTCAGTCTTTGAGTACAGTCACACTGGGTACCAAGATGGACGAAAAGATTGTGGACGATGTACTCGACCAACACAAGGAACGTTTCCTGTTGCACTACAACTTCCCGCCGTTCTCTACAGGAGAAGCAAAGGCACAGCGTGGCGTAGGCCGTCGTGAAATTGGTCACGGTCATCTGGCATGGCGCGCATTGAAAGGACAGATTCCTGCCGACTATCCTTACTGCGTACGTGTAGTTTCTGACATTCTGGAATCTAACGGTTCATCTTCTATGGCTACGGTTTGTGCCGGAACACTGGCTTTGATGGATGCAGGTGTACCTATCAATAAGCCAGTTTCAGGTATTGCGATGGGATTGATCAAGAACGCCGGAGAAGATAAATACGCTATCTTGTCAGATATCCTGGGCGATGAAGACCACCTGGGTGATATGGACTTCAAGGTAACAGGTACTCGCGACGGTATCACTGCTACACAGATGGATATCAAGTGCGACGGACTGACTTACGATATCCTGGAAAAAGCCTTGCTGCAGGCAAAACAAGGACGTGAATACATCCTCGGCAAACTGACTGAATGCATCGCTGAGCCGCGTCCTGAACTGAAACCACATGCACCGCGTATCGAAACGATGACCATTCCGAAAGAATTCATCGGTGCGGTAATCGGCCCGGGCGGAAAGATTATCCAGGGTATGCAGGAAGAAACCGGTGCTACTATCACGATTGAAGAAGTAGACGGTGTAGGCCGCATCGAAATCGCCGGTACCAACAAGAAGTGCATCGATGATGCATTACGCATGATCAAGGCTATCGTGGCAGTTCCGGAAGTAGGCGAAGTATATACAGGTAAGGTTCGTTCTATCATGCCTTACGGTGCTTTCGTTGAATTCCTCCCAGGAAAAGACGGTCTGCTGCACATCTCTGAAATCGACTGGAAACGCTTCGAAACCATCGAAGAAACCGGTTTGAAAGAAGGAGACGAAATCGAAGTGAAACTGTTGGACATCGATCCGAAGACAGGCAAGTTCAAACTGTCACACAAAGCATTGCTTCCGAAGCCGGAAGGTATGACAGAGAGCCACCCGAAACGGGAACGTCGTCCTCAACAGAATCACAAGGACCACAAAGACAAAGAATAATCCGCTTTAAGCGTCTATTTCATAAAAGGCTGCCATGAGGCAGCCTTTTTTATTCTCCTTACCTCCAATATAAAAGCGATTTTTAACACGCCTCCTCATCTATTCTGTTTTTATTTTCGTATTTTTGGGTAAACGAACTTTAAACAGTTATATTATGAACGCAAATCCTGTATTCAGTTTACACATCCCGACCAGAATTCTGTTCGGATGTGGCGAGTTAAGAAAGTTAGCGACAGAAAAACTACCAGGTAAAAAAGCCCTGATTGTCATCTCCTGTGGTACTTCCATGAAGAAATACGGCTACCTAAACAAGGTTATCGAACTGTTACAAGAAAACAATACGGAATCGGTCGTGTTCGACAAGATTCTGCCCAACCCGATAAAGGCACACGTGATGGAAGCCGCTTCCATCTGCCGCGCAGAAAAATGTGACTTCGTCGTCGGCTTAGGAGGAGGCAGCAGCATCGACTCTGCCAAGGCCATTGCCATCATGGCCTGCAACGAAGGCGATTACTGGGATTACATTCCGGCAGGTACCGGAAAAGGACGTCCCGTCACCAAAGCTCTGCCGGTGGTTGCCATCCCGACCACTGCCGGTACCGGTACGGAAGCCGACCCGTGGAGCGTCATCACCAACGAGGAAGTGAAGGAAAAAATCGGCTTCGGCAGTCCGCTGACCTTCCCGGCTCTTTCCATCATCGACCCGGAACTGATGGTTTCCATCCCACCCCATCTCACCGCTTATCAGGGATTTGATGCTTTCTTCCACGCGGCAGAAGGATTCCTGGCCAACTGTGCCACTCCAATCAGCGACCTGTATGCCCTCGAAGCCATCCGCTTGCTGTATAAATACCTGCCGGTAGCCGTAAAAGACGGACGCAACCTCAAGGCACGTGCCAAAGTAGCATGGGCCAGTACCTTGGCCGGCTTGGTAGAATCCACCTCCTGCTGTATTTCCGAACACTCCATGGAACATGCCATGAGCGCCTTCTATCCGGAACTGCCGCACGGAGCCGGACTGATTGCCATCAGTGAGGCCTACTTTGAGACGTTCCGCAACGACAGCATGAAACGTTACATGAAGATGGCCGAAATCATGACTCAGCAGAAGAGCAACCGACCCAGCGACTTCATCGATGCATTGGTCCGCATGCAAAAGGAATGTAACGTATATCAGCTGAAACTGAGCGACTGGGGCGTAAAACCGGAGGACTTCCCCAAAATGGTACAGAACGCCCGCGACACCATGGGCTCACTCTTCACCCTCGATCCGCATCCGATGACCGACGAAGAGGTGCTTCAGATTTACCAGAAATCTTACAGATAATCGCCCGTATATGCACAAAAAAGGAGGACATTCAAAATGCCCTCCTTTTTTATTTCTCCAGATTGATATCGATTAAATCTGTTCCATCGCCTGTTCCAGGTCGGCAATGATGTCGTTCACATTTTCAATACCGACAGACAGACGGATTAGGTCGGGAGCTACTCCCGCTTCAATCAGCTGTTCGTCTGTCAGCTGACGGTGTGTATGACTCGCCGGATGCAAGACGCAGGTACGGGCATCGGCCACGTGTGTCACGATGCAAGCCAGTTTCAGATGGTCCATGAACTTGATGGCGTCTTCACGTGTGCCATGGAGCCCAAAAGCAATCACACCACAAGAACCGTTCGGCATGTATTTCTGTGCCAGTTCATAATACTTGTTGCTCTTCAGGCCACAATAGTGTACCCATTTCACCTTCGGGTTAGCTTCCAGCCACTCTGCCACTTTCTGTGCATTCTCACAGTGACGCGGCATACGCAAATGCAAAGTCTCCAACCCCAGGTTCAACAGGAAGGCGTTTTCCGGTGACTGGATAGAACCCAAGTCACGCATCAGCTGGGCAGTAGCCTTGGTCATGTAAGCCATCTTTCCGAATGCCTTCGTATAAGTCAGTCCATGATAGGACTCATCCGGCTGCGTCAGTCCCGGGAACTTGTCGGCATGTGCTTCCCAGTCGAAGTTACCACTATCTACCACAGCGCCTCCCACACAAGTGGCATGTCCGTCCATGTATTTTGTCGTAGAATGAGTCACGATATCAGCTCCCCATTCAAACGGACGGCAGTTAATCGGAGTGGCAAACGTGTTGTCCACAATCAAAGGTACCCCGTGTTTGTGAGCGATACGGGCAAACTTCTCAATGTCCAGCACATTGATGCTCGGATTGGAAATGGTTTCACCGAACAAACACTTGGTGTTCGGACGGAAAGCCTTGTCAATCTCTTCCTCCGGTGCATCGGCATCGATGAAAGTACATTCAATGCCCAGTTTCTTCATGGTCACGGCAAACAGATTGAAAGTACCGCCGTAGATAGTAGACGAACAAACAAAATGGTCGCCCGCCTCACAGATATTGAATACGGCATAGAAATTGGCAGCCTGACCGGAAGAAGTCAGCATGGCGCCCACACCCCCTTCGAGGGCTGCAATCTTCGAAGCCACCGCATCGTTGGTCGGATTCTGCAAACGAGTATAAAAATAACCACTGTCTTCCAAATCGAAAAGGCGAGCCATCTGCTCACTGGTATCATACTTGAAGGTAGTGCTCTGGTAAATAGGCAATACACGGGGTTCTCCTTTCTTCGGAGTCCATCCTGCCTGCACACAAAGTGTCTCTTTGCTGAATTTCTGTTTCATCTTATGTTATATTTTTTATCCACAATTCATTATGACGGACAAAAGTAAGAAATATTCCACCATTGATAGCAGATTTATGAAAAAAAGATGTACATTTGAGAAAAACTTAAAAACATTACTATGAACGCAGAAATCAAATTCAAACACGAAGTCCCCGTACAAATCCGTTTCAGCGATGTTGACCAATACGGTCACATGAACAACTCGGTTTATTTCTCCTTGTACGACTTTGCAAAGACCTCCTATTTCCGTGATGTCTTTGGACAAGATGAATGCAAAAAATTCAATGTGGTAGTGGTCAATATCAATGCGGATTTTCTGGCTCCCGTCTTCTTTTCCGACGACCTTATCATCGAGACTACCGTCATCCATCTGGGGCATAAAAGTTTCACCATGCTACAACGGGCCTTCAACAAAGCCAGTGGCGTATTGAAATGCCAGTGCCGCACCGTGCTCGTAGGCTACGACATTCTGACCAAAGAACCTATGGAAATTCCTCTGGCCTACAAACAGGCCATCTGTGATTATGAAGGAA
Source organism: Bacteroides mediterraneensis (assembly GCF_025993685.1). Taxonomy (NCBI): domain Bacteria; kingdom Pseudomonadati; phylum Bacteroidota; class Bacteroidia; order Bacteroidales; family Bacteroidaceae; genus Bacteroides; species Bacteroides mediterraneensis. Next base: position 41,391 of record NZ_DAJPEN010000001.1, on the reverse strand, counting down.
AAACGCTCGATGAGCTTTCCGAACCTGTGAAACCCTAACTATAAATTCCTGCAGACTCCTCAGATTTTTCCAGCTTCCTCCCTGAAAATCTGAGGAGAGACACCTGCATGCCGCTTGAAGAACTTACTGAACGAAGCTTGGTCGGCAAAGTTCAGCCGTGCCGTAATCTGCTGGATACTCAAATCGGTCGAGACCAACAGATTGCGTGCCTCACTGTAAATCAGTTCATAAACAAATGCGTTCACCGTCTTTCCAGTCTGTACCTTGACTATGGCTGTCAGGTATTGAGGCGTAATGTGCATGGCCTTTGCATAGAAAGCCACCTGATGCTCTTCCTTAAAATGATTCATCAGCAGGGTGATGAACTCTTGCAACTTCATGCGGTTCCGGGTGACTGTCATCCCACTACCCTCCGGCTGTATGTTCCGGTCCAGAATGTTATCCAGTTCCAAGTAAAACCGGATAAGGGCATTCTGCATCAGTTCCAGATGGTACAAATGGTCCTGCCTTAGAATCTGGTTTCTGATATTTTCAATACTCTCCTTCAACACCACCGTATCAGCCGCACTCATCTGGACAGACGGATTACGATGCATGTGCATCCCCTTGGCAATGCGCTGCTTTAGGTTGAACACCCCGATTCTATCCACAAAATCCTTGTGAAGACACAAAAACATACACCGGAAATCGTCCGATACCTCCGAAAAACAAGTCAGGTGCAAGGGTGAAAGCAGACACAGGCAGCCGGGAAAAATCTCATATTCCGTTTCATCAATCACCAGACGGGCCTTTCCCTGCAAAGCCAGCAAATACGAAAAAGCATTCACATACACCGGAAGTCCTTCGGCCAAATAAATAGCAGAAGTATCACTTGGAACAAATACCCCAATTTCTCCCTGATAAGCCACTCCTTGTTTCTCCCGGACTATTTCCTGTATGTTAATAATCTGATAACGCTCCATAAGCCTGTTTTTCTACCTTTCCAAAGATAAGAAAGAATCACCTTCCTACCCAAACTTTTTCCAAAAAGTTTCATCTCAGACAAATTCTGTCAAATTTGAAACATCATATTTTCCCCGCAAAAACGTGACCTTTGCACCGATAATTAAGACAACCACGTATTTATGATTCACAAACTTTTCATGACAGGGTTACTGGGCTGCATCGGCTTCTGGTCTGCGTCGGCCCAACCGCGCGTGCTGGGAGTAGAAGAACTCTTCCGCCTGGCCGACGCGCACAGCAAAAGCCTGAAAGTACACAACCTGGCCGTCGACGAGGCGGTACAAGCCATCAAAGTGGCCAAGAACGACCGCCTGCCTTCCATAGAAGCCGGACTCTCGTTCAGCTACATCGGTGACGGCTGGATGAGTGACCGGGATTTTTCCAACGGCATGAAGGCCGACATGCCGCACTTTGGCAACAATTTTGCGTTTAAGGCCACACAAGCCGTCTATACTGGCGGCGCGGTTTCTACAGGTATCGAGATGAGCGAACTGCAAAAGGAGATGGCCGAAACGGAACTCGACAACGACCGGCAGAATGTGCGCTTCATGCTGGTGGGACATTACCTCGACTTGTTCCAGCTACACAACCAGCGGAGGGTGTATGAGAAAAACATCGAACAGACCCGGCTGCTGATTGAAGAAATCCATTCGGCTTTCGAACAGGGGGCGGCACTTCAGAGTGATATCACCCGATACGAACTTCAGCTGAAAAACCTGGAACTGGGGCTGACCAACGTGAACAACCGGATTCGGATTCTCAACCGTCAGATGGTCACTACCATCGGGCTGGATATCCAAACGGAAATTCTGCCGGACACCACCTTGCTTTCTGCCGGTATCGACAAACGGAGCGAGCTGTACTGGCAGGACGCACGCTCCCAGGCTCCGATGATGCGACTGGCCGATTTGGGAGTCCGCATGAGTGAAAAACAGCAGGAAATGGCACGGGCCGACCGACGTCCGACCATCGGACTGATTGCGGCCAATAACTTCGACGGCCCGATTCTGATTGAAGTGCCGCCCATCAACAAGAACTTCAACTACTGGTATGTGGGGGTGAATGTCACCTATAAGTTTGACGCGCTGTTCAAGAACAACAAGAAGGTGAAACAGGCCAAACTGGCCACACTGAAGGCACAGGAGAACAAACGGTTGGCCGACGAACAGCTGTCGAACAGCATCAATGCGGCGTATATCAATCTGGAAGAGGCTTACACCCGGCTGGATACCAAAGAAAAGAACGTACAGCTGGCCCACGAAAACTACGAGGTGATTCACAGCCGCTACCTCAACGGACTGTCGCTGGTGACCGACATGCTGGATGCCAGCAACATCCAACTGAGCAGCGAACTGGAACTGGCCAACGCACAGACAGGTATCCTCTACCAGTATTTCATGCTGAAGAAGACTATCGGTACCTTGTAACTCTATTTCCTTTATCAAAGAACATTCACTTTCTAACGTTTATACATCATGGCTAATATAAAAAGAAACAAACAGATTTCGAATATCATTCTTACCGTCATCATCCTCGCAGGAATTGTGTGGGTGTGCAGTCATTTCGTCCACCTGGGCAACGTGGAATACACCGACAATGCACAGGTGAAACAACACATCACTCCCATCAACACCCGTGTGCCGGGATTCATCAAGAAAATCTATTTCGAAGAATACCAAAAAGTCCGCAAGGGAGACACCCTGCTGGTGATTGAGGACTCGGAATACCTGCTGCGTCTGGCACAGGCTGAAGCCAACTACCAGAATGCATTGGTAGGAAAGGATGCCATGCACACCACCATCAGTACCACACAAAGCAACATTCTGGTGACCGATGCAGGTATCCGCGAAGCAGCCGTCCGCCTGAAGAATGCCGAGGCCGACTACAAACGGTACACGGAGATGATAAAGAAACATGCCGTCACCGTCCAGCAGTACGACCGGGTGAAGACGGAATATGAAGCGGCCAAGGCGCGCTACGAGCAGATGACCCGCCAGAAGCAATCCACCTCCCTAGTGAAACATGAACAGACCCAACGCCTGGAGCAGAACGACGCGGCCATCAAAGTGGCGGCTGCCGAACTGAACCTGGCCAAGCTGAACTTGTCGTACACCGTCATCGTGGCCACTGCCGACGGAATGACCGGCCGCAAGAACATCCACGAAGGACAGCTGGTACAACCGGGACAGACCATGGTGACCCTGATTGACGAGACGGAAAAGTGGGTCATCGCCAACTACAAGGAAACGCAGACCTCCGTCATGCAGAACGGACAGAAAGTAGACATTCAGGTGGATGCCGTACCGGGCGTGAAATTCACAGGGGTGGTTTCTTCCATCTCGGATGCCACCGGCTCTTCCCTTTCCCTGATGCCGCAGGACAATTCCGCCGGCAACTTCGTCAAGGTGGAACAGCGCATCCCCGTACGCATTGAATTTACAGCCGACAACAAGCCGGAAGACCTGGCGCGCCTCCGTGCCGGAATGAATGTGGAATGTAAAGTGAGATACTGATATGGCCGGACCGAATATGCCTACCCGTGTCATGATGTTCCGCGACTTCGTGCCGGACAAGGTACGGGTGTTTCTTTGTCTCTTCTTTGCCGTGGCCTTCCAGTTCAGCGGCGGCATCTACCTGTCGTCCGTGTCGCAGATGGTCGGCTCACTGGCCCTGATGCAAGAGGATGTGATGATGGCCGGCTATGCCTCCTTTGTGGGCATGACGATTATCTTCCCCATCCTCTTCCGCCTGAAATTCCGGTTCACCACCCGCAGCATCCTGCTGTTCGTGTGTCCGGCCCTGATTGTGTGCAACCTGATTACGATGCATACCGAAAGCCTCCCGGTGCTGGTCATTGTCTGCTTCTTTGCGGGCATGTTGCGCATGTGGGGTACCTTCGAAGCCCTGTCGAACGTACAGCTGAGTCTGACACCGACCCGTAACTTCGCCGTGTTCTTCCCCGTGGTGTATATGATTGTACTGGGAAGCATCCAGCTTTCGGGCCTGCTCACCGTCTACCTGGGCTACTGGAGCAACTGGCATTCCATGCACTGGTTCATCATGGGACTGCTGTTCGTGCTGTGGGGACTCACGGCTGCCCTCACCCGCCACTTCCGGTTCATGAAGCCGCTGCCCCTGTTCGGCATCGACTGGCTGGGAGGAGCCTTGTGGTCCATCTTCCTGCTGTCTGTCATCTTCGTGTTCGAATATGGCAAGTTCTACGACTGGTTCGATTCCCTGCAAATCCTCCTCGGTACCCTGATTGCCATCCTCTCGCTGGCCCTCAGCATCCATCGGATGATTGTCCGCCGGCATCCGTACATCGCCCTGGAAGCCTTCAAGTACCGCAACCTCACGTCCTTGCTCTTCCTGTTCCTGATGCTCTGCTTCTTTCTGGCGGCCCCGACCGTCCTGCAAAACATCTTCACACACGGCATCCTGCAATACGACGTATTGAACGAAGTCTCGCTGAACTGGTGGAACCTGGGAGGCACGGTGCTGGGATGCATCTTTGCCTACCAGTGGCACGTCCGCCTGCACGGAGGATACAAGGTACCTGTCTTTTTAGGATTTGCCTTGATTGTGGGCTACCAGTGTTTCATGTACTTCCTCATCGACCCGAACATGAACATCGAATGGCTCTACGGTCCCACCCTGCTGCGCGGAGCCGGTTACATCATCCTGTACATCTCGCTCACGGTGTACGTCACCGGTATCGTCCCCTTCCAGCATTTCTTCCAGGTGCTGTCCATTCTGGGTTTCATCCGTACCGGATTCGGTTCCGTACTGGGAGGCGCCATCTATAGCCGGGTATGGCAACACATCTTACCGGAAAACTTCCAGACCCTCTCCATCGAACTGGACGAGGTGAACACGGCCCTCAATGCACAGACATTCTACAGCATCTACGGAGAAGCCATGAAACAGGCCACACTGGTCAGCCTGAAAGAGATGTATGGCTGGGTCTGCATCGTCGGTGTCTTGTTTCTGGCCCTCATTCTTTTCGAGAAGTTCTTAAATAAAAATGTAGTGGGACGTTTGCCCCGCATCCGACGCATCAAGCACCTCATGAAACGTGAAAATGCTTAATTATCAGTGACGGTGCGAAGGATAAAAAGAGACTACTTCCATTTTCATGTAAAGTAGTCTCTTTCCTTTCATCATCCTGAACTTCAATCTTTCGGCACCTATAAAATATACGTCAATTTCTTACTGAGCACGGCACGCTGTATGCCTTTCTTTTCTCCCGCAATTCCTTGGCCAGCCCATCGGCCTGCGCCTCATCCATCGATTTTTCGAGCAGCTGCTCCACTTTCTTCACCAATGCTTCCAGTTCCTTGGACTGGGAATGGGACAAACCGAAATAATCGTCTTCGCCATGGCAATAAAGCAGCCTCAACCGGGCCAGCATGACTTCTGCTTTCAATGCGATAACCCCTTTGTACATAGAAACCGGCGCACTGTCGTCCCGCGACAATTTCAGTTTCGGGTTCACCGCGTCGATATACGAAATCTTTTTCTCCTGCCGGAAACCGTTCCCGTCATAGTCCATCGAGCAGACATAATAGTGGCCATCGATACGGTCAATAAAGAAAATCCGGTCGCGGGTATATTGCATCCGCTCCACATTCTCTATGACCGAAGGCATTTGCAGCTGCCGGAGCACCCGAACGTCTTTCCCGCAGAAATCACTCTTTACAATTTGTTTATTGCCTCCGGCAGCTGATTGGTAATACCAATATCCGTCGGCATACATGGCTTCGGTCTTGATGACTTCTCCCTTCACATTATATCTCCGGGCCACACACTTCTCCGTGTTAAACTCGTGGCCGGAAGCGGCATAAACACGTGGCGGCTGGTTCAAATGCGGTTTGGGATGGTCAAACGCACCATAAAACAAGTCATCCGAACAAAGAAAATATTTGTTGATGCTTCCCATCCCGACCAGATTATAAGTGCTGGCATCATCAAAAGTCGCATCGGCATGATACCACTGTCCGCCGATATAAATCCGGTTCCACGCATGTCCGGAGCTTCCGGGAATAGCTCCTGTCACGTAGTCGGTCGGGATGCCCAGTCCGTTCATCAACAATGAATACGACAGGCTGTATCCCTGACAGACCGCCTTATGGGTCAGAAAAACGCCTAACGCCGAAAAGGAAGCGTATGCCAGGTTAGGGAAAGCCTCGTTACGTTCTCCATACACCACCTCGTTACAGACCTTCTGATAAAGGGTATAGGCAATCTCTGCCGAAGTCATCCGGCAATCCAACAACGCATAAAATCCTTCGACACCTTCTTCCATACGCGGATAGATTTCCGGCAAGGCAGCCGGCGAAACGGCATACTGCGGAAGAAAAGCCGCCAGATATCCAGGATTCTCCAAATCCACCCGATAGCCGATATTCCCACCTACTTTCAAATGGAACAACAGGGAATGGCTGCGCAGAAAAGCATTGTACACACTGTCTGCCTTCGCAACAGGAATACGGAAGTCCTTGACAAGCACTTCCTTTTCTCCTCTCAAGACACCGTTGGTCAGGGCGCGGAATATGTCTGTCTCTTCTGCCGCCGGCTCTTCTGTACCGTCAGATACGTTTTCGTCCTCTTCCCCACTTTCCTCAGTGGGAGTCTCGGTCGTCTCCGTTGAGTCAGCCGGAACCACAGATGTTTCTTGGACGGGCTTCTCCAGTTTCTCTCTCTTGCATCCGGATACGGACAAAAGGCACCCGCACAGTGCCATCGCAATGGGAATCAATCGCTTCATAAGAATAATTATAACAAGGTTTGGTGCAGATTCAATGCTGAATCGGCATATAAAGTGATTTTTTTGTCTTTACATAACAAACAGCACCGACCGAATGTTTAAACACGCACTGTTTTTCAATTCCTCCCCTCCGCTTGCAGTCCTCACAAAGCAAAAATGCCGTTTCAACGCACATTGAAACGGCATCCCTTATTTTTCCGAAAACATTATTCTTCCGGAGTTTCTTCCATCTTCCGTTTCACAAACTTGATTTTCAAGTTGGCTTCCTTCTGCTCTTTCTTGATTTCCTCCATTGCAGAAAGCACACGCGCCAGCTCGCTCAGCTCGGCCACAGCCTTCACATCGTCCGGACGCATCACCGTCTTGTAGTTACGGTCGCCGATAAACTCCAGACGGATGTTCTTCTTGTCGCGGTTGGCCACCAGAAAAGCAATGACGCCTCCGTCCTGTCCCAGCTTGTAGTCGGCCTTTTCCACCGGACGGCCCAGGTCGGTGGTCTCATAGCTGTCGACCGACTGCGGTGTCTCGGCAAACGTATCGTCCACGCTCACCTTCACTGCCGTGTGATGGATGCTTCCCCCGGCACAATAGATGGAAGTGAGCGACATCTCGCCCTGCTCGCTCACCTGTGCACGCAGGAACGACCGACCGATGTTCTTCTCGACCACCTGCGTGGGATAGAAATAATTGCCAACTTCCTGATAGGCGGTATCTTTTTCCAGCACGAACTTTCCTTTGATGGAGTCGAGAGCCGCCTGCTTCACCGTCATCATACTGTCCAGATAGCCCAAGGTCTTGGTCTGCTCGGCCAGGTCAATCTGCTGCATCAGCTTGATGCCGGCTTTCCGCACCTCAAAAGCCTTGGGATACAGGTTGCGGATACTGTCAATCTGCAACTTGGCCAAACTATACTCACCGGCAGCATACGCCGTTTCCGCACGCTGGAACAATTCGCCGGCACGCTTTTCGTCACTCTGGCATCCACACAGTGCCACCGCCATGGGAAAGATCAATAATCCTATCTTTTTCATACGTTTATACATGATTCTATAGCGGCAAAAATACAACTATTTTCCGGAACTTTTCCGTACATTTTTTCTTTTTTCACCGCATTTTCTATGTTTCCCGGTGCGGAAACGTAGGTTTTCCGGCTGCGGGATATAGGGTTCTGCCCGCGGAAACATAGGTTTCGCACACGGGAAACCTACAATTTGCAGAAAGGTTCTTCTAAAAACCCCCTGACGTTTTTCTTTCTGCTTCCGCACAGCACAAGGAAAGGCTATGCTGAATTTCACAGGATTTTTTGTACCTTTGCACGCAAATTGAAAAAGATACAACAATGGAATTAAAAGAACACTTCACCGACAGAATTTTCAAACTGATCTCGGAAACAGCCGATGAACTGGGACTGGAATGTTATGTGGTGGGAGGATACGTGAGAGACATCTTCCTGCACAGGCCTTCCAAGGACATCGACGTGGTCGTAGTGGGAAGCGGAATTGAAATCGCACAGGCTTTCGGGAAGAAGCTGGGGCGAGGTGCTCATATATCCGTATTCAAAAATTTTGGTACGGCACAAGTCAAGTTCAAGGACACGGAAGTGGAGTTCGTGGGGGCACGGAAAGAATCGTACAGCCACGACAGCCGCAAACCCGTGGTGGAAGACGGTACGCTGGAAGATGACCAGAACCGGAGGGACTTTACCATCAATGCCATGGCGGTCTGTCTGAACAAGGACCGCTACGGAGAGCTGGTGGACCCGTTCGGAGGACTGGATGACCTGAAGGAACGGACCATCCGTACGCCGCTCGACCCGGACATCACCTTCAGCGACGACCCGCTGCGCATGATGCGCTGCATCCGCTTTGCCACACAGCTGAATTTCTACATCGACGACGAGACCTTTGCGGCACTGGAACGCAACAAGGACCGTATCAAGATTATCTCCCGCGAACGTATTGCCGACGAACTGAACAAGATACTCTTGTCGCCGGTTCCGTCGAAAGGGTTTATCGACCTGGACCGCTGTGGACTGCTGGAACTGATTTTCCCGGAGCTGGTGGCTCTGCAAGGAGTGGAAGTACGCAACGGACGCGGACACAAGGATAATTTCTACCATACCCTGGAGGTGGTGGACAACATCTCCAAAGTGACCAACGACCTGTGGCTGCGCTGGGCAACCCTGCTCCACGACATCGGCAAACCGAGAACGAAACGCTGGGAACCCAAGGCGGGATGGACTTTCCACAACCATAACTTCATCGGGGAAAAGATGATTCCGGAAATCTTCCGCAAGATGAAGCTCCCGATGAACGAGAAGATGAAATACGTGCAGAAGCTTGTGGGACTGCACATGCGCCCCATCGTCATTGCCGACGAGGAAGTGACCGACTCGGCCGTACGCCGTCTGCTGTTTGAGGCCGGCGACGACATCGACGACCTGATGATGCTCTGCGAGGCCGACATCACCTCGAAGAACGAAGCCCGCAAGCAGCGCTTCCTGGACAATTTCAAGCTGGTGCGCCAGAAACTGAAGGATTTGGAAGAGAAAGACCGTATCCGGAACTTCCAGCCGCCGGTAGACGGGGCGGAAATCATGCACGTGTTCAACCTCCAGCCTTGCCGTGAAATCGGCAGCCTGAAAAGTTCCATCAAGGACGCCATCCTCGACGGGGTGATTCCCAACGAACACGATGCAGCCTTCGACTTTATGCTGAAAAAAGCGGAACAGATGGGCCTGACACCGGTCAACCTGCCCGAAAAAAAATAATCTGCCGTCTCTCACGACGCACGTACGCATGTTGCTGCCGAGTATCGTGAGAGACTTTACCTTCTCCTATCCTCCTCTCTTCTTAAACTAAGGAATAATACAGAAGTTTCCAACATTAAAATACCAGTATAAATTACAGTTCGCCAAAATATAGCTCCACAGCATACTGTAAGCCGAATTTACACTGAAAAAGTTCTCCAAATTTAGAAACTTGTCTAAATTTCCATTTTTTATTTTCCTCCCAAACGTCTATCTTTGCCTCACTTTTCCGAAGGTAACTTAACCGTTTCAAAAGGGAATGCCGTGCAAATCGGCAACAGTACCTGCTGCTGTGATTCTTGTGGAAACCGTGACACGCTCTGCAAGCCACTGTGAGCCTGCTCATGGGAAGGCGTCTACGGCGAGAGATCAGTCAGAAGACCTGCCCGGAAAAGCCTAAATTTATGTCTCACTCTTTAATTTACAGAAAAATGAATCTGACAGAAATCCGTATCATCAAGCGCGACGGAAAGCAGGAGAACTTTTCGGCCGCCAAAATCACCAATGCCATCAGCAAAGCGTTCAAGGCCACCGGCATCGACTTCCAGGAGGAGGAAATAGAAGGTATCACCCGGCAGGTGGTGTCGCATTTCACCCAACAGACCATCGGGGTGGAAGACATTCAGGACCTCGTGGAAAACGAGCTGATGAAAGTACAGCCGGAGGTGGCCAAGAAATACATCATCTACCGCCAGTGGCGCAACACCGAACGGGAGCGTAAAACGCATATCAAACACATCATGGACGGCATCGTGGCCATCGACAAGAACGATGTGAACCTGAGCAACGCCAACATGTCGAGTCATACGCCAGCCGGACAGATGATGACGTTCGCTTCTGAAATCACCAAGGATTACACCTACAAATATTTGTTGCCCAAGCAGTATGCCGAGGCACACCAGTTGGGCGACATCCACATTCACGACTTGGATTATTATCCCACTAAAACGACGACCTGTATCCAGTACGACCTGGACGACCTGTTCGAACGGGGTTTCCATACCAAAAACGGCAGTATCCGTACGCCGCAGTCCATCCAAAGCTATGCCACACTGGCCACCATCATCTTCCAGACCAACCAGAACGAGCAGCATGGGGGACAGGCTATTCCGGCCTTCGACTTCTTCATGGCCAAAGGAGTACTGAAAAGTTTCCAGAAAATTCTGGCTACACATCTCGGCCTGTTGTTCGACCTCAAAGGGATAGAAACGGAGGAAAAAGAAATCCTTCAGGGCATACGCACACATTTCCAGCGCATCGAAGCCGAAGAAGAGACCCTTCACGCTTTCCTCGGCTTCCTGGACGACAAAGGACTTGCGCTGACGCGGGGGGAACTGGACTACGTGCTGCGCAAAACGCTGGTACAGACCCGCAAAGACACACACCAGGCTATGGAAGGCTTCATCCACAACCTGAACACCATGCATTCCCGCGGAGGAAACCAGGTGGTTTTCAGCTCCATCAATTACGGTACCGACACCTCGGCCGAGGGAAGAATGGTCATCCAGGAATTGCTGAAAGCCACCATCGAAGGCTTGGGCAACCACGGAGAGGTGCCCGTGTTCCCCATCCAGATTTTCAAGATTAAGGATGGAGTGACCTATTCCGATGCCGATTACCAGCTGGCCATGCAGGACTTTGAAGCGGCCCTTGAAGGAAAGGTGGCTTTCGAATGTCCGAACTTCGACCTCTTCCTGCAGGCTTGCCGCACCACGGCCAAGGCTTTGTTCCCGAACTTCATGTTTCTGGACACTCCTTTCAACACACACGAGAAATGGCGGGCCGACGACCCGAAACGCTACCGCTACGAGCTGGCGACCATGGGATGCCGTACCCGCGTGTTCGAGAACCTGCACGGAGAAAAGACCTCACTGGGGAGAGGCAATCTCTCTTTCACGACCATGAACCTGCCGCGACTGGCCATCGAAGCACACCGCAAAGCGGAAGCCCTCACGGACGAATCTCCGGAAAACCGACTGGAAAAGGCCAAGGAATTCTTCCTTCAGTCGGTGCACTCCATGGCAGAATTTATTGCAGAGCAATTATACACCCGCTACCAATACCAGCGCACCGCCCTCGCCCGGCAGTTCCCGTTCATGATGGGAAACAACGTATGGAAAGGCGGCGGACAGCTTCACCCGAATGAAGAAGTGGGTGACGTGCTGAACCAAGGTACCCTGGGTATCGGCTTCATCGGAGGGCACAACGCCATGGTGGCACTCTACGGGCAGGGACACGGACATAATCCGAAAGCCTGGGAAACGCTCTATGCAGCCGTGGAAGAAATGAACAAGGTGGCGGAGGCTTATAAACAGAAATACGGCTTGAACTATTCCGTACTGGCTACACCGGCTGAAGGACTGTCTGGCCGTTTCACCCGGATGGACAAACGGAAATACGGCATCATCGAAGGAGTGAACGACCGCGACTACTATGTCAATTCGTTCCACGTGGACGTAAAAGAGCCAATTACGATTGTGGAGAAAATCAAGCGGGAAGCTCCTTTCCATGCCTTGACCAGAGGCGGGCACATCACCTACGTGGAACTGGATGGAGAGGCACAGAAGAACGTGAAGGCCATCGCCAAAATTGTCAAGGTGATGCACGACGAACAGATTGGCTACGGCTCCATCAACCATCCGGTAGACACCTGCCACGACTGCGGTTACAAGGGAGTCATCTACAGCCGCTGCCCGGTGTGCAACGGAGAGAATATCCTGCGCATGCGCCGCATCACCGGCTACCTGACAGGCGACCTAAACAGCTGGAACTCGGCCAAGCGAGCCGAAGAACGTGACCGTGTAAAGCATGCATAACCCTTTTTACGAGTGATGTTACATTATTTATACACGTATCCAGAAACCATTGTCGACGGAGAGGGCATCCGGTACTCCATCTACCTGGCCGGATGCAGCCACCGTTGCAAGGGCTGCCACAACCCGGAATCCTGGAACCCTCGGGCCGGTAAACCGCTCACACCGGAAGTACTGGAGCAAATGATTCAGGAAATCAGTGCCAATCCGTTACTCGACGGAGTGACCTTCTCAGGAGGAGACCCCTTCTATAACCCGAAAGAGTTTCTCCCGGTACTGAAAGCCATCAGCCAGCGCACGGGAATGCACATCTGGTGCTATACGGGCTACACCTACGAACAGCTCCTTCAGGACCCGGAACGCAAAGAACTCCTCCCCTACATCCATGTGCTGGTGGACGGTCCTTTCATCGAGTCGCTCTATTCCCCCTTTCTGGATTTCTGCGGAAGCAGCAACCAACGGATTCTTAAACTGAAATAAGAATTTACCGCGTTTTTGACACATGCCGTATTTTTAGTTCACAAATTCGCAACTAAAAATACGGCATTCATTTTGTCATTTTCCACCTATTTTCCTTCCGTTTCCGCACACGAAATCAACCGTTTTCGTACACGGAGCTTCGTTTTCGCACACAAAGCCCTCAATAAGCCATTTCTTGATTTATATCATGAAAACAACTATTTATTAAAAAAAGAATGTACTACCTCTTGCAGTCAATGAAAAAAGAATTACCTTTGCAATGTGGTTGTGAAACCAATAGGTAAAAAGAGAATTAGAAAGGTATTAGAATAGAGAGACTAAAAGGTAAAAAGCAATTTATTTAAGGTATTAGCTAGACTATTAAGGTATTAGATTATTTACTAAGTACAAGGTATTAGATTTTAAAGGTAAAAGTTTTCAGGAATAAGGTTTGAGAAGGTATTGGAATATCTTCTGGTAAAAAGAAAAAGTAAAAAGGATAACAAAGACACAAAAATTAAGAAGATGAAAAGAACCCTTAAATGGGGGTTCTTTAGGAAGGCAGCGGAGGTTCTGATGAGCTCTCGCTTTTTTTGTGCCCATACGTCAGCTATTGGAAGAACAAACACTCACTTCCATCCCTCATAGCAACAACGCTTCACCCTACCCCCCGATTTTCATGACTCAACGTAAAAACCTGAGGGATTCGTTGATTAAGCATAAATTTTAGCAAGCCTGAATAAAAAGAAGACTTTATTCTTTACTCCATTCACATAAAATATAGAAGTATCCGCAAAAAACAGCGGAACGACTGTCAAAGCCATTCCGCTGTATAAATCCAATTGACTGATTCGTTATCGTTGCGGAATATCTACCGAATCCTCCTGCTTTCCTTTCAGGTATTTCGAGAAGAAATCCACCATGCGCCAGTAGAAATATTCATCCATGTCACCGAAACCGTGACGCTGGCCCGGCAGAATCAGCATGTCAAAACGTTTGTTGGCCCGAATCAGGGCATTGACCACACGAATGGTGTTTCCCGGATGTACATTGTTGTCAATGTCTCCATGTACCAGCATCAGATGGCCCTTCAACTGTTTCACGATTTCCGGATTGGTGGCAATCTTATAGGCAAACGTCGTATCTCCCTTCTCTGAGACTTCTTCCTTCACACCGTGATGGGTCTCGCTCCACCAGCGGTTGTAGATACGGTTGTCATGATTACCCGCACACGATACGGCAGCCTTGTAGAAGTCCGGATACTGACAGATGGCCGCAGTCGACATGAATCCGCCTCCGGAATGTCCGTGGATACCTACCCGCGTGATATCGATGAAAGGATAACGCGCTGCCAGCTGCTCCACAGCCGCCTTATGGTCGGCCAACGGATAATCACGCATATTGCCGTAACCGTAGTTGTGATACCACTTGGAACGGCTGGGGTGACCGCCACGCTGTCCGACGGTAATCACGATAAATCCGGCCTGTGCCAGGCGGTCGGTACGCACACTCATCCGTCGGAACGGATAATCCACAGCTTCTACCTGCGGACCCGGATAGACATAGTCAATAATCGGATAAACCTTGGTAGAATCGAAATCAAACGGCTTGTACATTATGCCGTACAAATCGGTCACTCCGTCGGCTGCCTTTACCTTAAACGGTTCCGGGAACTGGTAACCGGCTGCTTTCAAAGAAGAAAAGTCGCTTTCCTGTATGGTCATCACCTTGTTGCCATTACGGTCCAGCAGATCCGCACAAGGGATGGTATTGGCCCGTGAATAATTGTCTACGAAGAAACGGGCCTCATCGTCCATCTCCACATCGTGGAAGAACTCACCGTGTGTCAGCTGCTTCAATCCGCTGCCGTTCACATTGACCTTGTAGAAATGCTCGTAATACGGATTCTCGCCTTTCTCGCGTCCGTTGGCTACAAAATATACGGTACGGGTAGCCTCGTCCACCTTCACCACACGTTCCACGTGCCAAGGACCTTCCGTAATGCGGTTCTTCAGGTTTCCTTTGTCATCGTATAAATAAAGGTGTGCCCAACCGTCACGTTCACTCCACTGGATAAACTCTTTTCCTCCGTTCAACACATGGATAGGGCGGGTTTCCTGATAAGTATTCATCCGTTCCTTTACCACCGGCACAATAGAATCTTCTCCCAAAGTATAGGTACATACATCAATGCGGTGCAAGTCACGACTGCTGCGGGTCAGGAAGAAACGATGGTTGTCGCCCTGCCAGATACGCGGTATCAGTTCCTTGTCACGCTGTTTCTGTTCCAGCGGCTTTCCTTCCAAGTCAATCGACTGATTTTTCCAGGCTGCCGTACGGATTTCTTTCCGCGTACCCGCCTGCACATCGAACAAATACAGATGATATTCCGGCATACCGGTTTCTCCCGGCATCTCATACTTATAGGTCTCCAGGGTAGGACGCGGCTCCGCAATGGAATTGATGACCCACAACGGTTTCACATTCCTCTGGTCTGCAATGATAGTGGCAAAATACTTGGAGTCGGGCGACCAGTATCCCCACGCACCCCGGCGTTTGCCATTACACAACGTATCCGTGTTCAGCGTACTGTAAGGAATGCCATACCCGAAATCCGGCGTTCCGTCACTCGTCAGGCGCACCTCCACGATGGTACTGTCTTTCTCGTTCTTCCGGGCCTTCCGGTAATCGGCAATGCTCATATAATACAAATCGCAATCTTTGGCATAAATCACCCGCTGTCCGTCCGGCGATACGGAAGCCCAGTCCACTTCCTCCGGTTCTTTCTCCTTGTCCTTCAGGTATGTCAGCTTCTGAGTGGGATAGTCGTACGAGAAATAGAAAGTTGAGTCGGCTTTTGACACCACCTTGAACGTAAAGGTACGTCCGTCTTCTCCCGCCTTCAAATCGGCAATAGGCAACTGATGTGCCTCGAAGGGGTCCTGCACAATCTCCGTCAACTGCGAAGCCAGACGGTCCCGGTCGAACAACAAGTCCTTGCGTTTGGCAGTGGGATTGACCACATACCAGAACTTTCCTTCGCTGGTCTTATACTCAAACCAGAAATTCGTTCCCTGCTGGAACCAGTGCGGGTCGACCATGGTGGAAAACAACATCTTGTCGAGTTTACTCTTGGTAAACTTTTCCGCCTGGAGATAACCGGGCAGACGCCCTTCCGCTTCCCCGCCCGAAATTGCCGTCAGGCAAAAGCCGCCACACAAGATAGCGGCCAATAGGATTTTCTTCCTCATTCCTTTATTCTATTAGATGGATTACACAAAAAAGACACAAAGAACAGAGAAACCTTTCTCCGTGCCCTTGTGTCTTTATTTCATTTGAAACTTTCGCTAAAACAAAAACCTCAATACATCATTGAAGTTGGCCCAGATGAGCAAGCCGAACAGCAGGAACATTCCCACCATCTGTGCATATTCCAAGAATTTGTCACTCGGCTTCCGGCGGGCGATAATCTCGTACAGCAAGAACAAGACATGGCCACCGTCGAGTGCCGGTATCGGCAGAATGTTCATAAAGGCCAGAATAATGGACAAGAAGGCCGTCATTTCCCAAAAACGCTGCCAGTCCCATACTTTCGGGAAGATGCTTCCAATGGTGGCAAAACCTCCCACACTCTTGGCGCCCTCTTTCGTGAATACATATTTCATGTCGTTCACATAGCCTTTCAAGGTATTGACTCCTAAAGACACTCCAGCCGGGAAGGATTCAAAGAACCCGTAGGTCAGCGTACGCTGCTTGTAGTTCACCAGACCTCCCATAGCCGCTACCTTAAACTGATTGTCCGTCATGACCTGGACCGTATCCCGTACCCCAGCACGCGAATACACCAGCGTGAACTCACCCGAGGTCTTCTTATTCAGTTCGGCCTTGGCCTTCAAATCCGCCATATTGTCCAGAAACTCGTTCCAGGAAGTCATCGGTTTCCCGTCGAATGCCAGCAAGGAGTCTCCTTTCTGGACACCTGCCTTGGCGAAACCTCCCCCCGGCAATACTGAATCGACCACATTCGGATAGAACACATCCACAAACATCGGGTCTTCCTTCGCCACGTCCAGCAGGCTCAGTTCCGGCAACAAGATTTTCTTTTCCTGTCCCTCCCGCAACACAGTAACCTCACGGGCCTCCACAATGCTGCGAATCATGTCCATATTGAAACGGGTCAGTTCCTTGCCGTCGGCACTCTTCAGGATATCTCCGTCGCGGAACCCGATTTCCTGCGCGTGCTCGTTGAACTTCATTCCCAGAGTCATGTCACTCAAAGCCGTATAACGGTCGCCCCACGTGAAGAGAATCATGGAATAGATGAACAAAGCCAGCAGGAAATTCATCAAAACCCCTCCCACCATGACCAGCAGACGCTGCCACGCCGGTTTGGAACGGAACTCCCACGGCTGGGCCGGCTGTTTCATCTGTTCGGTATCCATCGACTCGTCAATCATTCCCGAAATCTTGCAATATCCGCCTAGCGGCAGCCATCCCACCCCGTATTCCGTGTCACTGTTCTTCGGCTTGTATTTAAACAGCGAGAACCAAGGGTCAAAGAATATATAAAACTTCTCCACCCGAATCTTGAACAGGCGGGCGAAGAAAAAATGTCCCCCCTCGTGAATAATCACCAGCAACGACAAGCTGAGAATCAACTGAAGGGCACGAATCAAAAATGTTTCCATTTCTACTTAACTTCTTACTTAATTTATCTGATTACACTTCTTATCTCATTCCGTTAATCACCAGTTCCGCGGCAATGCGACGGGTTTCGGCATCAGTAGCCACATAATCGCCGTAAGTAGGCGTCTGGATGAAAGGTACGCGGCTCATTGCCTTTTCAATCACGTCGCTCATTCCCAAGAACGAAATCTGGTCTTTCAGGAAAGCAGCCACCACCACCTCATTGGCCGCATTCACGATGCAAGGCATGTTTCCTCCCTGATGCAAAGCCTCGTAAGCCAGTGCCAGGTTGCGGAAACGCTGCGTGTCCGGCTTTTCGAAAGTCAATGTATTGTATTTGGCGAAATCCAGCCGCTCGCCCGAAAGATGCTCCCGCTTCGGATACGAGAACGCATACTGGATGGGCAGACGCATGTCGGGCACACCCAGCTGGGCTTTCACCGCCCCGTCTTCAAATTCCACCATGGAATGAATCACCGACTGCGGATGCACCACCACCTCAATCTGCGCAGGAGTCACCCCAAACAGCCATTTGGCCTCAATCACCTCAAACCCCTTGTTCATCATGGAAGCGGAGTCAATCGTGATTTTCGCCCCCATCGACCAGTTGGGATGCTTCAGGGCCTGCTCCTTGGTCACTGTCTGCAACTGCTCCATGGTAAACGTACGGAACGGACCTCCCGAGGCAGTCAGAATCACCTTGTGTACGGGATTGTTTATTTCCAAACACTGGAAAATGGCCGAATGTTCAGAATCCACCGGCAAAATCGGTGTCTTATACTGCTGGGCCAGTCCGGTAATCAGTTCCCCCGCCACCACCAGCGTTTCCTTATTGGCTAAAGCGATGACCTTACCCGCCTTGATGGCATTGATGGTCGGTTTCAGCCCCGCATACCCCACCATGGCCGTCAATACGATGTCGATAGGCTGCGACTCGACCACCTGACACAACGCCTCGGCTCCGGCATACACCTTCACCGGCTCGTCGGCCAGCGCTTCCTTCAGCGCCGCATATTTGTCCTCATTCGCAATCACCACCACTTCCGGATGGAACTTGCGTGCCTGTTCAGCCAGCAATTCCACCTTGTTGTTGGCCGTAAGCGCATATACCTCATACAAATCCGGATGCTCCCCAATGACCTGAAGAGCCTGCGTACCGATAGACCCGGTAGAACCTAATATGGCAATCTGTTTTTTCATAACTTTAAAATACAACATATTTTGCCGGATCAATCGGAGTTCCCTCGTGCCACAGCTCAAAATGCACGTATGACACATGTTTGCCTTCGTCCTCCGTTCCGGCCAATGCGATAACTTCTCCTCCTTTTACGCGGTCGCCTTCCTTCTTCCTCGGCGTACCGCAATGCTTATAGATGGAAATAAAATTCTGTTCATGCTGAATCTGAATCAGGAAGCCCTTGTCGGCTGTCTGCACCACCGTCATCACCTTGCCGTCCATGACAGCCACGATACTCTCGTCCATGGCAGCTGCCATATCCACCCCGTAATGCTGACGCGACGGCGCAAAATCCTTCATCACGATACCCTTGGTGGGACGGAAGAACAGCAAATCGGGCAACTTATGGTCTTCTTCGGCAGCCGATCCAGCTTTCTGCCGTGCCTCATATTTCCGGCGGAAGTCGTCCTCCTCCTTCGAACGGTTCATCAGTTCATTCGTGCGGATGGTGGTCAGCGAATCGATAGACTGCACCGTATCCACGTTGACCTTCCCGCTGAAAATATCCTGAATGTTCATGATGTACCGGTTCTGACGGTCGAGCGCCTCTGCCAGCGAATCCGCTTTCAAGGCATTGGTCACCACCTGCGAACGAACCTCACTGTTCATATACCCCGGCAAGTAGTTCCGCAGGGGCGTAAAAACCAAAATGATGGCAGCCAAAAGAAAGATTACCGTACATGCAGCCAGCAGCACGGAAAAGCCGTTCAGCTTCGACACATGAATGCCGACCACCTCCTCCAAGGTGTTTTCATTGATTACCGTCAGTTTATATTTAAACTTGATGTTCTTCCAAAATGCCTTACGACCTTTCTTTTTCATACCTGCCAGTTTTTTAGTCCAACAATCCGTCGGGGATATCCACGGTCATCACCTTCTGTGCCCTGTCTATATCCAGAATAAACTCCTCATGCGCCGGAAGCAGCAGTTCCTCTCCTTCCTTTTCGATGACAAACAGTACGTTCATCGTCGTATCGTCCACATCCACCACTTCGCCCAGGTCGCCATGGTGCACATCGTGCACCTTGAACCCGACAAAGAAATTCCACGACGTGATTTCCTCCTGCTCGTCCATGTACTTCACCGGGAAATACACTTCCACATTCGTAAAGCTACGGGCCTTTTCCGCCGTATCCACGCCCTCGAATTTCACCAGGGCCACGTTGTCCGAACGGAAACGATACTCCTCGATGAAGAACGGGACCAGAATCCCGTCCAGCAACAGAATCAGATACTCACAATCCACCCGGTCGAAGATGTCGTCGGTAAACGTAAACGCGACTTCCCCTTTCACCCCATGCGGCTTGTTGATGATTCCTATCTTAAAAACTTCCTCTTTTCTGATCATACCTTATTCTATACGGGTGATACGTGCTCCCAGCGCACTCAGACGCTGTTCGATATGCTGGTATCCCCGGTCAATCTGCTCAATGTTATGAATGTGGCTGATGCCCTTCGCACCCAGTGCGGCTATCAGCAAGGCAATACCGGCACGGATATCCGGAGAAGTCATGTTGCCTCCCCGCAGGCAGAAGTTGCGGTCGTGTCCGATGACTACGGCCCGGTGCGGGTCGCACAAGATAATCTGCGCCCCCATGTCGATTAATTTATCCACGAAAAACAGGCGGCTTTCAAACATCTTCTGATGAATCAGCACACTTCCCTTTGCCTGGGTAGCCACCACCAGCATCACACTCAGCAAGTCGGGTGTCAGTCCCGGCCACGGTGCGTCGGCAATCGTCATGATAGAACCGTCCAGGAACGAATCAATCTGGTAGTGTTCCTGTGCCGGCACATAAATGTCGTCGCCCCGCTGCTCCAGCTGGATACCCAGCCGACGGAAACTGTCGGGAATGATTCCCAGGTTCTCATACGACACATTCTTGATGGTGATTTCACTGGCCGTCATAGCCGCCATGCCGATGAAACTTCCCACCTCAATCATATCCGGCAATACCGTGTGTGTGCAACCTTTCAGGCTCTTCACTCCCTCGATGGTCAGCAAGTTGGAAGCAATGCCCGAAATCTTGGCACCCATCCGGTTCAACATCCGGCACAGCTGCTGCACATACGGCTCACAGGCCGCATTGTAAATCGTCGTGACCCCCTCGGCCAGTACCGCCGCCATGATAATGTTGGCCGTACCTGTCACGGAAGCCTCATCCAGCAACATATACGTACCTTTCAGCTTGTCGGCCGTAATGCTGAAACGACCTTTCGCTGCATCGTAATCGAACGAAGCACCCAATTTCTGGATGCCCAGGAAATGCGTGTCCAACCGGCGGCGTCCAATCTTATCGCCTCCCGGCTTCGAAATCATCGCCTTGCCGAAACGGGCAATCAGCGGCCCTACCAGCATGACAGACCCCCTCAGTTTGGAGCAGCGTCCCAAGAACTCATCGCTTTCCAGGTAAGCCAGATTCAAATTGTCGGCCTGGAAAGAAAACGTATCACTTCCCGTCTTGGCCACCTTCACGCCCATGTCGCGCAGCAGCTGAATCAGGTTGTTGACATCCAGAATGTTCGGGATGTTTCCGATGGTCACTTCTTCATCGGTCAGCAAGGTAGCGCAAAGCACCTGCAACACCTCGTTCTTAGCACCCTGAGGCACAATCTCCCCCTGCAGCTTGTGTCCTCCTTCGATTACAAATGAAGCCATAGTATCCGGTTTTTAGTTAGTATTTCTTTTTCTGCTGGTTGTTATTGTTCATCTGCCGGCGGCGCGGTCCAAAGGAACGCTGTTCCACCAGATGGTATACCTCGGCCGACAGCTTGATACGTCCGCCCGACAACTCACACAAATCATCCAGAATCTTCTGGTCTTCCACCCCATCCTTGTTGAAGTTGATGTAGTCTTTCTTCATGTGGTTGGCGATGTATTTAATCAGCTGGTCCTTTTCTTCACCCTCAGGATAGTCCACCGCAATCTTGATTAAATCCTGAATGAACCTTCCATAGTGGCGGTAACGGATGACATTCGGTGAATAAGGAATCCGGTCCGGCTTCACTTCCAGACTTTCCTTCTTCACGATATCCACCGGATAGTCAATATCCAGTTTAAAGTCGGACATGATGGCCAGATGGTCCCACAGCTTATGGCGGAAGTCTTCCACGTCACGCAGTTGGGGGAACATCCCTCCCATAATATTCACAATCGTATTGGCACACCGCTGACGCTCTGCACGGTCCTCGATGGTCAATGCATAATCCACCATGTTCTGTACGCTTCTTCCATATTCCGGAAGCGGTAATTTTCGTTGCTGGGTATTATACTCCATATAAAATCTATTATTCAATCATTCAAATTCTTCTTCCACCGGTATACGTGCCCCGGCAATCCCTTCTTACAACAACTTTTTCGGAGTGGAAGCCACAAATTCCTTCAGATAGAAAGGCTCGAAATAAGCCACATCCTTGAAATCCTGTGTGGCCATCGCCTTTTCAGCCAACGGAAACATCCATTTGGCCAGCGGATGCACATCGTCCAGGAAATGCGCATTGGGATGCGTCAGTTTCTCCTTGCATTTGGCCGCCCCGTTGCCAAAGAAATACACCGGATGTTTCTCCAGGAATTCGGCATACGAGTTTTCGTCCACCACATCCGCACCGATGGCACGCTGCACTTTCAACGCACGGTTGTACACGGCAGCATACACTTCCATCCGGCGGGCGTCAATCATCGGGCAAAGCAGGGCATCTTCCGGCAGGTCGTGGGCCAGCAGTACCGGCACACACATCACTTCCAGCGTAGGAAGCCCAATCAACGGAATGTTCCGTCCGTAGCAGATTCCCTTCGCCATGGAAACCCCGATACGCAATCCCGTATAGGAACCCGGGCCACAGCTCACCGCCACCGCATCCACCGGAATGGCATGGCTGTCGGCAAACGACAAGGCTTCATCTACAAATACCCCCAGCACAGTCGCATGCGAAGGGCCGTTAAAATCTTCTTTCGAGAAAATGGAAGCCCCGTCCTGGCTCACTGCCACCGAGCAAACTTCCGTCGACGTTTCAATATGTAAAATGCACGACATAATTAAATTCAATACAGTTATATATTAGTCTGCAAATATACACTTTTCTTCTCACTCTCTCACGAAAAAAGAAGCAGAAAGTGACAAAGCCTTTCCGAAAGGCCCACCGACCCGCGCCAATTCCGACCTTCCGGTCCGCAAAACCGGAAACTTCCGCAAACATTCTTCCGAATGTCCCGAAACATTCTCTGTTCCACGATGCGGGATTTGTATCCCACACTGTGAAATATGTATCCCACACTGTGGTTTTTGTATCCCACAGTGTGGGACAGAGAAAATGCCAGTATCCTTGGAAAAACAGACAAGGAAAAACAGACTTATTTCCACGGAGATATCAGGCTTTATCTGCCCGTCACAAAGCGATTTCATACGTTTTTTACACAGCCGTTTACGCTTTATGCAGATTTTTCCTACCTTTGCATTCAAATGATTAAAAAACAAAAGGAGTTATGATACAGTCAATGACCGGATACGGCAAAGCAACCACCGCCTTCGGAGACAAAAAAATCAACGTAGAGATCAAATCGTTGAACAGCAAAGCAATGGACTTGTCCACACGCATCGCTCCATTGTATCGTGAAAAAGAAATGGAAATCCGCAACCTGATTACCCAGACCCTGGAACGCGGGAAAGTGGATTTCTGTATATGGGTGGAAAAAGACGCCGCCGAATCGGCCACTCCCATCAATACCGCTCTCGTAGAAAACTATTACAACCAGATAAAAACCATTTCTGAAACCTGCCACATTCCGTTGCCGGAAGACTGGTTCGCCACCCTGCTGCGCATGCCCGACGTACTGACACGCGTAGACGTGCAGGAACTGTCGGACGAGGAATGGGCCGTGGCCAAACAGACCATCGAAGAGGCTTTGCAGCACCTGGTGGATTTCCGCAAGCAGGAAGGCGCCGCCCTTGAAAAGAAGTTCACGGAAAAGCTGGACAACATCGAACGGCTGCTCAAATCCATCGAACCGTACGAAAAGGAACGTGTGACCAAAATCCGGGAACGCATCACCGACGCGCTGGAAAAGACCCTGAGCATTGACTACGACAAGAACCGTCTGGAACAGGAACTGATTTACTACATCGAGAAACTGGACATCAACGAAGAAAAACAGCGTCTGGCCAACCACCTGAAATATTTCCGCGAAACCATGGCAGGCGGACACGGACAGGGTAAGAAACTGGGCTTCATCGCACAGGAAATGGGCCGCGAAATCAACACCACCGGCAGCAAGTCGAACCATGCCGAGATGCAGAACCTCGTGGTGCAGATGAAAGACGAACTGGAACAAATCAAGGAACAAGTGTTGAACGTAATGTAAAAAATATGGCAGGAAAACTTATCATCTTTTCAGCCCCCTCCGGCTCCGGCAAGTCTACCATCATCAATTACTTGCTGACACAGAACCTGAACCTGGCATTTTCCATCTCGGCCACCAGCCGTGCTCCCCGTGGCACGGAACAAAACGGCGTGGAATATTTCTTCCTGACTCCGGAAGAATTCAAGCAGCGCATTGCCAATAACGAGTTTCTGGAATACGAGGAAGTGTACAAGGACCGTTTCTACGGCACCCTGAAGGCACAGGTGGAAAAACAGCTTACCGCCGGACAGAACGTGATTTTCGACGTCGACGTGGTGGGCGGATGCAACATCAAGAAATTCTATGGCGACCGGGCCTTGTCGGTCTTCATCCAGCCGCCTTCTATCGAGGAACTCCGCAAGCGACTGACAGGCCGAGGTACGGATGCGCCCGAAGTCATCGAGAGCCGTCTGGCAAAAGCCGCCTTCGAACTGGGCTATGCCAATAAGTTCGACGTGGTGATTGTCAACGACGACCTGGAAAAGGCCAAAGCGGAAGCCTTGCAGACCATCCGCCATTTTCTCCAACACTAAATCCGTCCGACTATGCCGAAAAATCCTAAAAAAGTTCTGCGCTGGATGACGCTGCTCTGCATCGTCATCGGACTGGCTGCCATTGCCGTAGGCGTAGTGGCCGTAGCCAAAGAAGAATACATCATTGCCGTCGCCATGTTGCTGGTGGCTATATGGCAGATTCTCAACTATATCCAATGGAAGAAAAGTCTCAGATAAAAACCGGACTTTTCGGAGGCTCCTTCAACCCGGTTCACATAGGACACCTGGCACTGGCCAATTACCTGTGTGAATACGGAGGACTGGAGGAAGTATGGTTTCTGGTCACCCCTCAAAATCCGTTCAAGCAGAACGAGACGCTGCTCGACGATGCGCTCCGTCTGGAGATGGTAGAGGCTGCCGTGGCCGGATACCCCCGTTTCCGGGCTTCCGACTTCGAATTCCAGCTTCCACGCCCTTCGTACACCATCCATACCCTCGACAAGCTGGCCGAATGTTATCCCGACCGGGAATTCCACCTGATTATCGGAGCCGACAACTGGCAGGCCTTCGACCGCTGGCGGTCGCCCGAGGAAATCATCCGCCGTCACCACATCCTGGTCTATCCGCGTCGGGGTTATCCCTTAGAGGATACAACTCCTCTTCCCCCTCATGTCCGGGTGGTACAGACTCCCCTCCTCGAAATCAGTTCCACCTTCATCCGCCAGGGTATCCGCGAAGGCAAAGACCTGCGCTATTTCCTGCATCCGGAAGTGTTCAGAATCATTCAGGAAAAAGGACTCTACCGCTAATCATTTCTTCCGGTGCAACACCACCAGCACCACCTCGCTCGGAGTGAAGAGGCGCACATCCTTGCGCGACGTACCCAGCCCGTTGGTAATAATCACCGGAATGCCCGCACTGTTGTGTTTCAACCCCGTCAGGAAACGGTTGCCGTATTTGGAGAAATGCGCAGGCGTCCACCGGCGGAACAGACTGACCTGCCCTCCGTGGGTATGTCCCGCCAAGGCCAGGTCGGTGTGCGACACATCCACATCTTCCACGTAATCGGGGGTGTGCACCAGCATCAACACAAAATCTTCTTCCCGCAAGGCCAAGGTAGGTGACACCCCGTTCTGCTTCAAATCGAACGGATTACGGATGCCACACAGCAAGATATATTCCTTTCCCCGCCACAGGGTATCTACCCGATGTTCCAGCAAATGTACACCTGTCTCCCGCATGGCCTTCCGTGCCAGCGAATCGGCTTCTCCGCGTTCGTGATTGCCCATCACGGCATACGTGCCACAGGGTGTCTCCACGGTCTTCAAGGCCTGGAAAAGCTGTGTCACATCTCCTCCGTTCCGCCCCCGATAGTCTCCGCCCAACAGCAGCACGTCCGCATCCAGCGAACGGAGGGCCCGGCACATACCCGGCAACCGACGGGCGGTAAACCGGCTCTCGAAATGAAAGTCGGAGGCAAAAGCTACCCGGAAACCGTCGAAGGAGTCGGGCAACTGGGCACTGTAAAAATCATACCGTTTCACACGTCCCACTCCCTTATACTTGGAAAAGGACGCCGTGGCACAAGAGGAAAGCAGGAAGCTCATCAGCAGCAAGCCACCTGCCAACAAATTCAGTCGTTTCATCATTTTGAACTACATATAACTATCCGGTCGTGACAAAGGTCGTAAAAAAATGCCTAACTTTGCCGGACGAAAAACTAAAAATCCAGATTTCATGACATACGTCAAAACCAATTCCATAAAAGCGTGGCTGCTGGCCGCCCGTCCGAAGACCTTGACCGGAGCCGCCATCCCCGTCATGCTGGGCTGTGCCCTGGCCTTTATTTACGGCCACTTCCAGCTGATACCGGCCTTGCTGTGCTTTCTGTTTGCCTTCCTGATGCAGATTGACGCCAACTTCATCAACGACCTGTTCGACTTTCTGAAAGGCAGCGACCGCGAAGACCGTCTCGGACCGGAACGTGCCTGTGCCCAAGGATGGATCAGTCCGCAGGCCATGAAGGCCGGCATTGTCTGTACTACCCTGCTGGCAGGAATCACCGGACTTTGCCTGCTTTACTACGGGGGGCTGGAAATGATTCCGGTCGGCATTGCCTGCATGATTTTTGCCTTCCTCTATACCGCCGGACCGTATCCGCTGGCTTACCACGGATGGGGCGACCTGATGGTGCTCGTCTTCTTCGGCTTCGTGCCTGTGGGATGTACCTACTATGTCATGACACACGACTGGAACACGGCTGTCACTCTCACCTCACTGGCCTGTGGGCTTCTCATCGACACCCTGCTGATGATTAACAATTTCCGCGACAGGGAACAGGATGCAGTGAGCGGGAAGAAAACGCTGGTAGTGCGGTTGGGTGCCAAAGCCGGACTGATTCTGTATTTCCTGCTGGGACTGGCGGCCTGCTGGTGCTGCTTCTATTTCCTGCGCATCGGAAAAATCTATGCCGTACTGCTTCCGCAGCTGTACCTCATTCCGCACATCCTGACCACCCAGCACATGGCCCGTATCTACCGCGGGAAAGCCCTGAACGGCATCTTGGGAGAGACCTCACGCAACATGCTCATTTTTGGATTATTACTTACACTAGGATTGATTCTTTAAATTATGATTCGGAAAGTATGCAAAGAAGATGCTCCGGCCATTACCGCCATCTACAACCATTACATCACACACACCACCATTACCTTTGAACTGGAACCGGTGAGCGAAGAAGAGATGTGGACCCGCATCCAGACCATCAGTAGCCAATACCCCTATTTCGTGTACGAGGTGGAAGGACAGATTGCCGGTTACTGCTATGTACATGGATGGAAAGAGAAGGCGGCTTACAACCAGAGTGTGGAGACCACCATTTACCTGGCACCTTCCTGTACGGGAAAAGGATTGGGCAGCGAATTGATGCAGCACCTGATAGAGGAATGCCGCCGCTGCGGACTGCATGCCCTGATTGCCTGTATCACCGAAGGCAACGAGGCCAGCTATGCCCTGCACGAGAAACTGGGCTTTGAAAAGGTATCCAGCTTCCGGGAAGTAGGCCGTAAATTCGGCAAATGGTTGGGAATCGTGGATTATGAACTGATTCTCTGAGCCCTCTCGTTCTGCAAAAAAGAAGGCGGCGTCTGGCAAACCGGACACCGCCCTGCATTGTATTTATCAGGAATTCCTCACTTCAACGTAATCGCATACTTGCTCAAGTCCTTTTCATCGGAACTGCTTCCAATCCATACCTGATATTCACCCGGGCAGAACTGGATACTGTGAGTAGTTTCATTCCACCACTCCAGGTCTTTCTTTGACAAGGTAATACACACATTTGCAGTCTTTCCAGCCGGAACAAACACCCGTTTGAAGGCTCGCAAGGTCTTCACCGGACCTCCTTCGTCGCCCACCTTATTCAGATAAACCTGTACTACTTCCTCCCCATCGCGACTACCGACATTCGAAACCGGTACAGTCACCGTCAGATTGTCGTTACTGCCTATCGTCTGTGCATTGAAAGTAGCCGTGCCATACTTAAAGGTAGTATAGCTCAACCCATACCCAAAGGGGAAGAGCGGTTTTTCCGTCATGAAACGATAGGTACGTCCCTTCATATTGTAATCCTCAAAGTCGGGCAACTGCTCCGTATTCCGGTAGAAAGTGACCGGCAAGCGTCCGGCCGGATTGTAATCCCCAAACAACACCTCGGCCACCGCCTTACCGCCCTGCTGCCCCGGATACCATGCCTGCAAGATGGCCTCACACGTCGCCGTTTCCGGCACCAGTCCGATGGGCGAGCCGGAACAGTTCACCAGCACCACCTTCTTTCCGGCCCGGTGCAAGGCTGCCAGCAATTCCCGCTGCACTTCCGGCAATTCGATGCTGGTACGGTCTCCCTTCCGGAAACCCGGCAAATCCACGCCCATCTCTTCGCCTTCCAGACTCGGGGAAATACCTCCCACAAAGACCACCACATCGGCATTCCGGACGGCCTGAACCGACCGGGCTACATCCACTTTCTTCTTAAAGCCCAGGTCGAAGTTCAACTGCGCATCACTTTGCAGGTATTCAAACTGAAGTTCGATGTCGTACTTCTGCCCGGCTTCCACCGGCAGCGTACAAAACTGCTTGCTGCCCCCGTGCACATTATGATAGTTCATCACCTCCTTCCGGTTGACCAGCAACCTTCCCTTGCCATAACTATACACATCCAGCACAATCTCCCCTGATGCTTTGGGCTGGTACGTGGCATTATACGTAGCCGAAAAATCCGTCAGGTTCACCCCCGGTGCAAACACCGTCGCCCCCGAAGTACAGAAATTAAACGGTGTCATCACCCGTGTTTCCACGTCCACTTTACCCTCGTGGTTCACATTGTTCCAATAACGCGCCGTGAAACCCGGCCGCCCTTCCGACCTACACTCACTGAACACGCTTTCCAGCAATTCATCGCCTACCCACGGACAACCCTGTTCATAAATCAGCTTATCATCTTTTCCAAGTGCCGACCGGATTCCCTCCAGAATGGTCACCGTATGAGAAGGTACTCCGTTGTAGTTTCCCCACATCATGACCGAGTCTTTGGCATTCGGTCCCATGACCGCCACGGTCAGTCCACCGCGCTTCAACGGAAGCACCCGGTGCTTGTTCAGCAACAACGTCATGGATTCCCGCGCCATCCGCAATGCCAGTGAATCGTGTGCCGCAGAAGCCACTACAGAGAAAGGAATCTTGGTCCAGGAAACCTTTTCCGGATTGTCCATCTCGCCCAAGTCGAAACGAGCCTTCAGCAACCGCTTGACCGACTTGTCGATGACCTTCTCATCAATCATCTTTTTCCGGGCCGCTTCTACCAGCGATTCATACGTAGAGCCACATTCCAAGTCCGTACCACTCAACACGGCCGCCGAAGCAGCCGAAGGTGCGTCCTTGTGCGTGCGATGTCCTTTTTCATCAAAAAAATCATTGATGGCCCAACAGTCACTCAAAATAATGCCGTCGAATCCCCACTCTTCCCGTAGAATCTGCGTCAGCAGACGGTTGCTGCCACAACAAGGCTCCCCTTCAAAACGGTTGTACGCACACATCACCTCCTTTACCCCAGCATCCTGTACCAGCGCTTTGAAAGCCGGCAAATAAGTCTCATACAAATCCCGAAGGGGCAAGTCTTCCACGTCAAAAGAATGGCGGTTCCACTCCGGACCCGAGTGTACCGCAAAATGTTTGGCACAGGCATACAACTTGTCGTACTTCCCGTCGGTTTCTCCCTGCAAACCTTTGACCACCATCACGCCCATCTTACTTGTCAGAAAAGGATCTTCGCCGTAGGTTTCAATCCCTCTTCCCCAACGCGGATCACGATAAATGTTCACCGTCGGTGTCCACATGGTCAGTCCCTGGTATCTCTTGTAACTGTCATGTTGCACGTAATAAGTATTTTTAGCCCGCGCCTCATCCGACACCGCCGTAAATACCTTATACACCAAAGAATCATCAAAAGATGCTGCCATACCAATCGGCTGCGGAAAGACCGTAGCCAGTCCGGCACGAGCCACCCCATGCAGCGCTTCATTCCACCAGTTATACGGCTTGATTCCCAGCCGCTCCACCGGCTTCGACACATCCATCATCAAAGAGACCTTTTCTTCCAACGTCAGTTCCTGCAAGAGCAAGTCGGCACGCTGGTCGGAAGGCAAAGACGAATCCCGGAAATCGGGACGGGCACAGCCCAGAAAAGCCAAGCCCAATAGCCAAACACCATACCTCATAGATTTATTTATTAGCAGTTTCCCATAGCTTTGTTTCAGCACAATGAATATCTGCCCACAAGTTACCACATTTTATTTAAAAAAAATATTTTTACAAGTATTTTCCCCTATCTTTTCTATTCTATCCCCCTTTCTATTTCGACAAAACTATAATACATAAGAAGAAATTATAAAAATGCATCACAGGAGTACCCAAACAACTGTCAAGACCTGTCCTTAAATAACGTTATCCTAAACCAATACATAGACGTATGCTTAATTCAAGAAAAATAATTACATTTGCATAATAAAAAGTATTAGAAAAACCTTTAAATCAATTGTGTTCTATGAAAAGAAACTCAGTAAAAGTATGGACAATCTGCCTGCTAGCAGCAGGATGCATGGCGGCATGCACACCACAAGAAACCCAGACGGGTGACCTGAATGTGATTCCACTCCCGCAGGAAGTAACGGAAAATCCGTCCGCGGCACCTTTCGTTATCAAATCTTCCACGACCATCGTCTACGACGAAGGCAATGAAAAGCTGGCAAGCACAGCCCGCCTTTTGGCCGATTATATCAAAGAGGTAACCGGTACGGAGGTCAAGACTGGTACAAAAGCAGGGAACAACTGTATCATACTGAAAATTGACCCTTCCATCACCCACAAAGACGGGTATGAACTGAATGTAACAACTGAGGCTGTCACCGTCACAGGAGCTACCGAAGCCGGAGTTTTCTACGGCTGCCAGACCATCCATAAGGCGCTTCCCATCACAAAGGGCAAAGCATTGGCCTCACTGCCAGCAGGCGAGGTGAAAGACTTTCCGCAATACAATTACCGTGGATTCATGATTGATGTAGGCCGTCATTTCTTCCCGAAAGAATATCTGAAAGAATTGATTGATGTCATGGCACTGCACAACGTCAACTATTTTCACTGGCACCTGACCGAAGACCAAGGCTGGCGCATCGAAATCAAAAAATATCCCAAGCTTACGGAAATAGGTTCGTACCGTAAAGAAACAATTACAGCTCCCGGCTCAGGCAAATTCGACGGGACTCCGGTAAGCGGTTACTACACACAGGAAGATGCCAAAGAAATCGTGGCATACGCAGCCGAACGATTTATTACAGTCATCCCCGAAATAGACATGCCGGGACACATGCTGGCAGCACTGGCTTCGTATCCGGAACTGGGATGTACCGGCGGTCCGTATGAAACAGCTACCAAGTTCGGAGTATTCAAGGAAGTGCTTTGTGGAGGAAATCCCAAAACATTACAATTTGCCAAGGATGTGGTAAATGAACTGATGGATATTTTCCCGGACGCTCCTTACATACACATCGGAGGAGACGAATGTCCAAAAACAGAATGGGAAAAATGTCCAAAATGCCAGGCCAAAATCAAAGAACTGGGACTGCGCGACACGAAAGAGCACAGCAAAGAAAACCAGCTCCAAGTGTATTTCATGAATGAGGTGGAAAAGGAAATAGCCAAACGGGGCAAGAAAATGCTGGCATGGGATGAGATTCTGGAAGGCAATCCAAATCCAGAAACAACTACTGTCATGGCATGGACGGGGGTAAAGGCTTCCATCAAGGCCGCACAGCTGGGACATCCTACCATCGTCTGCCCCATCAGTCACTTGTATTTCAGCAATCCAGGATATAATCGTCTGAAAGGCATCAGCAGTGTGGCACGGGTATATAACTTTGAACCGGCATCCGACGAATTGACTACGGAAGAAAAGAAAAACATTATCGGAGTACAGGGATGTATCTGGACTGAATGGACCAAAGACAGCGTGAAAATGGAATGGCAGATGATGCCACGCATCGCCGCACTGAGTGAGTTGCAGTGGAGCAACCCGGAAAAGAAGGATTTGAACGGATTCCTGAAACGACTCCGCCACCAGCTGGATTTGTACCAATTGTACGGATATAATTATAAAAAGGATATCGAGGACGTCACCATCGACGTTGAACCGAAAGGGGAAGGCGGAGCAGCTGTCATTCAACTGAAAACATTCGACAATGCACCGGTTTACTACACCTTGGATGGTTCAGAACCATCGGCTGCCTCACAACAGTATACGCAACCATTTACGGTAGACCAGACGACGACCATCAAGGCAAAGGCTATCCGCGACGGCCGTGAAAGCGATGTGACAGCAGAAACTCTCACGTACAACCTGGCTACCATGCATCCCATTACCCTGAAATGTACACCCGACGAGAAGTTCACTTACAAGGGGGCCAACTTACTGGTAGACGGCATGCAAGGAGATGACAACTACCGTTCGGGACGCTATATCGGCATTTACGGTCAGAATTTGGATGCCACCATCGACTTGCAGGAACCGAAAGAGATATCTTCTGTATCAGTCGGCACTTATCTGGTCCCAGGCGACTATATCTTCGGACTGACGGGATTAGAAGTATATGGCTCTGAAGATGGAAAGACTTACACCAAAATAGGTTCGATATCCATTCCGACACTGGAAAAAGGCAGCAAGAACAATGTGCTGAAACGTGATACCGTCAGTTTTGAGAAGACAAAAGCACGCTATGTACACATCATCGGAAAGAATACACCAGTACTTCCAAAATGGCACCCAGGGGCAGGCAAGCAGACTTTCTTGTTCCTTGATGAAATCGCCATCAATTAAGTTTGAAACAAACAGACAGCAGCTGAGGCAGTCTGCCGGAAAAGAACATCAACGGAAAGCTTGTATCAGGCTCCAATCGGAAAAATCCCGATGCCATTATCCGTAAAATGTAAAACAATAGCTCTATCAAACTCCATTTGGGATATGATAGGGCTATTTCCGTACCACGAAGGAGTATCAGTTTCACACATAAAACTCCTCAAAAAACTCCCTTGCGTTTTTCCAGGAGCACACTTATAGAAGTTTAAGAATATTAATTGTCAAGATATTACCGACCAGTTCACATTTTTCTTACGGAGTTCTTTCAGCTGTTGCCAGACAATCCGGTTTTCCGGCTTCATTCCCTCAGGATCGTCATCCAACAAGCGCTCCGCAATGCCACGGACGTATTGCAGCAGCTGCCCGTCTTTGGCAATGTCGGCAATCTTCAGGTCGAAGGCCACTCCACTCTGTTGGGTACCTTCCAAATCGCCGGGACCACGCAGTTTCAAATCAGCTTCGGCAATCTCAAAACCATCGTTGGTCTGTACCATAATCTCAATGCGCTTGCGGGTTTCTTCCGTCAGCTTGTATCCGGTCACCAGAATACAATACGACTGGTCAGCCCCCCGGCCTACTCGTCCACGAAGCTGGTGCAGCTGGGAAAGTCCGAAACGTTCGGCGTTTTCGATGACCATCACCGACGCATTGGGCACATTCACCCCTACCTCAATCACGGTGGTGGCCACCATAATCTGGGTTTCATTGGCCAGGAAGCGTTGCATTTCCTCCTCTTTCTCGGCCGGTTTCATCTTGCCGTGCACCTTGCTGACCTTGTATTCGGGAAATTCCTCACAAATATGCAGATAACCTTCTTCCAGGTTCTTGATGTCCATCTTTTCACTTTCCTGAATCAACGGATACACGATGTACACCTGACGTCCCTCCTGAATCTGTTTGCGCATGAACTCATACATGCTTTTCCGGCGGTTGTCAAACTGATGGATGGTCTGGATGGGTTTCCGGCCGGGAGGCAGCTCGTCGATGACCGACACATCGAGGTCGCCATACAAAGTCATGGCCAGCGTACGGGGAATCGGAGTAGCCGTCATGACCAGCACATGGGGAGGACGAGTGTTCTTGCCCCACAGCTTGGCTCGCTGGGCTACCCCAAAACGATGCTGCTCGTCAATGACCACCAATCCCAACGAAGAAAAGTTAACCGTATCCTCAATCACGGCATGCGTACCAATCAAGATATGCACATCCCCTGTCAATAAGTCCCGGAGAATCGTTTCCCTGCGCTTGCCTTTCACGTTGCCGGTCAGCAATTCTACCCGCACCGGCATCCCTTCCAAAAAGTGGCGGATGGTTTCATAATGCTGGGTAGCCAGAATCTCGGTAGGAGCCATCATGCAGGCCTGGAAGCCGTTGTCCAAGGCAATCAGCATGGTCATCAGGGCCACCAGGGTCTTCCCACTACCCACATCTCCCTGCAACAGCCGGTTCATCTGCCGCCCGCTGCCCATGTCGCGACGCATTTCCTTGATGACACGTTTCTGCGCTCCCGTCAGCTGGAAAGGCAGGTGATGGGCGTAAAAGGTATTGAAAATTTCGCCCACATGCTCGAATACCAATCCGCGGAACTTATTTCGTCGTTCCTTGGTGTAACGGAGGATGTTGAGCTGCACGTAGAACAGTTCCTCAAACTTCAGCCGATATTGTGCCTTGCGGAGAAGTTCTGGATTCTGCGGAAAATGAATGTTATATAATGCATCCGTCAGGGGCATCAGCTGGTGAGCCGCAATCAGGGAAGGACTCAGGGTCTCCTCAAAACTGTCCTTCTGCAAGGCCTGGAAAAGATTCTTCATCAGCTTTTCCAGCGCGTGCGAATTCAAGCTGGTACGCTTCATCTTTTCCGTGGTATTGTAGTAGGGCTGGAGCCCCATGGTGGAAAGAGTGAGTTCCTGTGCCGGGTCGATGTCGGGATGCGCCACGTTGATGCGCCCGTTGAATACTGTCGGCTTACCGAACACGATGTATTCCTCGTTGGCCTTGTACTTTCCAGTGATGTATTTCAGTCCCTGGAACCACACCAGGTCTACCACGCCCGTACCGTCGGTAAAATGTCCTACCAACCGGCGTTGGCGGCCTTCACCCAACAGTTCAAAGCTCAGAATCCGTCCGCGCAACTGAATATAGGGCATATTGCCGTCAATCTCGTGAATATAATACAGACGGCTGCGGTCCACATACTTGTAAGGGAAATAATACAACAGGTCACGTAAGGAATAGATATTCAATTCCTTATTCAGCAGAGCCGCCCGTTGCGGTCCTACCCCCGGTAAATATTTCACATCGCGTGTGGATAAGTCAAACATCAGTCGTCAATAAGTGATTCAGCTACTTTCAGGTCAAAAGGAGTGGTGAGTTTGATATTTTCCCGATTGCCAGGCACCAAATGTACCGACTGTCCCAATGCTTCCACCACCGAAGCATCATCGGTAAAGAAAGGCTTGTACTCCTGTGCGTATGCCCGTTTCAGCAGTTCCACCGTAAAGACCTGCGGTGTCTGCACCAGCTTGTATTCATTACGCGAGACCGTCTCACTGCCTCCTTCGGGCAACAGATGACGAACGGTTTCCACCACATCCGTCACGGGCACTACGGCCTGCAAGGCTACCGCCTGTGCATAGCAGTCCGCAATGACTTGCGAAGAAACAAAAGGACGTACCCCGTCGTGTACTCCGACAATTCCGTCTTCCTCTACCAGAGCCAATCCGTTCTTCACGGAATGGAAACGGGTGTCCCCTCCTGCCGCAATCCGATGAGACAAAGCAAAGCCATACTCAGCACAAAGGTGCTCCCAGTAGGAACGCTGTTCCACCGGAAGCACCACAATCAGTTCAATCTGCGGGTCACAGGCATGAAAAGCCTCCAGCGTACGCATCAGTACCGGCTTTCCTTTTACCGGTATGAACTGCTTGGGAATCTCTCCCCCCATACGCAGGCCTTTTCCTCCCGCTACCACAATGACATATTTCTTCATTATGCCAGCAACATTCCTTTTTTCACTTCAAGGGTCTTTTCTGCACCGGCATATTTTTCCAGAATGGCAAAGCCAAAGGCAGGTGCGGCACCCGGGCCTTTACCCAAAATGAAATTGTCGACGATTTCGACCATGTTGCCCGTATATTCCGCTCCTTCCAGGAACTTGTCGAAGCCCGGATAGCAGGTCGCTTTCTTGCCTTTCAGCAAACCGCGCTTGCCATAAACCATCGGTGCGGCACAGATGGCAGCCAGCGGTTTTCCGGCAGCGGCAAAACTCATGATCAGCTTGTCCAGTCCGGCATGTGCATCCAAGTTGGTGGCACCTGGCAGTCCTCCGGGAAGTACAATCATTTCCACCTCTTCCTCTTTCAGGTCTTCAAACAACATATCTGCTACGATAGGTACCTGATGGGAGCTGGTCACGGTCTTATTACCGGTTACAGACACGGTTTTCACATTCAATCCGCCTCTACGCATGATATCCAACGGGAACATGGCTTCCATTTCCTCGAAACCTTCAGCCAAAAAGATACAAACTGCTTTCATAAATCTATCTGTTTAGAATTAAAAATTATCTCAATTTAAAATAATAGGTGATGGTACCACTCTGGTTGTTCACCCCATCCACCGCATTGAAGCGGGCTTTCCGGGCCGCCTCTTCCGCTGCTTTCCGCAACGCCGGATTTACCGTGTTCGTCCGCTTGTTGATACTGGTACTGATGACCTGTCCTGCGGGGTTTACCACGATGGTCACCACCACACGGCCTTCATCCTGCACGTTGTACACCGGCACCGGAAGCTTTCCGCTACCCAGCGAACGGCCGTTCAGGTCGAAAGTGCCATAACCGCCTACGCCACTCGTCTTTCCAGTGGAGGAATTCCCGGTAGGACTTCCCTGCAAACCCGCACCAGAGGCATTGCCCTTGCTTCCCATCTGGGAGCCCTTTCCAAAGGCACCGGCTATCTTGTTGGCAGCCGCTTGTGCCGCAGCCTTTTCCGCTTCAGCCCGTTTCTCCGCCTCGGTCTTCTCCTTCGGCTTGTTCACAGTCTGTGCTTCGGTCTTCACCGGTGTTTTCTTCGGCTGTTCCTTCTTGGGAGTTTCTTTTTTCGGGGTCTCCTTCTTCACCTGCAAGGAAGGTTCATTCTGCTGCGTAATCATCGGCTGTTCCACGGCAGGCGTCTCTGCCGCTTCTTGTGCAGCAGGAGCTTCCGAAGGCATCATGTCCACCTCCGTCAAGGTATAAGGGTCGGCTTCTCCTCCCGCCAGTTCCGTATTGCCCAGCATCACGGGCACACCGCCTTCCTCCTGTTCTGCCGGTACGGTCAGCTTCAGAAGAAACAGCAGCAGCAACACCAGCAGGTGCAAAACCACCGTACATACAATTCCGATTACCTTATTTTTTTTCAACGTCACTCTGCTTTTTAGTTTTTATCCGGACGGCGAGTCGCCAGGACCATCTTGAAATGATTCTCGTTCGCAATATTCAGTACCCGGACGATTTCACGATACGGAATGGACTCGTCGGCATACAGGGCTACATACATTTCCGGTTCTTTCCGGGCACATTCCTGAAGAAACGCAGCCACCTCATCGATGGCCAGCGGCATTTCATCCTCGTTGCCGAAAGCACCGTAATAGTTCAGGTCTTTATCAATGATCACCCGCGCCATAGGCTTGGCCGAAGTCTGCTCCGAACCTTGGGGCAGAAGCACCTTGATGGCATTCGGCGATACCATGGTAGAAGTGATCATAAAAAATATCAGCAGCAGGAAAATCAGGTCGGTCATGGACGACATGCTGAAGCTGGGTGATATTTTCTGTCTTCTCTTTAATGCCATACGCGTTTATTTTTCAGTCGGTTCATTCAACAAGTCCATGAAGGCCAGTGTGCGTGCTTCCATCTGACTGACCACCTTGTCCACACGGTACACCAGATGGTTGTAGGCAAACATCGTGGCAATGCCGACCACCAGTCCGCCCACCGTCGTAATCATGGCTTCGTAAATACCGCTCGACAGCAAAGTGATGTCGATGTTATTGCCCGCGTTGGCCATGTTCCAGAAGGCACGCACCATACCGGTCACCGTACCGAGGAATCCCAACATCGGTGCCCCGCTCGAAATAGTGGCCATGATAGACAAGCCGTTTTCCAGCTTGGCCACTTCAATGTTTCCGGTATTCTCGATAGCGGCCTGCACATCAGCTACCGGACGGCCCATACGGGTGATACCCTTCTCAATCATGCGGGCCGAAGGAGTGTTCGTAATGCGGCAATAGTTGATGGCCGACTTGATTTCACCCGACTTGATGTAGTCGCGGATGCGGTCCATAAACAAAGGGTCATCCTTTCCTGCCTTACGGATGGCTACTGCCCGTTCAAAGAAAATATAGAAAGCGATTACCGACATCACAGCCAGTACAATCATAATCCAGCCTCCCTTGCAGGCCATGTCCCAAAGATTCATCTGTGGCTCACCGGAAGAAACCGGAGTCAGCACCGGATTTGCTCCGGCCATTGTGTCGGCTACAGCCTGAGCGGCAGCCAGTAAAGTTAATGTCATCATAATTTAACGAAGGCAATTTTTATATTCTTCAATGGTTTTCTTCAATCCTAAATACAATGCGTCGCATATCAAAGCATGGCCGATGGATACCTCATCCAGCCAAGGAATATGATCATGGAAATACTTCAGGTTCACCAGGCTCAAATCATGTCCGGCATTCAGTCCCATACCCAGTTTATGTACCCGGTCGGCGGCCTCCACAAACGGAGCCACAGCTGCTTCCGGATTCTTGGGATAAAGAGAAGCATAAGGTTCCGTGTACAACTCTACCCGATCGGCCCCTGTCTTGGCTGCATATTCAATCAGTTCCAAGTCTGTCCCCACAAAGATAGAAGTACGGATGCCTGCTTCACCGAACGTATCCATCAGCTCTGTCAAGAAAGCCTGATGCGTTTTGGTATCCCAACCACAGTTGGAGGTAATCTGGTCGGGCGTATCCGGGACCAAAGTCACCTGAGTCGGTTTTACCTTCAATACCAGGTCGACAAATTCTTTCGAGGGATAACCTTCAATATTGAACTCTGATTTCAACACCGGGCGCAAGGCATACACATCCGAGTAGCGGATATGCCGTTCATCCGGACGCGGGTGAACCGTAATACCTTCCGCCCCAAACTGCTCGCAGTCCAGTGCCACTTTCTCTACATCCGGGTTGTTTCCGCCCCGCGCATTACGAAGCGTAGCCACCTTGTTTATATTCACACTTAATTTAGTCATATTCCATGAATTTCGTTATCTTTTAAGAAGACAGGAGGCGGCTCGGCATAGCCCAATCGAAAAACTTTGTTTTTCGTTTGTCTCTACTCTCGCCTTTCGCTATCTTTGCATCAACATCGTGCAAAGTTAGCAGGTTTTACGAGAAACTTGCCATGTTTATTCTTAAAAAGATTGATAAAAAACACCCTATATGCAGCGGAAGATGAAATTCGCCCTCTTTGGAAATACGTATCAGGAACATAAATCGGCCCACGTGACTCATCTGCTGGAGATTCTCCGGCACAAGGAAGCAGACATTTGCATTCACCGGGAATTCTACGAGTTCCTGCGCCTGCATACCTGCGCCGACCTGACGGGACTGGAGATTTTCAACGGTCATGACGACTTTACAGCAGATATGGCACTCAGCATCGGCGGCGACGGCACCTTCCTGAAAACCGCCAGTCTGGTGGGCAACAAGGAGATTCCCATACTGGGCATCAACACCGGGCGCCTGGGGTTCCTGGCCGACATTACGCCCGACCAGATGGAGGAGACCTTCGAAGAGATTCATCAGGGAATGTACCTGGCCGAACCGCGAAGGGTCTTGAAACTGACCAGCAACGGGCAGGTACTGAAAGGATATCCCTACGGACTGAATGAAATCGCCATTCTGAAGCGTGACAGTTCGTCCATGATTTCCATCCGGGCTTATATCAACGGAGAATTATTGAACGTATATCAGGCCGACGGACTGATTGTGGCCACTCCTACCGGCTCCACGGGGTATTCTCTCAGTGTGGGCGGTCCGATTCTGGTTCCCCAGAGCGGCACCATCAGCCTGACCGCCGTAGCCCCGCACAGCCTCAACGTGCGCCCTATCGTGATTCGGGACGACTGGGAAATCACCCTGGAGGTGGAAAGCCGCAGCCACAATTTCCTGATTGCCATCGACGGCCGCAGCGAAACCTTCCGCGAAGGCAGCCGGCTGACCATCCGCCGGGGAGAACATTACATCCGCATCGTGAAACGCTGCCATCATTCTTTCTTCAACACCTTGCGCGAGAAAATGATGTGGGGAGCCGACTCGCGCATTTGAGTCCCGACAGCAACAAAAAGCCGGAACGCTTTCTGAAGGCATCCCGGCTTTCTGAATATCTATCCAGTTACGCATTGTCTTTCTGACGAATTTCCACCCGGCGGATTTTTCCGCTGATGGTTTTCGGCAATTCATCCACAAATTCGATAACACGCGGATACTTGTAAGGCGCCGTCACCCGTTTCACGTGGTCCTGCAATTCCTTCACCAGTTCCGGCCCGGCTTTCTGCTTGTAATCCTTTGCCAATACGATGGTAGCTTTCACCACCTGTCCGCGGATTTCGTCGGGTACACCGGTAATGGCACATTCCACCACCGCCGGATGGGTCATCAGGGCACTTTCCACCTCGAACGGGCCGATACGGTAGCCGGAGCTCTTGATGACATCGTCGGCACGGCCCACAAACCAGTAGTAACCGTCCTCATCACGCCAGGCCACATCGCCGGTATAATACACTCCGTCATGCCATGCCTCGTGCGTCAAAGCCGGGTCGCGATAGTATTCCTTAAACAGTCCCAGCGGTTTGCCCTTGTCGGTACGCACCACAATCTGCCCTTGTTCTCCATCTTCCGCCGAACGGCCGTCCGGTTTCAGCAAATCAATATCATACTGCGGATTAGGCACGCCCATACTGCCCGGTTTGGGTTCCATCCATGGGAAAGTAGCCAGTGTCAGGGCCGTTTCCGTCTGTCCGAAACCCTCCATCAGACGGATACCCGTGATACGCTTGAAGGTCTCATACACCGAGTAGTTCAGAGCCTCGCCCGCTGTGGTACAATATTCCAGCGACGACAAGTCGTACTTCGACAAATCCTCCCGAATCAGGAAACGGTAGATGGTAGGAGGTGCACAAAGCGAGGTGATGTGATAGTCGTGAATCTTCTGCAGGATATCGGCCGGCGTAAACTTC